>NZ_JACBXS010000001.1 GCF_013415485.1 Rhabdonatronobacter sediminivivens | reverse complement strand
TGCGACTGCCGATAGGTCGGTTATCGGATTGTTGTCGAGGTAGAGATCCTTCAAGCCCGTCATGCAGGTCAGCGGCGCGAGGTCTGTGATCCGGTTGTTTTTGAGGGTGAGACTCTGCAGCCCCGTCATTTTTGCGACTGCCGATAGGTCGGTTATCGGATTGTTGTCGAGGTAGAGATCCTTCAAGCCCGTCATGCAGGTCAGCGGCGAGAGGTCGCTGATCCTGCTGTTCTCGAGCACAAGGGTCTTTAGTCCTGTCAAGTCTGTCAGCGGTGTGAGGTCGGTGATCCGGGTGTTGTAGAGATGGAGGGTTTCCACCCCCTTCAGGCTGCCAATCTCGGGCGGCAGGCGGTCGAGGGCGCGGAACTCCCCGCCGCCGACATCCAGCCAATCCGCCCCCGTCCGGGCAAACTCCGCAATCTTCTCCTGCGCCAGCGCGTAAGCCTTGTCCGCGTCGCTCATCCTGCCCCCCGAAGCCGGTGCCGCCACACTGCCGCCCGCCTCACACCCGCGCAAGGGAAAAGGCCTTGCCAGCCTGCGCGGGCGCTACTACCCTCCCCGCAAAACAGCAGGGGGACACGCGTCATCATGTCTGGCACTCAACACGCGCGCGCGGTGATCGCAGCGCTTGGGGTCGCGCTTGCCGTGCCCGCTTTCGCCCAGATCGACGGTGTGCAGACCCGCCAGTATGACGATGGCGGCATCTATGAAGGCGAGTTTCGCGACGGGTTGCAGCACGGACAGGGCACTTACCGCCTGCCCAACGGCTTTGAATACACCGGCGAATGGGTCGAAGGCGCGATCACCGGGCAGGGGCTGGCGCGGTATCCCAATGGCTCGGTCTTTGAAGGTGCCTTTGTAGATGGCCGCCCGCACGGGCAGGGGACCATGACCTTTGGCGATGGCTCCACCTATGAAGGCGACTGGGTGGACGGGCGGATCGAAGGCGAGGGCCTGCGCAGGTTCGAAAACGGTGTGACCATTTCCGGCGGCTTTGTCGATGGCCAGCCCCATGGCACTGCCGTCATGGAGCGCCCGGACGGCTATCGCTACGAAGGTGACTGGGTCATGGGCACGCGCGAGGGGCAGGGCACCAGCACCTATCCCGATGGCACCGTCTATACCGGCGCCCTGGTGGACAACCAGCGCCACGGCCAGGGCCGGCTGGAGCGCCCCGACGGGCTGATCTATGACGGGGCCTGGCAAGAGGGGCAGCTGCATGGCGAGGGCCGTCTGGTCCAGCCCGATGGCGATATCTACGAAGGCAGCTTTCGCGCCGGATTGCGCCATGGGGTCGGCCGGGTGATCCATGCCGACGGGCGCGTCTTTGACGGCAGTTTCGAGAGTGATCTGCGCCAGGGGCTGGGGGTGCTGCAGGGGCCGGACGGGTTGCGCTACGAAGGCATGTGGGTGGCCGGGCAGATCGAGGGTGAGGGCACACTGACCCAGCCCGACGGCTCGGTCTATCAGGGCAGCTTTCGCGGTGGCCTGCCCGAGGGTCAGGGGACCATCACCTATGCCGATGGCTCCAGCTACGAGGGCGCGTGGGTCGCAGGCGTTTTCGAAGGGCAGGGCCGGGCAGATTTCGGCGATGGCATGGTCTATGAAGGTGGCTTTCTGGGTGGGCTGAGCGATGGAGACGGCACCATGACCTTCGGCGATGGCCGGGTCTATACGGGCCAGTGGCGCCAGGGCGAAATGCATGGCGCGGGTGAGATGCGCTTCCCCGATGGCGGCGTCTATACCGGCAGCTTTGCCGATGGGGAACGCCACGGGACGGGCCGGATCGAGATGGCCTCGGGCTTCATCTATGAAGGCGAATGGGTGGCCGGGCAGATCGAAGGGACGGGCGTGGCCACCTATGCCACCGGGGATGTCTACGAAGGCGAGTTCCGCGCCGGTCAGCGCCATGGTCAGGGCGTCTTGCGCTATGCCACCGGCGAGACGGTGGCCGGCAGCTGGGAGAGTGGCGTGCTGACCGAGGCCGCCGAAGACCTCGACCCGGCGGGCGAAAACGGCGCTGAGGGGGGCGCCACGGATGACTGAACACAGCACCCCATGGCGCGAAAGGCGTCTGCATGAGGCCGGGCCTGGAACGGGCGCGGGCCGGTCCGGTTGCGTGCCATCGCTCTGTCTGGCTGCCTGCGCGCCGCGGTGACATCGCCCTTGAGCGGGCAGCGGGCGTCCTGCGATACCCTTGGCCATAGCTGATGCCGGAGCAATGCATGCCGATAACCCTTGCACGCCGCCAGTTTCTGGCCTCTGCATCGGCCCTTGCCCTGGGGGCCATGCCGCTTGCGGCGCAGGGCGCGGCGCCGGTGGTGGCCGCGGCCTCGGACCTGCAATTCGTGATGGAGGAGATCGCCGCGGCCTTTACCGCCGAGACCGGGATGCAGGTGCGCTTGGCCATGGGCTCGACCGGCAATTTCGCGCGCCAGATCCGCGAAGGTGCGCCGTTCGAGATATTCATGGCCGCCGACGAGCAGTTCATCGCCGATCTGCACGCCGAGGGCCTGACGCGCGACGCAGGCGACCTCTATGCCATCGGCCGGATCGTGATCATGGCGCCGCATGGCTCGGCGCTGGTGCCGGATCCGGAGCTGGACACCCTGGCCGAAATGCTGGCGGCGGGACAGATCACCCGCTTCGCCATCGCCAACCCCGAACATGCACCCTACGGGATGCGCGCGCGTGAGGCGCTGATCTCGCGCGGGCTGTGGGAGGACCTGCAACCCGTCATGGTGCTGGGCGAAAATGTCAGCCAGGCCGCGCAATTCGCCCTTTCGGGCAATGCCGAAGGGGGTATCGTCGCCCAATCCCTGGCGCTGGCGCCGCAGGTCGCCCCGCGCGGCACCTGGGAGCTGATCCCCGCGGACTGGCACCAACCGCTGCGCCAGCGCATGGCGCTTCTGGGCAACGCCGGGCCGGTGGCCGAGGCTTTCTATGACTACCTGATGCAACCCGCCGCGCGCGCGATCATGGAGCGTTACGGCTTCGTCCTGCCGGGGGAGTGAGCGATGGACTGGACGGCGCTTTCGCTTTCGCTGCATCTGGCGGGATGGACGGTGGTGATCTTGCTGCCGGTATCGGTGCTGATGGGCCGGTTCCTGGCCTTTCGGCAATTCCGCGGCAAGGCACTGGTCGAAGCGCTGGTGATGCTGCCGCTGGTGCTGCCGCCGACGGTGCTGGGCTTCTATCTGCTGGTCAGCTTCGGGCGGGAGTCACTGCTGGGGCAGGCCTGGGCGGGGGTGTTCGGGCAGCCGCTGGTGTTTTCCTTTCCGGGGCTGGTGGTGGCCTCTTTGCTGTTCAACCTGCCCTTTGCGGTGCAGCCTGCCCAGCGCGGGTTCCAGGCCATCCCCGCCGAAGTGCGCGAGGCCGCGGCCACCTGCGGGATGTCGCCCTGGCGGTCGCTGTGGACGGTGGAACTGCCGCTGGCATGGCCCGGGGTCGTCACCGCGATGGTGCTGACCTTCGCCCATACGCTGGGGGAATTCGGCGTGGTGCTGATGGTGGGCGGGTCGATCCCCGGGGAAACCCGCACCATAGCCATTGCCATCTATGACCGGGTGCAGGCCTTTGACACCGATGCGGCGGCAGTCATGTCGGCGGTGCTGGTGGCGATTTCGCTGGTCACCATCGCCGTGACCTTTGCGCTCTCGGCCCGCCTGGGGCGCCGTCTGGGATGAGGGGGCGGTCCTGATGGCGCTGGAGGTGATGGCCCGGGCTGCGGCACCGATCCCGCTGGAGGTGGCGTTTCGCGTGGAACCAGGCGAGTTGCTGGCGCTGGTGGGGCATTCCGGGTCAGGCAAGACCACGCTGCTGCGCACCATCGCCGGGCTCTGGCGCCCCGAGGTGGCCCGCGTTTCGGTGGATGGCGTGCCCTGGCTGGACACGGCCGCGCGTGTAAACCTGCCGCCGCACCGCCGCCGGGTGGGGTATGTGTTTCAGAACTATGCGCTGTTTCCACATATGACCGCCCTGCAGAATGTCATGGCGGCGATGGCTGCGCGCGACACGGCCGAGGCCACGCGGATTCTGGACCTTGTGAACCTGCAGGGACTTTCCGGGCGGCGGCCATCGCAGCTTTCGGGGGGGCAGCAGCAGCGTGTGGCCCTGGCCCGGGCCCTGGCGCGCCGCCCGCAGGCGCTGCTGCTGGATGAGCCGTTTTCCGCCGTGGACCGGGCCACGCGCGAAAGGCTCTACGCCGAGATCATCGCCCTGCGCGCGCATCTGCGGATGCCGGTGGTGCTGGTCACCCATGATGTGAACGAGGCGCAGCTTCTGGCTGACCGGATGGTGGTGATCGACAAGGGCAGGGTTCTGCGCGCAGGCACCACGGCCGAGGTCATGGCCGACCCGCGCGCCCTGGGTGCCATGGGTATCCGGGAACTGGCGGCGATGCTGCCCGCGACCATTGCGGCGCATCTGCCCGATGGGTTGAGCCAGCTGGAGGCGCCGACAGGGCCGCTGTTCCTGCCCCGTGTCGAAGGCCCGCCGGGAACCCGCCTGCGTGTGCGGATCATGGCGCATGATGTGATCCTGTCGCGCTCCCGCCCGGAGGGTTTGTCGGCGCAGAACATACTGGCGGGACATGTGGCGCGGGTGGTGTCGGGGGCGGGGCCCGGGGCGATCGTGCATGTGGACGTCGGCGGGCATGAGATCCTGGCCCGGATCACCCGCCGCGCGCTCGAACAGCTGGACCTGCAGCCCGGGCAAGAGGTGCATGCGATCCTGAAATCCCTGTCCGTTGCCCGCGACCATGTTGCGGGCGCGCACCCGGATCACATGGCGCGCGGCCTGTGAGCGGGTCTTGTGAAAGGGACTTGTGAGGAGCTCGGCCCCTTCGCGGCCCTCTGCGCGCCCCTGGCCGATGCTGCAAGCCGCCGCGCGCCGCGCCCACCCACCCACCCTGCGCACCGCGCGGGGGCTGTCCGACGCGCGCGGCGGACGGGACGGGGTGGTCTGGCGGATGCTCGGGGATGGGGCCGGATCCCGGTTTGGGGGGTGCGGATTGTTGCGCGCGGGCTATGGTGCCGGTGCGGCCAGCGCCTTGGCGTTCAGAACACCGCATGTGCGCCGCGGTCGTCGCTGACCTTGCCGTGCAGCAGGGCGGCGTAATGGTCGCGCAGGGTGTCCGTACCGGTTTCAGGCGTGGCGCTGGCGTCGTAGCGGGCGCGGGTGGCGTCCCAGACCAGCATGGATTCGGTGGCGTAGTAGCGTCCGATCCGGGCCAGTTCCGCCTTGGCGCGCACGCGAGGCGACAGGCGGCCCATGGCGCTCAGCGTGGCGATGATCGCGTCCATCACCGCCAGCGGCATCCGGCGGATGTGTTGCGGCTGGCCGGTAAGGTCAAACAGCATCTGCGCCTGATTCAGGGGCGAGAGTGCCGGTCCCGGCCCGCCGATGGGCAGGACGCGCCCGCGCCGCGCAGGGTCGGTCACGCAATCGGCCAGATAGGCGCCCAGATCCCGGTCGCTGATCGGTTTGCAGGCGGTCAACCGGCCATCGCCGAACACCAGAAACGGCTTGCCCGCCGCCACCCGCGCCACCTGACCCGAGAGCGACTTGAAAAACGCCGTGGGGCGCACGATGGTCCAGTCTATCCCCGAGGCCATGAGCGCGGCCTCGAAGGCCAGTTTGGCGCGCTGAAACTCCAGCAGCGGTTTTTGCACGCAGATGGCCGAGAGCAGCACCACATGCCCCACGCCCGCCGCCTGCGCCGCGGCCAGCGCGGTGACATGCGCGTCATGGTCCACCGCCCAGGCATCCGCGGGGGCGCCCGTGCGCGAGGCCATGCACGAGACCAGCGTATCGAACCGCGCTGCGCCAAGGTTGGCTTGCGGGTTGCTCAGGTCCAGCGTGATGGCTGTCGCCCCGGGGGGCGGAGAGGTGCCGGGGCGCAGCGCGCAGGTGACACGGTGCCCGCGGGCCTGAAGCGCGGCCAGGGTCGCACGCCCGATGGTGCCGGTGGCGCCCAGCAGCAGCACCCGCTGCGCGGGCGCCACGCCCTCAGCCCCCGACCTTGTCATGCGGGTCGAACCCGGCCTTGACGACCTCCTGCGTGCGGCAGTCCTCGCACATGGTCAGCAGGCGGCGGCGCTCGGTGCCTTCGGGGCCGGTGAACATCCAGTGCCCGTCCAGCCGTTCCAGCACCCGGTCGATGCTGGATCTGGTGCCGAAGGGCTTGCCGCATTCGGTGCAGGCGAAGGGCTCTTCCTCCTTCAGCACGCGGCGCGGGGCCGCCCAGGCGGCGAAATCCATCTGCGGGATCAGGGCGATGGCATCCTCGGGGCAGGTGGCGGCGCAGAGGCCGCATTGCACGCAAGCGCTTTCGGTGAAGCGCAGCATGGGCTGGTCCGGGTTGTCCGACAGCGCGCCCATCGGGCAGACCGATACGCAGGACAGGCACAGGGTGCAGGCGTCCAGATCCAGCGCCACGGCGCCGAAGGGCGCGCCCGGCGGCAGGGCGATCCGCTGGGCGGGCTGCGGCGCGGTACGGTTCAGTTCGGACATGGCCAGGGTCAGCAGGCCGCGCTTGTCCTCGGGCGGCAGGAAGCTGGCGCGGGTGGCGCGGGCGGCGGGCGCGGGCTGCCAGAGGGCTTCGGCCAGGGCATCGGGGTCATCACTCTGGATCAGGGCGCAGGCATCGGCGGGATGGCCGGTTTCGGTGCAGATGGTGGCCATCAGCGCCAAGGTGGCCTCCAGCCCGACCAGCGGCTCGCGCGGGCGGGCGCGGGTCAGCACCCGCACGCCACCGGCGCCATAGGCGAGGGCGGCGGCCAGCGCCTCGGGGCCGATCTGGGTGGGTTCGTTCACCGCCAGCGGGATTACATGGGCGGGCAGGCCGCGGCCAAAGCGGGCCAGCGCGTCGATCACCGGCGCGCCGTGGTCTTCGTCGTGGAACAGGATTACCGGCGCGGCCTTGCCCCCGGCGGTGAACCACGCCCCCAGCCCTGCGCGCAGCTTTGCGGCCACGGTATCCACCGCGGGCAGCGCATAGGCGGCGGCGCCGGTGGGGCAGGCGCTCGCGCATTGGCCGCAGCCTGCGCAGATCGCGGGGTCAATGGCGACCGAATCGCCCGCCGGTGTGATGGCGCCCGTCGGACAGAGGTTCAGGCAGCGGGTGCAGCCGATGGTGGTATTGCGCGAATGGGCGCAGATATCGGGGGTGAAATCGATGTACTTCGGCTTGTCGAAGGTGCCCACCATCCCGGCCGCCCTGGCGATCAGCCGCGCCACCGCCACCGGGTCGCGCGGGTCTGCGCGCAGATAACCGGGCCGGGTTTCGTGGAACAGCGCCTGCCCGCCGGTCAGATCCACCACCAGGTCACAGCGGGACACGGCGCCGTCGCGGGCGGCCTCGAACTCCATCCGCGCGCGCGAAGAAGGCGCGGGCGCGGCGTAGTCATCGACCGTCAGCTCGAACGCGCCCAGATGGCCTTCTGCGCTGCGAATGCGCCCCTGCAGCACCGGGAAAGCGGTCTGGCGCGGTGGCGTCACCTCGGCCCCCGGGGTCAGCAGCACGGTGATGTCCAGCACCTGTGCCAGCTCTTGCGCAGCCTCCAGCGCCACCTCATCGCGGCCCAGGATCAGCGCCACGCCTTCGCTTTCCAGCGTCACCACCTCGAACGGGGCGGGGTCCACGTTGCTCATGGCCAGCAGCGCCGCCATCTTCGGCGCGGCCTTGGCGCCATCCTCGGACCAGCCGGCGGTCTCACGAATGTTGACGAAGCGCAAATCGCCCTCATAGCCGCCGGATTCAGCGATCTCGGCAAAGAGCGGCGCTTCCTGGGTGCAGGCCACGGTGACCTGCGCAAACGCGCCCAGGGCCTCGTGAAAATGGGACAGTTGCGCGCGGCAAAGCTGGCTGGCGGGCCGCCCGTCGCTGCCCAGCCGCGCCGGGTCCAGGGTCATGGTGTCTTCGCAGGTGCAGATGAGGGTGGTGCGGTCGGATGGCGCCATCGGGCTTTTCTCGCTGCTGGATGTGCATTATCTGACTGCCATATAGACCTTTGGGTGCCGATTGGACAGCACCCCCGGGAGGGACCATGACCGCCGAGATCGATTTGCACCCGCGTATCCACCTGCCGCCGCCCTATACGTTGCACCGCACCGCGGCACCCGATGTGCTGGCCCATGCCGTGGCGCTGGCCCCGGAGGAAGGGGCGGGCGCGCTGGTGCTGCGGCAGGTGCCGGGGCGGTTGGATCTGGCGGTGGTGCTGGAACCGGAAACCCCGCTGGAGCAGGCGCAGATGGCCTTTGTGCTGGGCATGGTGGCGTTGGCCGATGCGCTGGCTGCCCATTGCCCGCCCGAACGTGCGGTGCGGCTGGTCTGGCCCGATGAAATCCGCTTTGACAAGGCACGGCTGGGGGGCGGGCGCTTTGCCGTGGCGCCCGGGACAGGCGCGGGGGATGTGCCCGACTGGATGGTCTTTGCCGCCGAGCTGATCGCCGACCGCGACCATCTGGCCGAACCGGGCCGCCTGCCCGACAGCACCTCATTGGCCGAGGAAGCCTTTGATGCGCCCGAGGATATCGTGAGCACCTTTGCCAGCTACCTGATGCTCTATTTCGACCGCTGGACGCATGAGGGGATCGACGCCGTGACCAACCGCTACCTGATGCGCATTGATCCGCCGCTCTTGCGCGGGGTGCGCCGGATCGAGGGCGACCGGCTGGTGGAGATCACCCCCGCCGCCGGGGGGCGCCGTTCGCCGCCGTTGCTCGACGCGCTGGGCGCCACCGGCTGGCGTGACGATGCGGGGCCGGTGCTGTGAGCCTGCTGCCGCGCACCATACGGCTGGACGGATCGGATGCGGTGGTGTTTGCGCAGGCGGCGGAACCCGGCGAATGGGCGGTGCCGGGGACGTTCCTGTTCTGGGGGCGTGCCCCTGACAGCCTGGGCCGGAAAGAGGCTATCGCCTTTCGCTCGGGCTTTCTGGGGATCGACAGTTTCGGCCATTCCACGCTGGTCACACTGCAACCGGCCACGCCCGCCGAACGCGCTGCAGCGGTCGAACGGCTGGCCGAAGGGCTGGTGGCGCATCTGGGCGCGCCCTCGGTCGATGCCGCGCGCCCGGCGGCCGAGGAAGAGATCGCCCTGGCCGAAAGCCTCTGCGCCGGGCACGCGGAGAACACGCTGGTCGCGCTGCATCGCCGCTTTGATGATGGCGCCATCCGCGAACAGTTCCGCACCCTGAAACCGCGCGATGAAACCGCCTTTTCCGGCACGCATCTGCAGGGCCATGACCGCGCCTTTCATTTTGTCGAGGAAGAGGCCGACGACCATATTGACCTGTTTGATCTGCGGGGGCGGGACTGATGCCGGAATTCTGGGTGGCCTCGGGGCATCATCTGACACGGCTGAATGCGGCGGGGCGGATGCTGGTCACGGATGAGCTGATCCTGGCCTGGCTGGCCCGGCCCGAGGTGCTGCCCCCGCCCGAAGCCTGCGCGGCCGAGCGTGCGTTGCACCGGCGGCTGCTGGACAAGCCACGGGCCAAGGTGTCCGAGATGGAGCTGCGCGCGTTGAAAGACCCGGACGCGCAGGAAAACTGGCGCTTTCTGCTGGGGCTGCGCGACAGGCTGCTGGCCGCCGGCACAGTGGAAGAGGGCTATGCCGCGATCATGCGCGAGGGCGTGCAGATGCCGCAGGTTTTCCTCTCGCAACTGGTGCAGTTGATCATGCGCAACGCGCTGGATGGCTGCAACGACCCGCAGGTGCTGCGCGCGGCGGAATGTTTCTTTCGCCCCCAGCGCGCGCATGTGAAAGATGACAAGCTGCTGCTGGCCGATGAGGAACTGGTGCAGCTCTACGAGGCCGAGATGCACGAAAGCCCGCTGACGGCCATGTTTTCCGGCGGGGTGGAGGGGCTGGATGTGCTGGGCGGCGGCAACGAATGGACCTATTGGTCGCGCTCGGACGCGCATACGACCGTGCTGAATTTCGGCGGCGACCCGGAAGCCCGGCGCGGCATGGCTGAAGCGATTGCCGCCTTCCTGCGCCATATGCTGAATCTCTCGGTAACGGTGACGGCCCAGACCCGCGCCGATGATGTGGACCTGCGCTGGTTCGTCGGGCTGGACCCGGCGGGCACCGCCATCGGCAATGCGCTGTGGCAGGGCCGCCCGCTGCCCGCCACCCTTGCCGGGCTGTTCCGGTTGGAGTTTGACGACACCAGCGCGGTCCGCCCGGCGCTGGCCGGGCATCCGGTCTGGCTGATCATGGGGCTGGGCGCGGATGGGGCGCTGCGCATGAAGCCGCAGAACCTGTTGACCGGGCTGCCGCTGGCCGAGCCGGTCCTGAACTGAGGGGAGGCACCCGATGCCGCAGAAATCCGTCCGCCTTGGTGTGCTGGCCCTGCGCCGCCCGCCCGTCACCCGTTGGGGGCCCGGAGAGCTGCGCCCCTCGGGGTTGCTGATGCCGGTTCCGCAGACCGCGCCCAACACATTGGTGTCCAATATGGAGGGGGTTGAAACATGGTATCTGGGCGCGCGCGACATGACGCTCTATTCCGGCGATACCGGGCATCACCGGGACAATCTGGCCTCGGGGCGGGCGGCGCTCTGGGTGGCAATCCGCGGCCAGGACCCGGCCCGGGCCGAGGTCGTCTGCATCACCGCCGACCCCTACGAGGGCGAGGGCTATGCCTCGGACCTGGCGCTGATGGTCGAGGCGCTGCCGATGCCCGAAGCCATCGCCGCCATGGTGTCGGAGTTTGTCGCGCAATACCATGTCGACATGCCGTTCAAGAAGCGCAAGCGCCTGCCCGTGGACCCCAATGCCATGACCGCCCGCGCCCCGCGCGTCCTGCAGCCGCAGGACAAATGGGTGAACACCCCGCCGCGCAAGAGGTAACCTGACCCATGCCCCGCCGCCCCCATGATGACCCTCGCGAAGACGGCTTCTTCAGCCGCTGGTCCCGGCGCAAACGGTCCGAGGACGCGAACGCCGCAGAGGCCGAGGCCGAAGCCCCCCCGGTCAGCGACCCGTCCAGCGACGCCGCGCCGCCGCCTGAACCCGCGGCAGACCCCAGACGGGTGCCCATCACCCCCGAGGACCTGGCGGCCCTGCCGAAGGTCGAGGATCTGGTCCCTGGCGCGGACATCCGCGGCTTCTTGCGGCCCGGCGTTCCCGCGACACTCAAGAACGCTGCCCTGCGCCGGATGTGGCTGCTGACCCCGGCGATCCGGGATCATGCGGACCCTGCGGTGGATTACGCCTGGGACTGGAATACCCCCGGCGGCGTGCCGGGCGACGGGCTTGCCGCCACGCCGGAACGCGCCGCCGAAATGTTGCGCGCGCTGCGCGAGGTGCCCCGGAACGCCTCGGCGCCCGAGGTCACGGCCGGGCAGGATGACGCGCTGCCTGATGCAACCCCCGTCAACGCTCGGCCGCAAGTTGAATCCCGCCCAGAGCCCCACCCGGGGCCCCACCCGGAGCCCCAACCGGAGCGTCATGAGCCTGCGCCAGCGCCGGAGCCCACCCCGAAGATTGCGCCAACCCCTTCAGGGGCTTCGGTTCCGGGCACGGAACCTGCCGGGGAAAAGGCCAGTTCGGCGGGGGTTCGGGGGCCGGACCGGGCCCGGCATGGAGGTGCGCGTCCGACGTGACCGGTATGCGACCATGGTCGGATATGCCCGCCTTCATGCAACGTGTCACTTTAGCTGGACAATTTGCCGAGTCTCGCACTATTCTGCATGCAAGCGCATGCAATTGCGCATGGGAGCCGTGAGCAAGAATCGATGGAACGCAGCCAGCCCGTGTCCGGGTCAGCAACGGATCGCATAGACGCCGCACGCAGCGAACAGTATCGCTTTCTTTCGCGCATGTTCAGCGCGGCCCCGAATGCGGCCACGCTTCAGGGCATTGCGCAACTGAAGGGTGATCAGACGGCGCTGGGCCAGGCGTTCGACGCGCTTGCGCGGCAGGCCGATGGCGCCGACCCCAGGTTGGTCGAGCGCGAGTTCTTCGAGCTGTTCATCGGTGTCGGCCGGGGTGAGTTGCTGCCCTATGCCAGTTTCTATCTGACCGGTTTCCTGAATGAACGGCCCCTGGCCGATCTGCGCCGTGACCTGATCGCGCTGGGTGTGGCCCGCGCCGAGGGGCGGCATGAACCCGAAGATCACATCGCCCTTCTGTTCGAGGTCATGGCCGATATGGCTGATGGCACGCTGCCGGTCAGCGCCGAACAGCAGGCAGACTTCTTTCGCCAGCATATTGCCCCCTGGGCGGCCCAGTTCATGGATGACCTGGCCGTGGCGCCCAGTGCGCGGCTCTATCGACCGCTGGCCGAGATCGGCCGGCTGGTCGTGGATATCGAATCGCGGGCCTTTGCGCTTGCGGCCTGATGACTGAATGAACCTTCGGGCGTGCCGGGGAGCAGCGTGTCCGACAAACGCGGAGGAAACCGAAATGGCAAGACGTGACAATGCGCAGGCACCCAGGGTGGGGCTGAGCCGCAGGGCATTTTTTGGCGTGGCAGCAGCTTCGGCGGTGGGGGCGGGTGCCCTGACCGGCGGCGGGGCGGTGCCCGCTTTCGCGCAATCGGGTAATGCCCGCACACGCGCGCGCTACCAGCGCACCGAACATGTGGAAAACTTCTACCGCACCAACCGCTATTACGACCGGGGGGAATGAGCGATGCTTGTCAAACGCAGAACCCGCGAGGCTGCCGCTTCGGGCCGCCTGTCGCAATTCGCAGCCGGGGTGGCCGCCAAGCCGCTTGATCGCCGCAGCTTTCTGCGCGCCTCGGGGCTGACCGTCGGTGGTCTGGCCGCCCTTGGCACGCTGGGCGCCGGCATGACCCGCCGGGTGGAGGCCGCGGGCTTCACCGATCAGTCCCAGCCGATCGAGGTCAAGACCAACATGTGCACCCACTGTTCCGTGGGCTGCACCGTCAAGGCCGAGGTCCAGAACGGCGTCTGGGTCGGGCAGGAGCCCGCCTGGCACAGCCCCATCAACCGTGGCACCCATTGCGCCAAGGGCGCTTCGGTCCGCGAGCTGGTGCATGGCGACCGCCGCATCAAGTATCCGATGAAGAAGGTCGGCGGCGAGTGGCAGCGCATCAGCTGGGACCAGGCCTATGACGAGATCGCCGAGAAGATGGGCGAGATCCGCCAGAATTCGGGCGCGGATTCGGTCTATCTTCTGGGCTCGGCCAAGTTCTCGAACGAAGGGGCCTATCTGTTCCGCAAGTTCGCCGCCTTCTGGGGCACGAACAACGTGGACCATCAGGCGCGGATCTGCCATTCGACCACAGTGGCGGGTGTGGCCAACACCTGGGGCTATGGCGCGCAGACCAACAGCTACAACGACATCCGCAACGCCAAGACCGTGATCTTCATGGGCTCGAACGCGGCCGAGGCGCACCCGGTGTCGATGCAGCACATCCTTGAAGGCAAGGAAACCCAGAACGCCAATGTGATCGTTCTGGACCCGCGCTTTACCCGCACTGCGGCCCATGCGACCGAATTTGTCCGCTTCCGCCCCGGCACCGATATCGCCGTGATCCACGGGATGCTGTATCACATCTTTGAAAATGGCTGGGAAGACAGCGACTATATTGCCCAGCGCGTCTGGGGGATGGATCAGGTCCGCGAGGTGGTGAAGGACTACACCCCCGATGTGGTCGAGGACATCACCGGCGTCGATGGCGAGACGCTCAAGCGCGTGGCCGAGCAATTCGCCAAGGAGCGCCCTTCGACCTTCATCTGGTGCATGGGCGGGACGCAGCACACCGTGGGCACCGCCAATGTGCGCGCCTATAACATCCTGCTGCTGGCCACCGGCAACGTGGGCCACGAAGGCACCGGCGCCAACATCTTCCGTGGCCATTGCAACGTGCAGGGCGCCACGGATTTCGGCCTCGATGTGGGTAACCTGCCTTGCTACTACGGGCTGGGCGAGGGCGCCTGGCGGCACTGGTCGCGCGTCTGGGACGTGCCGTATGACTATTTCGTGGACCGTTTCGATGCCGTTCCGGCCAAGGGCGGGCGCGATGCACGCACCCCGCAGCAGAACATGGAGGTTCCGGGCATCACCTCGACCCGCTGGTTCGATGCGGTGACGATCGATGCCGAGGAGATCGACCAGCAGGACAACATCAAGGCGATGATCGTCTTCGGTCACGGCGGCAACACGGTTCCGCGCATGCAGGACGCCCAGCGCGGCATGGATGCGCTGGACCTGCTGGTGGTGGCTGACCCGCATCCGACCACCTTTGCGGCGCTGCACTCGCGCACGGACAACACCTATCTGCTGCCGATCTGCACGCAGTTCGAATGTTCGGGCTCGCGCACCGCGTCCAACCGGTCGATCCAGTGGGGCGAAAAGGTCGTTGACCCGATCTTTGAATCCGACAACGACTATGCCGTGATCCACGCCCTGTCCGAGCGGCTGGGCTTCGCGGATGAGATGTTCAAGAACTACGAGATGGTCGAAGGCAAGTTCGGCATGGAACCGACGCCGGAATCCATCCTGCGCGAGATCAACCGCGGCGCCTGGTCGGTGGGCTACACCGGGCAATCGCCGGAGCGGCTGAAGGCGCATATGGCGCATCAGGAGCATTTCGATCTGGTCACCCTGCGCGCCAAGCCGGACGCCCCGGCCGAGGTTCAGGGCGATTATTACGGCTTGCCCTGGCCGTGCTGGGGCACCGCGGAGCTTCGGCATCCGGGCACGCATATCCTCTACAACACCAACCTGCACCCGATGGAGGGCGGCGGCGCGTTCCGTCCGCGCTTCGGGCTGGAGCGCGATGGCGAGACGCTTCTGGCCGAAGGCTCCTGGCCCGTGGGGTCCGAGATCGAGGATGGATATCCGCAGTTCACCTATGGCGTGCTCAGGCAGCTTGGCTGGGACGAGGATCTGACCCCGCAGGAACTGGCCGTGATCCGTCAGGTAGCCGGCGGGGATGAGGAAGCGATGGACGGTGTCAGCTGGTCGCTCGACCTGTCGGGCGGCATCCAGCGCGTGGCGCTGGAGCATGGCTGCGTACCCTACGGCAACGGCAAGGCCCGCGCCGTGGCCTGGAACCTGCCCGATCCGATCCCGCTACACCGCGAGCCGATCTACACCGCACGGCCTGATCTGGTGGCGCAGTATCCCACCAATGAGGATCGCCGCCAGCAGCGGATGCCGAATATCGGTGCCGTCGTGCAGCAGGACGTGGTGGAGCGTGGTGTTGCAAGCGAGTTTCCGATCATCCTCACCTCGGGCCGTCTGGTCGAGTATGAGGGTGGCGGCGAGGAAACCCGCTCGAACCCCTGGCTGGCCGAACTCAAGCAGGACATGTTCGTCGAGATCAACCCGGCGGATGCGCAGGCCCGCGGCATTGTTGATGGCGGCTGGGTCTGGGTCACGGGGGCCGAAGGTGGCAGCAGGGCGCGGGTGAAGGCGCTGGTCACGGAACGGGTGAACCCCGGCCTGGCCTTCATGCCCTTCCACTTCGCCGGCTGGTTCCAGGGCGAGGATCAGCGCGGGAACTACCCCGAAGGCACCGATCCCATCGTCCTGGGCGAATCCGTCAACGTGATCACCACCTATGGCTATGACCCGGTGACCGGCATGCATGAAGGCAAGGTCACGCTTTGCCAGATCGCAGCGGCATAAGGGAGGAAAACAACAATGGCACGGATGAAATTCCTTTGCGATGCCGATCGCTGCATCGAATGTCAGGCCTGTGTGACGGCCTGCAAGAACGAGCATGAGGTGCCCTGGGGCATCAACCGCCGCCGGGTGGTGACCCTCAATGACGGCCTTCCGGGCGAGCGTTCGGTCTCCATGGCCTGCATGCATTGTGACGATGCCCCCTGCGCCGCCGTCTGCCCGGTGGATTGCTTCTACACCACCGCCGATGCCGTGGTCCTGCACAACAAGGACACCTGCATCGGCTGCGGCTACTGCTCCTATGCCTGCCCCTTCGGCGCGCCGCAGTATCCGCGTGCGGCGAATTTCGGCACCCGCGGCAAGATGGACAAATGCACCTACTGCTCGGGCGGCCCCGAGGATGACATGAGCCAGGCGGAATATGTCAAATACGGGTCCAACCGTCTGGCCGAGGGCAAGCTGCCGCTCTGCGCCGAAATGTGTTCGACCAAGGCGCTGCTGGCCGGCGATGGTGACATCATCGCCGACATCTACCGTGAGCGTGTGGTGACACGCGGCTATGGATCGGGTGCCTGGGGCTGGCGCACGGCCTATGGCGAAACCGTGTCGGTCTGAGGGGAAGAGCCATGACAAGAACAATCTTCACCCGCATTGCCGCGGCACTGGCCATGGTGGCGCTTGTTGCCACCGTGGCGCCAGTGGCCCAGGCACAGGTCAACCCGACGCAAAGCGCGGTCAATGAGGATGCGCTGTTCCAGGCGCTTGGCACCGGCGGCAGCGTCAGTGGCCGTGTTACCATTCCGGATCAGGCCTCGGGCAATCTTATCGTGCCGGACAACAAGGGATGGGCCGTTCTGCAGGGCCAGACCCTGCACACGCTGTCGATCGTGGCCGTGGTGGGGATGATCGCCCTGCTGGCGGTGTTCTACATGCTGCGCGGCAAGATCCGCATCGATGGCGGGCCCTCGGGGCGCAAGATCCTGCGCTTCAATGCCGTGGAGCGGTTTGCGCATTGGACTCTGGCCAGCACGTTCATCATCCTTGCGCTGACGGGCCTGAACCTGATCATCGGCAAGTCCGTGATCCTGCCAATCGTGGGTGAAAGCGCCTTTGGCACGCTGTCCGCCTGGGGAAAGATCGCGCATAACTACCTGGCCTGGCCGTTCATGGCGGCGCTTGTGCTGATCTTCCTGCTGTGGGTCATCCACAATGTGCCCAGCAAGCTGGACTGGCAGTGGATCAAGATGGGGGGTGGCATCCTGAAGAAGGGCGTTCACCCGCCGGCGCGCAAGTTCAACGCCGGGCAGAAGCTGATCTTCTGGGCTGTGATCGTTGGGGGTGCTGCGCTGTCCTGGACCGGGATCATGCTGCTCTTCCCGGCCGAGGCTGGCACGGCCGCTGACTGGCAGTTCTATCAGACCATCCACGCGCTTGTCGCCGCCGGCCTGTCGGCGCTGGTGATCGCGCATATCTACATCGGCTCGGTGGGTATGGAAGGCGCGTTCGATGCCATGGGCTCGGGCGAGGTTGATGAGAACTGGGCCAAGGAGCACCATTCGCTCTGGGTCGATGA
This sequence comes from Rhabdonatronobacter sediminivivens, assembly GCF_013415485.1. GTDB lineage: Bacteria > Pseudomonadota > Alphaproteobacteria > Rhodobacterales > Rhodobacteraceae > Rhabdonatronobacter > Rhabdonatronobacter sediminivivens. The sequence goes on along the minus strand of NZ_JACBXS010000001.1, from coordinate 182,306 downwards.
AGTGAAATCGACCCAGGCGCGGAACACCGCGCAGGTCCAGACCCCGGCCGAGTGATCGGCACATGACATGCGATTGCTTAGCCCGGTTCCCTGTTGGGGCCGGGCTGTTGCACACCCTGACCCTCTGGATTGCCAGATCTTCTGAACGGATCGTGTTGCCGGGATGACTGCTGGATTGGACCGTGACCGGATACTGAGCGCGCTGGATGCGCTGCGCCTGCCTGATGGCACCCCACTGGGTCAATCAGGCCGGGTCGGTGGGCTGAGCGTCGAAGGCGGGCGGATCAGCCTTTCCATCCGCACCGACGCCACCGAGGCCAGCGCCCTGGAACGCACCCGGGCCGAGGCCGAGGCGCATCTGCGCGCCCTTCCCGGTGTGGAGCGGGTGTTTGTGGTGCTCACCGCTGAAAACACGTCCCCGACCCCCAAACACCCCCCCGCGCTGAAACCCGGCCCTGCCGCGCCCGCAACCGCGAAGCCTGATCCGCTGGCCGGGATTGGCGCGGTCATCGCCGTGGCCTCGGGCAAGGGTGGCGTCGGAAAATCCACGACCACCGTCAACCTTGGCCTGGCGCTGCGCGCGCAGGGGCTGTCGGTGGGGATACTGGATGCCGATATCTATGGCCCGTCCCTTCCCACGCTGCTGGGACTGCATGGCAAGCCTGCGGCCGGGCCGGGGCGCAAGCTGAAGCCCATGCAGGCCCATGGCTTGCGCGCCATGTCCATGGGCCTTCTGGTGGACCCCGAGGCCGCGATGGTCTGGCGCGGTCCGATGATCATGTCGGCCATCACCCAGATGATGGCCGATGTCGAATGGGGCGCGCTGGACGTGTTGCTGGTGGACATGCCGCCGGGCACCGGGGACGCGCAGCTGGCGTTGGCCCAGGGGACGCGACTGGCGGGTGCCGTGATCGTTTCCACCCCGCAGGACCTGTCCTTGATCGACGCGCGGCGCGGGATCACCATGTTCCGCAAGGTCGATGTGCCGATCCTGGGTATCATTGAGAACATGTCCCATTTCATCTGCCCCGATTGCGGCGGCACCCATGCGATTTTTGGCCAGGGCGGCGCGCGCGATGAAGCGGCCCGCCTGCGGGTGCCCTTTCTGGGCGCGGTGCCGCTGACGATGGAGCTTCGCGCCGCTTCGGACATTGGCCAGCCCGTGCTGGTGCGCGACCCCGAAGGTCCGTTGGGCCAGGCCTATGACAGAATTGCCCGCGCACTCCGCGACGGGCTTGATCAGAGCGCAGGCGCCCGCCGCCCGCGCCCCCACGCCACAGGAGAACCGTGATGAAAGCCTTTCTCGCAGCTGCCGTATTTGCCATTGCCCTGGCCGTCGGAGCCGCATTCGTGCTGGACGGAAGCTATCAGCAGCCAACGCATTCGGCCTTTACCACCGAAGGCGCGCGGGTGAGCGACCCCGGCTCCAACCTGATCGGAAACTGACGCCTGCGTGCCCTGCTTGCTGCGCAGCGTGATCCTGGCCGTGCTGCTGCCGCTTCCGGCAGTGGCCCAGGATCTGGTTGGCCATGGCGGCCCCGTCGGCGCGCTGGCGCTGGAAGGGGACCGCGCCCTTTCGGGCGGGTTCGATACCCGCGCGATCCTGTGGGATATGGACAGCGGCGCGGCGCGCAATGTCACCCGCTTCCATGATGGCAATGTCACGGCTGTGGCGTTGTTCGCGGATGGCCGGTTTGCGACTGCGGGGCAGGATGGGCGCGTCGCGATCTGGCAATCCGATAGCCGGGCGCCCGAATTCGCCACCGGGCACGGCGTCTCGGCGATCTCCTCGCTGGCGCTGTCGCCGGATCAGGCCCATCTTGCGGCTGGGTTCTGGGATGGCACGGTGCAGGTGCTGGACCTGGGCGCGGGCGGCAATGCCCGGGTGCAGGCCCATGGGGATCGTGTCACGGGGCTGGTCTGGCTGGCCTCGGGGAAGTTGGTGTCTGTTGGCAGCGATCTGCGCATGGCGCGCTGGTCGCCGGAGCTGGATCTTGCCGGGCGCACCGACCTGCCGGATTTGCCCAACGGCCTGGCGGTCACCCGTGACCGGCTGGCGGTGGTCTTTGCCGAAGGCGCGCTGCGGCTGTATTCGCCCCGGGGTGACCTGCTGCCCGAACGCTTTCTGACCGACCGGCCGCTGGTCGCGGTGGCGGCGCGTGGCGGGGTGGTGACCGCGGGTGCCATTGATGGCACCGTCTGGTTGCTGGAGGCCGATGGGCTGAGCGAACGCTTCCGCATAGATGCCGCCACCGGCCCCGTCTGGGCCCTGGCGACAGAGGGTGACGTGCTGCTGAGCGCCGGGGCCGATGGCATGATCCGGCGCTGGTCGGCCCGGGATGGCGCCCCCCTGGGGCAGGGGGCGGCAACGTCGCAGACCGCTGTCGATGACGGCAGCCGTGGTGCTCAGGTCTGGCGCGCCTGCGCCGTCTGCCACAGCCTGGAGCCCGGCGACCAGTCGCGCGCCGGTCCCTCCCTGCACGGCATATTCGGCCAGCGGATCGCAACCCGGCCCGGCTATGACTATTCCGAAGCCCTGCAGCAGCTTGATATCGTCTGGACCAAGCGCACCGTGGCCGAGCTGTTCGAATTCGGCCCCGAGGCCTACACCCCCGGCTCGCGCATGCCTGAACAGCGCGTTGCATCGGCCGAGGACCGGCAGGCGCTGGTGGAATTCATCGAGCGGATGAGCCGCTGAACGGATGTATCGCTTGTCCCGAAAGATGCCGATGCTGGCCTGACCGGACCGTATCCTTCGGGGATCCGGACTGCCCTCCGCTGCCAATGCCGCAGCCCCTGGCCGGACCGGTCATCGGCATTTGGGATGCCGCGGCCCTGACAGCCACCATTGGCATCCTCGAGGCTTCACATGCGGCGGCACCGGCGGAACGGCCGGTCCATCGCGCATGATGGCGTGCCCATGCGCAGGGCAATTGTGTCCAGTATCGCAACCGCTGCCTTTTTCCGTGCTGACGTCGCACACTTGGCGCCATCTGCGCTTGCGCAGATGGGAGCGCCCCCGAGGCGCGCAGGGTGGGTGGGTGGGCGCGGCTCGGGGGCGCTTCTGGCCCCCGCTCGAACAGCCTTCGCGCTACCCCAACGTGACCAGTGCGTGGCGCTTCTTGCCGGCGGTCAGTTTCAGCGGCTGGCTCAGTTCCGCGGCCTGCACCATCTGTCCGGCATCGGTCACCACAACATCATTGGCACGCGCCCCGCCTTCGGCGATCAGGCGCTTGGCCTCCTTGCCGGATTTCGCCAGCCCCGAACGGACAAACAGCTGCGCGATCGAGATCCCGCCCTCCAACTCGCCGGGCTCCAGGTTCAGCCGGGGCAGGTCCTCGCCCATCCCGCCCTGTTCGAAGACGGCGCGGGCAGTGGTTTCGGCGGCGGCCGCTGCCTCGGCCCCGTGGCACAGGGTGGTCACCTCATTGGCCAGGCGGATCTTGGCCTCGTTGATCTCGGACCCGGCCAGGGCGCCCAGCCGCTCGCAGTCTTCCACCGGCAATTCGGTATAGAGCTTCAGGAACCGGCCCACATCGGCATCAGTGGTGTTGCGCCAGAATTGCCAGAACTCATAGGGAGACAGCATCTCGGCATTCAGCCAGATCGCCCCGCCCGCCGATTTCCCCATCTTGCGCCCGTCCGAGGTGGTCAGCAGCGGCGTGGTCAGCCCGAACAGCTCCGCATCCGCTATCCGGCGCGCCAGGTCGATCCCGTTGACGATATTGCCCCACTGATCCGACCCGCCCATCTGCAACAGGCATCCATGGCGGCGGTGGATTTCGACGAAATCATAGGCTTGCAGGATCATGTAGTTGAATTCCAGAAAGCTGAGCGATTGCTGCCGGTCCAGCCGGGTCTTGACCGAGTCAAAGCTCAGCATCCGGTTGACGCTGAAATGGCGGCCCACATCGCGCAGGAACTCCAGATAGTTCAGCCCGTCCAGCCATTCGGCATTGTCGAGCATGACCGCGCCATCGGCGCTGTCGTCATAACGCAGGTATTTGTCAAACACCTGCTGCATGCCGTCGATATTGGCCTCGATGGCGGCGGCATCCAGCAGAGGGCGTTCCTCGGAGCGGAAGCTGGGGTCACCAACCTTGGTGGTGCCGCCGCCCATCAGGGTGATCGGCTTGTGTCCGGTCTTCTGCAGCCAGCGCAGCAGCATGATGTTCAACAGATGCCCCACATGCAGCGATCTTGCGGTGGCGTCATAGCCGATATAGGCCGGGACCACACCGGCCATCAGAGCCTCGTCCAACCCCTGCAGATCGGTGCAATCGGCCAGAAAGCCACGTTCGATCAGCACGGTCAGGAAATCCGATTTCGGGCGATAGGGGGTCATTTCCGCTTGTCCTCGGGTCTGGGTTGCGGCTGTCTATAGCCTTGGGCCGGGTCAAGGAAAAGAGCATGTTGGGCGACGAAGCCGTATTGGCGCTGGGAACGATGTCGGGGACCTCGATGGACGGGGTGGATGCGGCCCTGCTGCTGACCGATGGCGAAACAATCCGCAGCTTTGGCGAAACCGCCTATCGCCCTTATTCCGAGGCCGAGCGCAGCATCCTGCGCGCCGCCCTTGGCCGCTGGCCGGGGGAGCCGGAGGTCGAGGATGCCGCCGAGGTGGTGGAACTGGCCCATGCCGAGGTGATGTCCGGCTTCGGGGGCGTGCGGCTGGCGGGGTTTCATGGCCAGACGCTGGCGCATGACCCTGATGGCGGACGGACGCATCAGGCGGGCTCGGGCGGGGTGCTGGCGCGGGTGCTGGGGGTGCCGGTGGTCTGGGATTTTCGCAGTGCGGACATGCGGCTGGGCGGGCAGGGAGCGCCGCTGGCGCCGTTCTTCCATTTCGCGCTGGCCCGTCATATCGGCGCGCAGGGGCCGGTGGTGTTCCTGAACCTGGGCGGGGTGGGGAATGTGACCTGGGTTGATCCCGCCCGCGCGTATCCGGAAGACGATGGCGCGCTGCTGGCTTTTGACACCGGGCCGGGGTGCGCGCCGCTGGATGATCTGATGCAGGCCCGCCGGGGGCTTGCGCGCGATGACGGCGGCGGGCTGGCCGCCGGGGGAGAGGTTGATCTGGAGGTTGTGCGCAAGCTGCTGTCGCATCGGTATTTCCGGCGAATGGCACCGAAATCGCTGGACCGGGGGGGCTTGGGCGATCTGCCGGGCGCGGTGGCGCATCTGGGGGATGCGGATGCGGCAGCAACGCTGGCGGCCTGCACGGCTGCGACGGTGGCCGAGGCTTCGGACCTGTACCCCGCGCCGCCCGAGCGGATGCTGGTGGCGGGGGGCGGGCGGCACAATCCGGTGGTGATGGCGATGATCGCCGCCGCCATGGACTGTCCGGTGGAGCCGGTGGAGGCGGTGGGGCTGGATGGCGACATGCTGGAGGCGCAGGCCTTTGCCTATCTGGCGGTGCGGGTGGCACGCGGGTTGCCGACCTCCTGCCCCGCCACCACCGGCGTTGCGGCTGCCGTCGGCGGTGGGCAGATCAGCGCGCCATAGGTCGCATGTGCCCTGGCGGCGGTGATCCGGCGGAGCGCGCGTTCCGCGCGCGCGACTTCTGGCACTGCGTGCGGATCAGGGGGCATTCTGCCCCCTCTGCGCGCGGGGCGCGCGCGCATTCACCCCCGGAGAGTATTTGCGGCAGGAAAAAGGCTCATGGCGTGGGGCTGTCGGGGGCCAGAAGGCGTGTGTAAAGATGTTCCAGAAAAGGTTCGGCGCCGTCCGTGGGATCATGGTCAGGGCCGCGGATCATGCGGATCTGGGCCTCGAAATCGGCATAATGCTGGGTCAGTGCCCAGACCGAGAAGATCAGGTGATAGGGGTCCACGCGGGCGATGCGGCCGCCCTGGGCCCAGTCGCGCAGGATGGCGGCCTTTTCATCGACCAGGGATTTCAGGTCACCGCGCAGGAAGGATTCGATCCGCGGCGCGCCTTGAATGATCTCATTGGCAAAGAGGCGGCTTTCGCGCGGGGTCTTGCGCGACATGGAGAGTTTGCGGCGCATGTAGGCGAGGATCTCGGTCTGGGGGTCGCCCCTGGGGTCGATCTCGCGCAGCGGGTCCAGCCAGGTGTGCAGAAGTTCGGTCAGCAGGGCGCGGTGGATCGCCTCCTTGCCGTCGAAGTAATAGAGGAGGTTGGGTTTTGACAGCCCGGCCTGGTCGGCGATCTGGTCCAGGGTGGCGCCACGAAAGCCATGGGAGGAGAAGACCTCGAGCGCGGCGTCCAGGATGATGCGCCGGTTGCGGCGCTGGATGCGGGTGGTCATGGGCTGTCCCGGGCGCAGTCCAGCCCGATCCCGCGCAGGATGATGGTGCAGACGGTTTCGGTGGCGTTATCCCATTGCGCATCCGAAAGCGGCGTGCCCTGGTTCAGGGTTTCGATCTGGTGGGCGAAATCGGCGTAATGCTGGGTGGTGGCCCATATCATGTAGAGCAGCCAGCGTGGTTCGATCGGCTGAATGGCGCCGCTGGCGATCCAGCCTTCGATCAGCGCGATGCGGGTATCGGTCCAGTCGCGCAGGGTGGTTTCCAGGTAATCCTGGATGATCGGCGCGCCCTGCATGACTTCGTTCGCCCAGACCTTGGAGCCGTAGCGGTGGCTGCGCGACAGCGCCATCTTCCGGGTGATGTAGCGGCGCAGGGCGGCCTCCGGGGTGCCCGAGGTCTCGAATGTGGCGGCGGCATCGAGCCAGATGGTGAAGATGCGTTCCACCACCCGCCGGTAAAGGGTCTCCTTGGAGGTGAAATAGTAGTGCAGGTTGGCCTTTGGCAGGCCGCTGGCGCCCGCAATGGCCTGCATGGTGGCGCCGCCGAAGCCGCGTTCGGCAAAGACTTTCTCGGCGGCGTCCAGGATCAGGCGTTCGGTTTCCTCGCGCGCTTCGCTGCGGGCGCCGGATCTGTCGGCGGGTTTCGCCTGCACCATGCGGGGATGTCCCTGTTCGCGGCTTGTGCCTGAAATCAAACTTGACTGAATGGTCAGCTCTGGTAGCGTTCCTGTCAAGTGTTTCTGAAATCGGCCTGTCTGTCGGACCGGGTGCCAGGCGCCCGGCTGCACCGGCCCAACCCCCGGAGTGTAAGCCATGGCGCTTGACCGACCCTCGCCCAATGATCTGCGTGCATTCTGGATGCCGTTCACCGCCAACCGGCAGTTCAAGGCTGCCCCGCGCATGTTCGTTGGTGCAAAGGACATGCATTACACCACCGCCGAAGGTCGGCAGGTGCTGGACGGCACCGCCGGGTTGTGGTGCTGCAACGCGGGCCATTGCCGGCCAAAGATCACCGAAGCCGTGCAGAAACAGGTGGCCGAACTGGACTATGCGCCCGCGTTCCAGATGGGCCATCCCATTGCCTTTGAACTGGCCAACCGGATCATCGACATGGCGCCCGATGGGATCGACCATGTGTTCTATACCAACTCGGGCTCCGAATCGGTAGAGACGGCGCTGAAGATCGCCATCGCCTATCACCGCGCGCGCGGTGACGGTGCCCGCACCCGGCTGATCGGGCGCGAACGCGGCTATCACGGGGTGAATTTCGGCGGCATCTCGGTCGGCGGGATCGTCAACAACCGCAAGGTCTTCGGCACCATGCTGGGCGGGGTGGATCACCTGCCGCACACGCATCTGCCGGAAAACGCCTGGACCAAGGGCCAGCCCGACCATGGCGCCAACCTGGCCGACGATCTGGAGCGGATCGTGGCGCTGCACGGGGCCGAGACCATCGCCGCCTGCATCGTGGAGCCGGTAGCGGGCTCTACCGGGGTGCTGCTGCCGCCCAAGGGCTATCTGGAGCGGCTGCGCGAGATATGCACGAAACACGGCATCCTGCTGATCTTTGACGAGGTCATCACCGGGTTCGGTCGTCTTGGCAGCCCCTTTGCCGCGCAGCATTTTGATGTTCTGCCGGACATGATGACCACCGCCAAGGGCCTGACAAATGGCGTCATTCCCATGGGCGCGGTGCTGACCACCGGCGCCGTGCATGATGCTTTCATGCAAGGGCCCGAGCATCTGATCGAGCTGTTCCACGGCTACACCTATTCCGGCAACCCCATCGCCTGCGCCGCCGGGCTGGCCACGCTGGAAACCTATGCCGAAGAGGGTCTTTTCGACCGCTGCGCCGAGATCGCGCCCTATTGGCAGGAGGCGCTGCACAGCCTGCAAGATGCGCGCCATGTCATCGACATCCGCAACATGGGGCTGATCGGCGCGGTAGAGCTGGAGCCCATCGCCGGGGCGCCCACCAAGCGCGCTTTCAGCGCCTTCCTGAAGGCCTATGAAAAGGGCATCCTGATCCGCACCACCGGCGATATCATCGCCATGTCGCCGCCGCTGATCATCGACCGCGCGCAGGTGGATGAACTCATCGGCACCCTGCGCGAGGTGCTGGACGCGCTGGACTGAGCAGTTCCGCCATTTGTGATCACCCGGACCAGCGCTTCGGCGCAGTGCTGCGCTAACTTTGTCAGCAGCTGGAAAAAGGGGCAGGGCATGGCAACGCGCAGGGCATTCTTGGTGGGGGCCGGGGCGGCGGCGGGAATGGCGGGCTGGCCGCTGAGGGCGGATGCGCCGGACTGGGGCCGGGTGGTGGATGCCGCGCGGCCCATGGACCAGATGCGCGGGCTGGTCATCGCGCACAGGGGCGATGTGGTGGTGGCCGAGGCCCTGCGTGGCCCGGCGTTGGACCGGGCCGTGAATATCAAGTCTGTCTCCAAGACCATCGTCGGGGCGCTGACGGGCGCGGCGGTGGATCGCGGCGTTGTCCCGGGCGTGACGGCGTCGCTGGCCGATGTGGCGCCGGGGCTGATCCCGTCCGGGGCCGACCCACGCGTGGGCGCGCTGACGCTGGAACATCTGGTCACCATGCAGGCGGGGTTGGAGCGAACCTCGGGGGCGGGATATGGCCCCTGGATTGCCAGCCGCAACTGGGTGGCCAATGCGCTGACGCGCCCCTTCGTGGCGGAACCGGGGCAGGGGATGCTCTATTCCACCGGCAGCTTTCATGTGCTGGGCGCGGTGTTGGCCGAGGTTTCAGGGCGCAGCCTGCTGGCGCTGGCGCGTGACTGGCTGGGCAGCCCGCTGGGGATCGAGGTGCCACCCTGGACGCGCGACCCGCAGGGCTATTTCCTGGGCGGCAACGAAATGGCGCTGTCACCCATGGCCATGCTGCGCTTTGCCGAAATGACGCGGCTGGGCGGTGCATGGAACGGTCAGCAGGTCCTCAGCCCCGAGTGGATGGCCGCCGCCCTGGTGCCGCGGACGCGCTCGCAATTCTCGGGGCTGGCCTATGGCTATGGTTGGTTTCTGGGCGAAGCCGACGGCGCCCGCTTTGCGCTGGCGCGCGGCTATGGCGGGCAGGTGATCGCCGTGGCGCCCGAACGCGCGCTCAGCATTGTCATCACCTCGGACCCTACACGGCCGGCACGTTCGGGCGGGTATTTCGGTGATCTGATGGCCCTGATAAGCGATACTGTGCTGCCACTTTCACGGGCAGTTTGACATATCCTGCGTCACAGACAGGCAGTGTGTCCCGGATTCTTCCGCGATACAAGGTTGACCGATGCCGCCGAGCGTGTAGCGTATAGTTTGACCATATGGTCAACGTAGCACTGCGGGAATCGGGAGGGCAGATGTCGGCACGCGCGGAAAACATGGTGATCGACGCGGATCGCTTGTGGGACAGCATCCACGAAATCGCCGAGATCGGCCCCGGTGTGGCGGGCGGCAACAACCGGCAGGCCCTGACCGACGAGGATGGCGAGGCCCGCGCCCTGTTCCAGCGCTGGTGCGAGGAAGCGGGCGGCACCGTCAAGGTGGACAGCATGGGCACCATGTTTGCCGAATTCCCGGGCGAGGACCCGGACGCGCTGCCGGTCTGCATCGGCAGCCATCTGGACACGCAACCCACAGGCGGGCGCTATGACGGGGTGCTGGGTGTGCTGGGCGGCCTGGAGGTGATCCGGTCCCTGCGCGACATGGGCGTCAAGACCCGCCGCCCCATCGTGGTGGTGAACTGGACGAACGAAGAGGGCACGCGGTTTGCCCCGGCCATGCTGGCCTCGGGCGTGTTCGCAGGCGTGCTGGAGCAGGATTGGGCCTATGCCCGCGAGGATGCGCAGGGAAAGCGCTTCGGCGACGAGCTGGAGCGGATCGGCTGGAAGGGCGACGAACCTGTCGGCCAGCGCAAGATGCATTCCATGTTTGAACTGCATATCGAACAGGGCCCGATCCTGGAGGCCGAGGGCAAGGATGTGGGCGTTGTCACCCACGGTCAGGGCCTGCGCTGGATCCAGTGCACCGTGACCGGCAAGGGCCAGCACACGGGCTCCACCCCCATGTATATGCGCCGCAACGCCGGGCGCGGCCTGGCGCGCGTGACCGAACTGGTCCATGAGATCGCGCTGAAACACCAGCCCAATGCCGTGGGCGCCATCGGGCATATTGACGTCTATCCCAACAGCCGCAACATCATCCCGGAAAAGGCTGTTTTCACAGTGGATTTCCGCAGCCATGTGCTGGAGACGCTGGAAGCGATGGTGGCCGAGCTGCACGCCCGCGCCCCGGGGCTTTGCGCCGATATAGGGGTGAAGTTTTCATCCGAAGTGGTTGGTTTCTTTGACCCCCCGGCCTTTGATGAAACGCTGGTGGGCCGGGTGCGGTCCGCAGCGGAAAAGCTGGGCTACAGCCATATGGACATCATCTCCGGCGCCGGGCACGATGCCTGCTGGATCAACCGAATGTTCCCCACCACCATGATCATGACCCCGTGTGTGGATGGGTTGAGCCATAACGAAGCCGAAGAGATCAGCAAGGAATGGGCCGAAGCCGGAACCAATGTGCTGATGCATGCAGTTCTGGAAACGGCGGGGATTGTGGAGTGACGCGGGGAGAGGTGGTGCCGCAAGGGTGCCCCCTCGCCACACTGAGGACCAGGCCCAGGGGGGGTGAGGTGTGACATGAGGCAAGGCGCTGCATCCGCTGGCGGCAACGGTGATGGGGTTGACCTCATCATGGGCTTTGCAACGAACCAGTCGCCGGAAAGCGTCGCCGTGTTCCTGGCGTCGGCCAGAGCGGCGCATCCGCGCAGCTCCTGCATGATCGCCCTTGTCACGGATGATGTCAGCGGCCTTGAAGACGTGCTGGAACGCACGGGAGCGGTTGCCTTTCACACCACAAGCACCTGGACCCCATCGACCGGCAAGCCATCCAAAGGGGTCAACAGGGTGTTTCTCCACAGTCTTCGCTTGCTGGGCAAGGCCCTGCCGGACAAGAGCCTCCCGGAGATCCGCGTCGGTTATTGGCACATGCTTGAGGCCTGGCACCATCCACAGCTTGCGCGGTGGTTCGCCTATGAGCGGATCTTGCGGTTCCTGCCGGGGGTCCGCCAGGTGGTGCTTGCGGATGTGAAGGATGTTGTCTTTCAGTCGGAGTGCTTTGGGGACCACCTGAACGGGGTCGTCGTGGCGACCGAGGATCAGGAGACCTTTGCCCTGGAGACCTGGAATGGTCGCTGGTACCGGGACGCCTTTGGCGCCAAGGCCTGGGAGGCTGTGAAGGATCGCATGCCTGTCTGCATCGGGGTGCTGATGGGGGATCGGGCGGCCATGCGTGACATCGTGACGGAGTTCTGTGCTGAGATCGCCCGATCCCCCTTTGGCAAGATCGAACAGGCCGTGTTCAACCGCATGATCGCAATGGATGCCTTTTCACGGCCCCTCGATCTGGTGCCCAATCGTGACGGAGCCGTGGCGCATCTCGCCGCCGGTCTGACCGATGGTGATGTCGAAATCGTCGAGGGGCAGATCGCAGACGCGCGAACCGCCCGCGTCTGGCCCGTGGTCCATATGTATGACCGCGTGGCAACAGCGCATGACGCCGTGCAAGCACGGTTTGCAAGCGAGCTCCGGCCCGAACCGCATGTCGCAACAACCGAGGGAGAAGCCAAGTGAGCACTGTCATCAGAAACGGAACAGTTGTCACCCATGATCTGACCTACAGGGCCGATGTCAGGATCGAGGGCGGGCGGATCGTTGAAATCGGACCTGACCTCAAGGGCGACACCGAGCTTGATGCATCGGGCTGCTATGTCATGCCCGGCGGCATCGACCCGCATACGCATCTGGAAATGCCCTTCATGGGCACCTATTCGACCGATGATTTTGCGTCCGGAACCCGGGCCGCTCTGGCAGGCGGGACCACCATGGTCATTGATTTCTGCCTGCCGTCGCCCGGGCAGGGGCTGATGGACGCGCTGTCCATGTGGCACAACAAATCCGGCCGCGCGCAATGCGATTACAGCTACCACATGGCCATCACCTGGTGGGGCGAAGAGGTCTTTGACGGCATGGCCGAAAGCGTGAAGCGCGGGATCACCAGCTTCAAGCATTTCATGGCCTACAAGGGCGCCTTGATGGTCAATGATGATGAGTTGTTCTCCAGCTTCCGCCGGGTGGGCGATCTGGGCGGCGTGGCCATGGTGCACGCCGAAAACGGCGATGTGGTGGCCGAACTGACGGCGAAACTTCTGGCCGAGGGCAATTCCGGCCCCGAGGGCCACGCCTATTCCCGCCCCTCCCAGGTTGAAGGCGAGGCCACCAACCGCGCCATCATGATCGCCGACATGGCGGGCGTGCCGCTCTATGTGGTCCATACCTCCTGCGAGGAAAGCCACGAGGCCATCCGCCGCGCCCGCCAGCAGGGCAAGCGCGTCTGGGGCGAGCCGCTGATCCAGCATCTGACCCTGGACGAGAGCGAATATTTCAACGCCGATTGGGACCACGCCGCCCGCCGCGTCATGTCGCCCCCGTTCCGCAACAAGGCGCATCAGGCCAGCCTCTGGGCCGGGCTGCAATCGGGCTCGCTCTCGGTGGTGGCCACGGACCATTGCGCCTTCAGCACGGACCAGAAACGCATGGGTCTGGGCGATTTTTCGAAAATTCCCAACGGCACCGGCGGGCTTGAAGACCGCATGCCCATGCTCTGGACCCATGGCGTGAATACGGGTCGGCTGACCCCGAACGAGTTTGTTGCTGTAACGTCAACAAACGCGGCCAAGATATTTGGATTGTATCCAAAAAAGGGCGCGGTGGCCGTCGGCGCCGATGCCGATCTGGTGGTATGGGATCCGGCAAAGGAAAAGACCATCTCTGCCACCCGCCAGGAATCGGCCATCGACTACAACGTGTTCGAAGGGCACAAGGTCAAGGGCCTGCCCCGGTTCACCCTGACGCGCGGGCATGTGGCCTGCCATGATGGTGAGATGCGCGCAAAGGAAGGGCACGGCCAGTTTGTCGCGCGCGAACCGAACATGCCCGTCAACCGCGCCCTGACCCAGTGGAAGGCGCTGACCGCTCCGCGCCCGGTGGAGCGCAGCGGCATTCCGGCCACGGGGGTCTGAGGCCGGTGATTCAGGGCGTTCTGGAAGCGGCGCTTTACGCCGACGATCTGGAGGCGGCGCGCCGGTTCTACACCGGCGTGCTGGGCCTGCCCGAGGTCGCGGCGCAGGACCGCCGTCATGTATTCTTCGGCTGCGGTCAGAGTGTGCTGCTGGTCTTTTGCCCCGCCGCCAGCCGCCAGCCGCCGGGGCCGGATGCGCTACCGGTGCCGTCCCATGGCGCCGACGGCCCGGGCCATGTCTGCCTGCGTGTGGCGCGCGCCGACATGGACGCCATGGCGGCGCGGCTGGAGCATGCGGGCATCGTCATCGAATCCGATTTCCGCTGGCCGCATGGTCCGCGATCCATCTATGTGCGCGATCCGGCGGGAAACTCCGTCGAATTCGCTGCCGCCGAATTATGGGGTCTGACCGAATGAAACAAGCCGACGCGCCCGTGATCGATGCACAGGGCCTCAACCTGATCTTCCAGACCGCCGACGGGCCGGTACATGCGCTCAAGGATGTGGACCTGAGCATCCGCAAGGGCGAGTTCGTCAGCTTCATCGGTCCTTCGGGCTGCGGCAAGACCACCTTCCTGCGCGTGATCGCCGACCTTGAACAGCCGACCGCCGGCACCATCACCGTCAATGGCATGTCCCCCGAAGCCGCCCGCAAGGCCCGCGCCTATGGCTATGTGTTCCAGGCCGCCGGCCTCTATCCCTGGCGCACGATCGAGGGCAACATCCGCCTGCCGCTGGAGATCATGGGCTTCAGCCGCGCCGAACAGGCCGAACGCGCCCAACGGGTGCTGGAACTGGTGGATCTGGCGGGTTTCGGGCGCAAGTTTCCCTGGCAGCTTTCGGGGGGCATGCAGCAGCGCGCCTCCATCGCCCGGGCGCTGGCCTTTGACGCCGATATCCTGCTGATGGATGAACCTTTCGGCGCCCTGGATGAGATCGTCCGCGACCATCTGAACGAACAGTTGCTGGAGCTGTGGAAACGCACCGAGAAGACCATCGGCTTCGTGACCCATTCCATCCCCGAGGCGGTCTACCTCTCCACGCGGATCGTGGTCATGTCCCCGCGCCCGGGACGGATCTCCGACATCATCGACAGCCCCCTCCCGCGCGAGCGCCCGCTGGACATCCGCGACAGCCCGGAATTCATCGAAGTCGCCCACCGCGTACGCGAGGGGCTCAGGGCGGGGCATGTCGATGACTGATCGCGCCTGTTTCCCGGCTCTCCCAGCCACATTTTCTTGCCCCAAATACTCCGGGGGGAGTCGCCGCAAGGCGACGGGGGGCAGCGCCCCCCTCTGCCGTCACCTCTCGCGCGGCCGTCCGACATGAGAAGCATCCTCCCCATCCTCACCGTCGTCGCCGCCATTCTGGCGCTGTGGTATGCCGCCACGATCCAGATGAACCGCGCCTGGACCGAGGACCGCGCTGCGCGGGCGGGGGTGGAACTCAGTTTCACCGAACTGGTGGCCGACACCATGTCCCAAAGCCGCCCGCGCTTGCCCGCCCCGCATCAGGTGGTGGTGGAACTGTGGGACAGCACCGTGGTCGAGGAGATGACCGGGCGGCGGGGCTGGTGGAGTACGGGCACCCTGTCCAACCGCTCGCTGATCCATCATGGCTGGATCACGCTGTCGGCCACCTTCCTCGGGTTTGCCATCGGCACGGGGCTTGGCTTCGTGCTGGCCATCGGGATCGTGCACAACCGGGCGATGGATGCCTCTGTCATGCCCTGGGCCATTGCCAGCCAGACGATCCCCATCATCGCGCTGGCGCCCATGATAATCGTGGTGCTGAATTCCATGGGCATTGCGGGCCTGCTGCCAAAGGCGATCATCGCCGCCTATCTCAGCTTCTTTCCGGTGGTGGTTGGCATGGTCAAGGGGCTGCGTGCGCCGGATGCGATGCAGCTTGACCAGATGAAGACCTGGAACGCCAGCGGATGGGAGACATTCGCCAAGCTGCGGCTGCCCTCGTCGATGCCCTATCTGTTTGCGTCGATGAAGATCGGCATTGCGGCGGCGCTGGTGGGGACCATCGTGGGGGAACTGCCGGTCCAGCAGGGCGGGCTTGGGGTGCGGTTGCTCTCGGGCAGCTATTACGGCCAGACGGTGCAGATATGGTCGGCCCTGTTCGCGGCAGCGATCCTTGCGGCGGTGCTGGTGGGGATTATCAGCCTGATCCAGAGGGTCACGCTCAAACGCATGGGAATGGCGCAATGATCGTCCAGGTTCTGCGCGAAACGATGGCCAGCATGCATGCCGGGTTCTGGCAGGGTTTTGGCATGTCGCTGTCGCTGATCGTGGCGGCGGTGCTGTCGCAGGGGGGGGCGCCCGCGCAGCCGGGCGGGGCGGCGTTGCTGGGTGTGGCGCTGGCGGTTCTTCTGTGGACGCTCCAGCCGAAACTGCGCGCGCGGGGCCATGCCGTGCCAATGGCGCTGAACCTGACCGGGATTGCCGCCGGGCTGGGCGTTGCCGCGTGGTCGATGGCCACCGCGCAGACCGGGGCCGAGGGTGCGGCCTTCGGCTGGGCCATGGTCGGCATCTGGCTGGGCGGATGGATGCTGGTGTCCTTCCTGGCCGATCTGCCCCGTGCATCGGGCTGGGCGGGCCGGGCGCAGGCGCTGCTGGCGCCGGTGGTCTTCGGGCTGACCCTGATCTGGTTCTGGGAGGCGCTGGTGCGCGTGCTGTCGGTGCCGCGGGTGATCCTGCCGCCACCCTCGGCCATCGGGGCGCGGATTTCGACCTCGGCGCCCACGCTCTGGGTGGATTTCGTGCAGACCTTCGTGAAGGGTGCGCTGTCGGGCTTTGCCATCGGGGTGGCGGCGGCGCTGGTCTTTGCGCTGGTGGTCAACCGCTATGACTTCTTGCGCCGGGGGCTGCTGCCGGTGGGCGGGTTCCTGGCCGCGCTGCCGATCGTTGGCACCGCACCGATCATGGTGATGTGGTTTGGTTTTGACTGGCCATCCAAGGCCGCGGTGGTGGTGGCCATGGTGTTTTTTCCCATGCTGGTCAACACCGTGCAGGGGCTGGCCGCAGCCGATGCCATGCAGCGCGATCTGATGCGCACCTACAGCGCGTCCTGGGGGCAGGGGCTGCGCAAGCTGCATCTGCCTGCGGCCATGCCCTTCATTTTCAACGGGCTGAAGATTTCATCGACTCTGGCGCTGATCGGCGCAATTGTGGCTGAGTTCTTCGGCTCGCCCACCCGGGGCATGGGCTTTCGCATCTCGACCGAGGTGGGGCGCTTGCAACTGGATATGGTCTGGGCAGAGATCACGGTGGCGGCGCTCGCCGGATCGCTGTTCTATGGATTCTGGGCGCTGCTGGAGAAACGGGTGACCTTCTGGCACCCGTCCCAGCGGGCCAGATAATGCCCCGCGCATGGGGCCAACACGGAGGTGAAAACATGCACAAGACAAGAACGACAGCTCTCGCCCTTGCGGGTTCCCTGGTGGCGGGCACGGCCCTTGCCGATGATGTGACAATTCAGTTGAAATGGGTCACACAGGCGCAATTCGCCGGCTATTACGTGGCGCTGGAGAACGGCTATTACGCCGATGAAGGGCTGAATGTCACCATTCGCCCCGGCGGTCCGGACATCGCCCCCCCGCAGGTGATCGCAGGCGGCGGGGCTGATGTGATCGTGGAATGGATGCCCGCCGCGCTGGCCGCGCGCGAGGCGGGCCTGCCGCTGGTCAACATCGCCCAGCCGTTCAAGCAATCGGGCATGATGCTGACCTGTCTGGCCGATACCGGCATCACCGGCCCCGAGGATTTTCCCGGCCGCACCCTGGGCGTGTGGTTCTTCGGCAACGAATTCCCGTTCCTGTCCTGGATGAGCACGCTGGGCATTCCGACCGAGGGCGGCGATGATGGTGTGGAAGTGCTGCGTCAGGGTTTCAACGTGGACCCGCTGCTGCAGCGTCAGGCCGATTGCATCAGCACCATGACCTATAACGAATTCTGGCAGGTCATCGACGCCGGCATCGGCGAGGATGAACTGGTCAACTTCAAGTATGAGGATCAGGGTGTCGCCACGCTCGAAGACGGCCTCTATGTGCTGGAAGAGAACCTTGAGGATCCCGATTTCGTGGACCGCATGGCCCGCTTCGTGCGCGCCTCGATGCGCGGCTGGGAATGGGCGGCCGAGAACGCTGAGGACGCGGCGATGATCGTGCTGGATTACGATGACACCGGCGCGCAGACCGAAGAGCATCAGATCCGCATGATGGGCGAGGTGGCGCTTCTGCTCGAAGGCTCCAACGGCACCCTGGACCCCGAGGATTTCGAGCGCACGGTGCAGACGCTGCTGGGCGGCGGGTCTGATCCGGTGATCACCGACCACCCGGGCGATGCTGCCTGGACCCACGCGGTCACCGACATGGCCTTTGACTGATCCATTGTGGTCGGCAGCGTGACAGAGAACCCCGGCAGCACTGCCGGGGTTTTTCGTTTGGTCCCTATCCGCCAGGACCGGACGCGCAGGCAATGCCCCTGAGGGTCGCGGTGATTCTGCCCTCTGTGGCCAGAAGGCGCCCCTGGCGTCCGCGCGGTCGCTCAGCCGCCGGACCCTTTGCCGTCACGCCCTGCGGGCACGCCATAAAGCTCCAGCCGGTGCCCCTTCAGCCGGTATCCGAGGCGCGCGGCGATGCGCTCCTGCAGGGCTTCGATCTCGGGGTCGCAGAATTCGATGACCGCGCCGGTCTGCATGTCGATCAGGTGGTCATGGTGTTCGCGCTGGCTGTCCTCGAATCGCGCGCGGCCATCGCCGAATTCATGGCGATCCAGCAGCCCGGCCTCTTCGAACAGCTTGACCGTGCGATAGACCGTGGCGATGGAGATCCGCGGGTCCCGTGCGGCGGCGCGGGCGTGCAGTTCCTCAACATCGGGGTGGTCCTGTGCCTCGGCCAGCACATGGGCGATGGTGCGCCGCTGGTCGGTCATGCGCAGGCCTTGCGCCTCGATCCGCGAGATCAGACTGTTCGTCACGCTTTATCGCCCTTGCCGTTTCGTCCTTCGGAGCGCTTCTGCCGGCCCCGGGTCAGGGTATCGCGCCGGTTCGGGGCGGGCAATGGAAATGGCGCGTCAGGCTCAGCTGTCCGGAAGACGGCGCCAGCCGGCCTCCAGCTTTTCGATGGCGGCGATGCGGTCGGCGGTCTTGGGGTGGCTCATCAGCCAGACGGGCATGCCGCCGCGCGCGCCAACCAATGCCTCCAGCTTGCGGAACATGGATTTCTGCGCCTCGGTGCCGATCCCGCTCTTTTCCAGCAGGGCCGCGGCATAGGCATCGGCCTCATATTCATCCGCGCGGCTGAGGCTGGCGGCCAGAAGCGTGGTGATCCCGTTGGCGATCAGCACCCCCAGCCCGGGCAGGAAGCGGTTGAACACCGTGGCCAGCGCCATGCGGATGGCATTCTGGCCGGAAAAATCGATCATCCGGCGCCGCGAATGGCCCAGCGCCACATGCCCCAGTTCATGCGCGATGACCGAGGAGAGTTCCTCGGCCGATACCTCGCCCTTGCGGTATTTGTTGTAGAAACCGCGCGTGATGAATATGCGCCCGTCCGGCGCGGCAAGGCCGTTGACGGTCTCGGTCTCGTACAGATGCACGCGGACCTGGTCGATCTGCAGCGCCCGGGCCATGCGGTCGGTCAGGTCCTTCAGCCGGGCATCGGCCAGCAGGGTCGAATTCGCATCAAGCTCCTTCGACGTGCGCCAGGCCGAAAACCAGTAGACCAGAAGGGCATAGCCCACGGCCAGCAGAATGGGGGTCAGCTTCAACATGGGTAAGATATGGGGCAGGGGCGCGGCCATGGCAATAACCCTCAGCCCAGCAGCAATGTCACACCCAGCATGGCGGTGAAGGCCAGCGTCACCACCAGCCCGATGGTGCTGTGCTCCACGCCCTCCGAGGCCTCGGGGAGAAGTTCCGAGAAAATCATCCACAGCATCGCCCCCGCCGCCAGCCCCAGCCCCACCGGCAGCCAGGGCGTGAAGGTCAGCACGAACAGGAAGGCTGGTACCGCCAGCAGCGGCTGCGGCAGCGACGAGGCGATGGACCACAGCGCCGCCTTGCCCACGCCCGCCCCGCGCGGGACCATGACCAGCGCGATCGCCAGCCCCTCGGGGACGTTATGGAGCGCGATGGCGATGGTGATGAAATCGCCCAGCTCGCGCCCGCCGCCATAGGCGACGCCGACGCCGATGCCTTCGGCCGCCGAATGCACCGTCATCACGCCCATGATCAGCAGGATCTTCATGGCATCGGCGCCGCTGGCCCCGGCGACGGCCAGCCCCTCGCCATTCTGGAACAGCCGCTTGGCCAGCCAGATGCCCGCCAGCCCGGCCAGCAGCCCGGCCAGAGTGCGCGGGGCCGAGAATTCGAACCCCTCGACGATCAGGCTGAAACAGGCGGCCAGCATCAGCCCCGCCGCAACTGCATTGCCCAGCGACAGCATCCGCGCGGTCACCGATTTCATGGCCAACAGCGGCAGGGCGCCCAGCCCCGTCGCCAGCGCGGTGATCAACGCGGCAACAAAGACCAGGGTGACGGTGGGATCGGACATGGCGGCGCCTGAACTTAGAATGATTCTAATCTATGCTCAGTCGGCGCCTGTGGCAACCCTTTTCAGAAATCCTCTTCCCACCAGCCCTGGCCGGTCTGCGGGTCCACATAGACCACGATGACGCTGCCTTCGGGGTAGGGGGCGAAACCCTCCTGCGGGCCCATCCGCGATTCGCCGCGGTCACCGCTGGCATCAACCCACTGCAGCACATGCATGGGGCGCTTGTTCTTCTGGACATTGGTGCGGCGCAGCCCGGTGACGCGGGCCTGTCGCACCTCGCCATGGCGGGCGGCGCGCAGGACGGATTGCTTGCGCCGCCACATCCAGCCCCCCACGCCGACCGACGCCCCCGCCGCCCCCAGCCCGATGGCGCCAAAGACCCAGCCCATCAATGCGTTGGCGCCGGGGTCGATCTCGTGCACCTCGGGGCGGTGGGGGACGTAGCGGATGGGCACGTCATCGCCCACGCGCACCTGCGTGTAGAAGCTGCGCCCAACGCTGTCACGGTCCGAGATCGGCGCGCGCCCCTCCGGCGTGAAGGTATAGGCAAGGTAATGCGTGGTGCGGTTGCGCCCTTCGGAATCGCGGGTGGTGCGGGTGAACTTGTCGTCGATGGTGGCGATACCATCGACCCCGTGGCGATCAAGCAGCCGCGCCTTCTGCACGCTCAGTACGCCGATGGTGCCGAACGCCACCGCAAACACCACCGGAAACAGCGCCCAGAGCGCGCCCATGCGCCACAACAGGCGGGGATAGCTGATTTCCTTGCGTTGCATCGGCGGGCTCCTGTGTTGTGGCGCGCAAAGGATACTGCAGTTCACGCCGCTGTGACATGGCATAGCGGTCTTTTCCTTGGACAAGATGAAGGCTAAACCGGCGCCGATGAAGGAGTGATGCACGATGATGGACAAGACATTCGACGCCGCCACCGCCGAGGCCCGGATCGCCCGCCTGTGGGAAGAGCGCGGCGCCTTCCGCGCGGGCGCCAACGCCACGCGCGATGAGAGCTTCTGCATCATGATCCCGCCGCCCAATGTGACCGGGTCACTGCATATGGGCCACGCCTTCAACAACACGCTGCAGGATATTCTGGTGCGCTGGAAGCGGATGCAGGGGTTCGACACGCTTTGGCAGCCCGGGCAGGACCACGCGGGTATCGCCACGCAGATGGTGGTGGAGCGGGAACTGGCGCTTGAGCAGAAGAAGCGCACCGATTTCACCCGCGAGGATTTCCTGGCCAAGGTATGGGAGTGGAAGGCGCAATCGGGCGGGACGATCATCGGCCAGTTGCAGCGGCTGGGCTGTTCGCTGGATTGGGAACGCAACGCTTTCACCATGTCCGGCGCCCCCGGTGCGCCTGCGGGCGAGGAGGGCAATTTCCACGATGCCGTGATCAAGGTCTTTGTGGACATGTACAACAAGGGCCTGATCTATCGCGGCAAGCGGCTGGTCAACTGGGACCCGCATTTCGAGACCGCGATTTCCGACCTGGAGGTGGAGAACACCGAGGTCGACGGCCATATGTGGCACTTCAAATACCCGCTCGCCGGTGGGGCGACCTATGAGTATGTGGAGCGGGACGAGGATGGCAATGTCACCCTGCGCGAGACGCGCGATTACATCTCCATCGCCACCACGCGGCCGGAAACCATGCTGGGCGACGGGGCGGTTGCGGTTCATCCATCGGATGAGCGTTACGCGCCAATCGTCGGGAAACTCTGTGAAATCCCGGTGGGGCCAAAGGAGCATCGCCGCCTGATTCCGATCATCACCGATGACTACCCGGACCCGAATTTCGGCTCGGGCGCGGTGAAGATCACCGGGGCGCATGACTTCAACGACTATGGCGTGGCCAAGCGGGCCAAGCCCAACCCCATCCCCTGCTACCGGCTGATGGATACCAAGGCGAACATGCGTGTTGATGGCGCTCCTTACGAGGAAGCTGCGGCTATCGCGGGCCAAGTGGCGCGCGGCGAGCGGACGCTATCTGAGGCAGAGACAGATGCGCTTAACCTCGTCCCGGATGAACTGCGCGGTTTGCATCGTTTCCAGCGGCCAGAGGACAAAGAGCCGCAAGCCCGGGAACGTATCGTGGAAATGATCACCGCCGAGGGGCTGGCGGTGATGACCCGGGCCGATGATGCGCGGCTGGGGCGGAAGCTGGGGGCGGATGACGACCCGGAGGCCGAGGTGCCGCTGGTCGAGGCCAAGGCGATCATGCAGCCCTTTGGCGACCGGTCCAAGGTGGTGATCGAGCCGATGCTGACCGACCAGTGGTTCGTCGATGCCGAAAGGATCGTCGGCCCGGCGCTGGATGCGGTGCGCTCGGGCAAGGTGAAGATCATCCCCGAGAGCGGCGAGAAGACCTATTATCACTGGCTGGAGAATATCGAGCCCTGGTGTATCTCGCGGCAGTTGTGGTGGGGGCATCGGATTCCGGTCTGGTATGGGCCAACTATCGAGAACGCTAAAGCAAAAGAGACTTTCTTTCTGTGGTCCAACCTACAAGAAACGGGTTCTGACCGTACACATTTCGATATGCCCGACGAAGTAAAGCGTGCGACTGAAGTTATACAGCGGAACGACAAGAACATGTTCTGCGCGGCATCAACAGAAGAGGCGTTAATTCTCGCGAAGCAGTATTATGGCGATGCTTTTGAAGTCGCAGTTGCCGAGGACCGCTTTTATCACAGCCGTAAAGGCGAAGAGCGTCAGCGGATCGGGATTACAACGGTCGGAGATGCAAGTGGCGGCAAACTCGATAAACAGCGAGTTGAAATCACACGCGACCCCGACGTCCTCGACACCTGGTTCTCCTCGGGCCTCTGGCCCATCGGGACGCTGGGCTGGCCCGAAGACACGCCCGAGATGCAGCGCTACTTCCCCACCTCGGTCCTCGTCACCGGGCAGGATATCCTGTTCTTCTGGGTCGCGCGGATGATGATGATGCAGCTTGCCGTGGTGAACGACATTCCGTTCAGACACGTCTACCTGCACGGCCTCGTCCGCGACGCCAAGGGCCGGAAGATGTCGAAATCGCTGGGCAATGTCATCGACCCGCTGACCATCATCGATGAATTCGGCGCCGATGCGCTGCGTTTTGCCAATGCGGCGATGGCCAGCCTTGGGGGCGTGCTGAAGCTGGATACCCAGCGCATTGCCGGCTATCGCAACTTCACCACCAAACTGTGGAACGCCTGCCGCTTTGCCGAGATGAACGGCGTCTGGGAGGGGCACGCGACGCAAGCCGCGCCGCCGCAGCCGCAGGCCACCGTCAACCGCTGGATCATCGGCGAGACCGCCCGCGTGCGCGAAACGGTCGATGCCGCGCTGGCCGAGTATCGCTTCAACGACGCCGCGCAGGCGCTCTATGCCTTTGTCTGGGGCAGGGTCTGCGACTGGTATGTGGAATTCTCGAAACCGTTGCTGGATGGCGCGGATGCGGCCGAGACGCGCGAGACCATGGCCTGGGTTCTGGACCAGTGCATGGTGCTGCTCCATCCCTTCATGCCCTTCATCACCGAAGAATTGTGGCAGTTGACCGGCCAGCGTGACAAGCTCTGCGCCCATGCCGACTGGCCCGAATATGGCGCCGATCTGGTGGATGACGCCGCCATGCGTGAGTTGCGCTGGGTGATTTCCCTGATCGAGGGCATCCGCTCGGCCCGCACGCAGTTGCGGGTGCCCGTGGGCCTGTGGTTGGAGATGCTGCAGATCGACCTTGATGAGGCCGGGCAGGCGGCCTGGGCGCGCAACGAGGCCATGATCCGGCGGCTGGCGCGGGTTGCCTCGCTGGAGCCTGCGCAGGCGGCGCCGCGCGGGTCGGTGACGGTGACGGTCGAAGGCGGCACCTTTGCCCTGCCGCTGGAGGATGTCATCGACATTGCCGCCGAACGCGCGCGGCTGGAAAAAACCGTGACCAAGGCCGAGAAGGAGCTGGCCGGGCTGGAGGGGCGGCTGCGCAACCCCAAATTCACCGACAGCGCCCCCGAGGAGGTTGTAGCCGAAACCCGCGAGAAGGCCGCCGCCCTGGGCGCCGACGCTGCGCGCCTGCGCGCCGCCCTTGCGCAACTGGCCGATACCGCCTGATACCCGGCACACACGGGTTTTTGTGCCTGCTTTGCCGCGTGTCCCTGCGAGCGTGCTGGAATACGTGCGCGATATGGGGTATGCTGGTGGACAGACCCGGCAAACGGGCGCCATGAGCAGGCTATCGAGGCAGTGACATGACGGAAATGGTCTATGGCACCGCGCCCATCCGGGCGGGTGAGCCTGTGCTTCCACGCTGGTGGCGCACGGTGGATCGCTGGGCGATCGGGTGTATCGTGATGCTGTTTGGCGTGGGGTTGCTGCTGGGGTTGGCGTCATCGCCGCCCCTGGCCACGCGCAACGGGCTGGACCCGTTCTTTTACGTGCAACGGCAGTTGTTCTTTGGCGCGCTGGCGATTGCGGCGATGCTGGTGACTTCGATGCTGTCACCTGACAGCATCCGCCGACTGGCGGTGTTCGGCTTCTTTCTGGCCTTGCTTGCGCTGGCGGGGCTGCCCTTTGCCGGCACCGATTTCGGCAAGGGGGCGGTGCGCTGGTATTCGCTGGGCTTTGCCTCGGTCCAGCCGTCGGAATTCCTCAAACCTTTCCTTGCGGTCTTTGCGGCCTGGTTGCTGGCGGCGGGGCATGAGGTGAACGGCCCGCCGGGGCGCAGCCTGTCGCTGGGCTTTGTGCTGCTGGTGGTGGGCCTGTTGGTGATCCAGCCGGATTTCGGGCAGGCGGCGCTGGTCGGCTTTGCCTGGATGATCATGTATTTCGTGGGCGGCGCGCCGATCCTGCTGCTGCTGGTTCTGGGCGGGATGGTGGTCTTTGGCGGGGTGTTCTTCTACAACAGCTCGGAACATTTCGCGCGCCGGATCGACGGTTTTCTGGCGCCCGAGGTCGACCCGCGCACGCAGATGGGCTTTGCCACAAACGCCATTCAGGAGGGCGGCATATTCGGCGTGGGCGTGGGCGAGGGGCAGGTGAAATGGTCGCTCCCCGATGCGCATACGGATTTCATCATCGCGGTGGCCGCCGAGGAATACGGCCTGGTGCTGGTGCTGCTGATCATCTTCCTTTTCGCCACGATCGTCCTGCGCTCGCTTTTCCGGCTGATGCGTGAGCGCGACATCTTCATCCGGCTGGCGGGCACGGGGCTGGTGACCATGTTCGCCGCGCAGGCCATGATCAACATGGGTGTGGCGGTCAGGTTGCTGCCGTCCAAGGGGATGACGCTGCCCTTCGTGTCCTATGGTGGCTCTTCGCTGGTTGCAGCGGGGATCGGTATCGGTATCCTGCTGGCGCTGACCCGGACCCGTCCGCAGGGCGAGATCGGAGACATTCTCACACGTCGGGGGCGCGGCTGACATGGCCAAGGCACCGCTTCTGCTGATCGCTGCGGGGGGCACCGGGGGGCATATGTTCCCCGCGCAGGCCCTGGCCGAGGTGATGCTGGCGCGCGGCTGGCGGGTGAAGCTGTCCACGGATGCCCGGGGCGCGCGCTACACGGACGGGTTTCCGGATGCGGTGCAGGTTGAACAGGTGGCCTCGGCCACATTCGCGCGGGGCGGGCTGGCCGCGAAGCTGATGGTGCCGCTGCGGATCGGCGCCGGGGTGCTGGCGGCGGCGTGGCGGATGGTGCTGGACCGCCCTTCGGTGGTGGTGGGCTTCGGCGGCTATCCGTCGATCCCTGCGCTGGGGGCGGCCTGGCTGCTGCGCCGCCCGCGCATGATCCATGAACAGAACGGGGTGCTGGGGCAGGTCAACCGGGTCTTTGCGCGCCGGGTGCAGCGGGTCGCTTGCGGGACATGGCCCACCGAATTGCCACCGGGGGTGGTGGCGCTGCATACCGGCAACCCGGTGCGCAACGCGGTGCTGGACCGTGCGGGGGCGGGCTATATCGCGCCCGGGGATTACCCGATGGACCTGCTGGTCATGGGGGGCAGCCAGGGGGCGCGGATCCTGTCGGATGTGGTGCCCGAGGCCGTGGCCGCCCTGCCCGAGACCGTGCGCGACCAGCTCAGCGTCTCGCACCAGGCCCGGCCCGAAGATATGGACCGCGTGGTCGCCGCCTATGATGCCGCCGGTATCCGGGCCGAGGTCGCGCCCTTCTTTGCCGATATCCCGCGCCGCCTGTCCGAGGCGCAGCTGGTGATCAGCCGCGCAGGGGCGTCCTCGGTGGCCGATATCGCCGTGATCGGACGCCCGGCCATCCTGATCCCCTTTGCGGCGGCGGCGGGCAACCATCAGGCGGCGAATGCCCGGATGCTCTATGAAGCGGGCGCGGCGGTGGTGATCCCCGAATCGCAACTGTCGCCGGAGGCCCTGTGCGACAGCATGATGGCGGTTTTCGGCCACCCCGAAGGTGCGGCGCAGATGGCGCAGGCCGCGCTGGGCTGCGGGCGCCCGGATGCTGCCGAACAACTGGCCGAGATGGTCGAAACCCTGGCACAGGAGCGGACATGAACGCGGCAACGAAACTTCCCACCGATATCGGGCCGATCCATTTCACCGGCATCGGCGGGATCGGCATGTCCGGCATCGCCGAGGTGCTGCTGACCCATGGCTACCGGGTGCAGGGGTCGGACCTGAAGGCCTCGCCCATCACTGACCGGTTGCAAGGGCTGGGGGCAGAAATCTTCATCGGCCAGCGGGCGGACAATCTGGGCGCGGCCGAGGTTGTGGTGATCTCGACTGCGATCAAGCCGGACAACCCGGAACTGCTGGCCGCGCGGCGCGCGGGCCTGCCGGTGGTGCGCCGGGCCGAGATGCTGGCGGAACTGATGCGGCTGCGCTCGAACATCGCCATCGCGGGCACCCATGGCAAGACCACCACCACCACCCTGGTGGCGACGCTGCTGGACCGGGGCGGGCTGGACCCCACGGTGATCAATGGCGGTGTGATCCATGCCTATGGGTCCAACGCGCGGGCCGGTGCCGGTGAATGGATGGTGGTCGAGGCCGATGAAAGCGACGGCAGCTTCAACCGCCTGCCCGCGACCATCGCCGTGGTGACGAATATCGACCCCGAGCATCTGGAGCACTGGGGCAGTTTCGATGCGCTGCGGCAGGGGTTTCATGATTTCGTGTCGAACATCCCCTTCTACGGGCTGGCGGTCTGCTGCACCGATCACGCCGAGGTGCAGGCCCTGGTGGGGCGGATCACCGACCGCCGCGTTGTGACCTTCGGCTACAATGCGCAGGCCGATGTGCGCGCGGTGAACCTGCGCTATGTCAAGGGCGTGGCCCATTTCGACATCGCGCTGCAGGCCGAGGAAAAGCGGATCGAGGGTTGCACCCTGCCCATGCCCGGGGATCACAATGTCTCGAACGCATTGGCCGCGGTGGCGGTGGCGCGCCATCTGGGCATGAAGGGCGCGGATATCCGGGCCGCGCTGGCGGATTTCGGCGGCGTGAACCGGCGTTTCACCCATGTTGGCGAGGCCAATGGCGTGAGTGTCATCGACGATTACGGCCATCACCCGGTCGAGATTGCCGCCGTGCTGCGCGCCGCGCGCCAGGCGCTGGGCGATGAGGGGGGCAAGGTGATCGCCGTGCACCAGCCGCACCGCTACACGCGGCTTTCTTCGCTGTTCAACGATTTTTGTCACTGTTTCAACGAGGCCGATCTGGTGGCTATCGCCCCGGTCTATGCCGCGGGCGAAGACCCGATCCCCGGGGCGGGGCGCGATGATCTGGTGGCGGGGCTGATCCGCCATGGCCACCGCGCCGCCCATGCCATCGACAGCGAGGACGCGCTGGAGGCGCTGATCCGCGCCCATGCCCGGCCCGGGGACATGGTGGTCTGCCTGGGCGCGGGGACGATCTCGGCCTGGGCGCGGGGGCTGCCGGCGCGGCTGGAGCGCGTGGCGGCATGAACCTGGCGCTGGTCCTGTTCTGTATCTGGGTTGTGCTGGCCAGTGTCATCGCCATGATGCCGCGGCGCTTCCACTGGCCGGGGGCGGCGGTGCTGATCGGGTTGGGGATCCCTTTGCTGGGGCTGGTCACATTGCAGGCGGGGCCGGTCTGGGGGCTGGTGGCGCTGGCGGGTGGCATCTCGGTGCTGCGCTGGCCGGCGTTGCGGGCGGCGCAATGGATCGCACAGCGGTTGCAGGGCGCCCGTGACCGGGTTTTCCCCGGTGAGGCGGGCGCGGGTCTTCGGTCTTTGGCAAAAGGTGCGCGCGAGGCGCGCGCAGGTCTTCTGGCACTGCGTGCGGGGAAGGGGCATTCTGCCCCCTCTGCGCGTGCCGCGCATTCACCCCCTGAGGATATTTCTGCAAGGATGAAGACCGCTTTGGGTCAGGGTGGGGTCAGGCGGTAACCTTTGGTGCTGCGTTCGACACGTGCGAGGGCGGGTTGCAGCAGATGGCCACCGGTGACGAGCGCGCCGTCGGTGGCGAGTTCGTCGAGCAGGGCGTGCCGGGTCTTGCGCGCGGTATCCATGTCGATATCGAAGGCAATGGCGATATCCGGATCGGCAAACTGGATATCCGGGGCGTGGACGATATCGCCGACATGCAGGAGCATCTCGCCGCCCGATTCGAGGCGCCAGCCGCTGTGTCCCGGGGTGTGACCGGGCAGGGGCAGGGCGGTCAGCCCCGGGGCAATCGGGGCATCGGCGGCGATGGGATGGAGCCGGTCGGCATAGGCTTCCATGACCGCGCGGGCGAGGGTGGCCCAATCGGCGGCGCTGGCCAGGGCGCCGGTGAAATTGCTTTCCTGGCCCCAGAAGCTGCGTTCGGCTTCGGGGAGGATGAGGGTTGCATTGGGGAAGGCGGCTGCGCCTTCGGCGGTGATCATGCCGGCGATATGGTCGGGGTGCAGGTGCGTGGCGAAGAGTGTATCGACCTGATCCGGGGTGACGCCGAGTTCGTCCAGGGCGGCGGGCAGGTTGCCGCAGCTGGGGCCGAAGAGGTCCCGCGGACCGGCATCGAGCAGGATCGTCCGGTTGCCCTCGCGCAGGAGGACGGCGTTGAAATTGGTGCGGATGCGGTCTTGCCCGGCTTGTGCCAGCATGTCCCCGATATGGGAGGGGTCGGATTCGGGGAAGAGGTCGGTGGGGAATTCGGTGGCACCATCGGTGATGATGCTGATCTCGGCAGTGCCGATCTTGCGGGTCACGCTGTGGGGCATGGGAGCCTCCTGCCTGAGTGGGGTGTCATCAGGGCCAAGGGTAGCGGGGCAGGGGCCTGCTGGCAACGCGCTCTGGTCAACTGTCACAAATGGTCTGGATCCGGATCCAGTCATTGTCGGTGATCAGCGGGGAGAGGGGATTGGGCAGGTTCAGCGCGTCGGCGCTGAGCCCGTGCGGTCGGTCCTGGACCAGGAGGCTTGAGAGCCAGGGGGTCGGATCCAGACGCGTGGCCTCGAAACGGGCGCCGAGGGCGGTGCTGTCGGGCATGGCGGCGGTTGTCGAGAACAGGGTGCTGGCGTAGCCGGTCACGGTATCGGCGGGCAGGTCGCCCTGGGTCAATAGGCGGATCGTGGCAGTCAGGCCGGCGTGGCGCAGCACCCCTTGCAGAGGATCGGTGCGGCTGGCGCGCTCGGCCTCGGCGAGCAGGAAGCCGGCGAGTTCTTCGGGGGTTTCAGCGTTCAGGATCAGGCGGTTGTCCACCAGAATGTGACGCCCGGGCAGGTTGAGCGTGGCGGGCGCGCCGGGCGGGAAGGCGTCAATGACCACGATGCTGCGCGGGGCGGCGAAGAGCCGGTTGCCCAGCACTTGCAGGGCGGCGCTGCCCCATTCGGCGCGGCAGATGCTGCGGGCGGGGTCGGTGGTCATGTCCGCAAGGATCATCTGGCCGATCTGCACCCGTTTGGCCAGCGGCACCACGCCCGCGGTATGGCGCACCACCGCGCCGGGCAGCCAGACCACCAGCAGCCCCGCCAGCAGGATCGCGCCCGCCCCCAGGGTGAAGCGGCGGCGCATTTCACCCTTGCTGCGGGGCGCGGCCAGCGCGGCGGTCAGGGTTTCCATCGCTTCCAGCAGCAGGGGTTCGTCAATATCCAGCGTTTCGGTGTCATGGCTGCGGCTGGCATCGGCGGGGATGAAGCGGGCCGGGGTCTGGCCCGGGTTCAGGCGCCGGATGGCCGAGAGCGACCAATGGCTGAGCACCATGTCCGAACGGCTGTCGACGATCACCATCGTTGCCTTGCCGAAACGGATCACGACATCGCGGCGCTGCATCCCCTGGCCGGCCGCCCAGAGGCCCGGCCCTTCAAGCCGCTGATACTTGTCGAATGCCGTCATGTGGCGGACCCTGCTCTGTCCTGCTGCCGTGCCAGTGCATCCGGCATCTGTTGGTCCAGCCCCTGCCCATGCGCTTTGTTCATGCGGTTATCCCCCGCGCTGGCGCGACATTACAGGAGCCAGCGGGGGGCGGCAATCGCCAACCATGCCTGTGGGGGACAGCGGGGCAGCAAAGGGGGCGCCGCCGCCCCCCGGGGCCGGGATCAGAGCGCGCGGGCGGCGTTGCGCAGCTCGAACTTCTGGATCTTGCCGGTTGAGGTCTTGGGCAATTCCTGGAAGACCACCGTCTTCGGCGTCTTGAACCCGGCCAGCCGTTCGCGGCAGAAGCCGATCAGATCGGCCTCGGTGACGTCTGCGCCGTCCTTGACCTCGACAAAGGCGCAGGGGACTTCGCCCCATTTCTCGTCCGGTTTGGCCACCACCGCCGCCAGCAGCACGGCGGGGTGGTGCATCAGCGCGTTTTCGACCTCGACCGAGCTCACATTCTCGCCGCCCGAGATGATGATGTCCTTGGCGCGGTCGGCGATCTTGATCCAGCCATCGGGGTGTTGATAGGCAATGTCGCCCGAGTGGAACCAGCCGCCCCTGAAGGCTTCGGCCGTGGCCTCGGGGTTGCGGTAGTAGCCTTTCATCACGCAATTGCCGCGATGCATCACCTCGCCCAGGGTGGCGCCGTCACGGGGCACCTGGGTCATGGTGTCGGCGTCCAGCACGGTGATGCTTTCCATCATCGGCATGGCCACGCCGGTGCGGGCCTTGATGGCGTAGCGGTCGTCATCGGGCAGATCGTCCCAGTCCTCGGGGCGCCACAGGCATTCGGTGACATGGCCATAGGTTTCGGTCAGGCCGTAGACCTGCGTCACCCGGAACCCCAGCGGTTCGATGGCGCGCAGGGTGGCCGCCGGGGGCGGGGCGCCGGCGGTATAGGTCTGCACCACATGGTCAAAGGGGCGCCGGTCGCTGTCACGCGCGTTGATGATGGTGTTGAGCACGATGGGCGCGCCGCCAAAATGGGTGGCGCCATTGTCGGCGATGGCGTCATAGATGGCGCGCGCGGTGATGTCGCGGCAGCAGATGACGGTGCCGCCCAGCATCGGCATCATCCAGCTGTGGTTCCAGCCATTGCAATGGAACAGCGGCACAATGGTCAGGTAGCGCGCATGCAGCGGCATCTGCCAGGCGACGGCGGTGCCCATGGTCATCAGATAGGCGCCGCGGTGGTGATAGACCACGCCCTTTGGCCGTCCCGTGGTCCCCGAGGTATAGTTCAGCGCCAGGCTTTCCCATTCATCCTGCGGCATGATCCAGTCAAACCCCGGATCGCCCCCGGCGATGAACGCCTCATAGTCGCGGTGCCGCCCCGAGGCCGCGATGCCCGCCACCGGGTCGGGCACCTCGATCACGGTGGGGGGCGTGTCAAGTGTGGCGCAGGCGGCCTCGACCAGGTCCAGGACGGCACTGTCCACCAGCACCAGCTTTGCCCCGCCATGGGCCAGGATATAGCCGACGGTATCCACATCCAGCCGCGTGTTGATGGTGTTGAGCACCGCCCCGCAGGCGGGAACGCCGAAATGCGCTTCGACCTGCGCGGGGATATTGGGCAGCAGGGTGGCCACCACATCGCCGGGGGCGATCCCTTCGGCGGCAAGGGCGGATGCCAGCTGCGACACGCGGGCATGATACTGCGCATAGCTGTGCCGGATATCGCCATAGACCACCGCATCGCGCCCGGCAAAGACATCCGCAGCCCGGCGCAGATGCGACAGCGGCGTCAGCGCCACATGGTTGGCCGCGCATTTCTCCAGCCCGGTCTCGTCTGCCATCCAGCCCATACCTGCGCCTCCTCTGGTCGGGTGGTCCGGGGGAGAAGTATTGTCCTGCACAGCATGATTTCAATGCATTTCTGCAGGTCCGGGTGCTGACAGGCGCCGGTTTTCATGGCGAGACTCCGGCGCGCCCGGCCAGGTGCGGAGAGTTTGTCCTGAATTTGCCTCAATTCTTCCTGCATTTCGCCCCTGCGCCGAGGCTACCTGTCCCTGGCGCCCGGATGGGCCTGGCAAGGGGAGACTGTGATCATGACTGGAGTGCTGACGGAAATCGCACGCCGGCGGCCTGTGACCGGAATCACCGATCGCGGCGATGTCTGGCCCATCGGCGATGGATTGCGCCACGGCGTGCCGCCGCATCTGCGTCCTGCGGCGGGGCTGGTTGCCGGAACACGGGTGTCCACTGAATTCGGCTGGCGCGCGGTCGAAACCCTGCGGCCCGGAGACCGCGTGCTGACCTTCGATGAAGGCCTGCAAGGCGTTGTCTCTGTCACCATGAACCCTGCATCACCGCAGGGCGGGACGCCAAAGCTGATCCATGTGCCGAAGGGCGCGCTGGGCAATCGCGCGCCCCTGCATGTGCTGCCGAGTCAGCGCCTGCTGATCGACACCGGCCTCGCCGAGGGCCTGATCGGTGATCCGTTCGTGCTGGTCACGGCGCAGGCCCTGGTCGGTTACAAGGGGATCAGCGCGGCGCCGGGCAGCGCCCTGGCCGTCAAGCTGCGCTTTGCGCGCGCGCTTCTGGTCTTTGCCGAAGGTGCAGCGGTGCTGCACTGCCCCGCGACCCCGGACAGCGCAGCAGCGACGGACCCCGACCGTCCCGGCTACAGGCAGCTCTCACCGCAGCACGAGGCTCAGCTTGTCGCATCGCTGCGCCGGGGCGATGGCGGGATGGTTGCGGCCCCGGCGCAGCCATGGGGGTCGGCTCAGGCCGCCCGGCCGCGGCTGGTTTCGTAAAAGCTGCCTGCGCCCTCGGCCATGCCCCGCAGCATCTGCGGGGCCTGGAAGCGGGGGCCGTGGTC
Organism: Rhabdonatronobacter sediminivivens; assembly: GCF_013415485.1. Taxonomy (GTDB): domain Bacteria; phylum Pseudomonadota; class Alphaproteobacteria; order Rhodobacterales; family Rhodobacteraceae; genus Rhabdonatronobacter; species Rhabdonatronobacter sediminivivens. The sequence continues at coordinate 149,218 of NZ_JACBXS010000001.1, read as the reverse complement.
GGCCTCCAGCCGGTCACAGACCTCCACCGCGAAGCCCGCGCCCAGCATGTCCAGCCAGGAAAACGGCCCGCCCGACCAGGGCGCAAAGCCCCAGCCCAGGATCGCGCCCACGTCGCCCTCGCGGATATCGGTCAGCACACCCTGTTCCAGCGCGCGCACGGCCTCCAGCGCCTGCACGAACATCAGCCGGTGCTGCACGGTGATCAGATCTGGCTGCACTTCCGCCTGGGGGAATTTCTCGGCCAGCCCGGACCACAGCCCCGTGCGCTTGCCCTTCGCGTCATACTCATAGAAGCCCGCGCCCGCCTTGCGGCCCAGTCGGTCCTGCTCGACCATCCAGAACACCACCTCATCGACATCGCCATCGGGGTAGGCGTCGCCCATCGCGGCCCGCGTCGCCTTGGCGATCTTGGCCCCCAGATCGAGGCTGGTCTCATCCACCAGTTGCAGCGGCCCCAGCGGCATCCCCATCAGCTTGGCGGCGTTTTCCACCAGCGCGGGCGCCACCCCTTCGCGCACCAGCCGCATCCCTTCGTTGATATAGGGAATGATGCAGCGATTGGCGTAGAAGAAGCGCGCATCGTTGACGACGATCGGCGTCTTGCGGATTTGCCGCACGAAATCCAGCGCCTTGGCCACGGCCCGGTCGCCGGTCTGCTGGCCGCGAATGATCTCCACCAGCAGCATCTTGTCCACGGGGCTGAAGAAATGGATGCCGATGAACTGCTCGGGGCGCTTGGACGCCCTGGCGAGATCGCTGATCGGAAGGGTGGAGGTATTGGTGGCGAAGATCGCATCCTCGGGGAGCACGGCCTCGGCTTTCGCGGTCACCTCGGCCTTGATCTTGGGGTCCTCGAACACCGCCTCGACCACCAGATCGCAGCCCTCCAGCGCGCTGTAATCCGTGGTGGGGGTGATCCGGCCCAGCACCTCGGCCTTCTTGGCCTCAGACACCTTGCCGCGCTTCATGCCCTTGTCCAGGATCCCCTCGGCATGGGCCTTGCCCTTCTCGGCGGCCTCCTGCTGCGCGTCGATCAGAACAACCTCGATCCCCGCATTGGCAGCGACATAGGCGATGCCCGCGCCCATCATCCCCGCGCCCAGAACGCCCAGCTTGGCGACCTTCTCATCCTCCACCTGCGGGCGGTTGGCGCCCTTCTCGAGCGCCTCCTTGTTGATGAAGAGCGACCGGATCATGGCGCTGGAGGAGGGGTTCATCAGCACATGGGTGAACCAGCGCGCCTCGACCTTCAGCGCCGTATCGAACGGCACCAAGGCGCCCTCATAGACCGCTGACAGAAGCGCCTTGGCCGCCGGATAGACGCCCTGCGTCTTGCCGTTGATCATGGCCGAGGCGCCCACGAAGGTCATGAACCCCGCTGGATGATAGGGCGCGCCGCCGGGCATCTTGTAGCCCTTGGCATCCCAGGGCTTGACCAGATCAGCGTCGGTGGCGTTCAGAACCCACTCTTTCGCGCGTGCCAACAAGTCATCGCCCGGCACCACCTCGTCGATGATCCCCACGCCTTTGGCCTTCTTCGGCTCCGAGAGCTTGCCCTCCAACAGGAAGGGCGCGGCGGCCATGGCGCCCAGCTTGCGGGCCAGCCGCGTGGTGCCACCCGCGCCGGGGAAGATGCCGACCATGATCTCGGGCAGGCCGATCTTGGCCTTCGGGTTGTCGGCAGCGATGATCCGGTGGCAGGCGAGCGGGATCTCCAGCCCGATCCCCAGCGCCGTGCCGGGAAGCGCCGCGACAATCGGCTTGCCGCCTTTCAGCTTCTTGGGGTCCATCCCCGCGCGCTCGATCTTGCGCAGCGTCGCGTGCATGGACATGATGCCGTCGAACAACCCCTTCTCGGGCTGGTCCCCCGCCATTTCCTTCATCCTGGCGATGACATTCAGGTCCATGCCACCGGCGAAATCCGGCTTGCCCGAGGTGACGATCACGCCCTTCACGGCGTCATCCCCAAGTGCGGTGTCGATATGGGCGTCCAGTTCGGCCAGCCCCTCCATCGACAGCACATTCATGGATCTGTTTTCGATGTCCCAGGTGATGGTGGCCACGCCATCGGCATCGACGGAATAGTGAAAATCGCTCATTGTCCTTGCCTCCCCTTACACGCGCTCGATGATCGTGGCCGCACCCATGCCCGAGGCCACGCAAAGCGTCGCCAGCCCCGTGCCCTTGCCGGTGCGCTCCAGCTCATCCAGCAACGTGCCGATGATCATGGCGCCGGTGGCGCCCAGCGGATGCCCCATGGCAATGGCGCCACCGTTCACGTTCACCCGGTCGCTGTCCACGCCAAACGCCTGCATGAAGCGCAGCACCACCGAGGCAAAGGCCTCGTTGACCTCGAACAGATCAATGTCGGAGATCGCCATGCCGGTTTCGCGCAGGATCTTCTCGGTCACCGGCACGGGGCCGGTCAGCATGATCGTGGGATCGGTGCCGATCCTGGCCGTGGCCCGAATGCGCGCGCGGGGCTTCAGCCCGTGCTTCTCGCCGAAGGCCTTGTTGCCGATCAGAACCCCGGCGGCTCCATCGACGATGCCGCTGGAGTTGCCTGCATGGTGGATATGCTCGATCCGCTCCAGATGCGGGTATTTCATCAGGGCCACCTTGTCGAAGCCGGGCATCACCTCGCCCATCTCCCTGAAGGCAGGGTTCAGCGCGCCAAGGCTCTGCATGTCGGTGTCCGGGCGCAGATGTTCATCCCGCTCCAGGATCGTCAGCCCGTTGATATCGGTCACCGGCACGACCGATCCCGCAAAGCGCCCGTCCTCCCAGGCCTGCGCTGCACGCTTCTGACTTTCCACAGCCAGGGCATCCGCCATGTCGCGGGTGAAGCCATATTCGGTGGCGATGATGTCGGCGGCAATGCCCTGGGGCACGAAATACCGCTCCATCGCCACCGAGGGGTCCACCGCCACCGCCGCCCCGTCCGAGCCCATGGCCACGCGGCTCATCATCTCGACCCCGCCTGCGATATAGGCCATGCCGGCGCCACCGCGCAGCTGATTGGCAGCAAGGTTCACGGCCTCCATCCCGCTGGCACAGAATCGGTTGATTGCCAGCCCGGGCACCTGCTCGTCAAAATCCGAGGCCATGACCGCCGTGCGCGCCAGGCAGCCACCCTGTTCGCCCACCTGGGTCACGTTGCCCCAGATCACATCGTCGATCGCGCGCGTGTCCAGGTCATTGCGCGCCTTGAGCGCATTCAGGACCCCCGCCGACAGCCGCACTGCGGTCACTTCATGCAGGCTGCCATCGGCCCGGCCCTTGCCGCGGGGCGTGCGGATCGCGTCATAGATGAAAGCTTCGGTCATGGGGTCCTCCCGTGGGGTGTCTTGGGGGCAAGGCGTGGCCGTGACGGCGCGCGCCGCTTGCATGGATCGCCCGGCCCGGGTGGCGGGCCAGTTTGAGTATTTTTGGCAAGAAAATGGTGTATTGCGCTGCTAACCATTTCTTAACCTTCCAGTGCCATCCTGTGAAAACGGTACAGGCTGGAGAGCCGATGACCGTGCAAGGAAATGCTCCACCCGCCGACCGCCCGGAACCGTGTTGTTTCAAAGATGGGCCGCCGGTCGGGTGGGGTTTCTCTTGCCTGCATTTTCTTGCTGAAAATACTCCCGCCGGAGGCATCCGACCTGTCAACAGGCACCGCCATCATCGTTTTCGCGCCTCCAGTTCCGCATTGAACAGGCGCAAGCGGTGGCCGAGGTTATCCGCATCGGTGACGGACTCGAAATTCTCGAACAGGAAGCTCAGCGCCTCGCCTTCCTCCAGCCCGGCCTCCTGTGCGAAGCGGCGCAGGCGGCGATAGGCGTCTTCGGTCATGGCGATGTTGAAGCGGCGGGTCAGGCGCAGGCGCTTTGGCATTCGATCCTCCTGGCGGGAAGCTCCGGGATAGGGGCCTTTGGCCGCAGCCTAGAACGCCTCGGCCGGAAGCGCCATGATCGTCTCACCTCCGGCGTGGATGCGGGCCAGATGCATCGAGGTGGCGGGCAGCTGCCGCGCCATGTAGTAGCGCGCCGTGGCGATCTTGGCGTCGTGGAAGTCACGCGCCCCGGTCCCGGCGTCCAGCGCGGCGCTGGATGCGCGCGCCATTTGTGCCCACATCAGCCCCAGCGCCACATGGCCGAACAGATGCATGTAATCCGTGGCCCCCGAAAGCGCATCATTGGGGGCCTTCATCCCGCGTTCGGCGAAGTATCCCGTGGCGGCCTGCAGTCGCTTGAGTGCGCCCTCCAGCGGTTCGGCCAGGGGTGCCAGGCGCTCGTCGGCCCTGAGGTCCTCGCACGCGCTGCCCACCAGCTCGAAGAAGGCCATCACCTGCTTGCCGCCGTTGAGCGCCAGTTTCCGACCTACCAGATCCAGCGCCTGGATGCCGTTGGCGCCTTCGTAGATCATGGCGATGCGCGCATCACGGACGATCTGCGACATGCCCCATTCCTCGATATAGCCATGCCCGCCATAGACCTGCTGGGCGGCCACGGCCATCTCGAAGCCCTTGTCGGTCAGGAAGCCTTTGATCACTGGCGTCAGCAGCGACACCAGGGCCTCGGCTTCCGCGTCGCCTTCGCGGTGGGCGCGGTCCAGCTGGAGCGCCCCCCAGAGCGTGAGTGCGCGCGCGCCTTCGACAAAGCTTTTCTGATCCATCAGCATCCGGCGGATATCCGGGTGCACGATCAGCGGGTCGGCCGGGCCGTCAGGGTTTTCGGCGCCGGTGACGGCGCGGCCCTGCAGGCGGTCGCGGGCATAGGCGGCGGCCTGTTCGTGGGCCAGCGCGGCCTGGGCATAGCCCTGCAGGCCGACGCCCAGGCGGGCCTCGTTCATCATGGTGAACATGGCGGGCATGCCGCGGTGCAATTCGCCCAGCAGCCAGCCCTTGGCACCGTCATAATTCATCACGCAGGTGGCGTTGCCGTGGATGCCCATCTTGTGCTCGATGCTGCCGACGCTGACCCCGTTGCGCGCGCCCAGGCTGCCATCCTCGTTCACCAGGACCTTCGGCACGATGAAGAGCGACACGCCCTTAGTGCCCGCGCCGCCGCCCGGGGCCTTGGCCAGCACCAGATGCACGATGTTGTCCGTCAGGTCATGTTCCCCGGCGGAGATGAAGATCTTCTGCCCGGTGATGCTGTAGCTGCCATCCTCCTGCGGTTCGGCCTTGGTGCGCATGAGGCCGAGGTCGGTGCCGCAATGGGGCTCGGTCAGGTTCATTGTCCCGCCCCAGGCGCCCGAGATCATGTTGGGCAGCCAGGTGCGTTTCTGATCCTCGGTGCCATGGGCGTAGATGGCCGAGGCGGCGCCATGGGTCAGCCCGGAATACATGTTCAGCGCCATGTTCGCCGCGCAATGCATTTCACCCACGGCCGTGTGGATCACATAAGGCATGCCCTGACCGCCATATTCGGGGTCCATGTCCAGCCCGGTCCAGCCGCCCTCGCACAGCTGATCATAGGCGGCCTTGAACCCCTCGGGCGTGTAGACGATGCCGTTTTCCAGCCGGCAGCCCTGCGCGTCGCCCACCTGGTTCAGCGGTGCAAGGACCTCGGCCGCGAGGCGCCCGGCCTCGGTCAGGATGGCCGCCGTGGTGTCGGCATCCATGTCATCGAAGCCGGTAATGCCGCAGGCGGACACGCCAAGCATGTCCTGCAGGACGAATTGCAGGTCCTGGATCGGAGGGGTGTAGCTGGTCATCAGAAGTCCTTTCCGGTTTGCGAGGCGTGGGCCGGGGATGTTGATGTCGTCCCGTGACGGGCGCTGTCGCCGCCACGGGGGGCGCGGGTCAGGGAATCGCGGTCAAGGTCAATGCCGGCGCGCTTCAGGACGCCTTCGCCCCAGGCCAGTTCAAGGCGCAGGTCGGCGATGGCCTCGTTCAGTTCATCACGCTGGCGTTCCATGTCGGCCAGACGGTCCATGGCGATGGCATAGGTCTTGCGCAATTGCCGCAATTCGCTGTCATCGCGGTCATACATTTCCAGCAGTTGCCGGATCTGTTCCAGGCTGAAGCCAAAGCGCTTTCCGCGCAGGATAAGTTTCAGCCGGGCGCGGTCCTTGCGGGTGAACAGCCTGTGCTGGCCCCTGCGTTCCGGGAACAGCAGTTCCTTGGCTTCATAGAAGCGCAGGGTGCGTGGCGTCACATCGAACGCAGCGCACATCTGGCGGATTGTCCATTGATCTTCGTCCATGATCCCCTCGGCATCTGATGCGGTCCTTCTGTCCTGAAGGTGGTCGCGCCGTGCATCGCATACAAGAGGAAGTTGACGTGAACGTAAATAGCGACGCAGCGTCCCCGGGCCGGTTGACCTTGCGTGACATTGCGGGATGGGCGCGGCTGAGGCGGTGTGCATCCCGTGCAGGATTGCCCGGGAATTTAGGCGGATAGCGGCGGATCAGGCCAGAGCGGTACGAGCAGGACGCCCCGCCCTGCATATGCGCGCTCTGGCCCGAGGGGCGATTGCAGGTGCCGGGGGCTGCTCTGCGGTGGTGTGCGCTGACACGGGTCCGTTGCGCCCGCAAAAGCTGCAGAGCCGTCAGGCTGCCATCTGCCGTGGTGCAGGGGAGGCGCCGGATGTCGCCTGTGTGGTTGCAACGGCCACGCGCAGACCGTTGACGCGCAACACCGCCGGGCGATCCAGAACCAGGGACCAGAGCACCGCATCGCGCCGCGATTCGCGGGTGATCAGCGCATCATCGACCAACCGCCAGGCCGCAACCGCGGCGGGTCCATCGGCCAGCAGGCGGGTGCGCCAGTCTTCATGCAGGATCTCCTGCTGCGCGCCGACCAGAAGGTCCCGGTCCAGCCGGGCCGCCGGGTCCAGAGCGCCCGGCGCAATGCGCACCAGTTCGGCGCGTGCCAACCGCTGCATCTGGCGGCCGCGCAGCACTGTAATCCGGCCCGTGGCATCGATCAGCGTGTCCCCGGCCAGCAGTGAGTCGATCGGTCGATCTCCGGCAAGTGTGCGGACCAGCGTTCCCGGTGCGAAACCGGTCCTGCGCCCCGCTTTGGCGCAGGGTGCTTCGGCGGGCAGGGGGCGGGGCAGGGAGATGCTTTGAACCGGCATGACAAACCTCACTCGTTCCGGGACTATTGCACTGGGACTGTTTCCAACAGGTAAACGATGGCGTGGAAACATGACGAAATCATGGCGGTTTGCGGCCATGGGTCTGGCCATGACCCCGGGGGGCAGCACGCGTGGCGGCTGGTGCGCTTTTCCTCTCGCATCCGACTTGGCCATTTGCTAGAAGGCGCGAAATTTCGGGTCCCCGCGCGCGGAGGCCCGGCACAGGTATTGCGGGTGTGGCGAAATTGGCAGACGCACCAGATTTAGGTTCTGGCGCCGCAAGGCGTGGGGGTTCAAGTCCCTCCACCCGCACCAGATCGAAGCGAAGGGAAACAACAGAATGCAGGTCACCGAGACCCTGAACGAAGGCCTCAAGCGCGGGTATACGATCACCGTCACCGCCGCCGAGCTGGATGCCAAGGTGGATGAGAAACTGTCCGAAGCGCAGCCCGAGATCGAGATGAAGGGCTTTCGCAAGGGCAAGGTGCCCATGCCGCTCCTGAAGCGCCAGTTCGGCAAGCGTCTGCTGGGCGAGGCCATGCAGGAAGCCGTCGACGGCGCCATGAACAAGCATTTCGAGGACAGCGGCGACCGCCCCGCCATGCGCCCCGATGTGACCATGACCAACGAGGACTGGTCCGAAGGCGATGACGTGGTGGTGGCCCTGAACTACGAGGCCCTGCCGCAGATCGAGCTGCCGGACCTGAGCGGGATTACCCTGGAAAAGCTGGTGGTCAAGGCCGATGACGTCGCCGTCGATGAGGCGCTGGAGAACCTGGCCAAATCCGCCCAGAGCTTCGAGGACAAGGACGGCGCCGCCGAAGATGGCGACCAGCTGACCCTCGATTTCGTCGGCAAGATCGACGGCGAGCCGTTCGAGGGCGGCGCGGCCGAGGATTTCGCCCTCGTGCTGGGATCGGGCCAGTTCATCCCGGGCTTCGAGGAGCAGCTGGTCGGCGCCAGCGCCGGGGAGGAGAAGGCCGTCACGGTGTCCTTCCCCGACGATTACGGCGCCGAGCATCTGGCCGGCAAGGAAGCCGTGTTCGACTGCACCATCAAGGCCGTGAAGGCCCCCGCCGAAGCGAAGATCGATGACGAACTGGCCACGCGCTTCGGGGTGGAGGATCTGGACACGCTGAAGGGCCAGATCCGTGAGCGGCTGGAGGCCGAATACGCCCAGGCCGCCCGCGCGGTGATGAAGCGCGGCCTGCTGGATCAACTGGATGAAACCGTGACCTTCGACCTGCCGCCCTCGCTGGTGGAGGCCGAGGCCAAGCAGATCGCGCACCAGCTCTGGCATGACGAGAACAAGGATACCGATCCCAACGATCACAGCCATGGCGAGATCGAACCCACCGAGGAACATGTGAAACTGGCCGAGCGCCGGGTGAAGCTGGGCCTGCTGCTGGCCGAGATCGGCTCGAAGGCCGAGATCGAGGTGAGCGATCAGGAAATGACCCAGGCGGTCATCCAGCAGGCCCGCCAGTATCCCGGTCAGGAGCGCCAGTTCTTCGAGTTTATCCAGCAGAACCCGCAGATGCAGCAACAACTGCGCGCGCCGATCTTCGAGGACAAGGTTGTCGATCACGTGGTCGAACAGGTGAGCGTGACCGAGAAGGAGATCGACAAGGACGCGCTGCAGAAGGCTGTAGAGGCGCTGGACGAAGACTGAGCCACAGGTTCCAGGATTTGGTTTGCGAGAAGGCGCCCCGCTCGTGGGCGCCTTCTCTTATTGGAGCAATTCGTTATTGCGTGAACTGCTGCGCCGCAACCGGAGGCGCGGTTGTCGACCGCGCCCCGATGCGCCGGTCGCTTCATTTCTTGCAGATGTTGCAAGCGCCCCCGAGCCGCGCCCCACCCACCCGCCCGCGCGCCTCGGGGGCGCTGCCCAGCGCGCGAGCGCACTGGACAGGGAGATTGTTGCGACGTCTGGACGCTCTCCGACATCAAGGAAAAGTCAGGCCAAAAACGGTGTTTGCGTCCGTGTATGCCTCCCACATCTGGGCATGTGAGGACGCTTGCAAATCCGATGCGCCCTCCGCGCAGTTCGCGCGGTTATGCATTGGAGCATCGATCGATTGGCGCGCACCCTGCGCCCGGCGCGCCGGGGTGGGTGGGTGGGAGGCGTGCCGGGCGCAGGGTGCTCCGGTGTGTTATTGGGCGCAGGGCTCAGTTGAAGAGCGCGGCGAGATCTACCGTCGCCTCGGTGTTCAGCGCGCCCTTGTGCTGTTCCAGAAAGCCCCCGCAGGCGCGTCGCCCCGCCTCTTTCAGCTCATGCAGCAGATACGGGGTCGGCGCCAGCTTGCTGGTGACCGACAATGAGTTCATCAGGTTGTCATCGCTGACCATATGCACCAGCACGTCCTTCATGGCGCCTTCGGGGATCCGCCCCTCGCCGATCAGCCGCTTGACGAAGCCGATGGCGCGTAACTCCCGCAGAAGCGAGGAGTTGAAGCTGATCTCGTTGACGCGGTTCTGTATGTTCTGCGGCGTCTGCGGGACCATGTCGCGCAACAGCGGGTTGATGTTGACGATCACGATATCCCGGGGCAACTCAGGGTCGAAGAGCGGGAACAGCGCCGGGTTTCCGGTATAGCCGCCATCCCAGAAGGCCTCGACTTGCCCGGTCTTCGGGTCTTCGAATTCCACCGCCTGAAACACTGTGGGCAGGCAGGCCGAGGCCAGGATCGCCTCGGATGAGATTTCCTCATGCTCGAACACCCGGATCTTGCCGGTGCGGACATTGGTGGCGGCGATGAACAGGGCCGGGCCCTCATGGGCGCAGACCTGATCGAAGCGCAGGCTGCGGACCACACCCTCCAGCGGGTTGCGGTAGAGCGGGCCATAGGCATAGGGGCTGACCAGCCGGGTGGCAACCTCCATGGGGTTGAGCGGCATGAAGGTTTCGGCCAGGGAATTGAGCGCCCCCACCGGCGGCAGGAAGCTCGCGAACCACCCGGTCATGCGCATGTCACGCACCGCGCCGACCTGGTGCCAGATGCGGTCCAGCACGCGGCGGGCTTCCTCGGGGCCGCCCGAGACCAGCCCGGCCTTCAGCGCCGCCGCATTCAGCGCCCCGGCCGAGGTGCCCGAAACGCCCGCGATCTCGATATCACGTTCCTGCAGCAGCCGGTCCAGGACACCCCAGGTGAACGCCCCATGCGCGCCGCCACCCTGCAGTGCCAGATTGATCCGCTTGACCTCATATCGCATTGCGGCCTCCCTGCGGCAGGTGCACCCAGCGTCCGGTGCGGTTGAAATAGGCCTCGGCCTGCGGGCCGAAGGCGGCGCGCAGCCGGGCCTCTTCGGGCAGGATGAAGCGGCGTTGCAGCACCCAGGCCAGCGCGGGAACCAGCGGCCAGCCCAGATGCGCGCCCCAGATCAGGATGAACCCGGCCAGCAGGATCACATCGGCCAGATAGATCGGATTGCGGCTGAGGGCAAAGATGCCGTCGGTGATCAGCGCATCGGGGACGCGATGGGGCACGATGGTGGTGCGATGGCGCAGGAAGCGGCCTGCGGCGATGGCCATCAGCGCCGCGGCCAGCGCCACCAGCGCCCAGCCCGCCGCCACCATCATCGCCCCCGGAGCCGCCCAGACAAACGTGCTGGCCCAAGCCAGCGCCAGGGCGGCCAGCAACCAGATCGGAGGATAATCCAGAACACGCAGCATCCCCCGACGAAACCCTGCCTGCGCGCGAATGGCAAGAGCGAAGCGCGGCGTGGCGCGCGCGACGGGATGCCGCGCGCGACGGCCCGGTCAGCCCCGTCCGCGCCCTTCGAACCGGGGCAGCATGGCCGAGAAATCGCGCCCGTTGCCATCCTCGGCCTCGACGAATTGGGTGTAAAGCTCGGTGGCGCGGGCGCCCATGGGGGTGTCGGCGTCGGCGGCCTCGGCGGCTATCTGGCTCAGGCGCAGGTCCTTGAGCATCAGCTCGGCCGCGAAACCGGGTGTGTAGCCGTTGTCGGCGGGCGATTGCGGACCAACCCCGGGGGCCGGGCAATAGGCGTTCATGCTCCAGCTGTAGCCCGAGGAGGTGCTGACCACATCGAACATCTTCTGGCGGTCCAGGCCCAGCTTGTCGGCCAGGGCAAAAGCCTCGCAGGTGGCGATCATGGTCACGCCCAGGATCATGTTGTTGCAGATCTTGGCGGCCTGGCCCGCGCCGGGGGCGCCGCAATGCACGGCTTTCTGGCCCATGATCTCGAACAGCGGCTGCACCGTGGCAAAGGCGTCATCCGACCCGCCGACCATGAAGGTCAGCGTGCCGGCCGCCGCCCCGCCCACGCCGCCGGACACCGGCGCGTCCAGCGCGCCCACTCCTGCGGCTTCAGCCTGATGCGCCACCGCGCGGGTGCTTTCCACATCGACGGTGGAGCAATCACACAGCACCGCGCCGGGGGGCATGGCCGGGATCACCTGTGCGGCCACCTTGCGCAGGATATCGCCATTGGGCAGCATTGTGATCACCACCTCGGCGCCCTCGGCCGCGGCTTCGGCGCTGTCGGCAGGGGTGACGCCCTCGGGCATGGGGGCGGCCAGGTCAAAGCCTGTCACCGCGTGGCCTGCGCGGGCCAGATTGGCGGCCATGGGGCCGCCCATGTTGCCCAGTCCGATGAATCCGATCTTCATGCCTGCTCCTCCTCCTCGAATGTCAGGTCATCCGCGCCCAGCGGCGCCAGCATTTCAGCGACCTCGGCGGCGGTGACGGCGTCGATGCCGTCATGGCGCCAGCGCGGGCTGCGGTCCTTGTCTATGATTGCGGCGCGGATCCCTTCCAGAAAATCGCCCCGGTCCATGCTGCGCCAGACCCAGCGAAATTCGGCGCGCAGGGCGGCGCGGATATCGGCGCCGTCCTGCGCGCCGATCATTGCCGCCGTGCAGGCCAGGCTGAGCGGGCTGTTGCGTTTCAGCGCCTTGAGTGCCGCGGCGGCGGTGTCGCCGGGTGTCTCGGCCAGCCGGGCCATGATTGCCGCCACCTGCGCCCCGCCTTCGCCTGTGGCACCATAGGCGGCGTTCAGCGTGTCTGCGGCTTCCGCCAGCGGGCTTTCGGGTGCGGGTTGCGCGGCTGTGGCAAGCAGCGATGCATCGCCCGTCTGGCAGAGCTGCGCCATGAGGTCGGGCCAGTCGGCGCGGGGGATGAAATGGTCGGCAAAGCCCATGTGAACCGCATCGCCCGGCCCCATACGCGCGCCCGTCAGCCCCAGATGCAGCCCCAGGCGCCCGGGCGCGCGGGCCAGAAGCAGCGTGCCGCCCACATCCGGGATCAGCCCGATGCCGCATTCCGGCATGGAAATCTGCGTATCCTCGGCCACCACACGATGCGCGACATGGCAGCCATAGCCCACGCCGCCGCCCATGACGAAGCCGTGCAGGAAGCTGACCACAGGTTTCGGATAATCCGCCAGAAGTGCGTTCATGCGGTATTCATCGCGCCAGAAGGCGCGGCCTGCGTCGAAATTTCCCGCGCGGCCCTGTTCATACATATAGGCGATATCGCCGCCGGCGCAGAAGGCGCGGTCCCCGGTGGCGTCCAGGATCACCAGCGCCACCGATGGGTCATCGCGCCAGCGGGTCAGGGCCTCGGTCGTTTCCAGACATTGCGCATGGGTCAGGGCGTTCAGCGCCTTGGGGCGGTTCAGGGTTAGCCGCCCGGCGCGGCCCTCGGTGCGGACAAGCAGTTCCGGTTCCATTCAGCCCCTCTCGGCCAGAAGTGCGCGCGCGGTGATCAGGCGCATGATCTCGTTCGTGCCTTCAAGGATCTGGTGCACGCGCAGGTCGCGCACGATCTTTTCGATCCCGTAATCGGCCAGATAGCCGTATCCGCCGTGGAGTTGCAGGCATTGATCGGCCACGCGGCTGCCGGTTTCGGTGACCAGCTTCTTGGCCATGGCGCAGAAGCGGGTGGCATCGGGGGCGCCGGTGTCCAGTTTCCACGCCGCCTGGCGCAGGAAGGTGCGGGCGGATTGCAGTTCGATCTCCAGGTCGGCAAGGCGGAATTGCAGCGCCTGGAACTCGTCCAGCCGTTTGCCGAAAGCACGCCGCTCGCCCATGTAGGCGATGGTCGCATCCAGCGCCGCCTGCGCGCCGCCGAGGCTACAGGCGGCGATGTTGAGCCGCCCGCCATCAAGCCCGTTCATGGCGTAGCGAAAGCCCGCGCCTTCGTCGCCGATCAGGTTGGCGGCGGGGACCGGGCAATCGTCGAACTGCACCTGCCGGGTGGGCTGGGAGCGCCAGCCCATCTTGTCTTCAAGCCCCCCGAAGCTGAGCCCCGGCGCGCCGGTTTCCACCAGCAGCGCCGAGATGCCCTTTGGCCCGGGCTCGCCGGTGCGGGCCATGACCACATAGGCATCCGAATAGCCCCCGCCCGAGATGAAGGCCTTGGTGCCGGTGAGGGTGTAGCCCTCGTTCGTGCGGGCGGCCCTGGTGCGCAGGGACGCGGCATCCGAGCCTGCGCCGGGTTCGGTCAGGCAGTAGCTGAGCACCGTCTCCAGCCCGATGGCGGGGGTGAGGATGCGGGCCTTGAGGTCCTCGCTGGCGAATTTGTCCAGCATGGCGGCGCACATGTTGTGGATCGACAGGAAGGAGGCGACCGAGGGGCAGGCCATGGACAGGGCCTCGAACACCAGGGTCGCGTCAAGGCGGGTGAGGCCCGTGCCGCCCGAATCCTCGGAGACATAGAGGCCGCCGAAGCCAAGCTCGGCCAGTTTGGGCCAGAGGTCGCGCGGGATGGTGCCTTCGGCCTCCCATGCGCGGGCGTGGGGGGCGATTTCGGCCTGGCCCACGGCATGGGCCATGTCGAATATGGCCTGTTGTTCCTCGCTCAGGGCGAAATCCATGCGCGTCTCCTCCGGCAACGGCCCATGCGGGGCCTGATTTGAACGGGTGTTTAATTGCCGAATCTTGCCAGAGTTTTGCAAGCGGGGGGCTCCCGCCCAAAGGCGGCGGATTGGAAATCCGCCACCTTCGGTTGGGCCGGGCAGCGCGGGCAGGCCCGCGCTGCGGCTGCGCGAGGGGGTCAGGCGGCGCGCCATTTGATCGAACAGCCCATGGACGGGGTCTGTTCGCGCGGGCCTGCGCCGGTTTCGGCGATCCGGGCCATGGCGTCGAAGAGCTCGCGCCGGGCATCGGGGGCGGCGGGGCGACTGCCCGAGGCGTCCAGCCGGCCGCGGTAGTGCAGCGCGCCAGCGGCGTTGAAGCCGAAGAAATCCGGCGTGCAGGCGGCGCCCCAGGCCTGCGCCACCGCCTGGCTTTCGTCATGCAGATAGGGGAAGGGGAAGGCGTGGTCGCGGGCCATCCGCTGCATTTCAGGGAAGCTGTCGGCGGGGTGGGTTGTGGCGTCATTGGAGCAGATGGCCGCCACGCCGATGCCAAGCGGTTGCAGGTCGCGCGCATCGCGCAGGATCCGGTCCAGCACCGCCAGCACATAGGGGCAGTGGTTGCAGATGAACATGACCAGCGTGCCCTTTGGCCCGGCGATCTGGTTGAAGCTGTAGCTCTGGCCATCGGTGGCGGGCAGGGTGAAACCCGGCGCCTTCCAGCCGAAATCACAGACGGGGGGTGTGGCGGCCATGGTATCCTCCTGTTGCGTCTATTCAGCGGCCCAGTCGGGTTTGCGTTTTTCGATGAAGGCGCTGATGCCTTCATCGGTGTCGCGCAGCAGCATGTTTTCGACCATGACCGCGCCGGTATGGGCGTAGGCCTCGGGCAGGGTCATGTCGATCTGGTCGTAGAAGGCGCGTTTGCCGATGCGCACGGCGGCGCCCAGCTTGGCGGCGACCGTGTCGGCCAGGGCGCGGGTTTCGGCCTCCAGCGCCTCGGGGGCGACCACGCGGTTGACCAGCCCCAGTTCGGCGGCGCGCCCGGCGTTAATGAAGGCGCCGGTGGTCAGCAGCTCGAACGCCTGTTTGCGCGGGATGTTGCGCGACAGCGCCACCATCGGCGTGGAGCAGAACAGCCCTATGTTCACGCCATTGACCCCGAAGCGCGTTTCTTCGGATGCCACGGCCATGTCACAGCTGGCGACCAGCTGGCATCCGGCGGCGGTGGCGATGCCATGGACCTGCGCGATGACCGGCTGCGGCAGGGTGGGGATCAGCTGCATGATTTCAGAGCAGCGGGAAAAAAGGTCGGCGAAATAGGCTGCGCCCTTGTCCTCGGCCGCGCGCCCGGCCTGCATTTCCTTCAGGTCATGGCCCGCACAGAAGGCCTTGCCGGCGCCGCGCAGGATGATGACCCGCGCTTCGGGGTCCGTGGCCAGCGCCTCCAGCCGCGCCTTGAGCGCCGCCATCAGGGCATCCGACAGCGCATTCAGCGCCGCGGGCCGGTTCAGGGTCAGCACGGCGACCCCGGCCGTGACGTCACATTGCACCAGATCGTCGCTCATCTTGTCCTCCATCCCCGTTTGAGGGAAACCTATGCGCGCAGACAGCCGAGGGGAAGGGCATGGAACTGAAAATGGACCGCGCGGCGCTGAGCGATTTCCTGCGCAGGGAGTTTCAGCAGGTCAACGATGACTTCATGATCGAGGAGGTGGCCCCCATGCGCGTGCGCGTGCGGCTGCTGGCGCATGAGCGCCACCTGCGCCCCGGCGGCACCGTGTCCGGCCCGGCCATGTTCGCGCTGGCGGATGTGGCGATCTATCTGGCGGTGCTGGCCATGGTCGGGCCGAAGGGGCTGGCGGTGACGACCAACTGCTCCATCGATTTCATGCGCAAGCCGGCGTCCGGGGTGGATGTCATCGCCGACGCGCGGCTGCACAAGCTGGGGCGCGTGCTGGCGGTGGGGGATGCGCTGCTGTATTCGGACGGGATGGCGCCGCCGGTGGCGCGGGCGGGGCTGACCTATTCCATCCCGCCGGACCGGGCATGACCCCGGGCGCGCGGCTGCAAGCGGCGATCGAGGTCCTGGACCGGGTGCAGGCGGGTGCGGCCCCCGAGGTCGCGCTGACCAACTGGGCGCGCGCCAGCCGGTTTGCCGGATCAAAGGACAGGGCCGCGGTGCGCGACCATGTCTATGACGTGCTGCGGCGCTGGCGGTCCTGTGCGGCGCTGGGGGGCGGGGACAGCGGGCGCGCGCTGGTGCTGGGTCTGCTGCGCGGGCGGGGGGGCGATCTTTCGCTCTTCGATGGCGCCCGCCATGCCCCCGCGCCCCTGACCGCGGCCGAAAACGCGCATCTGGCCGCGGATCCGGACCTGTCCGAGGCCGAGGCGCTGGATTGCCCTGACTGGCTGATGCCCGATCTGCGCGCCGCGCTGGGTGCGGATTTCGCCCCGGTGATGGCGGCGCTGCGCCATCGCGCGCCGGTGTTCCTGCGCGCCAACCTGGCACGCACTGACCGCGATGGCGCCCTGGCCGCACTGGCGGCCGAGGATATCGGCGCCCGTCCGCATCCGCTGGCCGCCACCGCGATCGAGGTCACCCGCAACGCCCG
Organism: Rhabdonatronobacter sediminivivens; assembly: GCF_013415485.1. GTDB lineage: Bacteria > Pseudomonadota > Alphaproteobacteria > Rhodobacterales > Rhodobacteraceae > Rhabdonatronobacter > Rhabdonatronobacter sediminivivens. Next base: position 132,713 of record NZ_JACBXS010000001.1, on the reverse strand, counting down.
CCGGGTCCGCCAGTCGCGGGCCTTTGGCGCCGGGTTGGTGGAGTTGCAGGACGCCGCCTCGCAGGCTGTGGTTGAGGCGCTGCCGCCGCTTGACGGGCTGACGGCGCTGGATTTCTGCGCCGGTGGAGGCGGCAAGGCGCTGGCCATGGCCGCGCTGGGCGCGCAGGTCCACGCCCATGACATCGCCCCCGCCCGGATGCAGGACATCCCCGCCCGGGCGCAGCGCGCCGGCGTGCGGGTGGAGCGGGTCGCACACCCGGCGGGCGCCTTTGATCTGGTGCTGGTGGACGCACCCTGTTCCGGGTCCGGAAGCTGGCGCCGGGACCCCTGGGGCAAATGGACCCTGACGCGCGCCGGGCTGGACCGGCTGACGCAGACCCAGGCAGAGGTGTTGGCGCAGGCCGCGCCCCTGGTCGCGCCCGGCGGATGGCTGGCCTATGCCACCTGTTCCCTGCTGGACGCCGAAAATGAGAGCAGCATCAGGCAGTTCCTGGATCGGAGCCCGGATTTCACGGTGCAATCCACGCTGCGCTTGACCCCTCTGGACGGCGGCGACGGGTTCTCTCTTGCAACTTGCAGGCGAAAAACCTGACGCGGTAGCGTGATAGCGGGTCGCTTCGGTGGCGCTCCGGCGTTAACCTTCGGTTCACCATGTTGCCTTATGGACAGAAGGAGAACGCTGCCAGATGTGCCGACAGGAGGGAACGCGCCCGTGCATGCCATGCTTGCCACAACGGAAACCCGCATGAGCGATCATCCGGCACCCCGGTCCGGGGCCTTGTTGCGCGCATGGCCCGGTCTCTGGTTCGGTCTGGTCGCTCTGGCTGCCATGCTGACGGGCCTGGGCCTGCTGCCGGTGGTGCCGCTGGCGGGGCTGGTGCTGCTGGCGGCGGGCAGCACGGTGCTGCTGGTCGGGGCGGGGCTGTCGGTCCAGCACGCGGTCCGGGCGGCGCGGCGTGATCGGGCGGTGCGGGCCATGGCGGCGGTCCTGTCCCGCGATCCCTGCGCCTGCCTTCTGGCGGATCCGCGCCTGGGCCAGGTGGTGTGGGCCAATCCTGCCGCCGCCGCCCGGCTGGGCGTGGCGTCCGGCGATCCCTGCGCTGCCATCCTGCGCCCCTGGATCGTGGCTCCGGCCGAACGGGCGGGCAGGCTGCATGATCAGGTCAGCGCCCTGGGCCGGGTTGACCTGCAGATCGACACCGGCACCGGGCAACTTCTGTTCGACCTGGCCGAGGCCGCCTCGGGCCTTGTCCTGTGGCGCGTGCAGGGTGCGCAGCCCACCGAGACCACGCCGCTGCGCGGCCCGGAACCGGGGGCGGGGCAGCAGGACCCAAAGGACAACAGGCCGCAGGATGCAGGGTCTACACAGAGCGTGCCGGGCTTCGATGGCCTGCCCGTGGGGCTGGCCCTGCTGGACGAAGCGGATCAGGTGACCCGGATCAACACCGAGGGACGGCGCCTGCTGGGGCTGGCCAGGGACGAAGCCCTGGACCTGACCCGGGTGCTGGAAGGGCCCGGGCGTCCGCTTGGCGACTGGCTGGCGGACATGCGCGCAGGCAAGGCGCCGAACCGTTCCGAGATCCTGCGGGCACCACGCTCGGGCGATTCGACCTTCCTGCAGGTGACCCTGCGTCGCCTGGGCCGCGAGGATGCGGACAGGCTGCTGATGGTCCTGTCCGATGCCACCGACTTCAAGGAGCTTGAAGACCGTTTCAGTCAAAGCCAGAAAATGCACGCCGTGGGGCAGCTGGCAGGGGGCGTGGCGCATGATTTCAACAACCTGCTGACGGCGATCCTGGGGTATTGCGACCTTCTGCTGCTGCGCCATGACCGCTTTGATCCGGATTACCCGGACCTGATCCAGATCCAGCAGAATGCCAACCGCGCCGCGGGGCTGGTCCGGCAGTTGCTGGCCTTCTCGCGCAAGACGCGGATGGAGCCCGAGGTTCTGGACGTCGAAGAGACCCTGTGTGAACTGGCGCATCTGCTCAACCGGCTGCTGGGAGAGCGGGTGACGCTGACGCTTGTTCATGGCGTGGACATGGGCCATATCCGCGCCGACCGGCGGCAGGTCGAACAGGTGCTGATGAACCTGTCGGTCAATGCCCGCGATGCCATGCCCATGGGCGGCGAGATCCGGATCGAATCGCGCATGGTGACGCTTGACAGGGATCTGTTGCGCGACAAGGCCAGGGTGCCCGCCGGGACCTATGCCCAGATCATCGTCCAGGACGAAGGCACCGGGATTGCCCCCGAACATCTTTCCAAGGTGTTCGAGCCGTTCTTCACCACCAAGTCGCCGGGCAAGGGCACGGGACTGGGCCTGTCCACCGTCTATGGAATCGTCAAGCAGACCGGCGGATTCATCTTTGTCGACAGCGAGCTGGGAAAGGGCACCAGTTTCACGCTCTATTTCGCGGTCCATGACCCCGCGACAGACGCCGCTGACCCTGCACCGGACACCGGCGTGTTGGTCGCAGCACACCCTGATCCGGATGCCCCGCGGCCCGGCCAGCAGCCGCCCGAGCCCGCGACCATCGGCGCCATCCTGCTGGTGGAGGATGAAGCCCCCGTTCGCGCCTTCACGGCCCGTGCCCTGCAGATGCGCGGCCATTCGGTGATCGAGGCCGATTGTGGCGAGGCGGCCCTGCGCATCCTCGAGGATCCTGACCTGCATGTGGACCTGTTTGTCAGCGATGTGGTCATGCCCGGGATGGATGGCCCCTCCTGGGTGCAGCAGGCTCGGAAAGAGCGCCCCGATGTCCCGGCCATCTTCATCTCGGGCTATGCCGAAGAGCATCTGCCGCAGGGCAGCGCCGATGTTCCGGACTCGGTTTTTCTGGGCAAACCCTACAGCTTGCAGGACCTGACCGGTCTGGTGTCACGCGAACTGGGCCGCCAGGGGGCCGCCGCGCGCCCGGTGATCAGACCCTGACGGCACTGCGGCAGGGTCGCCTGCGGCAGCCAGGTCCCTGGCCGATGTGAAGAAACTGGCGCGGCGGTGACCCGCCGCGCGTGCCTTGCGATTGTGCCCTTTATCGCCCGATCTCGATGCTCTAGACCCGTTACCGACCCCGGATGCCTGCAGACCGGGCGATCCGGGGACATTCATGAAGGAGGCGGGGATGATCGCCATCACGGGCGGCAGCGGGTTCATCGGCAGCACCCTTTGCACGCGGCTGGCGCAGCGCCAGACGGGCTTTCGGATCCTGGACACACGGCCCTCGCCCCTGTTTCCGGAACGCGCCACCGCTTGCGATATCTGCGATGCCGACGCGTTGCGCACCCATCTGGCGGCTGAGACCGTGATCCATCTGGCCGCCGAGCACCGCGATGATGTCCGCCCGCGCCAACGGTATCATGCGGTGAATGTGGGCGGCACCGAAACCCTGACCGCCGTGGCGCGAGAGAAGGGGATCGACCGGATCGTCTTTACCAGCACGGTGGCTGTCTATGGCTTTGCTCCGCCGGGCACTGCCGAAGATGGCGCCATCGCACCCTTCAATGACTATGGCCGCACCAAATACCAGGCCGAGCAGGTGCTGCGCGCCTGGCAGGCCGAGGCCCCCGACCGGCGCTGCCTGACGATCGTGCGGCCTACGGTGGTGTTTGGCCCCGGCAACAGGGGCAATGTCTACAATCTGCTGTCCTTCGTAGGGTCGGGGCGGTTCGTGATGATCGGGGCCGGGCGCAACCGCAAGTCCATGGCCTATGTGGAAAACCTCGCGGCCTTCCTGCACCATGCCACCACCCTTGGCCCCGGGGTACATCTGTTCAACTATGTGGACAAGCCGGATCTGGACATGAACGCGCTGGTCTCGCTGGTGCGCCAGCGGGTGCGCGGGAAATCCGGGGTGGGGCCGCGGGTGCCCTACTGGTTCGGGCTGGCCGGGGGGTATGTGGCCGATGCGGTGGCGGCCGTCAGCGGGCGACGCCTGCCCATCAGTTCGATCCGCGTGCGCAAGTTCTGCGCCGACAGCAGCTTTGCCAGCGCCGCCCATGATCTGGAGGGCTTCGCGCCCGTCATGACCCTGTCCGACGGGTTGGAGCATACCTTGCAATCCGAGTTCCTGAACCCCGACCCTGACGCACCGGTGTTCGAGACGGAATGACGCGCGCTGGCGCCCTTTACGTGAAATTCCGTTTGATTTTTTCATGAGCCGCGATAGGCTGCCCTCAGTCGAAAGGGCCGCCATGTCTTCTCATTCCCGCTCTCTTGGTGCCGATCTGCGCGCGCTGCGCCGGGCGCGCAAGCTGACGCTGCAGGACCTGGCCGCGCGCATGGGGCGTTCGGTCGGCTGGCTCAGCCAGGTGGAGCGTGACATCTCTTCGCCCTCGATCACCGAATTGCGCGCTTTCGCAACATTTTACGATGTGCCGCTGGCCATGTTCTTCGGCACCGCCGAGGCGCCCGAGCATGAGGCCGGGCGCGTGGTGCGGCGGGGCGCGCGGCGGATGATCTCGGACCCCGGCACCGGGCTGCATGAGGAACTTCTTTCGCCCGATCTGACCGATGACTTCGAGGTGATTCTCTCAACCTTCGCGCCCGGCGCGCGCCGTCCTGATGCCCATGTCCGCCACACCACGGAAATCGTGCATATGGTCTCGGGGCGGTTGGTGATCTGGCTGGACGGCGACCGGTTCGAGATCGGCCCCGGCGACAGTTTCCGCACCCGCGGCGAGGCGCTGCGCTGGGAAAACCCCCATGATGCCCCGGCGGTTGCCGTCTGGGTCATCTCTCCGCCCGTGTATTGAAAGGAGCCTGACCATGACCGAGCCGCAGGACAATGCCGCGTTTCCGACAACCGCGCGAGTGGTGATCATCGGCGGGGGGGCGGTGGGCGCCTCGGCGCTCTATCATCTGGTGCAGGCCGGGTGGCGTGACTGCGTTCTGCTGGAAAAGAACGAACTCACCGCAGGGTCCACATGGCATGCGGCGGGGAATTGCCCGACCTTCTCGGCCTCGTGGTCGATCATGAACATGCAGCGCTATTCGACCGAGCTGTATCGCCGATTGGGCGATGAGGTCGATTACCCCATGAACTACCATGTCACCGGGTCCATCCGGCTGGCTCATTCGCGCCAGCGGGTGCAGGAATTCGCCCGCGCCGTGGGCATGGGGCGCCCGCAGGGGATGGATCTGGAATTGCTGGCGCCGTCGGAAATCCGGGACCGTTACCCGTTCATCGAACTCCATGATCTTGAAGGCGCGCTTTATGACCCGGCGGATGGCGATATCGACCCCGCGCAACTGACCCAGGCCCTGGCGCGCGGGGCGCGGATGGGCGGCGCGCGCATCCTGCGCCACACGCCCGCCACCGGCGTGCGGCGCGAAAACGGGGAATGGGTGGTGCTGACCGAAAAGGGCGAAATTCGCTGCGAATATGTGGTCAATGCCGCCGGATATTATGCCCAGCAGGTGGGCGAATGGTTCCGCCCCTATGGCGGGCGGCGTGTGCCCATGGCGGTGATGAGCCACCAGTATCTGCTGACCGAACAGATCCCCGAAATCGCGGCCTGGGCGGCCGAGGTCGGCCACAAGCTGCCGCTTCTGCGCGATGTGGACAGCAGCTATTACCTGCGCCAGGAAAAGGCGGGTTTCAACCTGGGCCCCTATGAGCGCAACTGCCGCGCGCATTGGGTCACGCCGGATGATCCCTTTCCGCAGGATTTCAGCTTCCAGCTTTACCCCGATGATCTGGACCGGCTGGAATGGTATATTGAAGATGCGATGGCCCGCGTGCCGCTTCTGGGCAGCGTCGGCGTGGAAAAGGTCATCAACGGCCCCATCCCCTATGCCCCCGACGGCAACCCGCTCATCGGCCCCATGCCCGGCGTGCCCAATGCGTTCGAGGCCTGCGTCTTCACCTTCGGCATCGCGCAGGGGGGCGGCGCGGGCAAGGTGCTGGCCGAATGGATCACCGAGGGCGGCACCGAATGGGACATGTGGTCCTGCGATCCGCGCCGCTTCACCGAACATGCCGATGACGCCTATGCGCTGGCCAAGGCGGTGGAAATCTATGGCCATGAATACGCCATCCACTTCCCGCACCACCGCTGGCCTGCGGGGGCGGATCAGCGGGTCTCGCCCCTGCACGGGCGGCTGAAGGAACTGGGCGCGCAATTCGCCCCCTATAACGGCTGGGAACGCGCCACATGGTTCGCCGCCCCGGGCGACGATACCTCCGAGGAAAGCACGCATATCTGGGAGCGGAACGGCCCGTGGGAGCCGCGCGTGCGGGCCGAGGCCGAGGCCGTGCGCGATGGCTGCGGCGTGCTGGAAATCTGCGGGTTTTCGCGCTTCCGGCTGTCGGGGCCGGGGGCGCGGGCGTATCTGGACGGGCTGACGCCCTCGCGCCTGCCGCAGCCGGGGCGCATGGGGCTGGCCTATTTCGCCGATGCCCGCGGGCGGATCGTCACCGAAATGAGCGTCATCCCCGAAGCCGAGGATGGCATCAGCCTGATCACCGCCGCCGTGGCGCAATGGCATGACGCCGATGTGCTGCGCGCGAACTTGCCCGAAGGCGTGACCTTCGAGGACTGGACCGAGGACGCCACCTGCCTGCTGGTCACCGGGCCGAAGGCGCGCGACGTGCTGGCGCCGCTGACCGATGCCGACCTGTCGCGTCCGTGGCTGTCGGTGCAGCAAGGCGTGACGGTGGCCGGGTGCCGGGCGATGCTGGCGCGGGTGTCCTTTGCCGGGGAACTGGGCTGGGAGATCCATTGCGCACCCGAGGACGGGCCAAAGGTCCACGCGGCGGTGATGGAAGGTGGCGCGCAGCCCTTTGGCATGTGGGCGCTTGACAGCCTGCGCATGGAAAAGGGCTATCGCGCCTGGAAGCAGGACCTGTCCACCGATTACAGCCTGCTCGGCGCCGGGCTGGAGCGGTTCATCGACTGGTCGAAGCCCGACTTCCCGGGCCGCGCCGCGCTGCTGGCCGAAAGGCAGGCCGGTCCCGCCAAGCGCTTCACTATCCTGACCATCGACGGGGCCGAGGCCGACGCACCCTATATGGCGAACCTGTGGTCCGGCGATGCGCTGGTGGGCGAGGTGACCTCGGCGGCCTGGGGCTATCGCGTCGGCGCGCAGGTGGCGCAGGCGATGCTGCGCGCCGATCTGGTGGTGCCGGGCCAGCGGCTGGAGGTGGAAATCTTCGGCCAGCGCTTCCCGGCCACGGTGCATGGCGACGCGCCGCTTTGGGACCCCGAAAACGAAAGGCTGCGGGCATGAGTGCGATCACCCTTCTGGACGGCGGCATGGGGCAGGAGTTGCTCGCCCGCGCCGGGGACCGTCCCACACCGCTCTGGGCCACGCAGGTGATGCTGGACCGCCCCGAACTGGTGCAGGCGATCCATGCGGATTATTTCGCTGCCGGGGCCACGGTCGCCACCGCCAACACCTATGCCGTGCACCGCGACCGGCTGGCGGGCACCCCCTTTGCCGACCGGTTCGAGGCGCTGCTTGCGCAGGCGCTCGATGCCGCCCGTGCTGCGCGTGACGCCCATGGCGGGGGCCGGATCGCGGCCAGCACCGGCCCGCTGGTGCAAAGCTACCGCCCCGACAAGATGCCCCCGCATGACAGGGCGGTGGCGATCTATGCCGAGGTCGCCAACCTGCTGGCCCCGCGCTGCGATATCCTGCTGGCGGAAACCGTGGCCTCGGTCGCCCATGCCCGCGCCTTCATCGAGGCCGCCGCGCCAATCGCCGCGCGCCATGGCATCCCGCTGTGGCTGGCGGTCACGCTCAGCGACACCGACGGCACCGTGCTGCGCTCGGGCGAGCCGATCGCCGCGCTGGCGCCGGTGCTGGGGCCGGTGGAGAGCCTTCTGGCCAATTGTTCCGCGCCCGAGGCGATGGACACCGCCATGCCGCATCTGGCTGCCCTTGGCCGCCCCTTTGGCGCGCTGGCCAACGGGTTCGAGCAGATCACCGAGGATTTCCTGCGCGAGAAACCCACTGCCGACGCGCTGACCGCCCGGCGCGACATGGGGCCTGAGCGTTACGCCGATCACGCCCTGGGCTGGGTGGCCGCCGGGGCCACGCTGGTCGGTGGCTGCTGTGAAACCGGCCCCGCCCATATTGCCGAAATCGCCCGCCGCCTGCGCGCTGCCGGGCATACCATCGTCTGAAAGGACCGACATGACCCTTCCCTCCCACGCCCGCGCCGTGATCATCGGCGGCGGTGTCATCGGCGCATCCGTCGCCTATCACCTGACGAAACTCGGCTGGTCCGATGTGGTGCTGCTGGAGCGCAAGCGCCTGACCTCGGGGACCACGTGGCACGCGGCGGGGCTGATCGGGCAGTTGCGCAGCTCGTCCAACATGACGAAGCTGGCGCGGTATACCGCAGACCTCTATCGCAGTCTGGAGGCCGAGACCGGCATCGCCACCGGCTTCCGGCAGGTGGGGTCCATCAGCGTGGCACTGACCACCGAGCGGCAGGAAGAATTGCTGCGCCTTGCCTCCATGGCCCGCGCCTTTGGCGTGCCGGTGGAGGAGGTCGGCCCTTCTGAGATCGCCGAGCGCTACCCGCATCTGAACCTCGATGGCGTGGTGGGCGGCGTCTGGCTGCCCACGGACGGGCAGGGGGACCCGGCGAATATCGCGCTGGCCATGGTCAAGGGCGCGCGCATGCGCGGTGCGCAGGTGTTCGAGAATACGCGCGTGACCGGCATCCGGCGCTCGGGCGACCGTGTGACCGGCGTGGACTGGGCGGCAGAGGGCGCGCAGGGCCATATCGCCTGCGACAATGTGGTGAACTGCGCCGGCATGTGGGGGCGTGAGGTCGGGCTGATGGCGGGCGTTTCGGTGCCCCTTCAGGCCTGCGAACACTTCTACATCGTGACCGAGCCGATTGCGGGGCTGACGCAGCTTCCGGTCCTGCGCGTGCCCGATGAATGCGCCTATTACAAGGAGGACGCGGGCAAGATGATGTTGGGCGCCTTCGAACCCGTGGCCAAGCCCTGGGCGCTGGACGGTATCCCGGCGGATTTCGAATTCGACGAGCTTCCCCCCGATTTCGACCATTTCGAACCGATCCTGGAGAAAGCCACCCACCGCCTGCCCATGCTGGCCGAGGCGGGCATCCATACCTTCTTCAACGGCCCCGAAAGCTTTACCCCGGACAATGCCTATCACCTGGGCCTGGCGCCGGGGACGGCCAATGTCTGGGTGGCCGCCGGGTTCAACTCCATCGGCATCCAGTCGGCAGGCGGCGCGGGCATGGCGTTGGCGCAATGGATGGAGGATGGCGCGCGCCCCTTCGATCTGGGCGAGATCGACATCGCCCGGGTGCAGCCCTTCCAGAACAACCGCCGCTACCTGAAGGACCGCGCGACCGAGGCGCTGGGCCTGCTCTATGCTGACCATTTCCCCTATCGGCAGAAGGCCACGGCGCGCGGCATCCGGCGCACACCGCTGCATCATCTGCTGGAAGCCCACGGCGCCGTCATGGGCGAGACCGCAGGCTGGGAGCGCGCCAACTGGTATGCGAACCCGGGGCAGGAGCGCGCGTATCGCTACAGCTGGGGCCGCCAGAACTGGTTTTCCAACACGGCGGCCGAGGTCGCGGCGATCCGCAGCGGGGTCGGCATGTATGACATGTCCAGCTTCGGCAAGATCCGGGTCGAAGGGCCGGATGCCGAGGCCTTCCTCAACCGCGTCTGCGGCAATGACGTGGCCGTGCCACCGGGGCGGATCGTTTATACGCAGTTCCTGAACGCGCGCGGCGGGATCGAGGCCGATGTCACCGTCACCCGCCTGTCCGAGGACGCCTATATCGTCGTCACCCCCGCCGCCACCCGCCCCGCCGATCAGGACTGGCTGACCCGTCACCGGGGTGAGGACCGCGTGGCCATCGTCGATGTGACCGCAGCCGAAGCCGTGCTGGCCGTCATGGGGCCCCGCGCGCGGGAGGTCATGGCAGCCGCCAGCCCGGACGATTTCGACCGCTTCCCCTTCGGCACCGCGCGGCAGATCGAGCTGGGCCTGGGCCTCGCGCGCGCGCACCGCGTGTCCTATGTGGGCGAGTTGGGCTGGGAGGTCTATGTCAGCACCGACATGGCGGTGCATGCGTTTGAAACCCTGATGGAAGCCGGCGCCGAGGCAGGTCTGAAACTGTGCGGCATGCACGCGATGGATTGCTGCCGGATCGAAAAGGCCTTCCGCCATTTCGGCCATGACATCACCTGCGAAGACCATGTCATCGACGCAGGCCTGGGCTTTGCCGTAAAGACCGACAAGCCCGGGTTCATCGGCCGTGATGCGGTTCTGCGGCGGCGTGAAAGCGGCCCCGAATACCGGATGCTGCAATTCCTGCTGAGCGACCCGGACCCGATGCTCTATCACAAGGAGCCGATTCTGCGCGACGGGCAGGTTGTGGGCTACCTCAGCTCCGGCGCCTATGGCCATCATCTGGGCGCTGCGGTGGGCATGGGCTATGTGCCCGCGAAGGATCAGGATGCGGCGGCGCTGCTGGCCTCGGACTGGCAGATCGAGGTGGCGGGCCGCCGCATCGGTGCCCGGGCCAGCCTCAAGCCGATGTATGATCCGACCAGTGCGCGCATGCGCGCATAGTGCGCGGTCGCTGGCGGGGTGGGCCGTGCCGCGCACTCTACCAGCCCACCCGCAAACATGCTAACCGGCCCGATGCGCCACGGGGCGCGCAACCGACTCGGGGCAACGGGAAGCGGCAGTGATTGTCATCGAACATGGACCTGGCGGGCAGGCGTCGGCCTTTGGGCCCCCGCGCGAGGTTCTCTGCGCGCGCAGTCTGGACGAGGTCGCCCCGGTGCTGGAGCGCGCCGAGGCTGCCCGCCGCGCGGGTGCCTGGGTCGCGGGCTATCTGGCCTATGAGGCGGGCTACGCCTTTGAGCCGCGCCTGCGCCCTTGTCTGAAGCCCGATTCCGGGGCAGAGCCGCTGGTGCTGCTGGCCATCTGCGACGCTCCCGAACCCGCCGCTGCAATCCAGGCCCAGGCCACCGCCGCCGCAGATGCCGTGCGGCTGGACCCGCCTGTGCCCCTGGTGTCGCGCGCCGATTATGACGCCGCCATGGCCCGGCTGCTGGAGTATATCGCCGCCGGGGATTGCTATCAGGTGAACCTGACCTTTCCGATGGGGTCGCGGCTGGCGGCGGGCTCGGCGCTGGGGCTTTATGGGGCGTTGCGCGCGCGGCAGGACGTGGGCTTTGGCGCATTCGTGGATCTGGGCGTGGGGCCGGTGATCATCTCACGCAGCCCCGAGCTGTTCTTTGACGTCCGCGACGGGGTGATCGAAAGCCGCCCCATGAAGGGCACCGCCCCGCGCAGCCCTGACCCGGCCGAGGATGCGCGCCTTGCCGCTGCGCTTTCGGACAGCGACAAGGTGCTGGCCGAGAACCTGATGATCGTGGATCTGTTGCGCAATGATATCGGACGGATCAGCGAGATCGGCTCGGTCTCGGTGCCGGAGCTGTTTGCGGTCGAAAGCTTCGCCACGGTGCACCAGATGAGCAGCCGCATCCGGGGCCGGTTGCAGGCCGGGACGGGGCTGACCGCGCTGATGGCGGCGCTGTTTCCCTGCGGCTCGGTCACCGGGGCGCCGAAGATCCGCGCCATGCAGATCATCGCCGAGCTGGAGCCGCAATCGCGCGGGGTCTATTGCGGGGCGGTCGGCTGGGCGGCACCCGGGGGGGACCAGTGCTGGTCGGTGGCGATCCGCACGCTGCGGCTGTATCCGGACGGGGGCGTTCTGGCCAATGTGGGGGGCGGCGTGGTGCAGGACAGCACCGCCGAGGGCGAATGGGAGGAGGCGCTGTGGAAAGCACGCTACATGCAGGGGCTGACGCGCCCGGGCTGAAACTGATCGAAACCATGCGCTGGGATGGCGCGGGGGTGGCGCATTGGCCGCTGCATCTGGCACGGCTGCGCGCAGGGGCGGCGGCGCTGGGCTGGGCGGTGCCCGAGGTTGCGCCGCGCGGCCCCGAGGGCGTGCCCGCGCGTCTGCGCCTGACGCTGGACGCAAGGGGCCGGGTGGAGGTGACGGATGGGCCACTGCCGCCCGAGGCAACGCTTTGGCGCGTGGGGCTGGCGGCGGCGCGGTTGCGGTCAGACGATCCCTGGCTGCGGATCAAATCCACCCGCCGCGCGGTCTATGATGACGCCCGCGCCGCGCTGCCCGAGGGGGTGGACGAGGTGGTGTTCCTCAATGAGCGCGGCGAGGTCTGCGACGGGACCATCACCACTGTGTTCTTTGACCGGGGCGCGGGGATGCGGACGCCGCCATTGGCCTGCGGGTTGCTGCCCGGGGTCCTGCGCGCGGCGCTGGATGTCCCCGAGGAAGTCTTGCGGGGCGGGGACCTGCCGGATGTGCGGCTATGGGTGGGCAACGCCCTGCGCGGGCTGATCCCGGCGCAGTGGGTGGCCACGCACTGACCGGCCTGCTCTGACCGGCCACGCACTGACCGACCAGCGCTGACTGGCCCGCACTTACTTGCCCGGGCGGAGGGGTGGTTTGACCGGCCCTCCCGCCCGTCCTTGCCGCGCAAGCGCGGCGCGTCCCGTTGGGCCGGGCGCGCGCGATGCGCGCGAGGGGCGGGCGGGATGTCTGGCGCCTGCGCTCAGGGGTCAAGCGAGAGGACCTGCAGATCGGCCACATTCGTCCCCGTGGCCCCGATCCGCAGCAGGTCCCCGGAAAGCCCCAGCGCGTGATAGCTGTCGTTATTGGCCAGCAGCGCCTGCAGGTCGCCACCGGCGGCAGTGATGCGGTTGATCGTGTGCGGGTCGGTCACGCCGCCAGCGGCATCGGTGGGACCGTCACGCCCATCGGTCCCGCCCGAGAGGAAGCGCCAGCCGCGATCCGGGGGCAGTGCTGCGCTCAGGCCCTGGGCCACCCGCAGCGCCAGTTCCTGATTGCGCCCGCCCTGGCCTGTTCCGTGCAGGTGCACCGTGGTTTCGCCCCCGAAAAGCGCCAGCAGGCCGGTTCCGCGCGGCGTGGACGCTGCGGCATCGCAGATCGCCTGCGCGGCTTCGGCGACATCTCCGGTCAGGGCGTCCGAGAGGATCCTGGCTTCGGGCGCGGCACCGGCCATGGCATCCAGCGACATGCGGTTGGACCCGATCAGCCGGTTGGTGGCGGCGGGCAGCGGTTCCTCCGCCTCGGGCCGTTCCAGCGCCGCGCGCGCCGCGGCGGGCAGCCTGGCCCACAACCCGCGTTCCTTCAGCCCGGCCACCACTTGTGCGCGCGGGCGAATCGGCGCCACCGTCGGCCCCGAGGCGATCACCCGCAGGTCATCGCCGATCACATCCGACAGGATCAGCGCCGTGACCCGGGCGGGGGCGGCGGCGCGCAGCAGCCCCCCGCCCTTGAGCGCTGAGAGATGCTGGCGCACGGCGTTCATCTCGGTGATGTCCAGCCCGGCGCCCAGCAGCAGTTCGTTCACCGCGGCCTTGTCCGCCAGGGTCAGCCCGGGCACCGGCGCGGGCAGCAGCGCCGAACCGCCGCCCGAGACCAGCACCAGCACGGTGTCATTGGCCCCGGCCTGTGCCAGCATCTGCAAGACCTGCTGCCCGGCGCGCAACCCGTTCTCATCGGGCACCGGGTGCCCTGCCGCCAGCACGCGGGCGCCGGGCAGATCGCCTGCGTTTTCATGATTGGTCACCACCAGCGCCTGTGCGGGCGGTGAAAGCACGGCGAGGGCGGCGCGCATCATCGACAGGCCCGCCTTGCCCAGGGCCAGCACGACGAGCCGCCCGCCAGTGCTGAGCGGATGCGCGGCCAGCGCCCGCTCCACGGCGGCGCCGGGGTCTGCCGCGCGCACGCCGACCTGGAACAGGGCAATGATCTCGGCGCGCTCCATCGGCATTGGCGTCTCCATCGGGGTGGCTGTTTCTTGTCATGGCTGAACCGCGCCGAAGCAAGGTAAATCTTTGCACATATATGGTGGGCGCGCGGCATCCCTGTTATTGACCGCATAGGAGACGAATACCCGCGTTTGCGACAAGGGGAGGCACGTGAAGCAGCATGTTTGATCTGACAGGAAAATCGGCCCTGGTGACCGGGGCATCGGGGGGGATCGGTGCCGCCATTGCGCGCGCCTTGCATGGCGCCGGGGCGCAGGTGGCGCTTTCGGGTACGCGTGAGGATCCGTTGCGCGCCCTGGCCGGGGAGCTGGGACAGGGCGCCCATGTGGTGCCGTGCAACCTGTCCGATCCGCAGGCCGTCGATGCCCTGCCAAAGGCCGCCAGCGCCGCCATGGGCAGCCTGGACATTCTGGTCAACAATGCCGGGATCACCCGCGACAACCTGTTCATGCGCATGTCGGATGACGACTGGAACGCGGTGATCGATGTGAACCTGACCGCCACCATGCGCCTGTGCCGCGGGGCGATCCGGGGCATGATGAAGGCGCGCTGGGGGCGGATCGTCAATATCGGGTCCGTCGTTGGTGCGATCGGCAACCCCGGCCAGGCGAATTACGCCGCCGCCAAGGCCGGGATGGTGGGCCTGTCCAAGGCCCTGGCCCATGAGGTCGCCGCGCGCAACATCACCGTCAATTGCGTGGCGCCGGGTTTCATCAGCACCGCCATGACCGAGAAACTGACCGAAGACCAGCGCGCGGGCCTGATGCAGAAGATCCCCGCCGGCCGGATGGGTGAGGCCGACGAGGTTGCCGGGGCCGTGCTGTATCTGGCCAGCCCCGTGGCCGGTTACGTGACCGGCGCCACTCTGCACGTCAATGGCGGTATGGCCATGTTGTGACGCAGGCGCGTGCCGTTCTCTGCGCAGGTGGCGAAAGCGTTTGCCAACCCGCCTGCATATGCTATAGGCGGCTCGGATCGCGCCGGGGCAGCACTTGCGCGATGGTCGGCCTGTGGCAGGGCGCACCTGACAGGCTCCAAACGTCGCTCGGTTGAGCGAGGGATACCACAACCCGGGTCCGCCCCGGAAATGACAGAGGAACTGACATGAGCGATATCGCAGATCGCGTGAAGAAGATCGTTGTCGAGCATCTGGGCGTCGAGGAAGACAAGATCACCGACAATGCCTCGTTCATCGACGATCTGGGCGCCGACAGCCTGGATACGGTCGAGCTGGTGATGGCGTTCGAGGAAGAGTTCGGCATCGAAATCCCCGATGATGCCGCCGAGAACATCCAGACCTTTGGCGATGCGGTGAAGTTCATCTCGGAAGCCAAGTAAAACCCGTCCATTGACGGTATCGGCAAGGGCGCCTGCAGTTGCGGGCGCCCTTTTGCCTTTTTGCGGGTTTTCAGGCCGTGACGGAATGCGGGCCGCGTTAACCCGGGATTAAGAGCTTCACGCTATCATGGTCGGGCAGGCGGCTGGTGGGTGCTGCATGCGTTGGGCCGGATTGATCCGGCAACTTCGTGCATGGGGAACCCCGGGGCCGGATGCTGTCATCCAATTCAGCCCCCTGGGGCAGGTTCCGGTTCGGAGGTCTTACCTATGCTTCAGCCCATGCCCTCGGCGGTGGCGCAATCCACCTCTCAGCCACAGCCCGTGACCCGTGACGCCAGCGCCTTGCGCGCGGCGCCCGTGGATGCAACCAGCCAGCCAGGGCGACCCGATGCCGCCGCTCCGGCTGCGGCCTCGGAAACCATCATCGCCGTCGAACAGGCCGGTACGGTTGCATCGACTGCGGGGCCGCTCTTCAACGCACGCCTGGCCCTGTCGCCGGTGCCGGCGGACCTCTTTGGTCCAAAACCAAGCTTCAAGATCACCCTGCTGGAGAACCTGCGCGAGGAACTGCGCAGCCCCCCGCCCGAACAGGTGCTGGAGCCGGGCCAGGACCGCGCGCCTGAATTCAGGGCTGAGGGTCCTGCTGCCGATAGCCACGAAGACGCGCCTGCACCTGCGCCAGCCATGCGCGGGGACAGCGATTCGGGCAGCACCGCTTCCACCGGACAGCCAACTGGTGCCGCAGCCTCCGAAGGGGGGGACAGCACTGCCGCCGCCCCCGGGTTCGACCGCCTCTACTGAGCGCCGCCCCGCTGCCCTTCGATTCTGCAGCGGAGGTGACAGGGCCTTCGCGGATCAGCCAAAGCGATCCCCCGCCCGGCAGAGCCCAGGGCGCTGACCCGTCTCCTGCTTGACCTTCGGCCGCACCGGCGCAACAGTGCCCGGTGAACGGAGATCCAAGCCATGCCCACCCGCATCCTGCTGCTCAACGGCCCCAATCTGAACCTCCTGGGCACGCGTGAACCCGAAATCTATGGCGCCAAGACGCTGCCGGATGTGGAGGCCGCCGCCAGGGCCACCGGCACGGCCCTGGGGCTGGAGGTCACCGCCGCGCAGACCAACCACGAAGGCGCCCTGGTCGATCTGATCCAGCAGGCGCGCGGACAGATGGCGGGGATCGTCATCAACCCGGGCGCCTACAGCCATACATCGGTTGCGATCCTTGATGCGCTCAACGCCTTTGACGGCGCGGTGATGGAGGTGCATGTTTCCAATATTCACCGCCGCGAAACCTTCCGGCACCACTCCTATGTCTCGTATCGGGCGGATGGGGTGATCGCGGGTTGCGGTGTGCAGGGCTATGAGCTTGCCCTGCGCCGACTGGCGCAACTCCTCGGCGCCCGCCCTGACGCCTGATCCCCCCGGGCGCAGCATCTGCCAGACAAGGCCAGCGGCGCGCGCTTGCGCGCGCCCGGCCCAACGCCGGCAAGCGGCCCCCGGGCCGCGCCGTCCGGGGGCGGGAGCGCCCCCTTCCGCCAGCTACCGCAGCCCGGCGCAGAAGCGCGCGATCCGCCCGCAGGCATCGCGCAGGGTGTCATCGGCGCTGGCATAGCTGACCCGGAACGCCGGCGACAGGCCGAAGGCGGCGCCAAACACCACCGCCACCCCGGTTTCATCCAGAAGCGCCGTGGCGAAATCCTCATCGGTGCCGATCCGCGTGCCCTTGGCCGAGCGCTTGCCGATGCACCCCGATATGTCAGGATACACATAGAATGCGCCTTCGGGCACAGGGCAGTGCACCCCCGCGCAGCCATTCAGTGCCGAGACCACCAGATCCCGCCGCCGCTGGAACAGGGCCTTGTTGTCTTCAAGATACTCCTGCGGGCCGTCCAGCGCCGCCAGTGCCGCCATCTGGCTGACCGAGCAGGGATTCGAGGTCGATTGCGACTGCACCTTGCCCATGGCGCGGATCAGCCGCTCGGGCCCGGCCGCATAGCCGATCCGCCAGCCGGTCATGGCATAGGCCTTGGACACCCCGTTCACGGTCAGGGTCCGATCCATCAGCCGCGGCTCCATCTGCGCGGGGGTGACGAAGCGGAAATCATCGAACACCAGATGTTCGTACATGTCATCCGACATCACCCAGACCTGCGGATGGTGCAGCAGCACATCGGTTAGTGCGCGCAATGCCGCCGCGTCATAGCCCGCCCCGGTGGGGTTTGAAGGCGAGTTGAAGATCAGCCATTTGGTGCGCGGCGTGATCGCGGCCTCCAGCGCTTGGGCGGTCATGCGATAGCCGGTTTCGGGGCCTGCGGGCACCACCACGGGCGTGCCCCCGGCCATCAGCACCATATCGGGGTAGCTGACCCAATAGGGCGCGGGGATGATCACCTCATCGCCGGGGTTGAGCGTGGCCATCAGCGCGTTCCACAGCACCTGCTTGCCGCCGCTGCTGACGCTCACCTGCGCGGGCGTGTACTCCAGCGCGTTGTCGCGCCGGAACTTGCGGCAGATCGCGGCCTTCAGCGCGGGTGTGCCGTCCACGGTGGTGTATCGGGTGTGCCCGGCATCGATGGCGGCCTTGGCGGCGGCGCGGATATGGGCCGGGGTGTCGAAATCGGGCTCTCCCGCGCTCAGGCTGATGATGTCCTTCCCGGCGGCCTTCAACTCGGCGGCGCGCGCCGTGATCGCCATGGTCGGCGAGGGTTTGACCCGCGACAGGCGCTGCGACAGAAAGGACATGGGCCAAGGCTCCGGTTTGCAACTGTGACGTCGATCTTCTAGGGTTCGGAAGGGACACAGGCAACCCCGGCAGACCAGGGCCCGGCGGCGACTCCGCATCACGGCTGGCCGCAACGGCAGGGTTGGCGCGGGCTTCGGCAGAAGTAAAAGAACGGAGGACAGGCACATGCCGTCAGATGAGAACATGGAACCGACCGGCGAAGCTGCGGCAGCCGCAGCCGGGGCCGCGCCAGGGGCCGAGTGGTTCAGCGGCGATGCCGCCACATTCGGGGACCGGTTGACCGCCGCGCGCGAAGCCGCGGGCATGGATCAGCGCACCCTTGCCCGGCGCATGGGGGTGAAGCTCAAGACGGTCGAAGGGTGGGAGAACGATGTCTCGGAACCCCGTGCCAACAAGCTGCAGATGGTCGCGGGGGTGCTGAATGTGTCCATTCGCTGGCTGTTGACGGGGCAGGGTGACGGGCTGCATGAACCTGCGGCCGATGCCGAACTGGCGGCCACGGCGCGGGACCTGATGGGGGACCTGCGCCAGGTTCGGGTTGAGATGGGTCAGTTGTCCGACCGGCTGGGTATGCTGGAAAAGCGGTTGCGCGCCGTGATGAAGGACGCGCTGTGAGCGTTCCGGAGAACCGGTTGAAGATGCTGCGCATGCGGTCCTGGCGGCGTGGCACAAAGGAGATGGACCTGATCCTGGGACCCTTTGCCGACCGCGAGATCACGCAGTTGGATGCGGGTGATCTGGACCTCTATGAGCGGCTTCTGACCGAGAATGATCAGGACCTTTACCTGTGGGTCACCGGCGCGTCCGAGGGGCCGCCAGAGTATGCCGCGATGCTGGCGCGAATTGCCCGGGGCGCGGGGTTGCGCGCGGGCTGACGGCTGCACGGAAGCGCGCGGCTTCGGCTGGCGCTCTTGTGTTTGGGCCGGGAAGCGCCGCCGAGCCGCGCCCACCCACCCACCCTGCGCGCCTCGGCGGCGCTGCCCGGCGCGGGCGCCGGGCAGGGTGCGGGGTGGCAGATGTTAGAGCGCCCTGGCGGCGGCCAGCACCTCATCGACATGGCCGGGCACCTTGACCTTGCGCCAGACCCGGGCGATCTTTCCCTCGGCGTCGATCAGGAAGGTGGCGCGCTCTATACCCATGTATTTCTTGCCATACATGGATTTTTCGACCCAGGTGCCATAGCTTTCGCACACCGCGCCCTCGGTGTCCGAAACCAGCGCGACCTTCAGGTCATGTTTGGCGATGAATTTGTCATGCTTGGCCACGCTGTCCCTGGATACACCCACCACGACCGTATCGGCGGCGGCGAAATCCACGGCGGCCCCGGTGAAGCCAAGCGCCTCCTTGGTGCAGCCCGATGTGTCATCCTTGGGGTAGAAATACAGCACCACCTTTGACGGGCGCAGGGCTGAAAGCGTCAGTTCGCCACCACCGTCACGGGGCAGGGTGAAATCGGGGGCGGCGTCGCCGGTATCGACCATGATCGGTCTCCTCACTACGGGGTTATCCGTGGGTGGTTGTAGTGGCTGGGCCGCAAAGATAAAGCCCTGCGATGGCCATGGTGGCGGAACGGCGCGATGAAACTTTCGGATTTCGATTTTGACCTGCCCGAGGAATTGATTGCCACCCGCCCGGTGCGTCCGCGCCCGGCGGCGCGGCTGCTTGTGGCCGAAGGGGCGCGGATAACCAACCGCCATGTGGCCGACCTGCCGGACCTGCTGCGCCCTGGCGACCGGCTGGTGCTGAACAACACCCGGGTGATCCCTGCGCAACTGTCGGGTCGGCGGCGGCGGCACTCCGCTCAGGGCGTGATCGAGGCCGGGGTGGACATAACCCTGATTGCGCCCCTGCCCGAGGGCACCTGGCGCGCGCTGGCGCGCCCCCTGCGCAAGCTGCAGGCAGGGGATGTGATCCATTTCTCGGACCGGTTGCAGGCCAGGGTCGAAACCCGCGGCCCTGAGGACGCGGTGGTGCGATTCGCACTGACGGGGGATGCCTTCGATGCGGCCCTGGCCGAGGTCGGGCGGATGCCCTTGCCGCCCTATATTGCCGGGCGCCGCGCCACCGATGACCGCGATCTGCAGGACTACCAGACGGTTTTTGCCCGCCATGCAGGCGCGGTGGCGGCGCCCACGGCCTCGCTCCATTTCGATGCGCCCCTGCTGGAGGCCCTGCGCGCGCGCGGCATCGACATGACCGAGGTCACGCTCCATGTCGGGGCGGGCACCTTTCTGCCGGTCAAGGTCGATGATATCCGCGACCACCGGATGCATGCCGAATGGGGCAGTGTTTCGGCCCCGGCCGCGGCCGAGATCAACGCCACCCGCGCCGCCGGAGGGCGTGTTGTCCCCGCGGGGACAACGGCGTTGCGGCTGATCGAAACCGCTGCCCGCGACGATGGCACCCTGGCCGAATGGACCGGCGAAACCGACATCTTCATCACGCCGGGCTACCGCTTTCGCGTGACCGATGCGCTGATGACCAATTTCCACCTGCCGAAATCCACGCTGATGATGCTGGTGGCGGCGCTGATGGGGCCGGAGCGGATACACAAGATTTACGCCCATGCCATACAGGAGCGTTACCGATTCTTTTCCTATGGCGACGCGTCACTGCTGATTCCGCAAAGCGACACAGATGGTCGCTGAAGTGGCAGGTTTTGCACCCGTCTCCGGGTATGCTACCTCTGAACGCTTGAAGGAGCGCCTTGCATGATCCGAGTTTTCGCCGCTTCCTGGCCTTTGCTGCTGGGCATGTTGCTGCTGATGATCGGCAACGGTATCCAGGGCACGTTGCTGGGTATTCGCGGGAACCTGGAAGGGTTCAGCACGCAGCAGATGTCGCTGGTGATGTCTGCCTATTTCCTGGGCTTCCTGTTCGGGTCGCGCATGGCGCCGGACCTGATCCGGCGGGTGGGGCATGTGCGGGTCTTTGCGGCGCTGGGATCGCTGATCTCGGCGGTGCTGGTGCTCTATGCGGCGGTCCCGGACTGGATTGTCTGGGTGGTGCTGCGCGTGCTGATCGGCTTCTGCTTTGCGGGGGTCTATGTCACTGCCGAAAGCTGGCTGAACAATACCGCCACCAATGAAACCCGCGGACAGACGCTGTCGCTTTACATGATCGTGCAGATGCTGGGGATCATCACCGCGCAGGGGGTGCTCAACCTGGCGGATCCGGCGGGGTTCATGCTGTTCGTGATCCCTTCGGTGCTGGTATCGCTGGCGTTCACGCCGATCCTGCTGTCGATCAGCCCGGCGCCGGCCTTTGGCAGCATCAAGCGGATGAGCTTTCGCCAGCTTTACAATGTATCCCCGCTGGGTGTGGTGGGGATCTTCCTGATGGGCGGGGTCTTTGCCGCGATCTTCGGCATGGCTGCGGTCTGGGGCGGGGTGGCCGGCCTGTCGGTGCTGGAGATCACCATCTTCGTTGCAGCGATCTATTTCGGGGGGCTGATCTTCCAGTATCCCATCGGCTGGATCTCGGACCGAATGGACCGTCGGCAGCTGATCCTGGTTGTTGCGGTCGTGGGGGCGGTGACGGCGACTCTGGCGGCGCTGTTGCCGCTGGGCTTCACGGCGCTGTTGCTGGTGGCCATGGCGATCGGGGGGATCTCGAACCCGCTCTATTCGCTGCTTCTGGCCTATACCAACGACTATCTGGAGCATGATGACATGGCGGCGGCTTCGGCCGGGTTGATGTTCGTCAACGGGCTGGGTGCGATCATCGGCCCCGTGGCGATCGGCTGGATCATGGCCTGGGTGGGGCCGGGGGGGTTCTTCCTCTATATCGGGATGCTGAGCGCCTTGCTGGCGGTCTATGCCGTGTGGCGGATGTCCCGGCGTCCGGCGCCTGCGGTCGATTCCACCGGCAGTTTCAACGCGATCACGCCGGGCACGACTGCAGTTGCCTATGAGGCGGTCATTGACGCACAGACAGAAAGCGATTCGACCTGAATCGTCACAATTGCACAACGGTTGGGCAGCTTTTTGCCGAGGACCCGCCATGCGCGTTGCGTGATTCTTGCTCGTTTGCACGCCTGCTGTCAGAATTTTTGACAGGTGTTTGCAGGAGGGTGAGATGGAAACCGCGGAACAGGTTCTGAGGTTCTGGCTGAAAGATGTCGGACCGAAGGGCTGGTATGAGGTGAGCCCGGAGCTTGATGAACAGATCAGCTCCAGGTTTGCGCCTTTGTGGGAGCGTGCGCGCGAAGGGCGTCTGACACAGTGGCAAAGCAACCCGCGCGGGGCGCTGGCCTATCTGATCGTCACCGACCAGTTTCCGCGCAACATGTTCCGGGGTGATCCGCGCGCCTTTGCCACGGACGGGCTGGCGCTGAGCGCTGCCATCCGCGCCTGCCACCACAAGCTGGACCTGCAGGTGCCCGAACCGGAACGGCAGTTCTTCTATCTGCCGCTGATGCATTCCGAAAGCCCGTTCGATCAGGACCGTTGTGTGCGGATGTTCCTGACCCGGATGCCGGAAACCGGGATGCAGAACCTGCTCCATGCGCGGGCCCATCGCAAGGTGATCCGCGATTTCGGCCGCTTCCCCTATCGCAATGACGCGCTGTCGCGCGACAGCACCCCGGCGGAGCAGGTGTTTCTGGATCGCGGCGGGTATGGTGAGGTTGTGCGCGAGCTTCAGCTCGCCGCCTGATCATCTGTGCAGGCGCCCCCTTGGGTGGCAATGTCAGCGCCGACTGCGATGTCGGCGCTGTAGCCGTGGCGCCGCGCTGCGCCGTTGCGCCGAATCCCGAAATAGTTTAATGCCAAACTATATTTTGCGGAAGGAGAGCGCGCATGGCTGCCAAAGCGTTTGATGTTGTCGTCATCGGGGCCGGTCCGGGCGGCTATGTGGCCGCAATCAGGGCCAGCCAACTGGGCAAGAAGGTGGCGATTGTCGAACGCGAAAACCTGGGCGGCATCTGCCTGAACTGGGGCTGCATTCCCACCAAGGCCATGCTGCGCTCGGCCGAGGTGTTTCACCTGATGGAGCGCGCCAAGGAGTTCGGGCTCAAGGCCGAAGGGATCGGCTATGACCTGGATGCGGTGGTGAAACGCTCGCGTAAGGTGGCGGGGCAGCTTTCCGGCGGGATCGGCCATCTGATGAAGAAGCACAAGGTGACGGTGGTGATGGGCACGGCCTCGGTCCCGGCGCCGGGCAAGGTGACGGTCAAGACCGACAAGGGCAGCGAGGAGCTGACCGCCCCGGACATCATCCTGGCCACCGGCGCGCGCGCGCGCGAATTGCCCGGGCTGGAGGCGGATGGCGATCTGGTCTGGACCTACCGGCACGCGCTGGAGCCGAAGCGGATGCCGAAGAAGCTGCTGGTGATCGGCTCGGGCGCTATCGGGATCGAATTTGCCAGTTTCTTCAACACCCTGGGCAGCGATACCACGGTGGTTGAGGTGATGGACCGGATCCTGCCGGTGGAGGATGCCGAGATCAGTGCCTTTGCCCGCAAGCAGTTCACCAAGCAGGGCATGAAGATCATGGAGAAATCCATGGTCAAGAAGCTGGACCGGGGCAAGGGCAAGGTTACCGCGCATATCGAAACCGGCGGCAAGACCGGGACGCAGGAGTTCGACACGGTGATCTCGGCCGTGGGGATCGTGGCCAATACCGAAGGGCTGGGCCTGGACGCGCTGGGCGTGCAGCTGGATCGCGGCCATGTGGTCACCGACGAATATTGCCGCACCGGGGTCAAGGGCGTCTGGGCCATCGGTGATCTGGTGGCGGGGCCGTGGCTGGCGCACAAGGCCAGCCATGAGGGCGTGATGGTGGCCGAGTTGATCGCCGGGGGCCATCCGCATCCCGTGAGGCCCGATGCGATTGCGGGCTGCACCTATTGCCACCCGCAGGTGGCCAGCGTCGGCCTGACCGAGGCGCAGGCGAAGGAGCGCGGATTGAAGGTCAAGGTGGGCCGCTTCCCCTTTATCGGCAACGGCAAGGCGATTGCGCTGGGCGAGCCGGAGGGGATGATCAAGACCATCTTCGACGAAGGTACGGGCGAACTGCTGGGCGCGCATATGGTGGGCGCCGAGGTGACCGAGTTGATCCAGGGCTATGTGGTGGGCCGGACGTTGGAGACCACCGAGGCCGAATTGATGGAGACGGTGTTCCCGCATCCGACCCTGTCCGAAATGATGCACGAATCGGTTCTGGACGCCTACGGCCGCGCCCTGCATTTCTGACGATCTGTCAAGCGGAGCGGCGTTCCGCCGCACATGACATGTCACGCCCCGCCAATGGCGGGGCGTTCCGGTTGGTGCAAAATTGCCTGCGTTGCGTCCTTGACCGGCGCCGGTGCCCTCAGCTGCCGGTGTCTTCTTCTTCACCTTCGGCAGCTGTGCCGAACTGGGCGAGGAAGGCGACGATATCCGCTGCCTCTGCTTCGGCGCGGACCCTGTGGACCATGCCGCTGCGCGCGCGGCGATCATCGAGAACCTCGCGCAGGTAGTCCTGGGGGTTCAGGAGATAGGCGACGAGGTTTTCCTCGTCCCACACAAGCCCCTCTTCGCCAGCCTGCACGATGGAGTTCTGATAGCGGAACCCTTCGACCGTTCCGGCGGTGCGTCCGACCAGGCCGTAAAGATTGGGTCCCTGGCGTCCGTTGCGCCCGGCGAGGATATCGCCATCCTCATTCTGAACGACGTGGCAGGTCTGGCACTGGCCAAAGGCGGATTCGCCCGCTGCGGGGTCCCCGGCAAGGGCCGGTGCTGCGAACAAGGTCAGAGCGGCGACGCCCGGTGCAAGTCTTTTCATGTTTTCCTCCTGTTCATTCGGTACGTTATACGGGACCGGAGCCGCGCCGGATCACTTTGCAGTCAGGCCACGGCATGGGCGATGGCGCATTGGGTCCAGAGCGTGGCCAGCGCATCGACCAGATGGTCGATATCGGCATCGCTGTGGAGCGGGCCCGGGGTGATGCGCAGGCGTTCGGTCCCCTTGGCCACGGTGGGGTAGTTGATGGGCTGCACATAGATGCCCCAGTCGCGCATCAGGATATCGCTGATCATGCGGCATTTGACCGGATCGCCGATCATCACCGGGATGATGTGGCTGTCATTGGGCATGTGCGGGATGCCATGCGCATCCAGCCGGGCGCGCAGGCGGGCCACGCGGTCGCGCTGGGCGCGGCGTTCGATGTCCGATGCTTTCAGGTGCCGGATTGATGCCGTGGCGGCGGCCGCCACCGCAGGCGGCAGGGCGGTGGTGAAGATGAAGCCGCTGGCGAAGGAGCGGATGAAGTCGCACATGGCGGTGCTGCCGGTGACATAGCCGCCCATGACGCCATAGGCCTTGCCCAAGGTGCCTTCGATCAGATCGATCCGGTGGGCGAGGCCGCGCTCTTCGGAGATACCGCCGCCGCGGGGGCCATACATGCCCACGGCGTGGACCTCATCGAGGTAGGTGAGCGCGCCATGGGCCTCGGCCACCTCGACGATCTCGCGCATGGGGCAGATGTCGCCATCCATGGAATAGACGCTTTCAAAGGCCACGATCTTTGGCCGGTCGCCCACGGCTTTCAGCTTGCGGTCCAGGTCGCGCCAGTCGTTGTGCTTCCAGATGACCTTGTCGGCGCGGCTGTGGCGGATGCCTTCGATCATGCTGGCGTGGTTCTTTTCGTCCGACAGGATCACGGCGTTGGGGATGCGCGCGCCCAGGGTGCTGAGCGCGGCCCAGTTCGACACATAGCCGCTGGTGAACAGCAGCGCCGATTCCTTGCCATGCAGATCGGCCAGTTCCGCTTCAAGCACCCGGTGCAGGTGGTTGTTGCCCGAGATATTGCGCGTCCCCCCGGCGCCGGTGCCGCATTCGCGCACGGTGTCCACCATGGCGCTGACGACATCGGGGTGATGGCCCATGCCCAGGTAATCGTTCGAGCACCAGACGGTGACCTCTTCCTCGCCGCTGGCATCGAAATGGCGGACCTTGGGGAAGGCGCCGCATTTGCGCTGCAGTTCCGCAAAGATGCGATAGTTGCCCTCGGCCTTGAGGGTTGCGAGTTCGCTTTGGAAATGGCGCTCAAAGTCCATGGCTGTCCTCTTGCAGTCTTTTTGGTTGTGTCGGTTGGGCGTCCGGCAGAAGCCAGCGCCAGAGCTTGTCATCGCGCACGCGCCAGACCATGAACCAGTGTTCCAGAAGGGCCAGGGCAGACAGGGCAGCAAGCAGGGTGAACCCCACGGTGGCACCGGGGGTGGTGGCTGAGACGATGCGTTCGATGAAACAGCCGGTGGTCAGCGCCAGCAGCGTGACCGAAACGGGGAAGAAGCCTGACACCGGCCCCTGCCGGAAATAGCCCGACAGATGGGCCAGCGGGCGGGGCAGGAAGTCGGTGTTGATGCGCGGCACGCCCAGAAACAGGTTCAGCTTGGCCGAGATACGCGCCCCGAAGAGAAGCGCGAAGGTCCAGAAGGCAAAGGCGTTTTCCGCGCCCCATGTCGCCGCGCCAAGGGTCACGAGTGTGGCCAGCAGGGCCAGTTCATGCCAGGCGATGGTGGCAAAGGCGCTCCAGAAGCGCCGCGCGCCGCGCAGGCCGGGCGGGCAGGGGGCCTGGTTCGGCCCCGTGATCACGCCCGAAAGAAACGCAAGTTCGATCCACCCCCAAAGCGCCAGCGCCGACAGGAAGGCCAGCCAGACGCCCAGCGCGGACGGATCGCCCAGCGTGGCATTCACCCCCAGCACCCCGGCGGCAAAGAGTGGCAGGCCCAGGATCACCGACAGCGTGTGCTGATCGCCATGGCCGCGATCGGCCACATGCACCCGCCACAGCAGCACGCCCGTCGATGCCCACCACAGCAGCAGGGCAGAGAGAGCGGCGAAGAGCGGGCTTTCAAGCATCATGCCTTGGCGAACCTTCGGGTGTCAGGGGCGCCGGACCCGCAAAGGGGCCCGGCGCCGGGATCAATAGGCCGGTTCCAGCCGCACGCTGGCGGGCGGAGTGCTCTTTTTCACCGGCAGCAGATAGAGACGCGCGAAGCCCATCCCGGCGCGGGCCATGCCGCCCCAGCGCTTCAGCGTGCCGCCGACGCCACCGGCGCGGGTGCCGGCCTCGACATCCTTGTAGGCGGCCTCGATCTTCTTGAGCGTGGGCATCCAGGCGGGGTGATCGATGTCCAGCTCCACCGGAAAGACCTGCCGGGCGATTTCCGAGGTCTTGCGGAACACCTCCTGGTCATACCAGTCGATATCCACCCCAAGCGCCTTGTGGAATTCAGGCCGGGCATGGTCGCGCACATACATGGTGGCGTAGACGGCGGTCAGGAAGAAGCGGATCCACAGCTTGTTGACGAAGCTTTCCGTCAGCTTGGGGTCCGTGCGCATCAGCAAGGCGAAGGCCTCGCCATGGCTGAACTCATCGTTGCACCATTCCTTGAACCACTTGAAGATCGGATGGAACCGCTTGTCGGGGTTCGCCTCCAGGTGGCGGTAGATGGTGATGTACCGCGCGTAGCCGATCTTTTCCGACAGATAGGTGGCGTAATAGATGAATTTCGGCCGGAAATAGGTGTATTTCTTGGCCTTGGTCAGAAAGCCAAGGTTCACGGCCACGCCGGCCTCGCGCAGGGCATCGTTGATGAAGCCTGCGTGGCGGGCCTCGTCGCGGGCCATGTAGTTGAACAGCTCGCAGATATCGGGGTTGTTGCCGCGCCGCTTCATCTCCTTATACAGCACGCAGCCCGAGAATTCGGCCGTGCAGGAGGAGACGAGGAAGTCGATCAGCTCACGCTTCAGGGCCGGGTCCATGGCGTCCCAATCGACCTTGTCCCAATCCGCGGTCTTCTTGAAATGGCCCTTGTTGGGGTCCGATTTCATCTGCGCGATCAGCTTGTCCCATTCCTCGCGCACCGGGGTGACGTCGATGCGGTCCAGTTCATCGAAATCGGTGGTGTAGAAGCGCGGGTTCAGCAGGGTGCTTTCCTGCGCCATGGCGTTGGTGTCGAAGCGGTCCGCGATTTCGGCGTGCAGCTCGTCATGGGCGGTGGCGGGGGTGGTGTTCTGGATGTTCATGCTGCGGCCTCCTGCTCCAGCGAGATCTCTTCCGAGAAGGAAAACTCGCACAGTTCGATGAATTCGAAATCGCCGGTCAGGCGGGTCCATTGGCGTTCCAGCCAGTTGGCCCGGGTGATGGTGGCGATCCGGTCCTCCGAGATCACCTCGCCCCAGGCGGCCAGCACGGGCGGGCCCTGGACCAGAACCTCATCCCCGGGGTGGATCACGGATCCATCGTTGAAACGCACATGGGCGTGCAGGGCTTCGAAACGGTGCGACACCTCGACGGTGCAGGGCACCTGTTCCACCTTTCTTGCAAAGAGTGACATGCTTTTGTTCCCTTGGTTTTTTGGTCGTTCAGTCAGTTGTCGTCAGTTCAGTTTCTGAATGAGCCGTTCGAACGCGGCCCTGTTTTCGGAGCCAAAGGCCCCAAGCTCGACCCGGTAGTCGGTGTAGTCGTCCAGCGCGGCCAGCCGCCCATTTTCAAAGGCGACGATCCGCAGGGGTTTTTCGATTGGCACGCCATGCAGCATCCGTTTGCGCTGCAACCCGTTTTCGATCACGGTGATGAAGCCGCCATGGGGCAGGTCGGCAACCACGGCGCCATGTTCGTCCATCACGGTCACCGCCTGGGCGTCATGGCCGATCAGGACAATCCGGTATTCAGCGGTGACGGGCGCCGCGTGCGGCACGGCCACCAGCGGACGGTCGGTCAGCACCGCCCCGGTCACCAGCGCCAGCGAGGCAAGGGCCAGCGCGAACATGCCGCGGATCAGTCCGACGGGGATCATGTCATTGCGGTCTTCGCGCTTGAAGGCCGGTTGGCGGGGGGCAAGGTTGGGATCACTGGTCATGGGATCGCTCCGGTCATTCGGCGGGCAGGGGGCTGCCTGCGGGAACGGGATGGACGGGCGCCGACGTGGCGGCGCGCGCGGCGGTGCGTTCGACAACGGGCTCGGCCAGCCGCGCCTCGGCGGCCTCGGCCAGGATTTCGGCGACAGCCTGGGCATCGGGGATGCAGCGCAGGGCCGGTTTGGTCACGCGCACATGGCCCGGGCGCAGGTGCGGCCACAGCACAAGATAGGAAAACTTGGTCTCGCCCAGCGTTTCCAGGGCGATGGTGCCGGTGCCGCCCTTGCCCAGCTTCAGATCGGCATTGGCGATCTGGCGGAAGGGCAGGTTCAGCGTGACGGTCAGCGCAGCACCAATGCGCATGGCCACCCGCGCGCTGGTGATGGTGTAGACGGTGGCGCGGGCCTGCACCCAGGCCAGCGCCATCACCACGCCCCAGGCCGCCAGGCCGAGGGTGGCATAGGGCAAGCCAAAGGCCAGCGCCCCGGCGGCCCCGGCCTCCAGCCAGCCCACCGACCCGCGCCACAGCACGATCAGCACGAAATAGCCGATGATCCAGTTGACGCGATAGGCCTCGCGGGCCAGGGCCCGGGTATCGGGCCGGCCCTGCCACAGCACCATTTCGCTTTTGGGCGGGCGCTCTGGCAGGCCGCGCACGGGCTCGAATGCGAAATCATCATGGGACATTGGGTCGGCTCCGATAGGGTCTTGGAAGGGTCAGGCGGGCTTGTTGATTTCGCCGCTCAGCAGGCGCAGCTTCGACATGAAGTTGACGCGGCCTTCGGTGCGATAGAGGTAGCCGCCGGCGTAGTAGCCCGAGATCATGTCTTCCTCGAGCTTGGTCACCTGCGTGGCCGAGGCCGTTGCAGGCACACCGGCGAAGGCGGCTGAATCGAGCGAGTTCACCACCACGCGGTCAGCCTTGATCCGGGCCATGCCCATGGGCAGAAGCCGCTTGCCGCCCTCGGTCAGTTCGATTTCGATATAGCGGACCAGCTGTTCGGGGACGTCCACCCACATGTCGCTGACGGTGCCGGCCGATTTGGCGTCATGGCCCACCACCGGCAGCCCGCGCGGATCACGCCCGGCGGCCACGGCGAAATCGCCGACCTGTGCCATGGGCTGGATCTTGGCATGGCCATGCGCGTCCAGTTCCGGCGCGTCCTGGCGCATCGCCCAGGAGGCCGGGCCAACGCCGTCGGCCATGGGGTCACCGGTGGGCACAAAGGGAAAGCCGCCGCCTTCGGTGCTGCGCGCCAGGGCAAGTTCACGCTTTTCGCGTTCGCCATCGGGGGCCTTGAACTCGCCGCCGTGATAGAGGTTGAAGGTCTTTGGCTCGGGCACCGACAGCAGCGACCCGGCAGGGCTGCCATCCTCGTTTTCCAGCGGATAGCCTTCGCGCATGTTCTCGCGCTGGATGTAGTAGATCAGGCCCGCGAAGAAGAGCCAGAACAGGTAAAGCGACACAAGTGCGAGGTCGAAATTGCCGAAGAATATCCAGCCATAGGGGGTGTCCATTGTCAGTCCTCCAGTGAACGTCAGGTCGGGAAATCGGCCAGGCCGATCCGGGTTGAATGTTTTTGCGGTTGCGGGGGCATCACGCGGGTGCGAACCAGCGGGCCAAGGATGGCCAGCGTGACGAAGAGCAGGCCGATTTCGATGTGATAGACGACGGAATAGCCGATATCCGGGGTCATCAGCCCCTCGCCCAGATAGCCGCCATTGGCCAGGCCCTGCACCAGATCGCGGATGCCGCCGCCCGCGGCCACCGACAGCCCCGCCGCCGTGGCCTGGGCCGCCCCCCAGGCGCCCAGCGCCAGACCGCCGCCGACGATCCCGCGCTTGGGCATCTCCATGGCCGCCACCAGCGTGGACACGGCAAACAGCCCCATCCCCAGCCCGATGGTGAAGGCCCCGGCAAAGAACAGCGCCTCAGAGCCCAGCGGCCCGGCAAAGATCACCGCCGAGAAGGCGCCGACCCCCACCAGAATGCCCCGCGCGGCGATGCGGAAATGGTCCATGTTGCGCGCCAGCCAGCGCGCGGCCAGCCCAAAGCCCAAGAGCGCTCCACAGGCCCAGACGGCGGTCAGCACGGTCGTTGCCGCAACCGACAGGCCCAGGATCTCGCCGCCATAGGGCTCCAGCAGCACATCCTGCATGTTGAAGGCGAACGAGCCCACGAACACCACCGCCAGCAGCCGCCCGGCCTGCCCGCCGCTCAGGTAATCGCGCCAGGCCTCCGCGAAGGGCGGGCGCGGGGCCTCGCGCTCCTCACGGCTCATGGGCTGGACCTTTTCCTGCTTCCACAGGGCGACCAGGTTCAGCCCCAGCGTGACCACGGCGCAGCCCTGAATGACGCGGATCAGCTGCAATTCGCTGAAATCGCGCAGCAGCCAGCCCACGATCAGCGCCGAAATCGCCATCCCGGCCAGGAACGTGACATAGAGCAGCGCCACCACCCGTGGGCGGGTCTCATGGTCGGCGCGGTCAGCGGCCAGGGCGATCCCGGCGGTCTGGGTCATGTGCAGGCCCAGCCCCGTCATCAGGAAGGCCAGCGCGGCCAGAACCTCGCCTGCGAAGGGCACGTCATGGACATTGTCACCCCCCAGCACGATCAGCGCGAAAGGCATGATCGCCAGCCCGCCGAACTGCCACAGGGAGCCGAACCACAAAAACGGGATCCGCTTCCACCCGATAGCCGAGCGGTGCGTGTCCGACCGGAACCCCAGCAGCGCGCGGAAGGGCGCCACCAGCACCGGCAGCGCGATCATGAAGGCCACGACCGAGGCCGCCACCGACAGCTCCACAATCATCACCCGGTTGAGCGTGCCCAACAGCAGCACCGTCGCCATCCCGACCGAGACCTGAAACAGGCTCAGCCGCAGGATCTGGCTCAGCGGCAGCCCTTCGGAGGCCGCATCGGCAAAGGGCAGCCAGCGCAGGCTTGCGGATTTCATCACGGAGCGAGGGATGATCATGCCCGCACCTCCAGACATTCGGAAATGTAGAACCCGCGCGAGACTCGCCCCGCCCGCGACAGCCCCGCCACCGGCAGGCGCCGCCAGTCCTGCGGGATCATCACCGGCGAACGGTCATTGCGCGGAAACAGCTTGCCCGCATGCCACATGGCCATCAGCAGCGCGGTGCGCGGGGCCACGGTGAACACGGCTTGCGGGCTGCGCGCGCGCAACCCCTCCAGCGCGGCGGTCAGATCGGGGGTGGTGTAATAGATCAGGCTGTCCATGGCGAGCACGGCATCGAACCGCCCCAAGCCCGCATCCAGCATGTCGCCGGCGCGGAACTCCACCTGCCCGGGCAGACCCTGCGGCAGGCGCGCCTGCGCGATCTCCACCAGCCGCGGTGAGATATCGACACCGACCACATCCGCCCCGCGCGCCGCCAGCTCCGCCGCCATGGCGCCGGTGCCGCAGCCCGCATCCAGGATCCGCGCGCCCGCCAGATCGGCCGGCAGTTGCGCCAGCATCAGCGCGCGCATGGTATCGCGCCCCTCGCGCACCGTCTGGCGAATGCGCGAGACCGGCGCGTCCGAGGTCAGCCGCTCCCAGACCCGCGTGGCAGTGCCATCGAAATAGCCCGCCACCCGGGCACGGGTGCCATTGTAGCTGTCCGAAGCAAGAGGGGCGAAGTCACGCATCAGTCAAACCCAAGCAGCTCGAAGATATCACGGTCCGGCAGGGGCGCCGGGGCCAGCGGATCGGTCCCGCGCCACAGCGTCTCGGCCAGGCGCACATATTCGGCCCGGCAGGCCAGGATGTCCGCGTCGGCCTCCATTTCGAACAGGGTCTTCTTCTTCAGGCGGCTTCGGCGGATCGCATCGACATCGGGCATGTGCCCGATCCGCTTGAAGCCGACCTTGTCGCAGAAGCGATCCACCTCATTCGTCTCGCGTGAGCGGTTGGCGATGCAACCTGCCAGCCGCACCTTGTAATTGGCCGATTTCGCCTGCACCGCGGCGATGATCCGGTTCATGGCGTAGATGCTGTCGAAATCATTGGCGGTGACGATCACCGCGCGGTCGGCATGCTGCAACGGCGCGGCAAACCCGCCGCAGACCACATCGCCCAGCACGTCAAAGATCACCACATCGGTGTCTTCCAGCAGATGATGCTGTTTGAGCAGCTTCACCGTCTGGCCCACCACATAGCCGCCGCAGCCCGTGCCCGCAGGCGGGCCGCCCGCTTCCACGCATTTCACGCCGCCCCAGCCTTCGGTGACGAAATCCTCGGCGCGCAGCTCCTCGGGGTGGAAATCGACTTCCTTGAGGATATCGATCACCGTGGGCTGCAACTGACCCGTAAGGGTAAAGGTGCTGTCATGCTTCGGATCGCAGCCGATCTGCAGCACGCGCTTGCCCATGGTCGTAAAGGCCGCCGACAGGTTGGAACTGGTGGTCGATTTGCCGATCCCGCCCTTGCCATAGATCGAAAACACCTTGGCGCCTTCGATCCGGGCCGCGGGGTCCTGATGCACCTGCACCGAACCTTCACCATCCTGCCCCTTCAGGCTCGGAATTTCATCTCTCGGGCTCATGCGTGTGTTCCCTTCATCCTTGTTCAAATATCCCGGGGGTGCGGGGGCTGGCCCCCGCTCCCGGACACGGGTGGTATGGTTTCCAATCGGGTCATTCCGCCGCAATCCCCTCCACCCGGTCCTCGATCTCATCGGCCGCCGCCTGCAGCGCGGCCAGCGTGTCGGCATCCGGCTGCCAGTAGTCGCGGTCCGAAGCCTCCAGCAGCCGCCCCGCCATCCGCGCGCTGGCCTGCGGGTTCAGCTCGGCCAGCCGCTTGCGCATGGCGTCATCCAGCACGAACGTCTCGGACAACCGCTGATAAACCCAGGGCTCGACGGTGCCGGTGGTCGCCGACCAGCCCATGGTGTTTGTCACCTGCGCTTCGATCTGGCGCACGCCCTCGGCGCCATGATTCAGCAGCCCTTCAAAGAATTTCGGGTTCAGGCTGCGCGCGCGTGTCTCCAGCGCGATCTGGTCCTGAAGCGAGCGCACCTTGCCCGCGCCCTTGGTCTGATCGCCGATATAGACCGGCGCCTCGGACCCGCGCGCGCGGCGCACGGCCCGGGCAATCCCGCCCAGCGTGTCGAAATAATGGTCCACCGTGGTGACCCCCAGTTCGACCGACTCCAGGTTCTGATAGGCCAGATCCACATTCCCCAGCGCCGCCTGCAGCAGCTTCGGCTGCGGGGCGGGGCGGCCATTGATGCCATAGGCGAAGCCCTTGCGCGCCTGATAGGCATCGGCCAGCTCGTCTTCCTCGCCAAAGGCCGAGCTGTCCACCAGCAGGTTCACGTTGGAACCATAGGCCCCTTCGGCATTGGAAAACACGCGCAGCGCGGCCGTTTCCATGTCCAGCCCCATCTGCGCGGCATAGGCCAGCGCATGGGCGCGGATGAAGTTCTGCGCCTCGGGCTCCTCGGCGGTGGCGGCCTTGAAGGCGGCCTCGGCCAGCATCCGGGTCTGCAAGGGCAGCAGATCGCGGAAGATCCCCGAAAGCGTCATCACCACATCAATCCGTGGCCGGCCCAGGTCCGAAAGCGGGATCAGATCGGCACCCGAAAGGCGCCCGAAGCTGTCAAACCGCGGTCGTGCCCCCATGAGCGCCAGCGCCTGGGCGATCGGCCCGCCATCCGACTTGATGTTGTCCGACCCCCAAAGCACCATGGCCACGCTGCGCGGCAAGGTGGGATGCGCCTCCAGCAGCCGAGTGGCCTGCGCCGCACCATCACGCAGCGCATAGGCGGTGGGCATGCGGAACGGGTCAAAGGCGTGGATGTTGCGCCCGGTGGGCAGGATGTCCGGGCTGCGGATCAGATCGCCGCCCGGGACGGGGGCGATGAACCGCCCCCCCAGCGCGCGCAGCAGGCTCGGCATCTCGCTGTCCTGCGCCAGCAGCGCCTCGGCCCGGGCGCGCGTTTCGGCGTCGCCCTCCATCTGCGCCACCATCGCGGCGCGGCCCTCGGCGGACATGGGCTTGCCCAGAATGTGCAGGCCCTCGGGGATCAGCGCGTCCTCGGTCTCCAGCAGCCGCAGCCACAGTGCCTCGGGCGGGCCGTCCAGATCCACGGCTGCCGCCTGCTCGGCGATCAGCACCTCCAGCTCGGAGCGCTCACGCGCCCCGGGTGCCAGGGCCCGCCAGCGGGTCAGGCTGTCCTTCAGCTCCTGCAGGCCCTTGTAAAGCCCGGCCTGCGCCAGCGGCGGCGTCAGATGCGTGACCGTCACCGCATTGGCCCGGCGCTTGGCCAGCGTGGCCTCGGACGGGTTGTTGGCGGCATAGAGATAGACATTCGGCAGGTTGCCCATCAGCCGGTCCGGCCAGCAGGTCCGCCCGCCGCCCGCCTGCTTGCCCGGCATGAATTCCAGCGCGCCATGCATTCCGAAATGCAGCACCGCATCGGCGCCGAAGTCGTCGCGGATCCAGCGGTAGAAGGCGGCAAAGGCATGGGTCGGGGCAAAGCCCTTCTCGAACAGCAGCCGCATCGGGTCGCCTTCGTAGCCAAAGACCGGCTGCACACCGACGAACACATTGCCGAGCTCCGCCCCCAGCACGAAGACCCCGCGCCCGTCGGACTGATCGCGCCCGGGCGCCGGGCCCCAGGCGGCTTCGATCTCGGGCAGCCACGGGGTTTCGGCCACCAGCCGGTCGGCGGGCACATGGGCGGCGACATTGGCGGGCATCCCGTGGCGCGATGCGTTGCCATGCAGCACAGCCTCGCGCAGCGCCGCGACACTGGCGGGCGGGGTCAGGTCATAGCCCTCGGCGGCCATGGCGTGAAGCGTGTTGAACAGGCTTTCGAAGACCGACAGATAAGCCGCCGTGCCCACGGCCCCGGCATTGGGCGGAAAGCCATAAAGCACCACCGCCACCTTGCGCCTGGCGACCTGGCTGCGGCGCAGACGCACCAGCCGCGCGGTCTTGTCGGCCAACTGGCCGATACGCTCGGGGCAGGGGGCCATGGCCTTTGCATGGCCGTCACAGGCGGCATGGCAGCCGCTGGGGCAGCCATCGCAGCCATCCACCCCGTGGCGCCCGGCATAGACGGTGGGGTTGGTGGCGCCGTCGATTTCGGGCAGGGCGATCAGCATGGTGGTTTCCACCGGCCCCAACCCGCCCGAGGCCGCCCATTGCCCCAGCGTCTGGAACTCCAGCGGATGGGCGGCGACATAGGGCACATCCAGCCCGGCCAGGGTGTCGACCGCGGCGGGGCTGTCGTTATAGGCCGGCCCGCCCACCAGGCTGAACCCGGTCAGAGACACCAGCGCATCGATCCTGCCCTGGTGATAGGCCTCGATCGCGGGGCGGCCGTCCAGCCCACCGGCAAAGGCCGGGACCACATTCAACCCCTGCGCCTGCAGCGCGCGGATCACCGCATCATAATGCGCCGTGTCGGACGCCAGCACATAGGAGCGCAGCATCAGCAGCCCAACGGTGCCCTGCGCCCCCGCCACCTGCGGCAGACGTGCCGGGTCCGTGCTGATACGGCCATGGTCGGGGTCGGCCATGTCGGGGTGATAGAGGCCGACATCGGGGTAATCCACCGGTGCCGCGGCGCTGACGCTGTGCCATTCGCTGCGGTTCGCGTAGCGGCCCACCAGAAAGCGGATCATGGATTCGATATTGTCGTCCGATCCGCCCAGCCAGTATTGCATGGACAGGAACCAGGCGCGCATGTCCTGGGCCTTGCCGGGGATGTAACGCAGGATCTTGGGCAGACGGCGCAACATGGCCATCTGACGCTCTCCCGAGGCCGGCTTGCCCTCCTTGGCCCCGCGCAGCTTGCGCATCAGCTTGCCCAGCGCCGAGGGCGGCGCGGCCATGTCCAGATCGCCCATGCGGGTGAGCTTGACCACCTGCGCATCGGCGATCACGCCGACAAAGGCATCGGCGCGGTCGCGCGCGGCGCGCAGGTTGGGCAGCACGGCGCTAACATGCTCTTCCAGGAACAGCAGGTTCGCCACCACAATGTCGGCGTTGTCGATGGCGGCGCGAGCTTCGGCCAGGGCCGCCGGGTTGGAGCCCCATTCGGCAGCAGCGTGGATCGAGACCTCAAGACCGGGGAAATCCGCCTCCAGCCGGGGCAGCACACGCTCGGCCGGGCCGGCGGCATGGGCGTCCAGCGTCACCACGACAAAGCGGTAGGGACGCGCGGCAAGCATCGGATCAAGATCCGGTATGAAAGGACTATCGCGCATAATGGGCCTTCGCCTCGTAGAGGGTGTCGACGCTGATCTCGCCCAGCCCCTTCTGGGCGGCGAATTTTTCAGTGTTGCGCCGGGCCTTGCCGCGCACGAAGAAGGGGATCTTCTTCAGCTCGCGCTCGGCACAGGCGAGCCAGATGACATTGTCGCCCATGGCCGGGGCGGGGTGCTGGGCGGCAGGCTCGTCCGCCGGGGGCATCGAACCCCCGTCGGCCGAGGCCGCCTTCGCGGCCAGCGCGCTCTCCTCGGGCGTGGTCCGGGCGCGAGGGGCGTGGCCGCCGTGGTGCGAGGGGCCGGCCTCGTCGCGGAACTCGAAATCCTCGCGGAACATGTGCAGAAGGTGCTCTTCCAGCCCCATGACCAGCGGATGCACCCAGGTGTCGAAGAGGACATTGGCGCCTTCGAACCCCATCTGGGGCGCGTAGCGGGCCGGGAAGTCCTGGACATGGACCGGGGCCGAGATCACGGCGCAGGGGATGCCCAGGCGCTTGCCGATATGGCGTTCCATCTGGGTGCCAAGGATCATCTCGGGCTGGGCGGTGTCGATGGCGCGTTCGACCTCCAGGTAGTCATCCGTGATCAGCGCCTCGAGCCCGAACTCGCGGGCGAGGGCCCGGACCGGGCGCGCCTGTTCGCGGTTGTAGCAGCCGATGCCGCAGACCTCGAACCCCATTTCATCGCGCGCGACGCGGGCAGCGGCCATGGCGTGGGTGCCGTCGCCGAAGATGAAGACCCGCTTGCCGGTCAGATAGGTGCTGTCCACCGAGGCCGCCCACCAGGGCTGGCGCAGGCGGGTGTCATCCACCGGGGCTGTACTGCCCGAGAGCGTGCGGACCTCGGCGATGAAATCGCGGGTGGCGCGGGCGCCGATGGGGATGGTGCGCGTCCAGGGCTGGCCGTGTTCACGCTCCAGCCAGCGGGCGGCGGATTCGCCGGTTTCAGGGTAGAGCAGCACGTTGAAATGGGCCGCACCCAAGCGCGCGATATCGGCGGGGCTGGCGCCCATGGGGGCGGTGACGTTCACCGCGATCCCCATTTCCTCCAGCAGCGCGCTGATCTCGGCCACGTCATCGCGGTGGCGAAAGCCCAGGGCGGTGGGGCCGAGGATGTTGCACGACACGCGCGCGGTCCGCTCCATGGGGCGGGCGAGGGCGCGGGCGAGTTGCACGAACGCCTCGTCGGCGCCGAAGTTTTCCTTGCGCTGGTAGCTGGGCAGTTCCAGCGGGATTACCGGCACCGGCAGGCCCATGGTCTCGGCCAGGCCGCCGGGGTCATCCTGGATCAGCTCGGCGGTGCAGGAGGCAGCGACCAGCAGCGCCTGCGGCGCAAAACGGGCGTGCGCGTCCTGGCAGGCGGTCTTGAACAGTCCGGCGGTATCGGCGCCCAGATCGCGTGCCTGAAAGGTGGTGTAGCTGACCGGGGGGCGGTGGTTGCGCCGTTCGATCATGGTGAACAGAAGATCGGCGTAGGTGTCGCCCTGGGGGGCGTGCAGCACCATGTGCAGGTCCTTCATCCCGGTGGCGACGCGCATGGCGCCGACATGGGGCGGGCCTTCATATGTCCAGATGGCGAGTTTCATGGCTGGCCTTGTGCCGTAAGAATTTGGGGCAGGGTGAAGAGGGTCATTCGGCGGCCTCCAGATGCGGGGCGAGGCCCGAAAGGGCGGCGCGGCGGCGCAGGGGCCGGGCAAAGAGGGCGGCCAGATCGCCGGCCTGTTCGTAGAAATGCACCGGCGTGAAGACCAGCTCGATCGCCCATTTGGTGGCCAGCCCCTCGGCTTCGAGCGGATTGGCAAGGCCCAGGCCGCAGACGGTCAGGTCCGGGCGGGCGGCGCGCACGCGGTCCAGTTGCAGGTCCACATCCTGCCCTTCGGAGATCACCGGCCCCTGGGCGATGAGATCCAGTTCGGGGCCGTGGATGGGGCCGTGGAGCCAGGGGGTGCCGATCTCGACCGCTTCCATCCCACATTCGCGGGTCAGGAAACGGGCCAGCGGGATTTCCAGCTGGCTGTCGGGCATGAAGAAGATGCGCTTGCCGCGCAGGGTCTGGGCGGCGGCGGCGATGGCCTTTTCGGCGCGGGCGCGCGGCGCGGCTGTCACTTCGTCCACGCGCTCGGGCGCAATGCCGAATTCGGCGGCCACGGCCTTCAGCCAGAGCGTCGTGCCTTCGGCGCCGAAGGGGAAGGGGGCCTCGATCGGGCGGGCGCCGTGGCGGGTGAGCGCGTCATGGGTGGCGCCCAGGAAGGGCTGGGTCAGCGCAAAGACGGTGTTGGGGCCGATGGCGGGCGCGTCATCGGCGCGGCGGGCGGGCAGGCAGCGCACCGGGCCGATGCCAAGGCGGGCCAGCAGGTCCAGCGCCTGATCCTCGACCACATCGGGCAGGGCGCCGACCAGCAGCAGCTCGCGCGCCTCGGTCGCGGCCAGGGCGGGGACCATGGCGGCGAGGCAGGCGTCCTCGCCCTCGGTGAAGGTGGTCTCGATGCCGGAGCCGGAGTAGTTCAGCACCCGCACATGGGGCGCGTGTTCGGCGCTGAGCCGTTCGGCGGCCTTGGAGAGGTCCAGCTTGATGACCTCGGACGGGCAGGAGCCGACAAGGAAAAGCTGGCGGATATCGGGGCGGCGGGCCAGCAGACGGGCAACCTCGCGGTCCAGTTCGGCATGGGCATCGGCCATGCCGGCCAGATCCTTTTCCTCAAGGATCGCGGTGCCGAAGCGGGGTTCGGCAAAGATCATCACGCCGGCGGCCGATTGCAGCAGATGCGCGCAGGTGCGCGAGCCGACGACCAGGAAGAACGCATCCTGCATCTTGCGGTGCAGCCAGATGATCCCGGTGAGGCCGCAGAAGACCTCGCGCTGGCCGCGCTCACGCAGGACGGGGGTGTTGCGGCAGCCTGTGGTCGGGGTGGTCATGCCGAGGCCTCCTGGGTCATGGGGGGGGTGGCGGCATCCAGCCGGGCGGCGCGCAGTTTCCACAGGAACTGGAAGGCGTTGAGCGCATAGGCGGCATAGGCCACCAGGGCGAGCCACATCAGCGCCTGCGGCCCCATGGAGCCGGCCAGCAGCGCCACCACATAAGCGGTGTGCAGGGCGATGACGCCAAAGCTGACGACATCTTCCCAGAAGAAGGCGGGGGCGAAGAGATACTGGCCGAAGACCACCTTCTCCCAGATCGCGCCGGTGACCATGATCAGATAGAGGAACCCGGTCTTGATCAGGATGGATGCGGTGGCGGCAAGATAGCCCTCGCCGGTCATCAGGAAGCGAATCACAAGCAGGGCCGAGACGATGCAGACCAGGAACTGGACCGGGGCCAGAATGCCCTGCACCAGGGTCCAGACAGTATTGTCGCGCCGTTCACGCTGTTGGTCCGTGTAAAGGCGTTTCCCAACCCCTTGATGCGCGCCTGTCGATGTCATGGCGGCAGCCTCCAGCCTACAAGCTTTCCCTGACATCAACTCTATCGCCGGGCGCGCAGAACTGTCAATTAAAACTTACAGTCTGAAATTGACAGCTTGCGGTTCTTGAGGAGTGGTCTGCGCGATGCTTCGGCTTAATACCGAAATTTCGCAGGTATTTAGCGATTGCAGGGTGGCTGCCGGAGCCGCTGCCAGCATGTGTCAGACCCAACTGTAAGTTTCTTTTGACATTCTGGCGCGATTCGGGGACACTTTCGGAGGGTATCTTGCCGGAATTGCGGCTGGCGATCGGCTGTAGTAGCGATACCAACGGGGGGCATTTTCGATGGATGGATTACTGCCAAGTCCTAACAGAGGCCTTCACCAGGGGGATCTTGGTGTGGAGCGCTTCGCCTTGCAGGTGGTTACGCAGATCGCTGGAACCACACATATAGAATCCGGTGCGCCGGACCGCGAATTGCTGAGCTTGATCGTGCGCTATGCCCGTACCGGTCATGATGAGCTTCTGGATCTGATCATGGCGCGAATCAGGCGCGCGCGCCTGCCGGCCGAGACGATTGTCGATGTCTATGTGCCCAGTGCCGCGCGCAAGATCGGCAACAGCTGGCATGAAGGGGAGCTGGACATTCTGCAGACCTCGGTGGCGATTTCGCGCCTGCAGACCATGCTGCGGGTGATCGGCCGGCATTGGCAGGCGGATGCATCCTCTGCGGGATCGCAGCTGCGGGTGGTGGTGGCCGTCCCTGAAAAGGAACAACATACGTTGGGCGCTGTGGTGGTGACCCACCAGCTTCGGCGCCTGGGGGTTTCGGTCAGTCTGCAGTTGCAGCCGTCGGCGACCAAACTGCTCATGATGCTGCAGGACGGACAGTATGATGCCATCATGTTATCGATATCGAACAGATGTCTGCTTGAAGATTGTCGCAAATTGGTGAAAACCATCAAGCGGGGTGTAGGTATTGGTCTGCCGGTGGTCATTGGCGGCCCATTGCTGCGCCAGGACGATTTGAACCTGGAGCAGTACACCGGCGCGGATCTGGTGACCCACGATGTCACCACTGCTTTGACGGCATTCGGTCTGATGGACCATGCCGAGGCGGCCCAGTAGGGTCAGAAAATGCTGCAACCCCCTCGCAAGAGGGTATGTGGCGGATAGGAGAGCTTGAGCTGTGACCAATGATGGACTGACGTTTACGTCGAGCGGCTCGAGGCCCCTTTTCGGTACCGATATGTTTTCCGGAATCTTGGCAACGGTGTGCGACATTGCCCTGGTGGTTGAGCCGTCAGGTGTGATCCGCAATGCGATCTCCGGCCAGGAGAGCCGACTGTTCGCCGAAGCCGCCACATGGCCGGGCCAGAACCTGAAAGAGCTGATCGACCCGGAATCGGCAAAGAAATTTGAGCGCGCCCGCGACAAGCTGCTGGAAATGTCCGACGAGGAAGGGCGCTACCGCTGGGCAGAGCTGATCCATCACGCCGAACGCGGCGATGCCTTTCCGATCCGCTATTCGGTGCACAGCCTGGCCAATGATGATGCCGTGCTGTTGCTGGGGCGCGACCAGCGCCCGGTGATCGAGATGCAGCAGCAACTGCTCAACGCGCAGATCGCCCTGGAGCGTGATTTCGAGGCCCAGCGCGAGGCGGATGCCCGCTACCGGTTGCTCATGGAATTCACCAGCGATGCGATCGTGCTGGTCTCCATGACCAGTGGGCGCATCGTGGACATGAACATGCGCGCGGCCGTTGCGCTGGGCGCGGCGCGGACAGAGCTGATTGGCGCTTCCTTTGCAAGTCAGTTCAACCTGGCCGAAGGGGTGGACCTGCTGGGCTCGCTCTCGGCGGATACAAGCGGGCTGGGGGGCGCGACCGTCGAATTTGCGACCCTGCGCGGCGGCCATCATCTGGAGGTCCGCTCGCGGCAGTTTCGGGCGGCGGGGGAGCGGCTGGCGCTGTGCCGGCTGTCGGAGCCGGGACAGGACACGCAGGGTCTGGGGTCCCTGGCCACGGATCTGTTCCAGCTTTTCCAGCTGGGCACTGACGCGATCGTCTTTACCAACAAGGACGGCGTGATCGAGGCTGCCAGCGATGCCTTCCTCAACATCACCGATGCGCCCGATTCCGCTGCTGTGGTAGGTCGTTCGATTGGCGAATTCCTGGGCCGTGGCGCGGTCGATCTGAAAGTGCTGCTGGAGAACGCACGCCGGGCCGGGCATCTGCGCAGCTATTCCACCAAGCTGACCACGGATTTCGATGCGCAGGTTGCGGTGGAACTGTCGGCCACATGGCTGGGGGATCGCTCGGATCCCAAACTTGCGCTGGTGATCCGTGATGCAACCTCGGCCACGGCGCTGCGTACCGATTTTTCGCTGGGACAGGGCGACATGCGCGGCGTGATGGAGCTTGTGGGCTCCTCCAACCTCAAGGATATCGTGGCCGAGACCACGAATGTGGTGGAAAAGATCTGTATTGAAACGGCGATTGAACTGACGCGCAACAACCGCGTTGCCGCCGCCGAAATGCTGGGCCTGTCGCGCCAGTCGCTTTACGTCAAGCTGCGCAAATACGGGCTGCTGAGCCGCGAAGAGGAATGACGCCCGGGGCGCCTTTGCCATTGGCAAGGCCCGGTTGGCGATGATCCGTTCTCGTTGCATCCCCGGCATCGGAAAACACCCGCGTTGATCCATGTCAATTTAGCTCGACACAGAATCTGTCAAGGTGATCTGACAGATTTTTTTGTGGGAGGGCTGCCATGCGGATCGTTTTCGTTCACCCCAACTATCACTCCGGCGGGGCCGAGATCGCGGGCAGCTGGCCCCCGGCCTGGGTCGCGTATCTGACCGGGCACCTGCGCAGCGCCGGTTTCGATGACATCCACTTCATCGACGCCATGACCAACCATATCGACCATGGCGCGCTTCGCGTCCGCCTGGCCGAGCTGCAGCCCGATGTGGTCGGCGTGACCGCCATCACCCCGTCGATCTATGAGGCCGAGGAAGTTCTGCGCGATGCCGCCGAGGTGGTGCCCAACGCCCTGCGCGTGCTGGGCGGGATCCATGCGACCTTCATGTATCGGCAGGTCCTGTCCGAAGCGCCCTGGGTTGATGTCATCGTGCGCGGCGAGGGTGAGGAGATCATGACCGCCCTTATGCGCACCGTCGCCGCCGGGCGCTGGCCGCAGGACCGCAAGACGATCAAGGGCCTCGCCTTCCGCGAGGGCGAGGAAATCGTCGCCACCCCCGCCGCCCCCACCGTCAAGGATCTGGAGGCGATCAACCCGGACTGGTCCATCCTGGAGTGGGAGAAATACATCTACGTCCCCCTCGGCGTGCGGGTCGCCATCCCCAACATGGCGCGGGGCTGTCCCTTCACCTGCAGCTTCTGCAGCCAGTGGAAATTCTGGCGCGACTACCGCGTGCGCGACCCGATCGCCGTGGTGGACGAGATCGAGGATCTGGTGAACAACCATGGCGTTGGCTTCTTCATCCTGGCGGACGAAGAACCCACCATCAACAAGAAGAAATTCGTCCAGTTCTGCGAGGAGCTGATCGCCCGCGGCCTGCCCGAAAAGGTGCAATGGGGCATCAACACCCGCGTCACCGATATCTACCGTGACCGCGATCTGCTGCATTTCTACCGCAAGGCCGGGCTGGTCCATATCAGCCTGGGCACCGAGGCCGCGGCCCAGATGAAGCTGGACCAGTTCAACAAGGAAACCACCGTCGCCCAGA
The DNA here is from genome assembly GCF_013415485.1 of Rhabdonatronobacter sediminivivens. Taxonomy (GTDB): domain Bacteria; phylum Pseudomonadota; class Alphaproteobacteria; order Rhodobacterales; family Rhodobacteraceae; genus Rhabdonatronobacter; species Rhabdonatronobacter sediminivivens. The sequence continues at coordinate 88,571 of NZ_JACBXS010000001.1, read as the reverse complement.
ACAAGGAGGCGATCCGCCTGCTGCGCGAGGCTGATATCTTCACCGAGGCGCAGTTCATCGTCGGTCTGGACAACGAAACCGCCGAGACCCTGGAAGAGACCTATCAGATGGCCTGGGACTGGCAGCCGGATCTGGCCAACTGGGCCATGTACACGCCCTGGCCCTTCACGCCGCTGTTCCAGGAATTGCGCGATCAGGTCGAGGTCTTCGACTATTCGAAATACAATTTCGTCACACCGATCATGAAGCCCAAGGCGATGTCGCGCGGCGGCTTGCTGGAGGGGGTGTTGAACAATTACCGCCGCTTCTACATGCAGAAGGCGTTGTTCCACTATCCCTGGCGCGGCACCGGCTATCGGCGGCGCTATCTGCTGGGCTGCCTGAAGGCGTTTCTGAAGGCGGGGGTGCAGCGGCAGTTCTATGACCTTGGCAAGCATGGCTATTTCAGCCTGAAGCCGCGCGATGAGCTGGATTTCGGCTTTGACATGTCGCGCACCATTGCGGATGCGCAGATGGCGGATTGGGAGGCCTCGGCCGACAAGGCCGCCCGCGCCAAGGAACGGCGCGAGGCCGTGCGCGCGCAGATGAAGGACCGCGCCGGGGAGCGCGCGGCGATCAAGGCCTGTGGTGGCGGCACCGAACAACTGCCCGAGGCCAAACCCTTCCGCATGCCCAACGGCGCCATGCCCCAGCGCGCCACCGAACCGGCGGAATAGGGCGATGACCGCCGCCGTGGCCCGGATCGGCCCCAATGCCGTGCTTCAGCACCTGCCGGTGCTGGACGCGGCCATCGGCGAGGCCCTGCGCGGGGCGCTTCTGCACCGCGCGGGTGTGGATACCCCGCACCCCGATGCCGGGATGCTGCCCGAGCCGCAGGTCGCACGCCTGCACCATGCGGTGCGGCTGTTCCTGCCGGATCAGGCCCCGGCGATCCAGCGCGCGGCAGGGTTGGGGACGGGGGATTACATTCTGGCGCATCGGATTCCGATGCCAGCGCAGCGCCTGATCCGTGCGGCGCCCGGGTTTCTGGGCGCGCGCATCCTCTCGGCCGCCATCACGCGCCACGCCTGGACCTTTGCCGGGTCCGGGGCGTTCCGGGTTGTCTCGCACCTCCCGCTGACCTTTGAAATCGCCGCGAACCCGCTGGCCCAGGGCCGGGCCGGGGCACCGATCTGCCACTGGCACGCGGCGGTGTTCGAACGGCTGTTCGCGCGGCTGGTCTGGCCCGGGGTGCAGGTGCGCGAAACCGCCTGCTGCGCCTGCGGCGCCCCGGTTTGCCGGTTCGAATTGCGGCCTCGCTAGCTGACTGCTCAAAAAGTCGCCCGCCTCCGAATGTTCAGGCAAGAGACCGGAAAACTGTGCCTCGGCACGCTTTCCACAAGCCCTGTTCCGGGCGACCAGCCCGGGACGCGCCCGACCCTCCCGCGGGAGGGCGCATTGCAACGCTGCAAGAAGCTCTGCCCATGGAGGGGTTTGGCTGGCATAAACCGCAGTAAACCCGAGGTCCCAACGCGCCCACCCAGGGTCAGGCGCGTCCCTTTGCTCCGGGTTTCGATGCAAGGACAGGAACAGTTTTCCTTACAGGCACTGGCCGATTTTCTTTTTCAGCAGCCTGCTAGAACCTCCGGCCCGTCAGCCCGCCAGTTCAGGTCCGAAGATGCGCGCGCGATGTTCTGCAAGATAGATGCGCAGCCAGGGCGTGAAGCGTGAAGGTTCGGCCTGCGTCCGCGCGGCCAGGTCATCGAGTGTGACCCAGGCCGTGTCCATGACCTCGGCGGGGTTGGGCGCCACGGTCATTGCGGGCGGGGCAGGGGCGGTGAACACCTGCACCAGCTCATGCTCGATCAGCCCCTTGCCCACATCGGCGCGGTATTCGACCTCGCCCACGTGGGTCAGCTCCAGCCCGGTGATGCCCAGTTCCTCCTGCAGGCGGCGGTGGGCGCAGGCCAGATGGCTTTCGCCCCAATGGGGATGGGTGCAGACCGTGTTCGCCCAAAGCCCCGGCGTGTGATACTTGCCCAGCGCGCGGCGTTGGATCAGCACCTTGTTGCCGCGCAGGACAAAGACCGAGATCGCCGGGTGGCGCAGGCCCTGAAGGTGCGCCTCCAGCTTGTCCACCGGGGCCAGGCGCCCATCGACCCAGGCCGGGATGGGTGTGTCTTCGGCACTCATGCCCGCCCCACTCATACCCGAACTGCCCACGCCCGCCCCGCTCATGTCCGCACCGCCGAGACAAGCCCGCTCAGATGCAGCAGGTTCTTCACCCCGATCTTGATATGCGCCAGCGGGCGCGCGCGGACCAGTTTCTTGTTCATGTAGGCCTCGAATGTCAGGCGCTGCACGTCGATATCATGGCACAGGCTTACAAAGCGCTCGCGCCGGTCATCGGAACGATAATAGGCATCCTGCATGGAGCGCAACACCCGGAAGACGGTCTTGTGCTCTTTCATGAACAGCTTGCGCGCCAGTTTCAGGTCCTTCGCCCGGCCCGAGGCCAGCGCCGCCTGCGCCGCCGTCGCGGCCACGCGCCCGCCGACCATGGCGTAATAGATCCCCTCGCCGGAACTGGGGGCCACGACGCCGGCGGCATCGCCGGCCAGCACCACATCGCGGCCATTGTCCCAGCGGTCCATGGGGTGCAGGGGGATGGGGGCGCCCTCCTTGCGGAGGGTCTCGCACTCCTCCAGCCCGGACATCTTGCGCAGCGCGGCGGTGGCGGATTTCAGGTTGGCCTCGGGCTTTTCGGTGCCCATGCCGACCGAGCAGCTTTTGCCGTGGGGAAAGACCCAGCCGTAAAAATCGGGGCTGATGCGGCCGTCATAGATCACATCGCAGCGGTCGGGGTCATAGCGGTCATTGGCGGGGGGGGCGGTGATGATCTCGTGATAGGCGATGACGTAGGGGATCTTGTCGCCGCCCGGAACCTCGGCCTTGGCCACGTTGGACCGCGCCCCATCGGCGCCGATCACCAGCTTTGTGGCGCTGCGTCGTTCCTCTCCGCTGGCCTTGTCACGCCAGACCACATGCGTGCCCTCGGCGTCGCGTTCGATCCGCAGGAAGGTGCCGGTCAGGCGTTCGGTCCCGTTGCGGGCGGCGCGGTCGCGCAGGAATTCGTCGAAATGTTCGCGGTCCACCATGCCGACAAAGCCGTTTTCGATGGGGATGTCCACCGCCCGCCCGGTGGGCGAGATCATCCGCGCGGTGCGGATATGGGCGACAAGCTGCGCCTCGGGGATGTCGAAATCGGCGATCAGCCGGGGCGGGATGGCGCCGCCGCAGGGTTTGATCCGCCCGGCGCGGTCCAGCAACGCCACGCGGCGCCCCGCGCGCGCCAGATCATCCGCCGCCGTGGCGCCCGAGGGGCCACCCCCCACGACAAACACGTCATAAGCCATTGTCTATTCCCCCGGCACCAGTTGCGCGGGCGCTGTGGCCCGCCCGTCCATGATCCTTGCCGCGACCATCGCCGCCGCCACGAAAAGCGCACCCTGTATCACGAAGGTCGCGCCAAAGGCCGCGCCGGTGTCCAGCACCCCGCGCAGCAGATCCACCAGCGCCGCGCCCGTCAGCCCGCCAAACCCGGCGGCAATCGCCTGGCTGGCGCCCCACAGGCCCACGCGCGTGCCTTCGCGCGCGTCGCGCCCCTCGGATGCAAGCTTCATCATCGACCCGATGGCCGCGACCGCGAACATCCCGTTGAACAGCCCCAGCGCCACCACCAGCGGCACCAGCGGCAGCGCCAGCGGCGCGGCCAGCGCAATCGCGCCCAGGCTGACGGCTGAGCCCAGGCACCCCGCCACCACCCAGACCCGCAGGCTGCCGATGCGCAGCCCCGTGGCCAGCAGTCCCACGGCCAGCATCCCCAGGAAGACGCCGCCATTCTGCGCGCCGGACATGGTGGTGGTCTGGCCCGGTGTCATGTGGAACACCAGCCCGCCATAGGGTTCGATGATCAGCTCCTGCATGAAATAGGCGGTCATGGACAGGAACACGAACAGCGTGAACTGCCGCGCACGGCGCTCGGACCAGATCTCGGCGATGCCGTCGCGGAAGCGCATGGGCGGCGGGGCCGGGCGAAAGACGACCGAGGCTTCGATGCCGCGCACCATCAGCGCGGTCAGCGCAAAGGCGCCCGTGACCACCACCCCCACGATCACCAGCAGGCGCGTGTGGCTGTAGGGGTCCAGGAACTGCCCGGCGGCAATGGCCGTCAGCGCGATGCCCGCGATCATCATCAGCCAGGTGATGGTGGCCGCCGCGGGGCGGCGATGCGCCGCCGTGGCCGTGGCCAACAGCGCCAGAAGCGAGGTGCCCGAGGCGCCCACCCCCAGCCCGATCAGCGCATAGGCCAGCAGCGACAGCCCCAGCCCGGCGGCGAAATGGCTTTCCAGCAGCGGGATCGCGGCAGCGGCGCCCAGGCCGCCCGCGCCCAGCATGGCCATGCCAACAAGGATCCAGCGGGTGCGGTTGCCGTGCTGATCGGCCAGAAAGCCCCAGTTGGGCCGGGTGATCTGCACGCCATAGTGCAGCGCCACCAGAAAGCCCGGCAGCACCACCGGCAGCGCCAGTTCCACCACCATCAAGCGGTTGAGGGTGGATGTCATCAGCACCACGATGGCGCCCAGGCACATCTGCACCGCGCCCAGGCGGAAGATCTGCAGCCAGGACAGCGTCATCCGGCGAACTCCATCCCGCGCAGGGCAAAGGCCGCGACCATCATGCCCAGCACATAAGGCCCGACGCCGGTGCCGTTGAACCAGGGCGCCAGGCCCGCCGGGTCCTGCATCCAGCGGCGCATGGCCCAAAGCTGGACCAGCATCCCCAGCGCGATGATGCCGGCATGGACCGGCGCGCCCCAGATCACCAGCAGCGACACCACCAGCAGTTGCGCCATCATCATCACCGTGCAGGCGATGGTGGCGGCATCCCTTGGCCCATGGACGACGGGGAGCGAGTTGATGCCCAGCCGCCGGTCGCCCTCGATCGCCTTGAAATCATTGATGGTCATGATGCCATGCGCGCCCAGGGCATACAGCGCGGCGATGGTGACGACCTCGAACGGGGGTGCGCCGGCGGCGACCACGGCGGCGGCGGTGAACCAGGGCAGCCCCTCGTAGCAGATGCCCACCAGGCCAGGCCCCCACCAGCCCGAGCGTTTCAGCCGGATGGGTTCGACCGAATAGGCCCAGGCGGCCAGCACCGCAAAGACCGTGGCGCCAAAGCCCCAGGGCCCCAGTTGCCAGCCCACCACCAGCGCCAGTGCCGACATGGCCAGCGCGATCCACATGCCCCAGCGCCCCGGGATGCGCCCCGAGGGGATGGGCCGGTGCGGCTCGTTGATGGCATCCACATGGCGGTCGCACCAGTCATTGGCGGCCTGGCTCATGCCGCAGACGATGGGCCCGGCCAGGATTACCCCCAGCAGCACCAGCCCCCAGCTGTCCGGCCAGATGCCGATGGAGACCACGCCGCACAGATAGGCCCACATCGGCGGGAACCAGGTGACGGGTTTGAGCAGCGTCAGCACGGCGCGGGGTTCGGGCAGGCGGCGGGGGTCTGGGCTGGGGGCAAGTGTGGCGTCGGTCATGGTGTCAACCTTGGTTCCCTTGTTTTGCTGTCAACTTTGTCAGACAGTGCTGAGTCGATCAACTGTAAACTTGGGCTGACAGGATGGATTTTTGCTTCTGAAGCGGCGTGGTTTGCCGAGGGGGCGAAAAAGCGCCCCCGAGCCGCGCCCACCCACCCACCCTGCGCGCCTCGGGGGCGCTGGCCCCTGCGCGGGCGCAGGGGCCGCCGGGTGCGTCAGTCGAGGCTCTGGTCGAAGGCGTCGATCATATGGGCGATCGGGGCGGGGTCTTCTTCATGGGCAAGGTGGCCCAGGGCAGGGAGTTCGGCGTACTGGCCTTGGGGAAGGCGGGATGCGGCATTTTGCGAGACCTGCGGCGGGACGGCGCGGTCGCGCGCGGCGGCGATCAGCAGGACGGGGGTGGGGATGGTGGGGAGGGTATCCAGCAGAGGCTCCAGCCGCCAGGCGGCCATCATGCGCAAAGTGGCGGCGACGTGCCCGGGATTGGACAGCAGCGCATTGTAGCGGGCGACCATGGACGGGTCAGGGGCTGATCCGGTGGAGCGGATCAGGCGCGCGCTGCGCTCGGGCGCGCGGGCCATCCGGGCGATGGCGTGCGAGGCGAAGGGGCTGAGCGTCATGGCGCGTGCGAGGCGCGGGAACAGCCAGCCCGCGACGCCCTGGAACGGGCTGAGGGCGGCGTTGATGCCGATGATCCCGCGCGGCGGGTCCGGCAGAAGTTGCGACAGCCGCAGGGCAATCGCGGCCCCGGCGGAATGGCCGATCAGCAGCCGGGGCGCCCAGCCCTGGTGCTGCAGCAGCGCGGCGAGGTCCGTGGCCATCTGATCGAGGCTGTAGCGGGGGGCGCCGGCGCGGGTGCCGCCCTGGCCGGGCAGGTCGGGCGCGATGGCGTGGAGGCCGGGCAGATGCCGGGCCAGCGGGTGCCAGCCGCTGCTGTCGCCGCCCGCGCCGTGGATCAGCAGCGCCTGCGGCCCGGCGCCCCAGCGGCGGAGGTGCCAGTCATGGGGCGGGGCGCGCAGCCGCTGGGGCGCGCCCGCGCAAGGGTCCGGGGGGGCGGTCATGGCTTCAGCCATCCAGCGCGGCCGCAAGCGCGGTGGAAAGCTGCGCGGCATTGGCGCGGGGCAGGGCAATGCACTCGGCCTGCAGGGCGCGGGCCAGCTCGTTCAGTGCCGGTTGCGGGCGCAGGCCGGTGTCGATCACCACCGCGCGGGTGCCGCTCTGGGCAAGGGCGCGGGCCATCTGGCGGGCATCCTCGGCGGCCTTGGCGCGGCCGGGCTGGCCGTCCAGCCCGATATTCGCGCGCCCGTCGGTCAGCAGGGCCACCACCGGCGTCATGCCGCGGGCGCGGGCCAGTGCGGCGACCTCGGCCGCGCGTTCCAGACCCAGCGCCAGCGGCGTGCCGCCGCCCCCGGGCAGCCCCGCCAGCCGCCGTTTCGCCTGCACCAGCGAGCGTGTGGGCGGCAGGTCCAGCGCCGCCTGGGTACCGCGAAAGGTCACCAGCGCCACATTGTCTCGCCGGGCATAGGCGCTGGCCAGCAGCAGTTCCACGGCGCCTTTGACCTCGGCCAGGCGGGCGACGGCCTGGCTGCCCGAGGCATCGACGGCGAAGATGAGCGCCCGCTCGGCGCGTTCCTCGAAGCGGCGGATGCGCAGGTCCGAGGGCAGGATGATCAGGCGTTTGGGATCGCGTGCCGTGCCCAGTTGCGCGCGGCGCATCGGCTGCCAGGGTGCGGCATTGCGCAGGGTTGCCACCAGGTCCAGCCGCGCCCCGTCCGAGGGGCGCCCGGGCCGCGCGGGCAGGGGGCGGCCGCGGTGCTTGCCGCGCAGGGCCGCGCCGGCGCCGGTGCCGCGCGTTTGCTGCCCGCGCGCCAGCCGCGCCAGCGCCATCCGGTCCAGCAGATCCGGCGGCAGAGCGGCGCGGGCGGCTGCGACGAGGATATCCTCGGGGATCTCGGACCGGGTGTCGGCGCTGTCCTCGGTCTTGGTATCGCCGGGCAGGGGCGGCTCGGGTGGGGGGGTGTCTTCGGGCGGGCTGTCCATCGCCGGGGCGGCGCGGTGGCTGTAGACCAGTTCGGCGGCGGTGGTGAGGTCGGCCTCGGTCAGGTGCGGGTGGCCGCGCAGGGCGGCGGCGGCGCGGGCGCAAGCGAGCGCCAGCAGCGGCGCGCGGGCGCTGGCGATGCCCAGTTCATGCGCCGCGCGGGTGAGGCGGTCGCGCGCCTCGGGCGGGGTGGTGACGCCGCGCAGGCGGGCGCGGGCGGCGCTGAGCGCGCCGGGGGCGAGGGTGATGGGCGCGCTGTCCTGCCAGGGCAGGCCATCGAGGCTGAGAAAGAGGCCAAGGCGGTCGGCCAGCGCGGGGGGCAAGGTTTCTTCGGCCTCGGCGCCTTCGTCCAGCGCGATGAGGCTGAGGGGCGGTGTGGGTGTGTCCAGCGCCTGGCCCAGGCGGGCGGCCAGCCCCGGGGGGCAGCGTTCGGCCATGGTCAGCAGCAGCGGGCCGCCGGTGCTGAGCAGCCCGGCGCTGCGCATGGTGTGGCCCTGGGCGAGGGTCATGGCAAGATCGAGGCTGCCATAGAGCGCGCCGTCATCGGCGTTGGGGTGAAGCTTGCGCGGGTGCAGCGGCGCAAGCGCCTTGAGCACACGATCGCGCAGCGGCCCGGCGCGGGCGCGCAACCAAAGCCCACGCAGGCCCTGCGGATCCACCAGCAGCAGCGTCACCGCCAGCGCGACCCGGTCCCAAGGGGCGGGAGAGGCAGGCGGCGGGCCGGGCTGGGTGGCGGTTTCGTCGAAAGGGGTCATGGGGCGGGAATATGTGGCGGGTGGTGCAGGGGGGCGCTGCCCCCCTCGGCGCGTGCGCGCCTCACCCCCCGGAGTATTTCGGGCAAGAAAATGGGGGCGGCGCGTGCGAGATCGGGCGCGGGGCGTTTCACGGCAGGATCTCGGCCAGTTGGCGGGTGACGCGGGCGGTGGAGCCGGCCTCGTCCAGCGGGTCGCGGCGCAGGCGGTGGCGCAGGGCCGAGGGCGCGGCGGCGCGCAGGTGGTCGCGGGTGACCTCAGGCGCGTTGTCGAAGGCGGCGAGCGCGCGGGCGGTGCGCAGCAGGGTAAGTTCCCCGCGCAGCCCGTCGGAGCCGAGCGCGATGCAGAGCGCGGCGCAATCATGGAGTGCCACATTCGAGGCGCGCACATCGGGCAGGGCCGCGCGGGCGGCGAGGATACGGGCGCGCAGTTCGGCATCGCGCGGTTGCCATTCGGCGAGGAAGCTTTCGGGGGTGCGTTCATAGGCGTCGCGGCGGCGGATGACCTCGATCCGGGTTTCGATGTCGCGGGGGCTGGTGACCTCGACCGACAGGCCGAAGCGGTCCAGAAGCTGGGGGCGCAGCTCGCCCTCCTCGGGGTTACCGGAGCCGACGAGGACGAAGCGGGCGGGGTGGCGGATCGAGAGCCCCTCACGCTCGACCACGTTTTCGCCGGATTGGGCTACGTCCAGCAGCAGATCGACGATGTGGTCTTCCAGCAGGTTGACCTCGTCAATATAGAGGTAGCCGCGATTGGCGCGGGCCAGAAGGCCGGGCTCGAACGCCTTTTCGCCCCGGGTCAGGGCGCGTTCGATATCCAGCGCGCCGGTGACGCGGTCTTCGGTGGCGCCAAGGGGCAGGTCCACCACCGGGGTGGGGCGGGTGGTGATGCTGCGGTCGATGATGGCGGCCCATTCGGGGCAGTCGGCGGGATCGGCGGAATTCACCGGGCAGTCGGTCACGGCCTCGATCGGCGGCAGCAGGGCGGCCAGCGCCCGCACGGCGGTGGACTTGCCGGTGCCCCGGTCGCCAAACACCAGCACGCCGCCGATGCCAGGGTCGATGGCGGTCAGCACCATGGCCTGTTTCATCTCATCCTGGCCGACGATGGCGGAAAAGGGGAAGGGGGTTTTCATGCGGGCTCCTTGACCTGTGGGGCGCATAGATGGGCGGCCAGCGGGTCGGTGCCCTGCCAGCGGCCCGCGGTTCCGGTCAGCCGGAAGCGGGCGTAGAGTTCCTCGTTGAACCAGTCGTTGTCGCGCACGGCGCGGATGGCATCGGCATGGGGGCCACGGCGGGCGAAGGCGGCCATGCTGTCAGCATCGGGCCAGACCGAGAACGTCACCTGATGCAGCAGCGGCACCTCGCCGATGCCGATCTTGAAGAGCACATTGGGGTCTTGGCCGATCCGGGCCGAGATATCGGGCACGCGGCCCCAGAAGCGCAGCGCATGGGCGGGTTTCACCGTGGCGCGGGTCAGCGCGGCGATGGGGCCGTCGCTGGCCGGTTGCGGCGTGAACGGGCGGGCGCCGGACCAGTGGCCGCGCGCCGATATGGGCTGCAGGAACAGCGTGTAGCTTTCGCTGGCCCGCGCGCGCCAGCGGCGAAAGACCGGGGCCCGGGCGGTGCCCTTGCGGGCCGCGGTGTCATCGCGCCAGACGCCCAGGATCGCCCAGACACCCCAGTTGGGGCGGGGGGTGAAGCCCTCGCCCGTGCCCGAGCCGCAAAGCTTCCAGAACTCCAGCCCGTCGATTCGCCCCATGCCCAGCCGTGCCGCGCCCATCTGCCCCAGCACCCAGAGCCGGGCGGGCAGGTCATCGAAGCGGAACAGGCTGAGCGTTGCGGTCTGCATGAGGTCGGTCCAAACTGTAAACCTAGATTGTCACATCCTGCCGCGCACCGCAACCGTAACCTGTCAATTTCACTTGACGCTTTGCCGGGTTGTCAATCAGAATGGACAGTGACCACAGGAGCAAGACATGACAGATGAATCGCAGCCCGGCACGGCCTCTGGCCCGCGCGCCATAGTCATCGGCGCAGGGCTGGGGGGGCTGGCCAGCGCCATGCGGCTGGGCGCCAAGGGGTATTGCGTCACCGTTCTGGACCGGCTGGACCGGCCCGGGGGGCGGGGGTCCTCGATCACGCAGGGCGGGCACCGGTTCGATCTGGGGCCGACCATCGTGACGGTGCCGCAGGGGCTGCGGGATCTCTGGGCCGCCTGCGGGCGCGATTTCGACGCCGATGTGACGCTGAAACCCATGGCGCCTTACTATGAAATCCGCTGGCCCGATGGCTCCAGCTTTGCCGCCAGCCAGGATGACCGCGCGATCGAGGCCGAGGTCACCCGCCTGAGCCCGGGCGATCTGGCGGGCTATCGCAAGTTCCTGGAGGATGCCGAGGCGCGCTACTGGTTCGGCTATGAGGATCTGGGCCGCCGGCCCATGAACAAGCTGTGGGATCTGATCAAGGTCTTGCCGAAATTCGCCTGGCTGCGGGCGGATCGGTCGGTCCATGCCCATGCGGCGCGCCGGGTGCGCGACCCGCGCCTGCGCTTTGCGCTGTCCTTTCATCCGCTGTTCATCGGGGGTGATCCGTTCCGCGTGACCTCGATGTATGCGTTGGTCAGCCATCTGGAAAAGGCGTTCGGGGTCCATTACGCCATGGGCGGCGTGCAGGCGATTGCCGAGGCCATGGTGCGCGTGATCCGCGATCAGGGCGGGCAGGTCCGCCAAGGCGCCGAGGTTGACGAGATCACCGTGCAGGGCGGGCGCGCCGCAGGCGTGCGGCTGGTGGACGGGCAGGTGCTGGCGGCGGATATCGTGGTGTCGAACGCCGATGCCGGGCATACCTATGACCGGCTGTTGCGCAACCGCCCCCGGCGGCGCTGGACGCCCGCGAAGCTGCAGCGCACGCGCTGGTCCATGGGGCTCTTTGTCTGGTATTTCGGCACTCGCGGCACCCGCGCGATGTGGCGCGATGTGGGCCATCACACCATTCTGGTCGGCCCGCGCTACAAGGAGCATGTGAAGGATATCTTCATTCGCGGCAAGCTGTCGCAGGACATGAGCCTTTATGTCCACCGCCCCTCGGTCACCGATCCGGGCGTCGCGCCGGCGGGGGATGACACCTTCTACGTCCTCAGCCCCGTGCCGCATCTGGGCCATGACAATGGCGTGGACTGGGGGGCCGAGGCCGAGCCCTACCGCCAGCGGATGCTGAAGATGCTGGAGGAGCGGCTGCTGCCCGGCCTGTCGCAGCATCTGAGCGAAAGCCTGGTGTTCACGCCCGAAACCTTCCGCGAGCGGTATCTGTCGCCCTTTGGCGCCGGGTTCTCGATCGAACCGCGGATCCTGCAATCGGCCTGGTTCCGGCCGCATAATGTCTCCGAGGAACTGCCCGGCCTGTATCTGGCCGGGGCGGGGACGCATCCCGGCGCCGGCTTGCCCGGGGTGATCGGCACGGCCGAGGTTCTGGCCAAGCTGGTCCCCAATGCGCCCGCCGCCGCGCCCGAACTGAGGATGGCTGCCGAATGATCCCTCAGGCTGATCTGGACCACTGCCGCGCGGCGATCCGCACCGGGTCGCTGTCCTTTCATGCGGCGTCAAAGCTGCTGCCGGGACATGTGCGCGACCCGGCGCTGGCGCTTTATGCGTTTTGCAGGCTGGCCGATGATGCGGTGGACGAAACCGCGCCGGGCGCGCGCGCCGGCGCCGTGCTGCGGCTGGGCGACCGGCTGGAGGCCGTCTATGCCGGCCGTCCCCGCAACGCACCCGCCGACCGCGCCTTCGCCGCCGTGGTCGAAGGCTTCGAGATGCCCCGCGCCCTGCCCGAGGCGCTGCTGGAGGGCCTGGCCTGGGACGCGCAGGGGCGGCGGCATGAGACGCTGTCGGATGTGCTGGATTATTCAGCGCGGGTGGCGGCGGCGGTGGGGGCGATGATGTGCGTGCTGATGCGCGTGCGCGACCCGGACCGGCTGGCCCGCGCCTGTGATCTGGGGCTGGCGATGCAACTGACCAATATCGCCCGCGATGTGGGCGAGGATGCCCGCGCCGGGCGCATCTACCTGCCGCTGGCCTGGCTGGAGGATGCCGGGATCGCCCCGGCGCGGCTGCTGGCGGACCCGCAGCCCTCGGGTGCGTTGCGCGGCGTGGTGGCGCGGCTGCTGCGCCAGGCCGATCTGTTGTACCAACGGTCAGAGCCCGGGATTGCCGCCCTGCCGCTGTCCTGCCGCCCGGGGATTTTCGCCGCGCGGCATGTCTATGCCGGGATCGGCACGGCGCTGCGGCGGCTGGACTGCGATTCGGTGACGCAGCGGGCCCATACCGGCAAGCTGCGCAAGACCGGCTGGCTGGGCCTGTCGGTGCTGCGCAGCGCGGGCGCGATTGTGACGCCCCGCCCCGCCACGCTCCACGCAGCGCCCATGCCCGAGGTCGCCTATCTGGTCGATGCTGCCGCCCGCGTGCGCCTTGATCGCAGCCGCTCGGACGCGATGATCGGCGTTTTGGGACAGTTGCGCGCCCGCGACATGGCGCTGCGCACCGCTGCGCTGGGGTTGGACCGGCGCCGGGCATGACATATGTAGCGGCTCAACGGGCAACACGGGGGCCGCAATGGACTGGATGCTGTTCTTGACCTTTCTGGCGGCCACGGCGGCCGCCGGGGCAACCGGGTCGATGTTTGAGCCGGGCGAGTGGTACGAGGATCTGGACAAGCCGGTATGGACCCCGCCGGGCTGGGCCTTTCCGGTGGTCTGGGTCAGCCTGTATGTGGCCATGGCCTATGCGGCGATGCGGGTGGCCGTGCTGCCCGGCGCGGGGCAGGCGCTGGCCTTCTGGGCCTTGCAGATCGCGTTGAATACCCTGTGGTCGCCGGTGTTCTTTGGGCTGAAGCGGATGCGCGCGGCCCTGATGGTGCTGGTGGCGATGTGGCTGGCGGTCGGGGCCACCATGGTCAGCTTCTTCATGCTGGACCCGGTGGCCGGGATGCTGCTGATCCCGTATCTGGTCTGGGTCAGCATTGCCGGGGCGCTGAATTATTCGGTCCTGACCCGCAATCCGCAATTCGCCTGACCTCAAGCGGCGCGCGCCCGGACCTGCCATCGAGGCAGGCCCGGGCGCCTCGGACGCGCGCGGGCGCGCGCCTTCGCGCGCGGCGTATCTGACCGGGTGCGGGGGTTGCGCCGGGCGCGGGAAGGTGGCAGAAGCTTCACATGGTAACTACCTCATCCCCGGCTGAAAGCATCGCGCGCCCTGTTGCCGGGGTGGTCTGGATGGTAGTCACGGGCCTGTGCTTCGTGGCGGTCACCGCGATTGTCAAATATCTGGGCGATGACATGCCCGCGGCGCAATCGGCTTTTCTGCGCTATCTGCTTGGGCTGGTGTTTCTGCTGCCCATGATCCCGGCGCTGCGCAGGGCCAGCCTCTCGCGCCGTGATTTCAACCTGTTTGGCCTGCGCGGGATCGTCCATTCGCTGGGCGTGATCCTGTGGTTTTATGCCATGACCCAGATCTCCATCGCCGAGGTGACGGCGATGAACTACCTCTCGCCCGTCTATGTCACCTTGGGCGCGGCGTTGTTCCTGGGCGAGCGTCTTGCCGCGCGGCGCATTCTGGCGGTTCTGGCTGCGCTGATCGGGGCGGTGATTATCCTGCGCCCGGGCTTCCGCGAGATTTCCCCCGGGCATATCGCCATGCTGGGCACGGCAGTGCTGTTTGCGGGGTCCTATCTGCTGGCCAAGATCATGTCGGCCACGGCCAGCGCGCCGGTGGTGGTGGGGATGCTGTCGATCACCGTGACCATTGGCCTTGCACCCTTTGCCGCGGTGGTCTGGGTCACGCCCAGCCTGGAGCAACTGGCCTGGCTGTTCCTGGTGGCAGCCTTCGCCACCGGTGGGCATTATGCCATGACGCTGGCCTTCGCCGCCGCGCCCATAACGGTCACCCAGCCGGTCACTTTCCTGCAACTGGTCTGGGCGGTCCTGCTGGGGGCGGTCTTCTTTGCCGAACCGGCGGATTTCTGGGTGATCCTGGGCGGAACGGTGATCATCAGCGCCGTGTGCATGATCACCTGGCGCGAGGCTGTCCTGCGCCGCCAGTCGGCTGCGCGCGTGCCGGTTTCGGAGCCTGTTCGCGGGGGATAGCCCCGTTGAAGGCGCCACGCAGCCGCGCCCCGTGCGGAAACCGCATTCCAGCGCTGGGAGGGACTTGGGCGAAGGCGCGCGCCCGCGCGCGTCCGAGGCGCTCTGGCCTGCCTCGATGGCAGGCCAGAGCGCGCCCCCCGTCAAAGGGCGCCCCGGGGGGCTTGCTGCGATCCCCGGGGCGCGCATCGGTTACAACAGGCTGCGGACCTTGTCGGCTACGGCTTCGGGGGTGATGCCGAAGTCCTTGTAAAGCTGCGGCGCGGGGGCCGAGGCACCGAAGCCGTGCATCCCCACAAAGCCCGATTTCTCGCGCCGGCCACGTTCGCCGAACAGCCAGCGGTCCCAGCCAAAGCGGATCGCAGCTTCGACCGCCACGCGCACCGGCCCCGCGGGCAGCACCTTGCGGCGATAGCTCTCGGGCTGCTCCTCGAACAGTTCCCAGCAGGGCATGGACACCACGCGAGTGCCGATCTTCTCCTCCTGCAGGATGTCGCGGGCGGCCATGGCGATCTCGACCTCGGACCCCGTGGCCAGCAGGATGGCCCGGCGCGGCCCTTCGGCATCGGCCAGCACATAGGCGCCCTGCGCGGTCAGGTTCTTCATCTTGTGCTCAAGCCGCAGGGTGGGCAGGTTCTGGCGGCTCAGCGCCAGGACCGAAGGCGTGGAGGGCGCGGTCAGCGCGCATTCCCAGGCCTCGGCAGTCTCTACTGTATCGGCGGGGCGAAAGACGTTGACGTTGGGCGTGGCGCGCAGCATGGCCAGATGCTCGATCGGCTGGTGCGTCGGCCCATCCTCGCCCAGCCCGATGCTGTCATGGGTCATCACATAGGTGACCGGCAGCCCCATCAGCGCCGACAGCCGCATCGCCCCGCGCGCATAATCGGTGAAGCACAGGAAGGTGCCGCCATAGGGGCGCACGCCCCCGTGCAGCGCCATCCCGTTCATCGCCGCCGCCATGCCGTGTTCGCGGATGCCGTAATGGACGTACCGGCCCTTGCGATCCTCGGGGCCGAAGATGCCAAGGCCCGCGGTCTTGGTGTTGTTCGACCCGGTCAGGTCGGCCGAGCCGCCCATGGTCTCGGGCATCACCTTGTTGATGACCTCCAGCGCCAGTTCCGAGGATTTCCGCGTCGCCACCTTGGGCGCGGTCTCGGAGACCTGCTTCTTCAACGCCCGCAGCGCCGAGACCAGCTTCTTCGGTGCCTCACCCGCCATGCGGCGTTTGAATTCCGCCTGTTTCGTGCCCGAAAGCCCGGCCAGACGCGTCTCCCATTCGGCGCGCGCCTCGGCGCCGCGGGTGCCGATTGCGGCCCAGGCCTCGCGCACCTCCGTGGGGATCTCGAACGGGCCATAGGGCCAGCCGTAGATCTCGCGCACCTTGGCGATTTCGTCTTCGCCCAGCGGAGACCCATGCGCGCCCGCGCTGTCGGCCTTGGCGGGGCTGCCAAAGCCGATGATGGTCTTGCAATCCACCAGCACGGGGCGGTCGGCGGCCTTGGCCTCGGTCAGGGCGCGGTCGATATCGGCGGGATCATGCCCGTCGCAGGCGATCACATGCCAGCCCGCGGCAGCAAAGCGCGCGCGCTGGTCGGTCACATCCGACAGCCCGATCCGCCCGTCGATGGAGATGTCGTTGTTATCCCACAGCACGATCAGGTTGCGCAGCCGCTGCATCCCGGCCAGGCCGATGGCCTCGTGGCTGATCCCCTCCATCAGGCAGCCGTCGCCGGCGATCACCCAGGTGCGGTGATCCACCACCTTGGCCCCGAACTCGGCGCGCAGGGCTTCCTCGGCCATGGCAAAGCCCACGGCATTGGCCAGCCCCTGGCCCAGCGGGCCGGTGGTGGTCTCGATCCCCTTGGCATGGCCGTATTCGGGGTGGCCGGCGGTGATCGCGCCCAGCTGGCGGAAGTTGCGCAGCTGGTCCAGGGTCATGTCCTCATAGCCGGTCAGATGCAGCAGCGCATAAAGCAGCATCGACCCATGCCCCGCCGACAGCACGAAGCGGTCCCGGTCGGCCCAGTCCGGCGCCTTGGCGTCGAATTTCAGATGCTTTTCGAACAGCACGGTGGCCACATCGGCCATGCCCATGGGCATGCCCGGATGCCCTGAATTGGCGGCCTGAACCGCATCCATGGCCAGCGCGCGGATGGCGCAGGCCTTGGTCCAATGCTCCGGGTGGGTCTGGCGCAGCGAGTCGATATCCACGGGATCATGTCCTTGGGCTGTGAAATGTTGGCGCCCTCATAGCCAGTTTGGCGCCCCGATGCCAGCCCGCCGGGCCGTAACAGGCGGCCTGAAGCGCATTGGTTGGAAACGGCGCCGGTTGCGATTAAGCTTTGCAAAGGGTTGCGCGCCCGGACGGGGCCATGCGATTCGCAGCACAGACCTAAAAGGGATGCACAGATGACCCAGATCGCTGAACTGGAACGGCGGATCGCCGCTGCGCTGGACCGTGTCGCCCGCAGCGCCAAGGCCCTCAGCGTTCCGCCACCCGCGCCTGCACCCGCCGCCGCCCCCGAACCTGCTGACGCTTCGGCCGAGCTGGAAGCCCTGCGGGCCGCCCTGGCCGCTGAAAAGGCCACCAACGCGCAACTGAGCGAACGGGTCAACTCCGTGCGCCAGCGGCAGGAAAGCTCGGTCACGCAGATGGAGCGGCGCATGGCGCGGCTGACCGAACAACTGGACCTGCAAAGCCTGGAAATGCTGCGGCTGAAAAAGGCCAATGCCAAGTTGATGGAGGCCAATGCCGCCCTGCGCGAGGCCCAGGTCACCGGCACCCCCGAATCCGCGGTGCTCAACCGCTCATTGTCCGCCGAGCTGGAGGCCCTGCAGGCCGAGCGCCGCGCCGAAATGGCCGAGATGGAGGAGATCCTTGCCGAAATCCGCCCCCTGCTGAACGAGGAACCGCGCCATGTCTGAGCAGACCATCACAATCGGCAACAAGGAGTTCTCTGTCGCCTGCCAGCCCGGCGAGGAGCAGTACCTGCAGGCCGCAGCCACCATGCTGGACGCAGAGGCCCGCACCCTGCTGGGCCAGATCGGGCGCCTTCCGGCGGAACGGATGCTGTTGATGGCGGGGCTGATGCTGGCCGACAAGACCGCGGCTGCCGAAGACCGCCTGCGCGTGGCGGAAAACGAACTCTCGCGGCTGCGCGCCGAGGTGCAGTCCCTGCGCGAGCGCCCCGCACCGGCACCCGAAAGGGTGGAGGTGCCCGTGGTCTCGCAGGAGGTCATCGACGCCATGTCCGAGCTTGCCGCCCGGGCCGAGGCCGTGGCCGACGATATCGAAACCCGGAGCAAGGCAACCTCCTGAGCCCCGGCGTCCTGAGCCCCGGCGCATCCCTCTTGCCAGCCATGCCCGCGCCGCGCTAGCCTGCGCGCATGTCATGGAGGGGGAGCCAATGACCGAACAGACCTTGCCGCCACCATCGCCGATTCCGGCGCTGTCGCAGGTGACACCTGCCGATCTGCAGGCGGCGTTGCGCGCCGGATGGCAGGATTTCCGCCGCGCGCCGCTCTTCGGGCTGGCTTTTTCGGCCTTCTATGTCCTGGGCGGGCTGGTGCTCTACGCGGTTTTTGTGGCTTCGGGGCAAAGCTGGTGGTTCATTCCCATCGCCGTGGGCTTCCCGCTGCTGGCCCCCTTCGCCGCAACCGGGCTTTATGAGGTCAGCCGCCGCCTGGAAACCGGCGCGCCGCTGACCTGGTCCGTGGTGGCCGGCTGTGTGTTCGCTCAGCGGGACCGGCAGGTGCCGTCCATGGCCATGGTGGTCATGTTGGCCTTCATGTTCTGGGTCTTCTTGGCCCATACGATCTTTGCGCTGTTCTTCGGTCTGCGCCCCATCAGCGGCTCTACCTGGGACATGCTTCTTTCGCCCGCCGGGCTGCAGATGCTGGCGCTGGGCGGGATTGTGGGCGGGGTGATGGCGGCAACGCTGTTTGCGCTGACGGTGATCAGCCTGCCGCTGCTGCTGGACCGTGAGGTCGATTTCATCACCGCCATGATCACCTCGGTCCAGGCGGTGAGCCATAGCCCGGTGACAATGCTGCTCTGGGCCGCGGTCATTGCGGTGTTGCTGTTCCTGGCCATGTTGCCCTGGTTTCTGGGCCTGTTCCTGGTGCTTCCGGTGCTGGGCCATGCCAGCTGGCATCTTTACCGCCGCGTACTGCCCGAGCCTGCCGGGGTCTGATCCGGAAACCGCGCCTGCGCCAGACGTCCTTTCCCGAAGGGGCAGGTGGCGCCCTTTGAGGCGCACGTCTTGGAGTGCGCAGAATCACTCGGGCCGTGTCTGCAAGGGGTCATGGGCCACCAGAACGGGGGCCGTGAGATCGCGCAGGCGCTGGCGTTGTTGGCGCTGTGCGTCAAAATTCGCCGGGTCCAGCCAGGTGTCGAATGCCGCGCGCAGGGCGGGCCAGTCGTGGTCGATGGCGGCGAACCAGGCGGTGTCACGGTTGCGGCCCTTGACCACATCGGCCTGGCGAAAGAGGCCCTCGTAGCTAAAACCCAGCCGGGTTGCGGCGCGGCGAGAGCGCAGGTTGCGCGCGTTGCATTTCCATTCGAACCGGCGATAGCCGGCCTCGAAGGCCCAGCGCATGAGCAGATAGACGGCCTCGGTCGCCTCGGTGCTGCGTTGAAGGCGCGGGGCGAAGGTCAGCCAGCCGGTCTCGATACTGCCCGCCGCCGGGGCGATGCGCGCAAGGGCGATGGTTCCGCCAAGGCGCCCGTCAGCCATGCGGATTGCGTAATGTAGCGGGTCATGCTGGATGCGGGCCGAGGCGACCCAGCTTGCATAGGCGGCAGCGTCCGCAAAGGGGCCGTGACCCATGTAGCGCCAGAGATCGCACGCCGTATCCTCGGCCAGGGCTGCATAGAGGTCGGGCGCGTGGGCGGGGTCCAGCGGTTCCAGCCGCGTGTAGCGCCCCGCAAGGGGGGTGCGCGGGGGCAGGGGGGGAGGGCGCCAGTCGCTCAGATCCGGGTCCGACATGATTTTTCCCTCCGCAGCCTTTGGCGCCAGACTGCCCGGAACCCTGCGCCCGGGCAAGCGTCTGGCGGTGCGATGCCTGACTCGGCCCGCGTTGCGCAGCGCGCGCCGCGTGGTCGCGATCAGGTCAGCGCGTTTGCCGGAGGTCAGGACTCGGGTGGGAGAACGCGCAGGCGCAGTTCGCGCAGTTGCTCGTTGGTGGGAGCCGAGGGGGCTTCAAGGAGCAGGTCCTCGGCGCGCTGGTTCATGGGGAACATGATGACTTCGCGGATATTCGTGGTGCCGGCCAGCAGCATCACGATCCGGTCGATCCCGGCGGCGCAGCCGCCATGCGGCGGGGCGCCGTAGCGGAAGGCCTTGACCATGCCGCCGAAGCGCTTTTCGACCTCGGACGCCGGGTAGCCCGCGATTTCGAAGGCGCGATACATGATTTCGGGCAGGTGGTTGCGGATGGCGCCCGAGAGGATTTCGTAGCCGTTGCAGGCGAGGTCATACTGGTAGCCCTTGACCTGGAGCGGGTCGCCCGAGAGCGCCTCCATCCCGCCCTGGGGCATGGAGAAGGGGTTGTGGCTGAAATCGATGGCGCCGGTTTCGGGGTCGGCCTCGAACATGGGGAAATCGACGATCCAGGCGAAGGCGAAACGGTTGGTGTCGGTCAGGTTCAACTCGCGGCCGATCTCATCGCGCGCTTTCGCGGCCACGGGTTCGAATTGCGCGGGCTTGCCGCCGAGGAAGAATGCGGCGTCGCCTTCGCCAAGGCCCAGTTGCTGGCGGATCGCTTCCGTGCGCTCGGGGCCGATATTCTTGGCGAGGGGGCCAGCGGCTTCGACCCCTTCAAGTGTCAATTCGGCGCTTTCTATTTTCGCCCGCGTAGCTTGCACCGTGATAGAGAGTTCTTGTGCGACAGATTCCACCGTCTTCTTTCGCCAGAAAATATACCCCATCCCCGGCAGCCCCTGCGCTTGCGCAAAGGCGTTCATCCGGTCGCAGAACTTGCGCGAGCCGCCACCCGGCGCGGGGATCGCGCGGATCTCGGTGCCCTCGGTCTCTAGCAGTTTGGCGAAGATGGCGAAGCCGGAGCCGCGGAAATGCTCGCTCACCACCTGCATTTCGATGGGGTTGCGCAGGTCGGGCTTGTCGGTGCCGTATTTGCGCAGGCTCTCGGCATAGGGAATGCGGGGCCAGTCGGCGCAGGGGTCCACGGTCTTGCCGTCGGCGTAGTCCTCGAACACGGCTTGCAGCACGGGCCCGACGGCGGCGAAGACATCCTCTTGTTCGACGAAGCTCATCTCCACGTCAAGCTGGTAGAAATCGGTGGGGGCGCGGTCGGCGCGGGGGTCTTCATCACGGAAACACGGCGCGATCTGGAAATACTTGTCGAAGCCCGAGACCATGATCAGCTGCTTGAACTGCTGCGGGGCCTGGGGCAGGGCGTAGAACTTGCCCGGATGCAGGCGCGAGGGGACGAGGAAATCGCGCGCGCCCTCGGGGGATGACGCGGTGATGATCGGCGTCTGGAATTCGGTGAAGCCGCTGTCCCACATGCGTTGGCGCATGGCGCGGACCACGTTGGAGCGCAGCATCATCTTGGCGTGCAGGCCTTCGCGGCGAAGGTCCAGGAAGCGATAGGTGAGGCGGGTTTCCTCGGGGTAGTCGGGTTCGCCAAAGACCGGCAGCGGCAGGTCGCCGGCGGCGCCGAGGATGTCCATGGCGCGGGCATAGACCTCGATCGCGCCGGTTTTCAGCTTTGGGTTCACCAGGGAGGCGTCGCGGGCCTTGACCGTGCCTTCGATGCGGATGCAGGTTTCGGCACGCAGCTTTTCGATGGCGGCGAAGGCGGGGCTGTCGCTGTCGGCCAGCACCTGGGTCAGCCCGTAGTGATCGCGCAGGTCGATGAACAGCACGCCGCCGTGATCGCGGATGCGGTGCACCCAGCCTGAAAGCCGGACCGTCTGGCCCACATGGGCGGCGGTCAGGTCGGCGCAGGTATGGCTGCGAAAGGCGTGCATGTCGGATATCCCCATGTTCGGCGGCGTGGCGCGGTGCCTGCGCGATACACAATCTGCGGGCGGCGAAGTCAAGGGCTGGCCGGTTGAGGGGCGTCAGGTCCAGTGCATCTGGGCACCACCGGGCAGGGCGGCGCGGGCGCGGGCAAGCACTTCAGGCTTCTGTTCCAGCGCCGCGGTGCATTCGGTGATCCAGGCGTCATCCATCAGGATGAAATCCAGCACCGCAGCCAGAAACTCGGGGTCCTGGGCCTGGGCGCGCAGGTTTGTGACATCGGCCCCGGTCGAACCCATGAACACGGGCCACAGTTCATCATGGCCGGCAAGCCAGGCCAGCGCCGAGAGCGCAATGGTCTCAGCGGCTTGCGGGGTCATCACATGCACCTGAGTGATGCGCGGAAAGCCGCCTGCGGGTGCTGGCAGGCCGGGGGTGTGAAAGCATTTGTTAACCTTTCTTTACTATTCAGAAACCTTGATGGTGTGCGTAACGGGAATTGGCAGATGACGGGCAAGATACTCATTGTCGATGATCTTGCAATCAACCGGATCATCCTGACGGCCAAGCTGGGCAGCGCCTGCTACGAGACCCTGACAGCGGAGACCGGTGCGCAGGCGATTGCCATGGCGCGTTCCAGGCGTCCGGATCTGATCTTGCTGGACATGATGCTTGAAGACACTGACGGGGTTGCCGTGTGCCGCAGTCTCAGGGCCGATCCGGTAACGGCGCATATTCCGGTGCTGATCATCACCGCATCGACCGAACAGGCGCAGCGCAATGCGGCGCTGGCGGCGGGGGCGAATGAGTTCCTGAGCAAGCCTGTGGATGAGACCACGCTGCTGGCACGTATTCGCAACCTGCTGCGCGCAGCCGAGACCGAAGCCGAGTGGCGTCGGCAGGAAACCTGGTGCTCGGGCCATGGTCTGGCAGAGCCCGCGGCGGGGTTTGTTGCGGCGCAGACGCGGGTGGCGCTGCTGGGCGCCACGCCGCAGATGGCGCGGTTCTGGCGCAAGCAGGTGGCGCCGCTTTGCCCGCAGATGCGGTTCGAGTCCATCGGGACCGCCGAGGCGTTGAGCTATGCCGAAGGCGCCGCGCCGGATGTGTTCATGATCGTGGCGGAAAGCCCTGTTGCGTTGCGCTTGCTGCTGGATCTTCAGGCCCGCCGGGCCACGCGGCACAGCGCCTATTGCGTGATCCTGCCGCCCGAGGCCGGTGACCAGGCCGCCATGGCGCTCGATCTGGGCGCGCATGATCTGCTGCACTTGCCTCTGGACGCTGAAGAAACCGCGCTTCGGTTGGGCATGCAGATCACGCGCAAGCGCCGGGCCGATGCGCTGCGCCGCACGGTGGAGCGTGGGTTGAACCTGGCGGCGCTGGACCCGCTGACGGGGTTGCTGAACCGGCGCGGTGCGGAGGCCAAGCTGCTGCATCTGGCGCTGCAGGCGCGGCAGAACGGGGAGGGCTTTGCCGTGCTGCTGCTGGATCTGGACCGGTTCAAGGCCATCAACGACACCCATGGCCATGGCGTCGGTGACGAGGTTCTGCGCCAGGTTGCAGCCCGGATGCGCAGCGTGCTGTCGCCGCAGGATGTGATTGTCCGCTACGGCGGCGAAGAGTTTCTGATCGCACTGGCCGGGGTGTTGCTGGAGCGGGCCCGCGCACAGGCGCAGGTGCTTTGTGATGTCATCGAGCAGACGCCGATCGCCACTGCCGGAGGCGAGATCTGCGTGACCGTCTCCGTGGGGGTGGCCCCGGGCCAGTGCGGGGCTGATGGAGAGGATATGCGGCAGGCTCTGGCGCGCACGGTGGATCAGGCGGATCGCGCGCTGCTGGCCTCCAAGAGCCATGGCCGCAACCGGGTCACGGTCTTCGAGGCCGCATCCCTGCCACGATAAGCGGCGTGGCGCGTCTGTTTGTAGCAGGCGTACCGGATCGGAGTCTTCGCTTGATGGGGCCTTCGCAAGCGCCCCCGAGCCGCGCCCACCCGCCCACCCCGCGCGCCTCGGGGGCGCTGCCCGGCGCGGGCGCCGGGCAGGGGGGCTTTTGATCTGCCGGGCGGGGCCCCCGCCGGGTCAGTCTGTCTGCCAGGTGGTGATGCGGCTGATGTCCGGGCGCGGGCGGTCCGGGGGCGTGCGCGCCGAGGTGCCGATATGGATCATCCCCGCCACGTATTCCTGCGGAGCAAGCCCCAGCCCCTGGGCGGCGAAATCGCGGTCATGGGCTGCCCAGCCGGTCAGCCAGCACGCCCCCCAGCCTGCGGCCAGCGCTGCGTTCACAAGGCTCAGGCAGACCGCTCCGGCGGAAAGGGTCTGTTCGATCTGGGGGATCTTGTCGCTCTGGATCGGTGCGCCGATCACGGCAACAACCAGATCCGCCCCGGCGTATTGGGCGACGCCTTTTTCGATCCGGTCAGGCTCCAGTCCCATGGCCGTGCCGCGTGCCCGCGCCAGATCGGCCAGCCGTTCAAGTGCCTGTTTCTCCAGCACGATGAAGCGCCAGGGTTCCAGCTTGCCATGATCCGGGACGCGTGCGGCGGCGGTCAGCAGGGTTTCAAGCTGCGCGCGGTCCGGCACCGGCGCGACCAGCATCTTGGCCGGGCGCGAGCGGCGGTTGAGCAGGAACTCGAGGACGGCGGAATCGGTCTGGGACATGGAAGGGCCTTTCGCACAGTTTGGTGAACAGGTAAGATGCGCGCCACCCGGGGTCCAGCCCGGGGCGTTGCAAAGGACAGCAGCTCATGCGCGATTGCGAGGATTTGCGGGATCTTGCGGCCCCCGGGGCCAGTATC
This sequence comes from Rhabdonatronobacter sediminivivens, assembly GCF_013415485.1. Lineage (GTDB taxonomy): Bacteria > Pseudomonadota > Alphaproteobacteria > Rhodobacterales > Rhodobacteraceae > Rhabdonatronobacter > Rhabdonatronobacter sediminivivens. The sequence goes on along the minus strand of NZ_JACBXS010000001.1, from coordinate 64,282 downwards.
CCTGTACGGGTGACACCGCGTGCGTCACGCGGGTCGGTGACACGGGGCAAGGACGGGGTGGTGCGTGTCTGCGTGACCTGCGCGCCCGAGGCCGGCAAGGCGAACCGGGCGGTGACCCGTGCCCTGGCAGGTGCGATGCGGGTGGCGCCGTCGCGGCTGGAACTGCGCCGGGGGCTGTCGTCGCGCGACAAGCTGTTCGTGGTGCGCTGAGGGGCAGGACCCCCGCGCCGATCTCCCTGTTCAGACCACCGCGCGGGGCTTGAAGCCCTTGTCCAGCATGTCCTGCGGGGCCACCGGGTATTCGCCCGAGAAACACGCGTCGCAATACTGCGGGCAGGCGTTGTTGCGGCCCCCGGCCTCGCCCACCGCGCGATAGAGCCCGTCCAGCGAGATGAAGCGCAGGCTGTCCACGCCGATATGGTCGCGCATCTCATCCTCGGTCATGCGCGAGGCCAGAAGTTTCTCACGTTCCGGCGTGTCCACGCCATAGAAGCACGGCCAGGCGGTGGGCGGCGAGGCGATGCGGAAATGCACCTCGGCGGCGCCGGCATCCAGGATCATGTCCTTGATCTTCATGCTGGTGGTTCCGCGCACCACCGAATCATCCACCAGGATGATCCGCTTGCCGCGAATCAGCGCGCGGTTCACGTTCAGCTTCAGCCGCACGCCCATGTTGCGGATCTGTTCGGTCGGTTCGATGAAGGTCCGGCCCATATACTGGTTGCGGATGATCCCCATGGCATAGGGAATGCCCGATTCCTGGCTGTAGCCGATGGCCGCCGGGGTGCCGCTGTCGGGCACGGGGCAGACCAGATCGGCCTCGACCGCGGCCTCGCGCGCCAGTTCCACGCCGATGGCGCGGCGGGTTTCATAGACCGACCGCCCGCCGATGATCGAATCGGGGCGCGAGAAATAGACATGCTCGAACACGCAAAAGCGTGCGCCGCGGGTTTCGAAGGGGCGGTGGCTTTCCAGCCCGTCGGGGCCGATGACCACCATCTCGCCGGGCTCGACCTCGCGCAGGAAATCGGCGCCGATGATGTCCAGGGCGCAGGTCTCGGATGACAGCACCCAGCCGTCGCCCAGCCTGCCCAGCACCAGCGGGCGCACGCCCAGCGGGTCGCGCACGCCAATCAGCTTGGTCCTGGTCATGGCGACGATGGAAAACGCCCCTTCGACCCGGCGCAGGGCATCCTTCATCCGTTCGGGGATGGTTTTCTGGAAGCTGCGCGCCATCAGGTGGATGATGCATTCGCTGTCCGAACTGGACTGGAAGATCGAGCCGCGCTCGATCAGCTCCCGCCGGATCGATTCGGCATTGGTGACATTGCCGTTATGGGCGATGGCCGCGCCGCCCATGGCGAATTCGCCAAAGAAGGGCTGCACATCCCGGATCTGGGTGGCGCCCTTTGACCCGGCGGTGGAATAGCGCACATGGCCGATGCCGATGGGTCCGGGCAGGGTGTCCATCACGCCCGCCTTGGTGAAGGTATCGCGCACCAGTCCGAATCGGTGCGCCGACTGGAAGCCGCTGGTCGGGCAATGGGTCATGATCCCGCCGGCTTCCTGCCCGCGGTGCTGCAGCGCATGCAGGCCCAATGCCACAAAGCTGGCCGCATCGGTAACGCCGATGACGCCGAAGACCCCGCATTCTTCGCGCAACTTGTCATCATCTAGGGGGGTGCCGGAAAGGAAGCGCATGTACCGAGCCTTTGGGTTTTGCCGCTGTCGGGGGTGGATTAGCGGATCGTTGCGGAACTGTCACGCGCTGTCGCCTCGACATGGGGCGTGGGGGTGGGTGGCTGAGACCTGTGCACTTCTTTGCGGCAGATCAAGGTGGCGGGCTGCATGCGCTCATATGGTGCCGGTGAAACGTAGCGACAGGAGGATCAACACATGTCCCATACCCCCCACGAACTGGCCGAGGAATTCCCCGAAGCCGCAGACAAGCTGCATGGTCTGAAGCTGGAGAACGCCCATTTCCGCAAGCTGGCCGAGGAATACCACGATCTCAATCGTGCCATTCACCGCGCCGAGACCATGGTGGAGCCGGTGAGCGAGCAGCATGAGACCGAGATGCGCCGCGAGCGCATGCGCCTGAAGGATGAAATCGCGCGCATGCTGCGCGATCATGCCTGAGGCCGTGCGAAGGGGGTGCGAAGGGGGGGGCCAGGCACCCCCTTACTTGCGCCGCCGCAACAGCCGACCGATCAGAAAGGACGTGCGCGGCACATAGGTGTAGCGGGTGCGGGCATCGGCGCCGGGGCTGGGGCGCATCCGCATCCGCATCACGCCAAACACCACCAGCACCACATGTGACAGCCCCAGGAAGACGAACATGCCCGCCGCGCCGAAGCGCCCGATCAGCAGTGCTGCAATCACCGGGCTGGCAATGGCGCCCACGGCATAGAGGAACATCAGCGCCGCCGAGAGTTCCACCCGTTCGTCATCACCGGCGAAATCATGGGCATGGGCGGCCGAGACCGAATAGATCGGAAAGGTGGTGAAGCCGAAGAAACCGGCGGCCAGGAAGATCGCAATCACCCCGCCTTCGGTGCTGGCGATACTCAGCCCGCAAGCCAGCGCCGAGGCCACCGACAGCCAGATCAGCACCACGCGGCGGTCATACTTGTCCGCCAGCCAGCCCATGGGCACCTGTGCCACCGCGCCGCCCAGGACATAGGCGGCCAGAAACAGGGCGATCTGATCCGCTGCGAGGCCCACGGAAATCCCGTAAAGCGGTCCGACCATCCGATAGGCGGCCCCGGTGATCCCCGATACCACCACCCCCGCCGCCGCCAGGGGGGAGCGCTCCCACGCCAGACGTGGCCGCAGCCGGGGCGCGGCCCCTGTGGCGGGCCCCTTCGCCCGGGTCAGCACCAGCGGGAACAGGGCCGCGCAGCACAGCAGCGCCAGCAGGTTGTAAGAGACATAGGACGCCGGCTCCAGCACCGCGATCAGCAACTGCGCGCCCAGGCTGCCCAGAATATCGACCACCCTGTAGACCCCCATGGCCCGGCCCCGGGTCTCGTTGGTGACCTTGGCCTGAAGCCAGGCCTCGATGATGGTGTAGCACCCTGCCACCGCCACCCCCGAGGCCACCCGCATCAGCGCCCAGGCATAGGGGTCGATGATCAGCATATGCGCGAGGATCCCGATGGTGCCCGCCGCGGCGAAGGCCGCAAAGGCGCGGGAATGGCCGACCTCGCCCATCAGGCGCGGTGCCCACCAGCAGCCGATGAAGAACCCCGCAAAATGGGCCGAGCCCAGGATGCCGATCTGCCCCGGCGTGAACCCCAGATGCGCCCCCGAAAGGGCATCCAGCGGCGCCACACCCCCCAGACCCAGTTGCAGCAGCACCACCGAAAGGAACAGCGCGGCGAAAGAGATCAGCAGTCGCATGAAAGACCCCGAAACCGGCCCTGGCCCGGCAGCTTACCCTGACGCGCCCGCGGGCCAAGGTCCAGTGCCGATCTGCACGGCCTGTGTGACATCGCCCGGGGACGCGCAGCGCCCCCATGCCCGCGCGGGGCTGCGCTGAAAAATCAGCCCGTCCCCCGCGCCGGGCGCCCCGAAACCCTTGCCGGACGCAACAAAGCTGTTGCCTTGGCCGCATGGCGTTTTCTATCCTCTGGAAGGGTAGAGGAGGGTTATTCATGTCCATGACAGATACGTCACGCCAGACTGCGGTGCCGCTGCAGGTGCAGGTCGCCAGGGATCTGACCGAAGACGACCTGCGCACCGCGCTGCAGAAGGGCTGGGAGGATTTCAAGGCGGTTCCGGCCTTTGGCCTGTTCTTTGCCGCGTTCTATACGCTCGGCGGGATCGGCCTTTATTTCGGGCTGATCGGACAGGGGCAGGCGGCCTGGTTCCTGCCCATCGCCGCCGGGTTCCCGCTGCTTGCCCCCTTTGCCGCCGTGGGGCTCTATGAGGTCAGCCGCCGCCGCGAAGCGGGCGAGAAAATGGACTGGCCCGGCATCCTGGGCGCGCTGCGCGGGCGCGGCAATGAACAGCTGTTGCTGATGGCGGTGACGGTGCTGATCGTCTTCGGCTTCTGGATCATCCTGGCGCGCGGCATTTTCGCAATCTTCTTTTCGCTCTCGGGCATCGGCTATGAAACGCTGGGCATGCTGTTCTCCGGCGCGGGTTTCATGATGGTCATCGTGGGCTCTGTTGTCGGGGCGTCCGTGGCGCTGGCGTTGTTCACCATCACCGTGGCCTCATTGCCGATGCTGCTGGACCGGGACGTGGATTTCGTCACCGCCATGATCACCAGCGCCGAGGTCGTGCGCTCCAACCACATCACCATGCTGAAATGGGCCGCGGTGATTGGCGTGGCGGTGTTTGCCGCGATGATTCCGCTGTTTCTGGGGCTCCTGGTGGTGCTGCCGGTGCTGGGCCATGCCACATGGCACCTCTATCGCCGCGCCGTGCCGACCGAGGCGCCCGCCGGCGCGGGCCACCCCACCGCCGATACGCGCGACACGCTGCACCCGGGCGATGACATTCCGACGTCGCCGCCCGCCGATCTGGCCCCGCCCGCAGCCGTTGTGGAACCGCGCATCGACATGGAACAGGCGCGCCCCGTGGGCATGGCCGCCCCGCGCGATGGCGGTGCCGATGACCTGAAAAAGATCACCGGGATCGGGCCGAAGCTGGAATCTGTCCTCAATGACATGGGATACTGGCATTTCGACCAGATCGCTGACTGGACCGAGGCCGAGATCGCCTGGATGGACGAGCATACCGAAGGCTTCAAGGGCCGCGCCACGCGCGACAACTGGGTGGCGCAGGCCCGCGCATTGATCGGACGGGACGAGGGCTGACCCGCGCGGCCCCGAAAAGGGGCGGCTGGCGGCAGCGATAAAGCCAATCACCACATGGCCGCGGGGGATATCACGCCCCTGCGGCTAAATGCTGGCCTTTTGTCCGGGAAACTGTTAAGCGCTGCGTCGCAGCATCAACGGACAATTCAATGGACCTTCGCAATATCGCGATTATCGCGCATGTCGACCATGGCAAGACCACACTGGTGGATGAGCTTCTGAAACAATCGGGCGTCTACCGTGAAGGGCAGGCGGTGGCCGAACGCGCGATGGACAGCAATGACATCGAACGCGAACGCGGGATCACCATCCTTGCCAAATGCACCTCGGTCGAATGGGGCGACACGCGCATCAATATCGTGGACACCCCCGGCCACGCCGATTTCGGCGGCGAGGTGGAGCGGATCCTGTCCATGGTCGATGGTGTGGTGCTGCTGGTCGATGCCGCCGAAGGCCCCATGCCGCAGACGAAATTCGTGACCTCCAAGGCACTTGCGCTGGGGCTGCGGCCCATCGTCGTGCTCAACAAGGTGGACAAGCCCGCCGCCGAACCCGACCGCGCACTGGACGAGGTGTTCGACCTGTTCGCCAATCTGGGCGCCGATGACGACCAGCTGGATTTCCCGGTGCTTTATGCCAGCGGGATCAATGGCTGGGCCGATACCGAACTGGACGGCCCGCGCCAGGACATGCGCGCGCTGTTCGATCTGGTGGTGGCGCATGTGCCCGCGCCGGCGCAGGTGGCCCGCGCAGGTGAGCCGTTCCGCATGCTGGCGACCACGCTTTCGGCCGATCCCTATCTGGGCCGCATCCTGACCGGCCGGGTCGAATCGGGGCGGCTGAAGGCGGGCGATACGCTCAAGGCGCTGTCGCGGGACGGGGCGCGGCTGGAACAATTCCGCGTGACCAAGGTGCTGGCTTTCCGCGGTCTGGGCCAGGCCCCGATCGAGGTGGCCGAGGCCGGGGATATCGTGACCCTGGCCGGGATGGGCAAGGCCACCGTGGCCGACACGCTCTGCGATGTCTCGGTCGACACGCCGCTGCCCGCTCAGCCCATTGACCCGCCCACCATCAGCGTGACTTTCGGCATCAATGATTCGCCGCTGGCCGGGCGCGATGGCTCCAAGGTCCAGTCACGCGTGATCCGCGAACGCCTGATGCGCGAGGCCGAGGTCAATGTCGCCATCAAGGTGACCGACACCCCGGGTGGCGAGGCCTTTGACGTGGCCGGGCGCGGCGAATTGCAGATGGGCGTCCTGATCGAGAACATGCGCCGCGAGGGGTTCGAGCTGTCGATCTCACGCCCGCGCGTGCTGATCCGCGATGAAGGCGGCCAGCGGCTGGAGCCTGTGGAGGAAGTCACCATCGATGTGGATGACGAATTCACCGGCGCGGTGATCGAAAAGCTGACCGGCGCGCGCCGCGGCGATCTGGTGGAAATGAAGCCCGCTGGCGCTGGCAAGACGCGCATCGTCGCGCATGTGCCCTCGCGCGGGTTGATCGGCTATCATGGCGAATTCCTGACCGACACGCGCGGGACCGGGGTGCTGAACCGCGTGTTCCATGAATGGGCGCCCTACAAGGGGACCATTCCGGGGCGGCGCCAGGGGGTGCTGATTTCCATGGAGGACGGCACCGCGGTGGCCTATGCGCTGTGGAACCTCGAAGACCGCGGGCGGATGTTCATCAATCCCCAGGACCCGGTCTATCAGGGCATGATCATCGGCGAGCATTCGCGCGACAACGATCTGGAAGTGAACCCGCTGAAGGGCAAGAAGCTGACCAACGTGCGCGCCTCGGGCACGGATGATGCAGTGAAGCTGACCCCGCCGGTGCAGATGTCGCTGGAACAGGCCATTGCCTATATCGACGACGACGAACTGGTCGAGGTCACGCCGAAGGCCGTGCGCCTACGCAAGCGGTTCCTCTGCCCCCATGAACGCAAGCGCCAGGCCCGCGCCGCCGGCTGAGCACGTCACTTCCGCGCCCTGGGCCTCTGGCCCGCGGTGCACAAGCGCCCCCGAGCCGCGCCCACCCACCCACCCTGCGCGCCTCGGGGGCGCTGTCCAGTGCGTGACGCACTGGACAGGGGGGCGGCTGCCTTCAGACAATCTGAACAAGGTCGCCCGGACCCGGGCGTGAGAGCCGCCATGGCGTCTGTGCAGGCTGTGATGCGGGTGTCCGAAAAGACCTGACACGGACACGGGTGAGCCTGGAACCCGCGTGCAACGGTGGGGCCGTGATCCCATGCGGATGCTGCAGAGCCCTTTTGCGCCTTTCAGTTTGACGGACATCCGGCCATTGCGGCGCCAAGGGCGGTGGCTCAGGGGTTTGCGTCAGCTTCCCGGGGCCGGAAAGGGATCGTCGCTTCGGGTGATGGCGTGGAAACCGTCGCGGGTGGGGCGCAGCCGGTTGAACCGTCCCACCGCCCCCCGGGCGCAGCGGGGTGGGTGGGTGGGCGCTGCGTCCGGGGGGCGGTTTGCGCGCAGTTTCGGGCTGCGTTTTCAGGAATATCCTGAAAATCGTTCATCCTTTATCGGTATTGCCAAAAATATCAGCATTTGCCACAGAATTGGACCATGGTGCCGGGATAACCCGTCCGATGCGCAGTTTGGACGTGCGCGGATGCGGCTGTAGGATAACAAGGAACCGGACCGACAACAGGAGGACAAGCTTGTGAACCGACCGCTTCTTCTGGCAACGCTGGGCGCTTCGGTGCTGGCCGTGCCCGCGCTGGCGCAGACCCATATCAATTTCGCGCTCGATTGGCGATTCGAGGGGCCCTCGGCGCCTTATTTTCTGGCGATCGACAACGGCCACCTGGAGGCCGAGGGCTTGAGCGCCGAGATCAGCGCCGGGCAGGGCTCGCTCGATGCCATCCCGAAAGTGGCCACCGGGGCCTATCCCATGGGCTTTGCCGATATGGCCAGCCTGATCAAGTTCATTGACCAAAACCCCGATGCCCCCGTGACCGGTGTCATGGTCCTTTATGACAAGCCCGCCTTTGCCATCGTGGGCCGCAAGTCGCTGGGGATCGAAGAGCCTGCGGATCTGGAGGGACGCACACTGGGCGCGCCGCCCCCCGATGGGGCCTGGGCGCAGTTTCCCGTCTTTGCCGAGGCGCAGGGGCTGGATGTGGACAGCATCACCATCGAGCCGGTGGGCTTTCCAACGCGTGAACCGTCGCTGGCCGAAGGCAATGTCGATGCCGTGACGGGCTTCAGCTTCACCTCATACCTGAACACGGTCCGCTTGGGCATCGACCCCGAGGACATGACCGTGCTGCTGATGGCCGATTACGGGCTGGACCTCTATGGCAATGTGGTGATCGTGAATACCGATTTCGCCGAGGCCAACCCCGAGGCGGTCACCGGCTTCCTGCGTGCGCTGGCCCATGGGGTGCGCGATGCCGCTGCCGATCCGGCCGCGGGCGTGGCCGCCATTGCCAGCCGCAACCCGGCCCTGGATCAGGATCTGGAAGTGGAGCGGCTGGAGATCGCGTTGCGCGACAATATCCTGACCGACTGGGTGATGGAGAACGGGCTGGGCAATATCGATGCCGACCGCTTTGCCAGTTCGCTGGACCAGATCGCCATGACCTATGAGTTCAATACCGAGCCTGACCCGGCGCGGTTCTTCACCGATGCCTTTCTGCCCGATGACGGCAGCCTGAGCATGGAGTGACGATGGCAAGGGGGGCTGCCGCCCCCCACCAGCGCGCCCCGTGCGGGGCTGCTCCCCTCCCCGCGAGTATTTCGGGCAAGATGAAGCCTGTGGCGGGTAATGGAAGGTTATGGAATGGACGGTTGGGCATGGAAAATCTGATCGAGATCAAGGGTGTCACCCATGCCTACAAGACCAAGGCCGGTCCGCTGCCGGTGCTGGATGATCTGAATATCGCGATCCCCGAGGGGAAGTTCTGTGCCGTTGTGGGACCTTCGGGCTGCGGGAAGTCCACGCTGACGCGGCTGATTGCCGGGCTGATGTTTCCGGACACGGGCGAGGTCTGGCTGCACGGCCAGATCGTGAAAAGCCCGCGCAAGACGGTGGGGATGGCGTTCCAGAACCCGGTTCTGCTGGAATGGCGCACGATCCTGCAGAATGTGGTCCTGCCGCTGGAGATTGTCGCGCCCGGGATGCCGAAGCGGCAGAAAGAGGCGCGCGCCATGGAACTTCTGGCGCTGGTGGGGCTGGAAGGGTTTGAGCACAAGCGCCCATCGGAACTGTCCGGGGGAATGCGGCAGCGGGCCTCGCTTTGCCGGTCGTTGGTGCACAAGCCCGAGGTTCTGATCCTGGATGAGCCCTTTGGCGCGCTGGACGCGTTCACCCGCGAGGATCTGTGGCAGACCATGCATGAGTTGCGCGCCGAGGAGCCGTTTACCGGGCTCCTGATCACCCATGACCTGCGCGAAAGCGTCTATCTGGCCGATCAGGTGGTGGTGCTGTCCGGGCGGCCGGCAACAACGCAATATGTGATGGATATTCCCATGCCATCGCCGCGTCCGATCAACATGTTATACGAACCCGATGCGGTGGAGAAGCTGGCGCGCTTGCGCCGCGAGATCGAGATTGCGCAGGGGCGGGTCCCGGCGGAGGGTGGGGCATGAGCATCAACTGGCAGAAAATCCTGACACCGATCCTGGGACTGGCGGTTTTTGCCATCCTGTGGGAGGCGCTGGTCTGGTACATGGGCTGGCCCACGTTCAAGATGGCGGCGCCCTCGGATATCTGGCCGGCCTTCCTGCGGTTCCAGCCGCTGTTCTATGAATACGGTTGGCAGACGCTGTGGCGCACGGTGGTGGGGCTGGGTCTGGCCGTGGTGGTGGGCACCCTGCTGGGGATGATCATGGGGCTCAGCCGCGTCATGAATGACGCGCTTTATCCGCTGCTGGTGGGCTTCAACGCCATCCCCAAGGCGACGGTGGTTCCAGTGGTGGCGCTGATGTTCGTGGGCCAGCATGATTTCAACACCATTCTGGTGGCCTTCATGATCTCGTTCTTTCCCATTGCCGTGTCGGTGGCGATCGGGCTGAGCACGCTGGAGCCTGAATATCGCGATATTCTGCGCTCGCTGGGGGCCTCGCGCTTCACGGTGTTCTGGAAGATCGCGCTGCCCAAGACCTTGCCCGAGTTCTTCGGGGCGCTGAAAGTGGCCGTCACGCTGGCCTTCATCGGCACCAATCTGGTCGAGATCATTACCCCGCATGGGCGCGGCCTGGGGCATCTGTTCCAGTCGGCGCAGATCAACAGCGACTTCCCGCTGATGTTCGCGGTGCTCATCGCGCTCGCGATTCTGGGGATCGTTCTCTATTACGTTGTGGTGGCGCTGGAGCGGATATTCGCTGGCTGGGCGGAGCGGTCGCCCACCTGAACCGCACGCGCCGCCCCATATGTGTTGGCTGAAGCGTGGACGCCAAAAAAACCGCCGCGCGTGCAGGGCACGGGCGGCGGCAGGCGTGGTCCGGTGGCGTCCGGGATAAAGCAGGCTGCGCGGGACAATGCGCGCCCCCGGCCAGACCGAGGCAGTTCAGAGCAGCAAGGGCAGGTGCAGCCCCATCACCAGCATTCCAACAAGTGACAGCACTCCGGCCAGATCGGCCACAAGGTGCTGGCGGTTGCGGGCGATCAGGGAACCGATACTTGGGTGCATGGGGTGCCTCCGTCCTTTGTTCGCATTTGTTCTCATATTTGACGCGAATCGTCAAGAACAAAGGTGAACAAAAAAGAACAAAGAAGGGTTAACCGACCCCGATCAGCCGGATTGCACGGTCCTGTTCCATCAGCCACAGCAGGGTGCGCACCGCCTGGCCGCGGGCGCTTTCCAGCGCCGGGTCGTCCAGCAGCAGCTTGCGCGCGTCTGATTGGGCCAGCGCCATCAGCCCGGCCTGGCGTTCCAGATCGGCCACCCGAAAGCGCGGCAGCCCGGATTGCGCGGTTCCGATCAGGTCCCCCGCGCCGCGAATGGCCATGTCTTCCTCGGCGATGCGAAAGCCGTCTTCGGTATCGCGCAGCAGTTTCAAGCGACGGGCCGCCGCGTCGCCCAGTGGTGCGTCATACATCAGCAGGCAGGTCGATTCCGCCGCCCCGCGCCCCACACGCCCGCGCAACTGGTGCAACTGCGCCAGGCCGAAGCTCTCGGCCCGTTCCACCACCATGATCGAGGCATTGGGCACGTTCACCCCCACCTCGATCACCGTGGTTGCCACCAGAACGCCGGTATCCCCGGCGACGAAGCGCGCCATGGCGGCGTCCTTTTCGGCCGGGGGCATCTGGCCGTGAACCAACCCAACGCGCCCTTCGCCCAGCGCGGCGCGCAGGTGCTCGAACCGCGATTGCGCGGCGGTGAGGGTGACGGCTTCGGATTCCTCGACCAGCGGGCAGACCCAATAGGCCTGCCGGCCTTCGGCAAGGGCGCGGCGCAGGCGCTCGACGACCTCGTCCAGTCGGTTGGCCGCCACAAGCGCGGTTTTCACCGGCGTGCGCCCGGGCGGCTTTTCATCCAGGACCGAGACATCCATGTCGCCGTATTGCGCCAGCGCCAGGCTGCGCGGGATGGGCGTGGCGGTCATCACCAGCACATCCGCCCCTGCGCCCTTGGCCGAGAGTGCTGCGCGTTGCGCCACGCCGAAACGGTGCTGTTCGTCGATGACCGCCAGCCGCAGATCGGCGAATTCGACCCCCTTCTGGAACACCGCGTGGGTGCCGATCAGCACCTGAATGTCGCCGCGCGCCAGTGCGGCCAGCTTTGCCGCGCGGTCACGCCCCTTGTCGCGCCCGGTCAGGATTTCGACCAGTACGCCGGCCTTTTCGGCCAGCGGGGCCAGCCCTTGCAGATGCTGGCGTGCCAGGATCTCGGTCGGGGCCATCAGTACGCCCTGGCCGCCGGCCTCCACCGCGATCAGCAGCGCCATGAAGGCCACCAGCGTCTTGCCCGCGCCCACGTCGCCCTGCAGCAGGCGGTTCATCCGCCGCGCATGGGCCATGTCGGCCTCGATCTCGGCCACGGCGCGGGTCTGCGCGCCGGTGGGGGTGTAGTCCAGCGCGGCCAGGACGCGCGCGCGCAGATGTCCGTCGCCCCGGCTTTCGCGCCCCGGTTTGCGCCGCTGGGTGGCGCGGGCCAGCGCAAGCGTCAGTTGGTGGGCAAAGACCTCATCATAGGCCAGCCGCGTGCGGGCGGGGGTGTGGGGCGCGCAATCGGTGGCGGATTCGGGCGCGTGGGCGGTGCGGATGGCCTCGGCCCAGGCGGGCCAGCCCTCGCGCGCGACAAGCTGCGGGTCGATCCATTCCGGCAGCTCGGGCAGCCGGGCGAGGGTGGACTGCACCGCCTTGGCCAGCCCCTTTTGCGTGACCCCGGCGCAAAGCGCATAGACGGGTTCATGGGCGGGCAGATCGCCCTCTTCATCCGGGCGCAGAACGTGGTCGGGGTGGACCATCTGGGCGATCCCGTCGAACAGCTCCACCTTGCCTGAAACCAGCCGCCGCTGCCCGGTGGGCAGCAGTTTCTGCAGGTAGTCGCCGCCGCGGAAATAGACCAGCATGAACTCGGTCAACGCGTCTTCGACCTGCACGCGGTAGGGACGGCCGCGCGAGCGTGGGGGGTGGTGGGGGCCGACCGTGACCTCGACCGTCAGGGTGGCGGGCAGGGTGGCGCCCTGGATGGAGTTGCGGCGCGTGCGGTCGATCACCGAATGGGGCAGGTGGAACAGCAGGTCACGCGGCTTTTCCACCCCGATCCCTGCCATGGATTTCGCGGTCTTGGGGCCCACCCCTTCGAGCGTATCGAGCCCCGCGAAGAGCGGGAACAGGATTTCCGGGCGCCCGGCCATGCTCAGCCCGCGCCGATGAGGGACAGCCAGGCGTCCTCGTCGATCACCTGGACCCCCAGATCGGCGGCCTTCTTCGCCTTCGACCCCGCGCCCGGCCCGGCGATCAGCAGGTCGGTCTTGGCTGAAACCGAGCCTGCGACCTTGGCGCCCAGCGCCTCGGCCCGCGCCTTGGCCTCGGCCCGGGTCATGCGCTCCAGCGTGCCGGTGAACACCAGCGTCTTGCCCGCTACGGGGCTGTCGGTCGCCTGCGTCTCTGCATCCTCGATGCTCAGATGCTTGGTCAGGGCGTCGATCTCGTCGATCTCTGCCTGAAAGGCGGTGACAAGGGAAGCCGCCAGCACCGGGCCGACCCCGTCGATGGAGAGCAGTGCGTCCCATTCGCCGCCGCCTTCGGTCGTGGCGGCAAGCATGGTGTCACGGAACGCTGTCCAGGTGCCGTAATGGCCCGCCAGCAGCGCGGCGGTGCTTTCGCCCACATGGCGGATGCCCAGGGCGAAGATCACGCGGGCCAGCGGGATGGTGCGGCGGGCGTCGATGGCGGCAAAGAGGTTTTCGGCCGATTTTTCGCCCCAGCCCTCGCGGTTCTTGACCTGCCGGGGGCAGCCGGGGCCGTAGCGGTCCTTCAGGGTGAAGATCTCGGAGGGTTTTGTGATCCAGCCATCGCGCCAGAAGGCCTCCACCTGTTTCGCGCCCAACCCTTCGATGTCAAAGGCCGCGCGCGAGACGAAATGCTTCAGCCGCTCCACCGCCTGCGCGGGGCAGATCATGCCGCCGGTGCAGCGGCGCACGCTGTCGCCTTCCTCGCGCAGGGCGGGGCTGCCGCATTCGGGGCAGGTTTCGGGGAAGGAGTAGGGCTCGGCGTCCGCGGGGCGGGCCGAGAGGTCCACATCGCGGATCTTGGGGATCACGTCGCCCGCGCGATAGACCTCCACCCTGTCACCGATGCGGATGTCGCGCCCGTCGCGGATCGGGGCGCCCTTGCTGTCGCGCCCGGCGATGTAATCCTCGTTATGCAGGGTTGCGTTGGACACCACCACCCCGCCCACGGTGACGGGGACCAGCCGCGCCACCGGGGACAGCGCGCCGGTGCGGCCGACCTGGATGTCAATGGCCTCCAGCCGGGTCCAGGCGGTTTCGGCCGAGAACTTGTGCGCGATGGCCCAGCGCGGCGTGGTGGAGCGGAAGCCAAGGCGGTCCTGCAGCGCCAGATCATCGACCTTGTAGACCATCCCGTCGATGTCATAGCCCAGATCGGCGCGGGCGGCTTCGGTTTCCGCATGAAGATCAAGGATTTCCGAGGCGTCCTTGCAGCGTTTCGTGCGCGGGTTCACGCTGAAGCCCAGCGCGCGCAGGCGGTCCAGCGCGTCGAATTGCGTGGTGGCCAGCGGCTCTGACAGCTCCCCCCAGCCATAGGCGAAGAAGCGCAGGGGCCGGGCGCGGGTGATCCGGGCGTCCAGCTGGCGCAGGGACCCGGCGGCGGCGTTGCGGGGGTTGGCGAAGGTCTTGGCGCCTGCCGCGGCCTGGCGGTCATTGAGCGCCGCGAAATCGGCGTGGGACATATAGACCTCGCCCCGGACCTCCAGCACCTGCGGGGCGCCCTCCAGCCCGGTGGGGATGTCGCCCACGGTGCGGGCATTGGCGGTCACATCCTCGCCCACCTCGCCATCGCCGCGGGTGGCGGCATGGAGCAGCCGCCCGCCCTCATAGCGCAGGGACAGGGACAGCCCGTCGATCTTGGGCTCCACGGTGAAGGCCAGGGGGGCGTCCTCGGACAGGCCCAGATAGCGGCGGATGCGCTGGACGAACTCGGCCACATCCTGCGCCGAGAAGGCATTGGAAAGCGAGAGCATCCGCCGGGCGTGGCGGATCTTGCCAAACGCCTCGGACGGGGCGGCGCCGACCTGGGCCGAGGGGCTGTCTTCGCGCACCAGATGGGGAAAGCGGGATTCGATGTCGGCGTTGCGGGCCTTCAGCGCATCGAATTCGGCATCCGCCATCACCGGCGCGTCATCGCGGAAATAGGCGGCATTGGCCCGGCCCAGCAGATCGGCCAGCCGCGCCAGTTCGTCGCGGGCCTGATCCTCGGTCAGGTCAGAGGGGCGGGGGCGTTCGGTCACTGCATTGTCCTGCGATGCACGGTTTTGCGCCAGTGTTAGGGACAAGCCCGGCGTAGGTCCAGCGCGATCCGGCGCGGTGGTGACGCAGCCGTGACCCGAAGCGCCATGCGCGACGCTCTGTCACCATTTGCCCGGGCGCGAAACTGTGCATATAACATCTTCATGATCGTGGAAATCGGACATTTCGCGCTGATCCTCGCCTTTGCGGTGGCGCTCGCGCAATCCCTTGTGCCGCTGGTGGGCGCACACAAGGGCTGGTCGGACTGGATGGCTGTGGGGCGGCCCATGGCCTCGGCCCAGTTCTTTCTGGTGGCTCTCAGCTTCATGGCGCTGACCTGGGCGTTTGTGACCTCGGATTTTTCCGTGCAACTGGTGGTGGCGAATTCGCATACCGCCAAACCACTGATCTACAAGATATCGGGGGTGTGGGGGAATCACGAAGGGTCCATGCTGCTGTGGATCCTGATCCTGACGCTGTTCGGGGCCTCGGCGGCGTGGTTCGGCTCGAACCTGCCGGCGACATTGCAGGCGCGGGTGCTGGCGGTGCAGTCGTCGATCACCGCGGCCTTCATGGCCTTTACCATCTTCACCTCGAACCCCTTCGACCGGATGGCCTTTCCGCCCTTTGACGGGCGCGACCTGAACCCGCTGCTGCAGGACCCCGCATTGGCCCTGCATCCGCCGTTCCTGTATCTGGGCTATGTGGGGCTGAGCATGGCGTTCAGCTTTGCCGTGGCCGCACTGATCGAAGGGCGGGTGGATGCCGCCTGGGGGCGCTGGGTGCGGCCCTGGACGCTGGCGGCCTGGGTGTTCCTGACCATCGGCATCGCGCTGGGCTCCTGGTGGGCGTATTACGAGCTTGGCTGGGGCGGGTTCTGGTTCTGGGACCCGGTGGAAAATGCTTCGCTCATGCCCTGGCTGTTCGCCGCCGCCCTGCTGCATTCGGCCATCGTGGTCGAAAAGCGTGAGGCGCTGAAAAGCTGGACCATCCTGCTGGCGATCCTGGCTTTCGGGTTTTCGCTCATCGGGACGTTCATCGTGCGCTCGGGGCTGCTGACATCCGTGCATGCCTTTGCCATGGACCCGGAACGCGGGGTATTCATCCTGTTCATCCTGGCCTTCTTCATGGGCGGCGCGCTGACGCTGTTTGCGGCGCGGGCGAATGTGATGGAGGCCAAGGGCGTGTTTTCCACCGTCAGCCGCGAATCGGCGCTGGTGATCAACAATGTGCTGCTGGCAGTGTCATCCTTTGTGGTCTTCGTGGGCACCATGTGGCCGCTGATTGCCGAGATGCTGTTCGACCGGGTGCTGTCCGTCGGGCCGCCCTTCTTCAACATGGCCTTTACGCCGTTCATGGTGGCGCTGGCCATGGTGCTGCCGATTGGCGCCATGCTGCCGTGGAAGCGCGGAAACATCACCCGCACCGCGCGCCCGCTTCTGGGCCTGGCGGCGTTCTCGGTGGCCATGGGCGCGCTGGTCTGGTCGTTGCAGACCGGGGGCGCGATCCTGGTGCCGATCGGCGTGGCGTTGGGCGTCTGGGTGGTGCTGGGTGCGGGGGCTGACCTGTGGTCGCGCACCGGGCGTGGCGCGGTGGCCGGTCGGCTGGCGCGGCTGCGCCGTCTTCCGCGCGCCGACTGGGGCAAGGCCACGGCCCATTCGGGGCTGGGTGTGGCGGTATTTGCCGTTGCGGCCCTTGTCGGATGGGAGACCGAGGACATCCGCGTTGTCCGCGACGGCGAGACCTGGCGGCACGGGGCTTATGAGCTGACCCTGAATGATGTGCAGCAGGTGCAGGGGCCGAATTTCACCTCGACCATGGCGTTGATCGACTTTGAGCGCGATGACGGTGTGACCGGGCAGGTCCGGCCTGAGAAGCGCATCTATCCGGCGGCGGGGATGCCGACGACCCAGGTGGGCCTGCGCTATGGGCTGACCCATGATCTGTATGTGGTGTTGGGCGATCCGCAGGATGGTGGCGGCTGGGCCATTCGGACGCATATCAAGCCTTTCTCGAACTGGTTGTGGTTCGGTTGTGCGCTGATGGCGCTGGGCGGGCTATTGAGCCTGAGTGACAGGCGCTACAGGGTGGCGGCAGGTGCGGCCAAACGGGGCGGCGACGGGCCGCGGCCACCGGGCGCGGTTCCGGCGGAGTGATGGTCATGCGAAGCGTTGTGGCAGGGGTGATGGCGATCTGGCTGGGTGCGGCGGCGATGGCCGGACCGCAGCCGGATGAGATCCTGGATGATCCGGCGCTGGAGGCCCGTGCCCGGGCGTTGTCGGCCGATCTGCGCTGCATGGTCTGCCGCAACGAATCGATTGACGAATCCAACGCCGACCTGGCCCGCGACATGCGCCTTCTGGTGCGCGAGCGCCTGTTGGAAGGCGATGATGACGCCGAGGTTCTGGCCTTTGTGGTGGACCGCTACGGGGAATTCGTGTTGCTTCGACCAACCACCGAGGGCGCGAACATGATCCTGTGGATCAGCGCGCCGGTCATGCTGCTGCTGGCGCTGATCTCGGCCGCAGTGTATCTGCGGCGGCGGGAAAGCGCACCGGATATCGGCCCTGATGAGCTGTCCGAAGAGGAGCGCGCGCGGCTGGACGCGTTGCTGAAGGATCGCGGCTGAGCGGACACGGCGCTTTCGGAGCGGTTGGCGTTGCATGGGGGGCTGTCTGCCCCCCGCCGCCCGTTCCGGGCGACTCCCCCCGAGGATATTTTTCAAGGGTGAAGCAGGGTGGGGTGAAGCGGGGCGGGGTGACGCAAGGTGGCGCTTTCGCTGAGCGGGCTGTGTGGGATAAGGTTTGGGCAGAGCAGGCAAGGAGGCGGCGGCATGGAGTATGAGACCCTGACCCAGGCATTCGAGGGAGGGGTGTTGGTGATCACGCTCAACCGCCCCGAGGTCATGAATGCGCTCAACGCCCAGATGCGGGCCGAGTTGCGCCATGCGCTGCGCGCGGTGGGGGCGGTGGATGGTCCGCAGGCGCGCTGCGTGGTGCTGACGGGTGCGGGGCGGGCCTTTTGTTCCGGGCAGGACCTGGGGCAGGAGGCGGATGTGACCGAGCTGGATCTGGAGCGGGTCCTGCGCGAGGAATACGAGCCGATGCTGAACGCCGTCTGGGACTGTCCGGTGCCGGTGATTGCGGCGGTCAATGGGTCGGCCGCGGGGGCGGGGGCCAATCTGGCGCTGGCGGCGGATGTGGTCATCGCGGCAGAAAGCGCAAGTTTCATCCAGGCGTTCACGCGGATCGGGCTGGTGCCCGATGCCGGGGGCACCTATTGGCTGCCACGCCAGATTGGTCTGGCGCGGGCCATGGGGGCCATGCTCTTTGCCGAGCGGATCGAGGCGCGCCGCGCCGCCGACTGGGGCATGATCTGGGAGGCGGTGCCCGATGACGCCTTTGAAGCGGTCTGGCGCGCGCGCGCCGAAGCCCTGGCCGCAGGGCCCACGCTGGCTTATGCGCGGATCCGCAAGCTGCTGCGATCTTCGCTGTCCACGGATCTGGACCGGCAGTTGGCGCAGGAGGCCTCGGCCCAGGGCGAGTGCGGGCGCACGCGGGATTTCCGCGAGGGGGTCATGGCGTTCCTGGAGAAACGGTCGGCGGTGTTCGAGGGGCGCTAGGCCAAACAGCGATTGTGCGCCCGGGCGCATTGCGCGCCCTTTCGCCCGCGGCCCGGATCGGCTATCTGGCGGGCGCAAGCGTTGCGGAGGCATGGATGAGTTTCGAAAAACCCGGTGAGGTCGAGGAAAGCTGGCGCGAGGCCATTTCTCCGATCGATGAGATCATCACGGATGCCCGCAACGGGCGGATGTTTGTCCTGGTGGACCACGAGGACCGCGAGAACGAGGGCGATCTGGTGATCCCCGCGCAGATGGCCACGCCCGAGGCGATCAATTTCATGGCCGCCCATGGCCGTGGGTTGATCTGCCTGGCGCTGCCCGGAGAGCGGATTGACGCGCTGGGCCTGCCGCTGATGGCATCGTCCAATTCCTCGCGCCATGAAACGGCGTTTACCGTGTCGATCGAGGCGCGCGAGGGGGTGTCCACCGGCATTTCGGCCCATGACCGCGCGCGCACCGTGGCCGTGGCGATCGACCCGGGCAAGACCGGGGCCGATATTGCCACGCCGGGCCATGTTTTCCCCTTGCGCGCGCGCGATGGCGGGGTGCTGGTGCGCGCCGGTCATACCGAAGCGGCGGTGGACGTTGCGCGGCTGGCGGGGCTCAATGCCTCGGGGGTGATCTGCGAGATCATGAATGAGGACGGGTCAATGGCGCGGCTGCCGGATCTGGTGGCCTTTGCGCAGAAGCACGGGCTGAAGATCGGCACCATCAGCGATCTGATCGCCTATCGCCGCCGCCATGACAATCTGGTGCGCGTGACCGAGGAGCGCCAGATTACATCGGAGTTCGGCGGTGACTGGACCCTGCGCATCTATTCCGACACCACCCAGGGGGCGGAGCATGTGGTCCTGATCAAGGGCGATATCACCGGCGATGACCCGGTCATGGTGCGGATGCATGCCTTTGACCCGTTGCTGGATGTGGTTGGCGTGGGTGGTCCGGGGCGGGCGGATGAGTTCTCGGACGCCATGGGGCTGATTGCCGAGGAAGGGCGCGGCGTGCTGGTGCTGTTGCGTGACACGCATATGAAACTGTCGGATACGGAGGCGGCCTCGCCGCAGACCTTGCGGCAATATGGGCTGGGGGCGCAGATTTTGTCCTCTTTGGGGCTGAAGCAGTTGATCTTGCTGACCAATTCGGCCACGCCAAAGGTTGTGGGCCTGGAGGGCTATGGGCTGTCGATTGTTGGCACCCGCAAGATCCCGGCAAGGAGGGGCTGATCATGGCAGGAATGTCGCATGGCGTGCTGGAGCTTCCGGAGTTTGACAAGCCGGTCAAGGTTCTGATCGCCGTTGCCCCCTATTACCGTGATGTGGCGGATCACCTGATCGCCGGGGCGCAGGCCATGCTGGAGCGTGCGGGAGCCGCGCATGAGCTGATCGAGGTGCCGGGGGCGCTGGAATTGCCGAGCGCCATTGCCCAGACGCATCGGATGGCCAATTTCGACGGCTATGTGGCGCTGGGTTGTGTGATCCGCGGGGAAACCACGCATTATGAAACCGTGTGCAACGACAGTTCGCGCGGGCTGATGTTGCTGGGGCTGCAGGGGGCCTGCGTTGGCAATGGCATCCTGACGGTTGAGAACCTGGACCAGGCGCTGGTGCGCGCGGACCCGGGCGATCAGGACAAGGGCGGCGGCGCGGCGGCCGCGGCGCTGCATCTGATCGCGCTGGGGCGGCGCTGGGGGCGGCCCGAGGGCAAGGTGGGGTTCCGTCCGGCATCGGAGAATATCGAGCTGGCGGGTGGCAACGGGGGAACCAGCGCATGACCCGGGCGGATGGCGGTTCCAAGGCGCGCCGCCCGGATCTGGCCACGCGGCGCGCGCTCAGCGGCGCGGCGCGGTTCTATGCGGTGCAGGCGCTGTTCCAGATGGAGGCCTCGGGGCAGACCATAGAGGCGGTGAGTGCAGAGTTCGAAGCCCATCGCATCGGCGCCGAAAACCCCGAGGAGACCTGGGCCGATGCCGACCGGCGCCTGTTTCGCAATCTGGTGGAACTGGCCGTGGACCGGCAGGCCGAGGTCGATCAGATGACCAACCGCGGGTTGGTGGCGAAATGGCCGATTGCCCGGATTGACCCCACCCTGCGGGCGCTGTTTCGCGCCGCCGGGGCCGAGCTTCTGACCGAGCGGACCCCGCCGCGGGTGGTGATCAATGAATTCGTGGAAATCGCCCGCGCCTTCTTCCCCGAAGGGCGAGAGGCAAAATTCGTCAACGCGGTGCTGGACCACATGGCGCGCGAGGCGCGCCCGCAGGATTTCGCCTGACCCCTTCACATCGGCCAAGGCTTTCAAGTCGTAGGTTGAAGCCTGGCGGCCGTTGGGCTGCGTTTCGCTTCATGCCGTGACACCATGAAGACGGGCGCCGCGTGTATCGCGGCGCCCTGTTCGCTTTGGGCTTGGCCTGCAGCGGCGTGGTTCAGGCAGCGACCAGGTCGTCGTCGTCGCTGTCCAGCTCCTCGGCCTCGTCTTCGTCGGGGAGGCTGTCGACTCCCATCGCGACGACATATTCGGCTTCGCTGTCGAGGTGCTGGACTTGCGCCGCATAGGCGTCCAGAACGGCATCGCGGTCTTCAAAGCCACCTTCGGGGGCGTTGATGCGGAAGGCCTCGTTCAGCTCTTCATCATCCTCGAAGAAGATGATCGTATCGATATACTCCACGTCGTTGAAGCCGAAGGAGAGGTAGTAATCGAGGTAGTTCTCGAACGTGGGGTCTGTGCCTTCGGGCAGGAAGGGGGTATTGAACTCATTGTCTTCGGGCTCGGTGGCAAGAACCTGGAAGCCGCCTGTAGGCTCACCTTCGTCGTTGAACTCCGCGAACCAGACCTTGCCATAGGTGGCGGGCTCCTCCGGCTCCTCGGGATCTTCAGGCTCTTCCGGGTCTTCGGGCTCCTCCGGTTCCTCGGGGTCTTCAACTTCAGGATCGCCCGAGACACCCTTGATCGACCCACCCCCGTTGACCGATGTCGCGCGGATGCCGATGAAGTCGATCTCATCCAGGCTGTGCACGTCTTCAAGATCGATGGTCAGGGAGTCGCCCTCGCCCAGGAAGGTTTCCTTGTCCTCGCCCTCGCGGCCCAGCCCGGGACGCGACAGTTCTTCGGCGCCGTCCCATTGCACCCGCTCACCCTCGTATTGCGAACCGGCGCCGTTCATGTTCAGCGGACCGCCCAGATTGGCGCTGGCGCCGGAGAAGTCATCATCGCCCCAATAGAGCGCGTTCACGTCCATGGAGCCTTCGGTCATCGTGATCGTGGCCTGGATCATTCCGTCGTCATTTTCGAAGACGGTGACCGTGTAGGACAGGCCGTTCTCCGTATAGGTAAAGGTCTTGCTCATATCTTCCCCCCTGCAGCGGTACACGCTGGCCGATGATTCAACACGATTTCCGGGATACTGGCTGCCCATATGGCGCCCGATACGCTACGCTTCGGTTAACCATATCGGCAACAATGTGGCAAGCAAAGCTGGCTTGTGGAAAAACACTGTTTCCGGGCGGTCAAGATGCAGCCGTCATGCAACCGCTGCAACCCCGTCCCGCAGCCGGGCGCTGCCGGACAAAGATTTTGGACAATCCACCGGTTTGCGGCTATGTGATGACGAAGCGAAACCGGAGGATGCCATGTCGCCCCGCGATCTGTCCCTGCCTGACCAGCGCCACCCTGAAAAGGCGCATCGGGCCGACAACCCGCAACCGAAGAAGCCCAGCTGGATCCGCGTCAAGGCGCCGGGCGGGGCGGGGTATAACGAAACCCGCAAGATCATGCGTGAGCACAAGCTGACCACCGTGTGCGAGGAAGCGGGCTGCCCCAATGTGGGCGAATGCTGGAGCCAGGGCCACGCCACCATGATGATCATGGGCGAGATCTGCACCCGTGGCTGCACCTTCTGCAACGTCGCCACCGGGCGCCCGGATACGCTGGATGCGTTCGAACCCGGGCGCGTGGCCCATGCGGTGGACAAGCTGGGGCTGAACCACGTGGTGGTGACCTCGGTCGACCGCGATGACCTGGAAGATGGCGGGGCCGAGCATTTCGCCCAGACCATACGCGCCATCCGCCACCGCAGCCCCGGCACCACGATCGAGGTGCTGACCCCGGATTTCCTGCGCTGTGGGCCCGAGGCGCTGGAGGTCGTCGTTGCGGCGCGCCCGGATGTGTTCAACCACAATCTGGAAACCGTGCCGGGCCTTTACCCCGAGGTGCGCCCCGGCGCGCGCTATTTCCACAGCCTGCGGCTGCTGCAGCGGGTCAAGGAACTGGACCCGCGCATGTTCACCAAATCCGGCATCATGGTGGGGCTGGGCGAGGATCGGCAGGCGGTTTTGCAGGTGATGGATGACATGCGCGCGGCGGATGTGGATTTCATGACCATCGGCCAGTATCTGCAGCCCACGCCCAAGCATCACGCGGTGGCGCGGTTTGTGACGCCCGAGGAGTTCGCCAGCTATGAGAAGGCGGCGACGGGCAAGGGGTTCCTGATGGTCTCGGCCACGCCGCTGACGCGGTCTTCCTATCACGCGGGCGATGATTTCGCGCGGTTGCGTGCGGCGCGCGAGGCGCGGCTGGCAGGGCGCTGAGGCGCCTCTGCCTGCGCGGGTGGTTGGGTCGTTCTGGCAAGATGAAGGACGCGGGATGGTGCTGGAATTCAGTGGACTTCTGCATCTGATTGTCGTGGTCTTTGTCACCATATCGGTGATCGGGTCGCGGGCGACGACGCTGGCCAAGACGCTGTGGATCCTGGGGGTGTTCTTCTTTCCCATCATCGGGTTCATCCTGTGGCTGTTGCTGGGGCCGCGTCGGCTGCGCTGAGGCGATCCCGGGTTGAGCCGGGCGGCGTTTGGCACTATGCGCGTGGGCTTGAAGCTGCGGAGCGTGTGCGATGAAATTCCTGGATCTGGCGAAGGTGCATGTGCGCTCGGGCGGCGGCGGGGGGGGCTGTGTCTCGTTCCGGCGCGAGAAGTTCATCGAATATGGCGGGCCGGATGGCGGCGATGGCGGGCGCGGGGGCGATGTCTGGGCGGTGGCCGTGGACGGGCTGAACACGCTGATCGATTTCCGCTAT
Organism: Rhabdonatronobacter sediminivivens; assembly: GCF_013415485.1. Taxonomy (GTDB): domain Bacteria; phylum Pseudomonadota; class Alphaproteobacteria; order Rhodobacterales; family Rhodobacteraceae; genus Rhabdonatronobacter; species Rhabdonatronobacter sediminivivens. Next base: position 40,828 of record NZ_JACBXS010000001.1, on the reverse strand, counting down.
CAGCAGCATTTCTTTGCCAAATCCGGCCAGCCGGGCATGGGCAAGGGACGCACCGGCAAGGATGGCGATGACGTGATCCTGCGTGTCCCCGCGGGGACAGAGATTCTGGACGAGGATGAAGAGACCGTGATCGCCGATCTGTCCGACGTGGGGCAGAAGGTATTGCTGGCCCGGGGTGGCAATGGCGGTTGGGGGAATCTGCAGTTCAAATCGGCCACCAACCAGGCGCCGCGGCGGGCCAATTCCGGGCAGCCGGGCGTGGAGCGGGTGCTGTGGTTGCGGCTGAAGCTGATCGCCGATGCCGGGCTTGCCGGGCTGCCCAATGCGGGCAAATCCACCTTTCTGGCGGCAACCTCGAATGCGCGCCCGAAGATCGCCGATTACCCGTTCACCACCCTGCACCCCAATCTGGGGGTGGTGGCCGTGGATGGGCGCGAGTTCGTGGTCGCCGACATTCCCGGGCTGATCGAGGGCGCGAGCGAGGGGCGCGGTCTGGGGGACCGCTTTCTGGGCCATGTGGAGCGCTGCGCGGTATTGTTGCAGATCGTGGATGGCACGTCCGAGGATGTAGCGGCGGATTACCGGGTGATCGACGCGGAGCTGGCGGCCTATTCGCCGGTGGTGGCCGGGAAGCCTCGGGTTGTGGCGCTGAACAAGGCCGATGCGCTGGACCCTGAGATGCTGGCCGAGGTGCGCGCGGCGCTGGAGGCGGCGGCGGGGCAGAAGGTGCTGGTGATGTCCGGGGTCTCGGGCGCGGGGGTGACGGAGGTGTTGCGCGCGCTCTGGGCCGAGATTGCTGCGGCGCGCGCAGCCGGGGAGGCGGAGGAGGACGGGCCATGGCGGCCCTGAGCCTGCGCGACGCGCGGCGGATCGTGGTCAAGATCGGCTCGGCCCTTCTGGTAGAGGGGGGCGCCTTGCGGGCCGCGTGGCTGGCGGCGCTGGCCGATGATCTGGCGGCTTTGCGGGCCGATGGGGCCGAGGTTGTGGTGGTGTCCTCGGGGTCGATCGCGCTGGGGCGGGCGGTGCTGGGCCTGGCCGGGCCGACATTGGCGCTGGAGCAGTCTCAGGCGGCGGCGGCGGTGGGGCAGATCCGGCTGGCCCGCGCCTATGCCGAGGTTCTGCAGCGCCATGACATCACTGCGGCGCAGGTGTTGGTGACGCTGGAGGACACCCAGGACCGGAGGCGGTATCTGAACATCCGCGCCACGCTGGAAACGCTTCTGGGGCTGGGCTGCGTTCCCATCGTTAATGAAAACGACACCGTTGCCACCGATGAGATTCGTTATGGCGACAATGACCGGCTGGCGGCGCAGATTGCCGTGACCATCGGCGCCGACCGGTTGGTGCTGCTGTCGGATGTGGACGGGCTTTACACGGCAAACCCGCAGGTGGATGCAGGCGCGCGGCGGCTGGACCATGTGGCTGCGATCACCCCTGAGGTAGAGGCCATGGCCGGGGATCCGGTCTCGGGCCTGTCGAAGGGGGGGATGAAGACCAAGCTGATGGCGGCGCAGATTGCGACCTCCGGGGGCTGCGCGATGGTGCTGGGGGCGGGGGGGCTGGCGCATCCGCTGCGCGCGCTCATGGATGGCGCGCCCTGCACCTGGTTTGCGCCCCAGGGCGACCCGCAGGCGGCGCGCAAGCGCTGGATTGCCGCCATGAAGCCGCGCGGGGTGATCCTGGTGGATGCCGGGGCGGCGCAGGCGCTGGGGGCGGGCAAGTCGCTGCTGCCTGCGGGGGTGGCCGGGGTTTCGGGGCAGTTCGGCCGGGGCGATCCGGTGATGATCGAAGGCCCCGGCGGCGCGCTGGGCCTGGGGTTGGTGCGCTATACCGCGCCCGAGGCCGAGGCGATCCGGGGCGTGCGTTCCGACCGGATTGTCGATATCCTGGGTTATCCCGGGCGGGCGGCGCTGATACACAGGGATGACATGGTGCTGAGGAGCGGGTCATGAAGGACGGGGCAGAGATTGCCGAAGTGATGGCGGGGATTGGCGCGCGGGCGCGGGCGGCGGCGGCAGAGCTGGCCTTTGCTGCGCCCGAGGCCAAGCGCGCCGCGCTGGGGGCAGCCGCCGACACGGTGATGGCCCGGCAGGCCGAGATCCTGGAGGCCAATGCGCAGGACATGGCCACCGCCGAGGCGCGCGGGCTGAGTGCGGCCATGACGGACCGGCTGCGGCTGGATGCGGGGCGGGTGGCCGGGATTGCCGCGGCGCTGCGCGCGGTCGCGGCGCAGCCGGACCCGGTGGGGCAGGTGATGGCGGAATGGGACCAGCCCTCGGGGTTGAACATTCGCCGGGTGCGGACCCCGCTGGGGGTTGTCGGCGTGATCTATGAAAGCCGCCCGAACGTGACGGCGGATGCGGGCGCGCTGTGCCTGAAGGCCGGGAATGCGGTGATCCTGCGCGGCGGCTCCGAGAGTTTCCAGTCCAGCACGGCGCTGCATGGCTGCCTGCTGGAGGGGTTGGCGGCGGCAGGCTTGCCGCAGGACGCGGTGCAGATGGTCCCCACCCGCGACCGCGCTGCCGTGGCCGAGATGCTGCGGATGGTGGAGCATATCGACGTGATCGTGCCGCGCGGGGGCAAGGGGTTGGTGGGGCTGGTTCAGGCGGAAGCCCGGGTGCCGGTCTTTGCGCATCTGGAAGGGATCTGCCATGTCTATGTCGATGCGGCGGCGGACCCTGAAAAGGCGCGCCGCGTGGTGCTGAACGCCAAGACCCGGCGCACGGGGATTTGTGGCGCGGCGGAATGCCTGTTGATCCATGAGGATGTGGCCGAGGGGTTGGGTGCGGCGCTGGTGGCCGATCTGGTGGCCGCGGGGGTTGAGGTCCGCGGTTGCCCGCGGCTGCAGCATCTGCCGGGGGTTGTGGCGGCCTCGGACGATGATTGGGGGCGCGAGTATCTGGACAGCATCATCGCGGCGAAGGTGGTGGCGGATGTGGACGCGACCATCGCGCATATCCGGCGATATGGGTCAAGCCATACCGAGTGCATCCTGACCGAGGATGACGCCGCGGCCGAGCGGTTCTTTCAGCGGCTGGACAGTGCGATCCTGATGCACAACGCCTCGACCCAGTTTGCCGACGGCGGTGAATTCGGGCTGGGGGCCGAGATCGGCATTGCCACCGGCAAGATGCATGCGCGCGGACCGGTGGGGGCGGAGCAGCTGACCAGTTTCAAGTATCTGGTAACCGGAGATGGTGTCATCCGACCCTGAGCCTTTGGCGGGGCGATCCGGCGGTGCGCGCGTGCCGCGCGCGCGGCTTCTGGCACTGCGTGCGGGCAGGGGGCATTCTGCCCCCTCACCAGCCCCGGGGGGCTGGTTTCACCCCCTGAGGATATTTTTGCAAGGATGAAGGGCAGGCGTGCCGGGTGCTCTTGCGGTGGGGGGCGGCATGGGGTAAGGGGGCGGCACTTCACAGGCGGGGTCCGGGCTGTGCGGGGGAGACATCCCTGCGTGGTCCACCGGTTGGGGCGATGCCCTGAAATGACCCCGCTCAGGCGCAAACCGGAAAGGACAAGACATGGCGCTTCCCGAATTCTCCATGCGTCAGCTGCTGGAAGCTGGCGTTCACTATGGTCACCAGACCCAGCGCTGGAACCCGCGCATGGGTCCCTTCATATATGGTGATCGCAATGGCATTCACATCATCGACCTGACCCAGACCGTTCCCATGCTGGATGCGGCACTGAATGCGGTGCGCGAGACCGTGTCCAAGGGCGGGCGCATTCTGTTCGTCGGCACCAAGCGGCAGGCGCAGAAGCCCGTGGCCGAGGCGGCCGAGCGTTCGGCGCAGTATTACATGAACCACCGCTGGCTGGGGGGCACGCTCACCAACTGGAAGACCGTGAGCCAGTCCATCGGGCGGTTGCGGGCGCTGGATGAGCAGCTGGAAAGCGGCGCTGAGGGGCTGACCAAGAAGGAACGCCTGGGCATGGAGCGCGAGCAGGCCAAGCTGCAGGCCAGCCTTGGCGGGATTCGCGAGATGGGCGGGCTGCCGAGCCTGCTGTTCGTGATCGACGTGAACAAGGAGGCCCTGGCGGTTCAGGAAGCCAGGAAGCTGGGCATTCCGGTGATTGCGGTGGTGGACACCAACTGTGCGCCTGACGGGATCGATTACATCATCCCGGGCAATGACGACGCTGCCCGCGCGATCGCGCTTTATTGCGACCTGGTGTCCCGTGCCGCGCTGGATGGCATGACTGCGCAGATGGGGGCCGCGGGCATCGATCTGGGTGCGCTGGAAGACGCGCCGGCCGAGGAGGCCGTGGCCGAGGGTGGTGACGCCGCCGCTGCGGATAACGAGACTGCCTGAAGGGCGATGTGAAATCATTCTGTCATCATGCCGGGCGAGGGTCCCGGCATGATGCGTTGGACAAGTCAAAGGAGAAGCCACATGGCCATCACCGCTCAAATGGTCAAGCAACTGCGTGAAGCTACCGGCGCAGGCATGATGGACGCCAAGAAGGCGTTGACAGAAACCGATGGTGACATGGAAGCGGCCCAGGACTGGCTGCGCACCAAGGGTCTGGCCAAGGCCGCCAAGAAATCGGACCGCACTGCGGCCGAGGGACTGGTGGGCGTTGCCATCGACGGCGGCAAGGGTGTTGCGGTCGAGATCAACTCGGAAACCGATTTCGTGGCCAAGAACGATCAGTTTCAGGGCATGGTGCGCGACATCACCGCTGCCGCGCTGGGCGTGTCCGATGTGGCGGCGCTGAAGGCGGCCGAGGTTGGCGGCACGCCGGTCGAGACGGTCATCACCGATGCCATCGCCAAGATCGGCGAGAACATGACGCTGCGCCGCATGGCCGTGCTGGAGGGTGAGACCGTTGTGTCCTATGTCCATAATGCCGCCGCAGACGGCATGGGCAAGATCGGCGTTCTGGTGGCGCTCAAGGGCGCTGACAACGGGATCGGCAAGCAGATCGCCATGCATGTGGCCGCGACCAACCCGGCCTCGCTGGGCGAGGGGGATCTGGACCCGGCGCTGGTGGAGCGCGAGAAGGCCGTGCTGAGCGAGCAGGCGCGCGAGAGCGGCAAGCCCGAGGCGGTGATTGCCAAGATGATCGAAGGCCGCATGAAGAAGTTCTTCGAGGAAGTCACCCTTCTGGGACAGAAGTTTGTGATCAACCCGGATCTGACCGTGGCGCAGGCTGCCGCGGAAGCCGGGGTCGAGATCACCGGTTTCGTGCGCATGTCCGTTGGCGAGGGGATCGAGAAGAAGGAAGAGGATTTCGCCGCCGAGGTCGCCAAGACCCTGGCCGGTTGAGCTTCGGCCCATTTTCGGGCATAGGACGGCGGGGCATTGCTCCGCCGTTTCCTGTTTGTGGGTGGCTGCCGGGCATGGGGGACTGCCGGGCATGGACGGGCCCTTCAGGGCCGCCGGGACCTCAGGTGTGGGCGTTGGCTGCCTGGCCCAGCTGCCGGGCGACCTTGCCATCGGGATAGACCAGCCCGGCCGAAATCACGAGCTTGATCGCCTCTTCGACCGACATGTCCAGTTCCTGCACATCGGCGCGCGGCACGAACAGCAGGAACCCCGAGGTGGGGTTGGGGGTGGTCGGCAGGAAGACGCTGATCATCTCGCCGTGCCCGTCAAGTTTCTCGGAGACCTCACCCCGTGTCCGGGCCGAGATGAAGGCCACCGCCCAGATGCCGGGGCGCGGATACTGGACCAGGCAGGCGCGGTCAAAGGTAGGCTGGCTGCGGGCCAGCACCGTTTCGGCAATCTGCTTGACCGCGTTGTAGATGGAGCGCACCACCGGCATCCGTTCGACGATCCGTTCGCCCCAATGGATCAGGCTGCGTCCGATCAGCCCCTTGGCAAAGGCGCCGACGGCCACGGCAAAGATAAGGAACACGACCACCCCGGTGCCGGGTATGTCCCAGCCCAGCAGCGTTTCCGGGCGATAGGCGCGCGGGATGAAGGGAATCACCCAGCCATCGATCCAGTTGACGGCGGTCCATACCACCCACATGGTCAGCACCGCCGGGGCGATCACCGCCAGCCCGGTCAGGAAGTTGGTCCGCACCCGTCCAAGGATGCTGCGTTTGTGATGCTCTTCCGGCTCGGTCATTCGGATGCAAGGTCCTGCAGGGCGATGGCGATGGCCGCGGCCAGTCGCGCGTTGTTGCGCACAAGGGCGATATTGGCGGCCAGGGATCGCCCCTCGGTTAGCGCATGGATGCGCCCCAGCAGATAAGGTGTCACGGCCTTGGCTGCAATCCCGGCGGCCTCGGCCTCGGACTGCGCCCGGGCGATCAGGGGGGCCAGGGTTTCGGCGGGGATTTCATCATCGCCGGGGATGGGGTTGGCCACAAGCTGCCCCCCGGCCAGACCCAGTTCGGCCCGCATGCGGTGGGCGCGGGCAATGTCGCGCGCGCTGTCCAGCCGCAGGGGCGCGGCCAGCCCGCTGTCGCGCGACCAGAAGGCGGGCAGCGCGTCCTGCCCATGGGCAATGACCGGCACGCCCAGGGTTTCCAGCACCTCCAGCGTCTTTGGCAGGTCCAGGATGGCCTTGGCGCCTGCCGCCACCACTGTCACCGGGGTGCGCGCCAGTTCCTGCAGATCGGCAGAGATGTCGAAGCTGGACTCGGCCCCCTTGTGCACCCCGCCGATACCGCCGGTGGCAAAGACCGGAATGCCCGCCAGATGCGCGCAGATCATGGTGGCGGCGACCGTGGTGGCCCCGATCCGCCCCTGCGCCAGGCAAACCGCCAGGTCGGCCCGGCTGAGCTTCATGACGTTTTCGGCCCGGGCCAGGCGCTCCAGCTCCGGTGCGTCCAGGCCGATATGGATCCGCCCGTCCATGACGGCGATGGTCGCCGGGACGGCCCCTGCAGCGCGGATGTCCTCCTCGACCATGCGGGCGGTGTCCAGGTTCTGCGGCCAGGGCATGCCATGGGTGATGATGGTCGATTCCAGCGCCACCAGAGGCATCCGCGCCCCGCGGGCAGCTGCGGTTTCGGCGCTGAAGGTCAAGGAATACATGCGGTCTCTCCGTGGCGAATATGGTCGGCGGTGCGGTCCAATGCATAGGTCAGGGCGGCGCGCGGCTCCAGCCCCTGCAGGCGTGCGGCGATATGCGCGGCCATCAGCCGGTCGCCCGCGCCGGTGACCCGCGGCGCGCGCAGCGCAGGCGGGGTGGCCTCCTCCATCAGGCCCGTCGCATCGGCCCATGCTGCGGGCCGTGCCCCATCGGTCACCAGCGCCGCTGCGGCGCCCAGGGCGCACAACGCCCCGGCCGCGCTGTGGCTGTCGGCAAGCTCCGCGCCGCACAGGTTGGCCGCTTCGGCCCGGTTGAGGTGCAGCACCAGCCGCGGGTGCCCCAGCAGGGCGCGCAACCGTGCCGCCTTTGCCGGAGACGCTCCGGCCACGCAGATCTCTGCATCCGCCAGGGCCGGCAGGGCGGCAGCCGCGCCCAGGACCGCCGCATCGAGGTTCCCGTCGATCACCACCCGCCGGACGTCCAGATCCCCGCGCACCGGCTCCAGCAAGGCCACCCCCGCCGCATCCATGGCCGCCGTATCCGCAACCGCAGCGACCAGCCCGGACGGGTCCTCGATTGCAACATAGCTGCCCGTCGCTTGGCCGGGTATCCGCAGAACCCGGTCACAGATCACCCCCAGCGCACTGGCCTGTGCCAGCAGTTCCTGCCCTGCCGCATCATCCCCCAGCGCCGTGAGAAGCTCTGCCGCCACGCCTTCGTGCCGCAGCCAAAGCGCCAGGTTCAGGGCAACGCCGCCGGGCGCGCGCACCACCCGCCCGGGCAGATCATCGCCCCGCACAGCCGGATCAGCGGCATGGCCGATCACATCCCAATGCGCAGCACCGATACACAGAACGCGCCGCCCGGAGGGCGCCACATTGATCATCGAAGCCGCAACCGCAGCAGCCGCGCCTGCCCACCATCCGCCGCGCCATAGATCGGCACATCCAGATGCTCCACCGAAGCGATCCGTCCCGCCAACCCGTCAAGCGCCGCCGGAAAGCGCTTCGCCTCCCAGACCTCCAGATTCACCGACAGCACCATCACCGCACCGGGTGCCGCCACGTCCAGCAACGGCGGCAATCCTTCGGGGCCGACATGGCCATGGGTAAAGGTGCCCGCGCTGATGATCCCCGCATAAGGGCCGCACCCGCCGGGCAAGGGCCGCGTGATATCCGCCACATGCTGCGCCCGGTAGACGCCCTTCCGGCCCGCCACCGCCAGCATCTCGGCCGAAATATCGACACCATCGACCGGGCCCGCAAAGCCACACCCGCGCAAGGCCTGCGCCACCAGCCCGGTGCCCGCGCCCACATCCAGCACCGCCCCGTCAGGCGCCCCAGAGGCTACGAAGGCTTCGGCCACGCGCACCGGCAACACATATCCCTGGGCCGCGGCAAAGCCCGCATCGTAGCTTTCCGCCCAATCGGCATAGAGCGCCAGACATTCCTCGGGGCTGCGCAGCGCATAGGCCCGCTGCAACTTCGATCCGGCGTCATTCATCTGCTCCTCCATTCCGTTCATGGCCCGCGTCTTCATCGTGCGGCAACTGTTCCGGGGTGAATGCGCGCCTGCGCGCAGAGGGGCAGCGCCCCTTGCCCGGGGGGCGCCGCAGGCGCTCCCCGGCCCGGCCCAACGCCGCAAGCTGCGGGCTTGCCCGCCGCGCCGCGGGGGCGGGAGCCTCCCCGGCCCGGGTGTGCACGCTCAGAGCGCGGTCCAGCCGCCATCCACGCTGATGGTCGTCCCGGTGATCTGATCCGCCGCGTCCGAGGCCAGGAACACCGCCGTCCCGCCCACCTGTTCGACCGTGGCAAACTCGCCCGAAGGCTGCCGCGCCAGCATCACTTCCTTGATGACGGTTTCGCGGTCCATGTCATGGGTCTTCATCTGGTCGGGGATCTGCGCCTCGACAATGGGCGTCAGAACGTAGCCCGGGCAAATGGCGTTGCAGGTCACACCCTTGCCGGCGGCCTCCAGCGCGGTGGTCTTGGTCAGCCCCACCACCCCGTGCTTTGCCGCCACATAAGCCGATTTGTAGGGGCTGGCGGTCAGCCCATGGGCCGAGGCGACATTGATCACCCGTCCCCAACCGGCGGCATACATGCCCGGCAGGGCGGCCGCCGTGGTGTGAAAGGCCGAGGACATGTTGATGGCGATGATCGCATCCCATTTCTCGGCCGGAAACTCCTCGATCCGCGCCACATGCTGGATCCCGGCGTTGTTGACCAGGATATCGCAGCCTCCGGCGGCCTCGATCAGCGCGCGACAATCGTCTGGCTTCGACATGTCGGCACGGATATAGCGAGCGGTGACGCCGAACGCCGCGCCTATCTCCTTTGCAAGATCATGGTCTTCCTGCGAATCGGTAAAGGAATTGATCACCACATCGGCGCCCGCCCCGGCCAGCGCGCGGGCAATGCCCAGTCCGATCCCTGAATTCGACCCGGTCACAACGGCCTGTTTCCTCTTGAGCGACATCTGCGAACCCCCTCGTATTCCGTGATTGCATTGACTGTTGCGCTGCAGCATATCCGCTTGGCCAGCGATTGCCATAGGGCGCACTGGCGCGCCGCCACTGCAAGCCGTTTCCAAAGGGCGCGCGCAGCACATGCTCCCTGGCGGCATGGAAAAAAAAGCGCCCGCACAAGGCGGGCGCAAGTCGTTGAGGCAGGTTTCATACAGGCAAGAAACCTATCGAGCAGTGCCCCCTTTATAACCCTTCTTTCTCAACTGTCCAAGCTAAAAGTTTGAAACTTGGACATAGTCACAGTAGCTTCCGCCCATGGCGCCCCATGCTGCAAAGGATCTTCGCCCATGACCGCGCACCGTTCCCCGACCCTGTTTGCCGCCGTTGCAGCAAGTCTCTGGGCGTTGTCTGCGGTGCCTCTGGCGGCCGGGCCCGGCCATGGCATAGCTATGTATGGTGACCCCGCGCTACCACCAGATTTTGCGCATCTGCCCCAGGCAAACCCCGATGCGCCGCAGGGCGGGCGCATCATTTTCGGCGAGGTCGGCGGCTTCGATTCGCTCAACCCTTACATCCGGCGCGGCACCGCGCCATGGGGGGTGGGCCTGCTGACGGTCGAAACCCTTCTGGGCCGGAATTATGATGAACCCTTCACCCTCTATGGCGTGCTTGCCGAATCGGTCGAGACCAATGACGCGCGCGATTTCGTCGAATTCACCCTGCGCGCGGAGGCCCGATTCTCGGATGGCAGCCCGGTGACGGTCGAAGATGTCATGTGGTCCATGGAGGCGCTGGGAACCGAGGGACAGCCGCGGTATCATGCGGCCTGGTCCAAGGTCGCCTCGATGGAGGCCACAGGCCCGCGCAGCGTGCGCTTCACCTTTACCGAGACGGACCGCGAATTGCCGCTGCTGCTGGGGCTGCGGCCGATCCTGCAGAAGGCGCAGTTCGAGGATCGCCCCTTCGACGCATCCTCGCTGGAGCCGGTCATCGGCTCGGGGCCCTACAAGGTGGGCGGTTTCGAGCCGGGCCGGTCGATCACCTTTCGCAAGACCCCCGATTGGTGGGGGCGCGACCTGAATTTCTATGCCGGGCAGCACAATTTCGAGGAAATCCGCTACGAGTACTTTGGTGATGCGGCGGTGCTGTTCGAACAGTTCAAGGCTGGCGAGGTCATGTTCTGGCGCGAGGGCAATGCCGCGCGCTGGGCGGACAGCTATGACTTCCCGCGGGCGCTTTCCGGAGAGGTGGTAAAGTCCGAGATCCCGCACCAGCGGCCATCGGGCATGATGGGGCTGGTGTTCAACACGCGCCGCGACCTCTTCGCCGACTGGCGCGTGCGTGAGGCGCTGATCCATGCCTTCAACTTCGAGTATGTCGCGCAGACCATCACCGGTGGCGACGACCCGCGCATTGCCTCGTATTTCTCGAACTCGGTGCTGGGCATGCGCGATGGTCCGGCCGAGGGGCAGGTGCGTGCCATTCTGGAACCGCTGTCCGAGCATCTGTTGCCCGGTGCGCTGGAGGGCTACAGCCTGCCGGTATCCGACGGATCGGTGGCCAACCGCGCCAACCTGCGCGCCGCGACCGCGCTGCTGGCCGAGGCCGGGTGGGAGGCCGACAGCGCCGGGGTGTTGCGCAACCCGCAGGGCCGGGCGTTCGAATTCACCATCCTGCTGCGACAGGGGGCGTCCGAAATGCGGGCCATCGTCGATATCTATGTCGAAGCGCTGCGCCGTCTGGGGATCCGGGTGGTTACGGCCAGCGTGGACAGTGCGCAATATACCGAGCGCACGCTGGAATATGATTTCGACATGACCCATATGGTGCGCGGACTGTCGCTCAGCCCCGGCAATGAGCAGTGGCTGTACTGGGGATCCTCGGCCGCGGATCAGCCCGGCACGCGCAATCTGATGGGCGCGCGCAACCCGGCCATTGATGCGCTGATCGAGCGGTTGCTGACCGCGACCAGCCAGGAGGATTTCGTGGCCACTACCCGCGCCCTGGACCGGGTCCTGACCACGGGGCGCTATGTGGTGCCGCTGTGGTTTTCGCCGGTGTCACGTCTGGCCCATGACCGCCGCCTGCAGTTCCCCGAGACGATTCCCATGTATGGCGACTGGACGGGGTTCCAGCCCGAATTGTGGTGGTTCGAGGAGTAAGCGACGGTCCTGGCAGGTGAGCGGGCGCTCCCGCCCCCGCGGCGCGGCGGGCAAGCCCGCAGCTTGCGGCGTTGGGCCGGGCCGGGGAGCGCCTGCGGCGCCCCCCGGGACAGGGGCGCTGCCCCTCTGCGCGCAAGCGCGCATCCACCCGGAGCGTTTTCGGCAAGATGAAGCTGCATCCGTAATCGAAGCCGTGATGTTGACGGTTTGTTCACATATTTTGGTTGGAGGCGCGGGGCGGGTGCATTATGTGTGGGGGTGCCCCGTGTGGGGGCGCTGGGGGTGCCGGTCATGGCCGAAGCGAAGTTCATCGAGGTGCGCGGCGCGCGTGAGCATAATCTGCAGGGGATCGATGTGGATATCCCCCGCGACCAGCTTGTGGTGATCACGGGGCTGTCGGGCTCGGGCAAGTCCAGCCTGGCGTTTGATACCATCTATGCCGAGGGGCAGCGGCGGTATGTCGAAAGCCTGAGCGCCTATGCCCGGCAGTTTCTGGACATGATGCAGAAGCCGGATGTGGATCATATTTCGGGGTTGTCGCCGGCGATCTCGATCGAGCAGAAGACCACGTCGAAGAACCCGCGCTCGACCGTGGGCACGGTGACCGAGATCTACGATTACCTGCGGCTGCTGTTTGCCCGCGCGGGCACGCCCTACAGCCCCGCGACCGGTCAGCCGATTCGGGCCCAGCAGGTGCAGGACATGGTGGACCGGGTGCTGGCCCTGCCCGAGGGGACGCGCGCCTATCTGCTGGCGCCCATCGTGCGCGAACGCAAGGGGGAATACCGCAAGGAATTCCTGGAGTTGCGCAAGCAGGGCTTCCAGCGGGTCAAGGTGGATGGGGCGTTCCATGAGCTGGATGACCCGCCCACGCTGGACAAGAAGTTCCGCCATGACATCGATGTGGTCGTGGACCGGATTGTCGTGCGCCCGGGGATGGAAACGCGTCTGGCGGACAGCTTGCGCACGGCGCTGGATCTGGCCGATGGGATCGCTGTTCTGGAGGAGGCCGCCGAGGACGGGGAGAGGATCACGTTCTCGGAGAAATTTGCCTGTCCGGTCAGTGGCTTCACCATTCCCGAGATCGAACCGCGGCTGTTTTCCTTCAACGCGCCCACCGGGGCCTGCCCGTCCTGTGACGGATTGGGGGTGGAGCTGTTCTTTGATGAGCGTCTGGTGGTGCCCGATGCCGGGTTGCGGCTGGCCGATGGCGCGATTGCGCCGTGGCGGAAGGGCAAGTCGCCGTATTTCCTGCAGACGATTCAGTCGCTTGCGGCGCATTATGAATTTGATGCCCGCACGGCCTGGAAGGACCTGCCGGCGCATGTTCATCAGGTCTTGCTCTATGGTTCGGGCGGAGAAGAGCTGCCGTTTCGCTATGACGAGGGCGGGCGGATCTACAATGTGACCCGGGCCTTCGAGGGGGTCATCCCCAATATGGAGCGCCGCTACCGCGAGACCGACAGCGCCTGGATCCGCGAGGAATTCGAGCGTTACCAGAACCATCGCCCCTGCGGCACCTGTGGCGGCCATCGGCTGAAGCCAGAGGCGCTGGCGGTGAAGATCGGTGGGCTGCATGTGGGCGAGGTCACGCAGATGTCCATCCGCGAGGCGCTGGATTGGGTGGAGACGGTGCCCGGCGCGCTGAGCGGCCAGCAGAATGAAATTGCCCGGGCCATACTGAAGGAGATCCGCGAACGCCTTGGATTCCTTGTGAATGTGGGGTTGGATTATCTGACTTTGGGGCGTCATGCGGGCACATTGTCCGGGGGCGAAAGCCAGCGGATTCGCCTGGCAAGCCAGATCGGCAGCGGGTTGACCGGGGTGCTTTATGTGCTGGATGAGCCGAGCATCGGGTTGCACCAGCGCGACAATGACCGGCTGCTGACCACGCTGCGCAACCTGCGCGACCAGGGCAATACGGTGATTGTGGTCGAACATGATGAGGAGGCGATCCGCACCGCCGATCATGTGCTCGATATCGGCCCCGGCGCAGGGGTGCATGGAGGCCGGATTGTCGCCCAGGGCACGCCCGAGGATATCATGGCCGATGCGGCCAGTGTCACCGGCCAATACCTGACCGGCGCGCGCGAGATTGCCGTGCCCAAGGCGCGGCGCAAGGGCAATGGCAAGAAGCTGCGCGTGGTCAAGGCCTGCGGCAACAATCTGCAGGATGTGACAGCGGATTTCCCGCTGGGCAAATTCGTCTGTGTGACCGGCGTTTCGGGGGGGGGCAAGTCTACCCTGACGATCGAAACCCTGTTCAAGACCGCCAGTGCGCGGCTGAACGGCGCCCGCCAGACCCCCGCGCCCTGCGAGACGATCAAGGGGCTGGAGCACCTCGACAAGGTCATCGACATCGACCAGCGGCCCATCGGGCGCACGCCACGGTCGAACCCGGCCACCTATACCGGCGCTTTCGGGCCGATCCGGGACTGGTTCGCCGGCCTGCCCGAGGCCAAGGCCCGCGGTTACAAGCCCGGGCGGTTCAGCTTCAACGTCAAGGGCGGGCGCTGTGAGGCCTGTCAGGGCGATGGGGTGCTGAAGATCGAGATGAATTTCCTGCCCGATGTCTATGTAACCTGCGAGACCTGCAAGGGTGCGCGCTACAACCGTGAGACCCTGGAAATCCTGTTCAAGGGCAAGAGTATAGCGGATGTTCTTGATATGACGGTTGAAGAGGCACAGGGCTTCTTTGCCGCCGTTCCATCGATCCGGGACAAGATGGATGCGCTGATGCGCGTGGGGCTTGGGTATATCAAGGTGGGCCAGCAGGCCACCACGCTTTCGGGCGGTGAGGCGCAGCGGGTGAAGCTGGCCAAGGAACTGTCACGCCGTTCCACGGGGCGGACGCTTTACATCCTGGATGAACCGACCACGGGGCTGCATTTCGAAGACGTGCGCAAGCTGCTGGAAGTGCTGCATGAACTGGTGGAGCAGGGCAATACGGTGGTGGTGATCGAGCACAATCTGGATGTGGTCAAGACGGCTGACTGGATCATCGATATCGGCCCGGAAGGTGGCGATGGCGGTGGGCGGATTGTGGCGACCGGCACCCCCGAAAAGGTGGCAGAAGTGGCTGAAAGCCACACTGGGCACTATCTGGCGCCGCTGCTGAAAGCGCGCAAGGTGGCGGCCGAATAGGGGTGTTCAGGACCGCGCCAGCAAGTCCTCGGCCAGGGCGGGAAGGGTGCTGAAATCGGAGAACGTGGCCGCGTGGGGGATCGCCTCCAGCGGGCTGTGGCGATAGCCTTCGGTAAACAGCGCGAAGGGCAGCGATGCGGCCTGGGCGGTGGCGGCGTCGACCTCGGAATCGCCGACATAGACCGCGCGGTCGCTGCCCAGTTCGCGCAGCACATGCCGCAGAGGCGCCGGATCCGGTTTGCGTACGGCCAGCGTATCCCCGCCGACCACGGCCCTGAAATACTGGTCCAGGCCGAAATGCGCCAGCACCGATCGCGCGGGGCCCATGGGTTTGTTGGTGCATAGGCCCAGCGCCCATCCAGCATGGCGCAGCTCTTCCAGCGCGACCTCAACGGCCGGGAAAACGCGGGTCAGGTCATGGGCATGTTCGTAGATGGCGATGAATTCGGCCTCGAGCGTGTCGATATTCCGGGGGGCGGGATCAAGGCCCGTGGCGTCGGCCATGCGTTCGACGAAGACGCGCGCACCACTGCCGATGAAGCCGCGGGTCTGCTCCAGCGTCAGCGGGTCGATCCCGCGCCGGGCCAGCACGGTATTGGCCGTGGCGCGGATGTCCGGGGCGCTGTCCAGCAACGTGCCGTCCAGGTCGAAGACAATGGTTTTCATGGATTATCCTTCTGTCGGCAGGGCGGCGCGCAGGACGGCCTCGAATTCGCGGGGTTTGTCGGCATGCAGCCAGTGCCCGGCGCCGGGGATGCGGGCGAAACGCGCTGCGGGGAACAGGGCGCGGATGGGGGCGCGGTGTTCAGGGCGGATATAGTCGGACGCGGCGCCGGACAGAAACAGGGTCGGCCCAGTATACTGCCCGTCGATCTCGGGCCAGCCGATGATGCGGTCCATTTCGGCCTGCAACACGTCCAGGTTCAGCCGCCAGCGCGGCGGGTCTGCGCGCAGGTCCAGCGATTGCAGCAGGAAGGCGCGGACAGAGCGCTCTGGCACGCGGGCGCCAAGACGCTGGTCAGCCTCGGAGCGCGTGTGGATACCCTGCAGGTCCAGATCGCGCATGGCCTCGATCAGCGGGGACTGGGAATGGCCGTAGCGGGCGGGGGCGATATCGGCCACCACCAGGCGATTCACCAGCCCCGGGCGGTTCAGGGCCAGCATCATGGCGGCCTTGCCGCCCATGGAGTGGCCCACCACATCCGCCCGCCCGCCTGCATCGGCGATGACCTGCGCCAGATCGGCGGCCATCTCGTCATAGCCGTGGCTGTCCGCCCAGGGGCTGGCGCCGTGGTTTCGCATGTCCACGGCCAGGACGGTGCGCGTATCCGACAGCCGTTTGGCAATGGCGCCCCAGTTGCGCGCCGAACCGAACAGCCCGTGCACGATCAGCAGCGGGACCGCAGTGTCTGCGTTGCCGTGGCGGATGACATTGAGTTGCATGGCGCCCTCCGGTCGTCAGGGCAGGTTGAGCCCCGGGCTTCGGCGCAGTAATACGGACCCTGCCACTGGGGGCAAGGGGAAGCATGCAGCCATCGACCGCCGATCAGATCGCCGAGGTTGCAGATATGCTGCGCCGCGAATACCGGGTGGAGGGCGAGACCCTGGCCGCGATGCTGCCCGCCTGTCGCCGTCGGTTGCCGCGGGCGTTGCGCCGGGAGGCCGATTTTCTGGCCGAACATGAGGGCATGGCCCGGCATCCGAAGCTGAGCCGCCAGCTGGATCATGCCGGTATGCTGCGCGCCTGTGACGCGTTACAGGGGCATTTGCGCGGTATCGGGCGCCGTCGGCGCAGGGGGGACCTGGCACTGGCCATCGCAGGTAGCCTTGCCTTTGCGTTGCTGGCGGTTCTGGTGCTGCTGGTGATCGTCCTGCGCTGGCGGGGGTTCATCTGATCAGCGCCTGGTTGCGGGGGTGTATTTGCCCTGACCGCGAAGCCTTTGAATTGACGCGGGCCCCCCGCCCACCCTGCGCGCCGACGGCGGGCGCACAGGGCAGGTGCTTTCTGGCGGGTGGTGTCTGGTTCGGCTCCTTGGCGCGGTTCAGATGAAATCGGCGGTTCGTGCCGTGGGGGCGCTGGCGACTGCCAGCGCCTCGGCCAGGTCGATCTGGCGGCGGAACAGGGCGCGGCCGACCATGGCGCCCGCAACCTTGCCAGCGTATTTCAGGCGGCTGATGTCATCCAGCCCGCGCACCATGCCGCTGGCCAGCACCGGATGCCGGGTGCTGGCGGCTACACGGTGCACCAGGCTGAGCGTGGCATCGGTGTCGCCCACATCGGCGTCGATATCGGTAAGCGACAGCGCGGCAAGGGGGCTGTCTTCGAAATGCGAGATGAAGGCCTCGGGTTCGAAGGCGCTGGTTTCGCGCCAGCCCTGGCTCATTACATGGCCCTGATAGACGTCCACGGCCAGCACCACGGCGTCGGGGTGGAACTTGGCGGTTTCGGTCACGATCGAGGGATTGAGCACCGCCGCCGTGCCGATGACCACCCGCGCGGCGCCCAGGTCCAGCCATTCGGCGGCACGCTCACGCGTGCGGATGCCGCCTGCAACCTGAACCGAGATCGGTGTTTCGCGGATGATCCGCTCGATCAGTTCGCGGTTGCTGTCGTCGCCGGTGATGGCGTCGAAATCGGTCACCTGCATCAATGTGGCGCCGGTTTCCGCAAATTCGGCGGCCTTGGCCAGCGGGTCAACGTGCCAGATTTCAGGCTCATCCAGGCGCCCGCGATGGAGCGACACGCAGCGCCCGCCCTGCAATTCGATGATTGGACAGATTATCATTTCCGTGACCCCCCTCGGTGCGGAACTTCCGCCATGGATGTATCGCTTCTGGCGCTGCGGGCAGCGTTCGCCTGCGACCCGGTTGCGCCGGGAAACGACACTGCCGCGATCCCCGTCAGCCCAGCTTTGACGCGTAGTCCAGCACCGCCGGGCGCGCGCTTTCCAGGCCGCGGGCCTGGGCGTGTTCGATCACCGCGCGAAGCTCCTCCAGATGCGCCTTGCGCAGCAGGGATTTCACCGGGCCGATGGAGGCGGGGCGCATGGACAGGGTGCGCATGCCGATTGCCGCAAGCGCGATCGCATCCAGAGGGCGGCCGGCATCCTCGCCGCAGAAGGACAGTGGCGTTCCGGCTTCGGCGCAGCGCGCGACAATCAACTGCAGAAAGGCGATGAAACTGGTGCTGAGCGTGTCATAGCGGCGCCGGACCAGCTCGTTCTCGCGGTCGGCGGCAAAGAAGAACTGCTTGAGGTCATTCCCGCCGATGGAGACAAAATCCACCCGGTTGAAGAAATCTGCAGGCGCGAAGGCCAGGCTGGGCGTTTCCAGCATCACCCCGGCCTGGACGCGTTCGGGCAGGCGATGGCCGAGGCGATCCTCGCGATCCAGTTCGCGTTGCAGCGCGTCGCGGGCGGCGTCGAATTCGCTCATCTGCGCGACAAGGGGGAACATGACGGTAAGCGGACGCCCTGCTGCGGCGCGGATCAGCGCCTGAAGCTGCATCCGCAGCACGCCGGATTTGTCCAGCCCCACGCGGATCGCGCGCCAGCCCATGGCGGGGTTGGGCTCGTTCGGGCGTTTCATGTAGGGCATCACCTTGTCCGAACCGATGTCCAGCGTGCGGAAGGCCACGTTGCGCTCTCCGGCGGCGTCCATCACCCGGGCGTAAAGGGCTGCCAGTTCCGAGCGTTTGGGCACGGTGTTGCGAATCAGGAATTGCAGCTCGGTGCGGAACAGGCCCACGCCTTCGGCACCGGACCCGGCAAGCGAGGGGAGATCCGCCATCAGTCCGGCGTTCATCTGCAGCGCAATGCGGGCCCCGCAGCGGGCTTCGGCGGGCAGGTCACGCAGGCTGGCGTAGCGTTCCTGCGCCTTGGCCTGCATGGCCATCTTGTCACGGAATGCGGCGGCAATGCTGTCCTCGGGGCGCAGATGCACGGTGCCTTCGGTGCCGTCGACCATGATATGGTCGCCGTTCAGGGCCTCGGTGGTGATGCGCGGCACGTTGATCACCAGCGGAATCGCCAGGGCGCGCGCCACGATTGTGGCATGGCTGCCCACGGCGCCTTCTTCCAGCACGATCCCGCGCAGCTTGCGCCCGTAATCCAGCAATTCCCCGGGGCCGATGTTGCGCGCCACCAGGATCGGGCGTTCGGGCAATTCGGCGCCGGTGTCATTGCCCTGACCGGTCAGCAGGCGCAGCAGGCGGTTGGACAGGTCATCAAGATCATGCAGCCGGTCACGCAGATAGGCGTCCGGCACGGTCTCCAGCCGCGCACGGGCCGTGGATTGCTCCTTTTCCACCGCCGCTTCGGCGGAAAGCCCGCGCAGGATGTCCTCTTCCATGCGTTTCAGCCAGCCGCGGGAATGGGCGAACATGCGGTAGGTCTGCAGCACCTCCATATGGTCCTTGTCGGTGGTGCGCGCCATGCGCAGCAGATCATCCACCGACACACGCAGCTTGCCCACCGCATCGCGCAGCCGCTCGATCTCGGCGGCCGAATCGTCATTGACCAGGTTGGTCACGGCCACGCGCGGCTCATGCAGCCAGACATGCCCTTCGGCCACGCCTTCCTGTGCGCAGACCCCGCGCAGCAGGGCCGGGTGCTGATGCAGCGGCGCCAGCGCGGCGCCTTCGCCGACAAAGGCGCCAAGCTCGGCCATCTCGGCCAGCACCATGGCCACGACTTCCAGCGCATAGACCTCATCTTCGGAAAAGACGCGGGCATCCTTTGACTGGACCACCAGCACGCCCAGACGTTCCCCCAGCCGCTGGATGGGCACGCCCAGGAAGGAGCTGAACACCTCTTCGCCGGTTTCGGGCATGAAGCGGAAGCCGCGCTCGGACGGGGCGTTGGGGGTGTTGATCGGGCGCGTGCTGCGGGCAACGCGCCCCACAAGCCCTTCGCCCAGCTTCAGGCGGGTCTGGTGCACGGCCTCGGGGTTCAGCCCTTCGGTGGCGCAGAGTTCCAGCGTCTGCGCATCGCGGAACAGATAGACCGAACAGACCTCGGTCTGCATGGAATCGGCGATGATGGTGGTGATGCGGTCCAGCCGTTCCTGCCCCGCGCCGCCATCGGCCAGGGCATCACGCAGGCGCCGGAGCAGCCTGCGGCTGTCGGATTCGGTGCGATGGGGCATGGCCCTCCTGGTTCCGCATCAGGTGGCGGCGGTTCAGCCCGCCTTGTCCAGATCGAAGGCATCATGCAGGGCCTGCACCGCCAATTCCATATATTTCCTGTCAATCAGCACGGAAATCTTTATCTCGGAGGTTGCAATCACCTTGATGTTCACCCCGTCAGCGGCGAGTGCTGCAAACATGCGCGCGGCGACCCCGGCATGGCTGCGCATCCCGATCCCCACGACCGAGACCTTCGAGACCTCGGTATCCACTTCCAGCTTGTCATACTTGATCTCGCCACGGTCGCGGGCGGCTTCCAGCGCCTTTTGCGCGCGGGCCACCTGGTCGGTGGGGCAGGAGAATGTCATGTCCGTGACCTCGCGCGGGTCCTGGCCCTGGGCTTCCTCGGAGATGTTCTGGACGATCATGTCCACATTCACCCCCGCTTCGGCCAGTGGGCCGAAGATGGCGGCGGCGATGCCGGGGCGGTCTTCGACCGTGACCAGCGTCAGCTTGGCTTCATCGCGGCTATGCGCCACGCCCGAGACGACTTTCGATTCCATGATCTCATCCTCATCGCAAACCAGCGTGCCGGAGGTTTCATCCGTATCCTCGAACGAGGACAGCACCCGCAACCGCACCTTGTAGCGCATGGCCAGTTCCACCGACCGGGTCTGCAGCACCTTGGCGCCCAGGCTGGCCAGTTCCAGCATTTCCTCGAAGCTGATGCGCTCCAGCTTGCGGGCACGCGCGGAAATGCGCGGGTCGGTGGTGTAGATGCCGTCCACATCGGTGTAGATATCGCAGCGGATGGCCTCGAACGCGGCGGCAAAGGCGACGGCGGTGGTGTCCGACCCGCCACGGCCGAGGGTGGTGATCCGGCCTTCGGGGCTGAGGCCCTGAAAGCCCGCGATCACCGCCACGCGGAAGCCTTCGGTGAATTTGGCGTCGATGGCGGCGCGGTCGATCCCTTCGATCCGCGCGGCGCCATGGGCGCTGGTGGTGCGGATCGGCACCTGCCAACCCTGCCAGGACCGCGCGGGCACGTCCATTTCCTGCAGCGTCAGCGCCATCAGCCCGGCGGTCACATTCTCGCCGGAACTGACCACCGCATCATATTCGCGCGCGTCATACATGGGCGAGGTTTCGTTGACCCATCCCACCAACTCGTTGGTGCGCCCCGCCATGGCCGAAACGATGACAATCACATCATGGCCGCGCGCGACCTCGGCCCGGACCTTTGCGGCCGCCGCCCGGATGCGGGTCAGGTCCGCGACCGAGGTGCCGCCGAATTTCATCACCAGAATCGGCATGGACCCACCTTCGCGCTGCCGCCTCAATCGGCCCGCGTGATAGGGCAGGGCGGGCGCGCGCGCAAGGGGCGGGCGCGGCTCAGTCGGGGCTCACTCGGGCCGGATCATCCAGCCCAGCGGGCGCCCTGCCAGCACATGGACATGCAGATGCGGCACCTCCTGCACCCCATCCCGCCCCGCGTTCGAGATCAGCCGATACCCCGCGCCATCCGCGCCCGGGGCGGCGCCCACCATCTGCGCCACCTGTCCCACGGCGCGGGTAAAATCGGCCAGTTCGGCGTCCGTGGCGTCAGCGGCGAAATGATCCCAAGTCACATAGGCGCCCTTGGGGATCACCAGCACATGATCGGGCGTCTTGGGCGCGATATCACGAAAGGCCAGGGAATGGTCCGTTTCCAGCACCTTGTCGCAGGGGATTTCCCCGCGCAGGATCTTGGCAAAGATGTTTTGCGGGTCATAGGCATAGGCCATGGGGGGTCTCCGTCTTTGGTTGTGGAGACTGTGCCCGGCGGGGGCGGCGGGTGCAAGGGGCGGGGTTGAACGCCGGCGTGGGCGGGATAAGGTCAGGGGCATGACCAAGGCGGCGGAACTGATTGATGATTTGCGCCATCCCGCGCCCCGGGCTGCGAACGGGCAGGCGTGGGAGCTGGTCTCGGACCGGGTGATGGGCGGGGTTTCGGGCGGCGTGCTGGAGCGCGCGGTGGTCGCCGGGCGCCCCGCGCTGCGGCTGCGCGGGACGGTCAGGTTGGAAAACAACGGCGGCTTCCTGCAATGCGCGCTGGATCTGGGGCCACAGGGCGCGGCGGTGGATGCCAGCGGGTGGCAGGGCGTGGCGCTCACCGTCTGCGGCAATGGCGAGGACTACAACCTGCACCTGCGCAGCACCGATCTGGACCGCCCCTGGCAATCCTTTCGCCACAGTTTCACCGCCGCGCCCCGGTGGCAGCGCCTGCATCTGCCCTTTGCCGATTTCACCGCGCACCGGACGGACCAGCCGCTGCGCCCCGCGCGGCTGCGGCGGCTGGGGCTGGTGGCCATTGGCCGCGCGTTCGAGGCTGACCTGGCCGTGGCCGATATCCGGTTCTACGCTGCGGAGGGGTAATCCGCCAGTTCCGCCCAGACCGGCACATGGTCCGAAGGTTTCTCGCCCGCGCGCACCTCGGCGTCGATGGCGCAGTCCAGCAGGCGGTCGGCGGCCTGGGGTGTCAGCAGGATATGGTCAATGCGGATGCCGTTGTTGTTTTCAAACGCGCGGGCCTGATAATCCCAGAAGCTGTAATGCCCCGGGCCGCGGGTGCGGGCGCGGAAGGCCTCGGTCAGGCCCAGATGCATGATCCGGCGAAAGGCGGCGCGCGATTCGGGGCGAAACAGGGCATCCTCGCGCCAGCTATCGGGTTTGGCCGCGTCCTCGGCCTGGGGGATGATGTTGAAATCGCCCAGGATGACGGCGGCTTCTTCGGCGGCCAGCAGCGCGGCCACGCGGGCCTCCAGCCGTGCCATCCAGCCGAGCTTATAGGCGTATTTGCCCCCTGCCACCGGGGTGCCAGCTGCGTCCAGCTCCACCGGGTTGCCGTTGGGCAGGTACAGGCCGCAGACCCGCAGCGCGCCGCTGCCGGTGCTGACCGTAGCCTCGATCCAGCGGGCCTGGGTGTCATCATTGTCACCGGGCAACCCGCGCGAGACATCCTCCAGCGGCAGTTTCGACAGGATCGCCACCCCGTTGAAACCCTTTTGCCCGTGAGTTTCCAGGTTATAGCCGCGCTCCTCGATCAACTCGCGCGGGAAGGTTTCATCGGTGGATTTGATTTCCTGCAACACGGCCACATCCGGCTGGGCTTCGTCCAGCCAGCGGGTCAGGGCACCGGCGCGGGCCTTGATCCCGTTGATGTTGAAGGTAGCGATCTTCATGGGTGGGCCCTCATCCGCGTCCGCGCAGCATGTCCAGCATCGCGCGCGACGGCTCGCCGGTCTGCGACAGTCCGCGCGCGCGCTGGAAGTCGCGGATGGCGCGTTCCGTGTTCGGCCCCAGCACGCCATCGGCGCCCCCGGTGTCAAAACCTGCGGCGGTCAGGCGGCGCTGCAGGTCCATGCGATCATCCTGCGTCAGGCCGAAACGGTCCGGCGGGAAGGGCGTGCGCAGCGGGCCGCCACCACGGATACGGTCGGCCAGATAGCCCACGCCGATCACGTAACTCTCGGAATTGTTGTAGCGGGTGATGGTGGTGAAATTGGCGAAGGTCATGAAGGCGGGCGTGCCAACACCCATGGGCGCGATGATCGAGGCCGGGCCGTGATCGGGCAAGGCGCTGCCATCGGCGCGCACCACCCCCATGCCAGCCCAGTCAGAGCGCGAGCGGGTGCTGGAGCGCCCCAGCGCGCTGGTGGGGAAACCTTCAGGCAGGCGGACCTCGAACCCCCAGGGTTGGCCGCGCCGCCAGCCCATGCGCGACAGATACGCCGCCGCCGAGGCCAGCGCATCGGTGGGGTCATCCGACCAGATATCGCGCTGCCCGGTGCCGCGGAAATCCACCGCGTATTCGGCAAAGGTGGTGGGGATGAACTGCGTGTGCCCCATGGCGCCGGCCCAGCTTCCGACCATGTTGGCGGGCGAGGTGTCGCCGTTCTGGATGATCCGCAACGCCGCCATGAGCTGGTTTTCGAACATCTGCCCGCGCCGCCCGTCAAAGGCCAGCGTCGCCGTGGCCGAGATCACGGGGATATCGCCGCGTCGCTGGCCATAGCGGCTTTCCACGCCCCAGATCGCGGCGATGATGTGGGATTCGACACCATAGCGCGATTCGATTTCCGACAGCAGGCTGGCGTGTTGGCGCGCGGCGGCGCGGCCTTCGCTTACCCGCGCCTCCGAGGCGACGAGCGCCAGGTAGTCCTCCAGCGTGCGGCGAAACTCGGCCTGGTTGCGGTCCCGTTCGATCACGCCGGGCAGATAGCCTGCGCTGGACAGGGCGCGGTCCAGCGTGGCCTCGGATATGCCGCGCGACCGCGCGCGGGGGCGGAACGCGGCCAGCCAGGCGTCGAAGGCGGGGTTGGGAACGGGGCGCATGGCGGGATCCTCGGCGCGGCGGGTGGTGGCGGGCAGGACCCCGCCCATGCAGCCCGCCAGAAGGGCCGCGGCCATGCCCAGCCCGGTCGCGCGCCGTGTGATGTGAAACGTCTTTGCCTGCATTGTGGCGGCTCCTGCTGCTCGTGCCTGCCGTTTTGGGGGATCATACCTGAATGGATGGATGCGGCAAGGGCATGTGGGCGCATCAAGGCACGGGTTGGCCCGCCGCGGGCGTGGTTCAGCGCGTGATCTCATAGGGCAGCAGCCCCCGGTGGTTGTGATCGACGCTGATCTGCCGCTCCAGCGGCGGGACCGAGCGTTGGTGGCAATCGGCCCGCTCACAAATGCGGCAGGAGATGCCAATGGGCTCGAACGCCTGGGGGCGGGTCAGGTCCATGTCATCGGCATAGACCAGCGCCTCGGCCCAGGCGATTTCGCAGCCCAGCCCGATGGCATAGCGCCGCACGGGGGCATGAAAGGCACCGCCGGGCTTGGTCACGGCGCGGGCCAGGCAGAAGTAGCGCACGCCGTCCGGGGTTTCGGCCAGTTGGCGCAGGAACCGGCCCGGCGTTTCAAAGGCGCGGTGCACGTTCCACAGCGGGCAGGCGCCGCCAAAGCGCGCGAATTGCAGCCGCGTGGCGGAATGGCGCTTGGTGATGGTGCCCGCCTGATCCACGCGGACAAAGAAGAACGGCACCCCCTTGGCGCCCGGGCGCTGCAGGGTGGACAGCCGGTGCGCTACCTGTTCGATCGAGGCGCCGAAACGGTCGGCCAGTTGCTCCAGGTCATGGCGGGTGTCCTGCGCGGCGCGCAGGAAGGCCGTATAGGGCATCAGCGCCGCCCCGGCGAAGTAATTGGCCAGGCCGATCTTGGCGATGGCACGGGCGGCATCATTGTGGAACCGCGCCAGGTCCAGCGTGGCCTCCAGCAGGTCATTCTGGGCGATCAGCGCCAGTTGGTGCAGCACCTGAAACCGCTGGGTCGGGCGGGCGGCGCGGGTGGACAGGCGCAGTTCCTGCCGATCGGAATTGTAGCTGCGCAAGGGCGCATCGGCGCTGTTGGCAATGCTGACGCCCATCCCGCGCAGCCGTTCAAGGGCGCGGTCCAGAATGTCTCCGCTGCCATGGGTGGCGAAGCGTTCGGCTGCGCGGTCCACGGCATCGATATAGTTGTCACAGTAATGGAAGAAATCGCGCACCTCCTCCCAGGGCGAGGCGCGCAGGGTGGAGCCTTCGCGGCCCAGCGCCTCATCAAGTGAGGCCAGGCGTTCATGGCTTTGGCGATAGGCCCGGTGCAGGTCCAGAAAGGCGCGGGCAAAGCCCGGGGCATTGGCGGCCACCAGCCGCAGATCGGCCGGGGCGGGCAGGGTGGCGGCGAAGAGCGGATCGGCCAGGGCCTCGCGCAGGTCGCTGACCAGCCGCTCGCTGTCGCCGGCCGAAAGCTCGGTCACATCCATGCCGAATTCGCGCGCAAGCGCCAGCACCACCGCCGTGGACAGCGGGCGGTTGTTGTTCTCCATCTGGTTCAGATAGGGCAGCGAAATGCCCAGCCGCGCGGCGAATTCCTTTTGCGTCAGCGCAAGCTGGGTGCGGGTTTCGCGCAGCTTTGCGCCGGCATAGAGCTTCTTGGGGGGCATGGCGGGGGCCGAGTTTGAAAACACCTGCGCGAAGCTTTGCAAACTCTGTCGGCCAAGGTCAACCGCCCTCGATGTCAGCCGCCCAGTTGCCGCCCCCGCCGGATCACATAGACAATCGCCACCACCGACAGCGCGGTTGTGATCAGCAGCAGCGCCAGCAGGGGTGCGGCGCCGGTTTCCGGTGTCAGCAGCGCGCCCGCCAGCGCCGAAAGCGCCGCGCCGCCGCCGATCATGATCGCCCCGCCGATCCCGCTGGCCGTTCCGGCCAGATGCGGGCGCACCGACATCATCCCCGAGGTGGCATTGGGCAGCACCATGCCATTGCCGAGGCCCACAAAGACAAAGAAGCCGAAGAATACGCCCGGACTCTGAAAGCCCAGGGCGAACAGCGCCACCATCACTGACACCCCGCCCATGCAGATCAGGCAGCCAAGAAGCACCATCCGGTCCACGCCGACATGGATGGAGTAGCGCCCCGCAACGAAGTTGCCGATGGCATAGCCAATGGCCGGGGCGCCAAAGAAGATCCCCAGCGTGGCCGGTGACATGCCAAACACCACCGACCCCACAAAGGGCGCCCCGCCCAGATAGGCAAAGAACGCCCCCGAGGCCAGGGTCGCGGTGATGCAATACCCCCAGAACCGGCGCGAGGTCATCAGCTCTGGCAGTTCCGCGAATTGCGCGCGCATGCCGCCGGTGCCGCGGGGCTTGGTCTCGCCCAGATCGGCCCAGGTCAGCGCCAGCACGCCCATGCCTGCCAGCAGCATCAGCATGAAACTGCCGCGCCAGCCAAAGGCCTCGTCCAGCAGCCCGCCCACGGCCGGGGCCGCCATGGGCACCAGCGCCATGCCCATGGTCACATAGCCGATGCGCGAGGCTGCGGCGGCCTCGTCCATCACATCGCGGATGGCGGCCCGGCTGAGCACGATGGCCGACACCACCACCGCCTGCAGCATCCGGAACAGCAGGAAGATCACCGCATTGGTCGCCAGCAACGTGCCCAGTGTGGCCAGAACGAACACGCCCAAAGACCACAGCAGCACGGGCCTGCGCCCGAACCGGTCCGAAATGGGGCCGATCAGGATCTGGATCACCGCGTTGACCGCCAGATACAGCGATACCGACAGCTGCATCACCCGGTAATCGGTGCCAAAATAGGCGGCCATCGACGGCAGCGAGGGCAGGAACACATTCATCGCCAGTGCCGCCAGCCCCGCCAGCAGGACCAGCGTGATGACATGAGGCGGGCTGGTGCGATCCAGGAACCGGCTTGAGGCCGGCGCCAAAGGCGCGGCTGTGGCATCGCTTGGGGGCATGCGGAATCCAGTTGGCTTTATTTCACAAGTGTAATGCAATCACGGGCACTGTCCAGCCCAAAGCGCGGCCGGGCGCGGGGCGGCGGATAACAGCCGGTTGCGGCGAAATCGCCACCTTATCGCTTTCATTTGAAACAATGCGGCACGAGTGCTAGGGTCCGGTCGAAACAGACCCAAGGCGACCGGATGACATCTGACCTGAACCCCGCCCTGCGCCGTTTCGACCAGTCTCTGCCGATCGCGCTCCTGCGCGCGCGGGAGGCCAGCACCCGCCTGTTCAAGCCGCATATCGATCACCATGACCTGACCATGCCGCAATGGCGGGTGATCCGTGCCCTGGCCGATGCCGGGCCGCTGGACGCCAAGACCGTGGCCGAATGCTGCGTGATCCTGCCGCCGTCACTGACGCGCATCTTTCGCACGCTGACCGCCAAGGGGCTGACCCGGGCGGTGCCGTCCGAGGATGCCCGCCGCCACATGCTGGAACTGACCGAGGCGGGGCGCGCGGTGTTCGAGGATGTGGTCAAGACCTCGGAAGCCACCTACGCCGAACTGGAGGAGGCGTTTGGCCGCGACCGGATGCAGACGCTGCTGGATCTGCTCAATGACCTGCGCGACACGGTGCAGCAGATGCCGCCCACCGCCGATACGCCCACAATCGAACCGCCCGCGCCGCGCCGCGCTGCGGGCTGATGCGCACCACCCGAGATGCGTTGCGCGCGGACGGCTTGGAGCCCCTGACAGGCCCGGCCCGCATTCTCATCAGTCCGTGTTGCAGCAGGTCACTCCAGCCCGGATAGGTCATAGTCGCGGGGGATGCCCGCTGTTGCGCTCCACCATGAGGACGCACGGGTTCGCTTCTGGTGAAATTCGAAAGCTGCCTTGTCGAGGAAACATTCCTCCACATGCCAGATCAAGGGGTCATCCGACTGGACCACATTGAAGGAAACGCAACCCGGTTCGGCTCTCGTAAGGTGAAGATGCTCAGGAAGGTGAGCTTGCACAAGCGCAACATCGCGCGCTGATCGGCAAATCAGACGGCCCGTCAGACGCACATGCCCGGCCTCCGTGTTGATCTTGTCAGCCATTGAAGGATGCCTTTTGCATGATGGGCCGCATGCTGGCACGGATAACGGGCGGCAGCAATGTCCCGCATCGCGGCCTGTCGGTGCCGAAGCGCAAAGGCGCGCGCCCCGTTGATCCTGCCTGGACACCAGGGCGCCCGCAGGGCAGGGCTACGCGCCAGGAATGCTTGACAGACCCCGTCCCTTGGTTGACGCTTTGATCAGGAGGCTTCTGGGCGCCATCGGTCCAGCCTGCGCGAGGAGGAAAGCATGCTTGTCAGCCAGATCATCAAATCCAAGCCCGAGGGTGGTGTGATCACCATCCGCCCCGGCAGCACCTTGGCCGATGCCGCCGCCCTGCTGTCGAAGCAGCGCATCGGCGCCGTGGTGGTCTCGCCCGATGGTGCGACCGTCGCCGGTATCCTGTCCGAACGGGACATCGTGCGTGAACTGGGCAAGCGCGGGCCGGATTGCATGGCCGATACGGTGGACAGCATCATGACCCGCAATGTCTATGGCTGCAAACCCGCTGACAGTGCCGACCTGATCCTGCAGACCATGACCGCGAAACGCTTCCGCCATATCCCGGTGATGGAGGGCGAGAAGATGATCGCGCTCATCTCCATCGGCGATGTGGTCGCCGCGCGCCTGTCCGAGCTGCAGCTGGAAAAGGATGCCCTGACCGGGATGATCATGGGCTACTGAAAACGCATCGCCTCTTGCATCTGCGGGCGCAATATTGTTGCGTGCGCTGGCCGTGAAGAGGAGGGCAGCATGCGCATCGGGCTTTACCCGGGAACGTTCGACCCGTTGACCATGGGCCATGTGGATATCATCAGCCGCGCCAGTCGGCTGGTGGACCGGCTGGTGATCGGGGTGGCAATCAACCGTGACAAGGGGCCGCTGTTCTCGCTGGAGGAACGGGTGGCCATGATCGAACAGGAATCCGCGGCGCTGAGTGAAAGCACCGGGGTCGAGATCATCGCCCACCCGTTCGAAAACCTGTTGATCGACTGTGCCCATGATGTCGGCGCACAGGTCATAATCCGTGGCCTGCGCGCGGTAACGGATTTCGAATACGAATACCAGATGGTCGGCATGAACCGCGCGCTGGATGATTCGGTTGAAACCGTGTTCCTCATGGCCGAGGCCCGCCACCAGGCCATTGCGTCCAAGCTGGTCAAGGAAATCGCCCGCCTGAAGGGGGATGTGCGCAAGTTCGTGCCGCCCGGCGTGCACAAGGCCCTGATGGAAAAGCTGGGCTGAGCCTCAAGGACGCCCGCGCGCCGAGAGGTCAGCCTCCGTAGACGGCGCGCGCGGCGATCTTTTCGGCATCGCCCGGATACAGGTCCAGATCGATAGCGGTGGCAAGCGGCATGTTGCGCAATTCGGTGACTGTGCGCCGGTAAGCGGCCCGCTTGCGCAGGCGGTCCTGGATCTGTGCAAGGATCGTGGTCATGGCAGGCTCCTTTGTGTCATCAACTTCGGATGCCCCAAAGATGGGCCGTGCTGCAGCGCAGCACAACGCCCATGCGCGAAAGGCCGGGTTGCAGCAGCTGCATATGTTTGCGCAAACATCCCCCGCTCGGTGCACTGGGGCAGCCTTGGCAAGGCGGGGGGAGGGCGGCGTTGGGGCGTGACCGCTCAGCGGGTCAGGATCAGCCGACCGCTGGCAATCTCGATCCGCGCGAACCGCTCCAGATAGCCCATGCCCAGAAGCGACATGTCCAGCTCGCCCTGATTGACAAAGGCTGAAACGCGCTGGTCCTCGATCCGCAGATCGCCCTCGGCCAGGACCACCTGATCCAGCGACACCCGCGCAATGGGCACCACGCCATTGGCGGTCCGGGCCTGCCCCAGATAGGCCAGCGAGTCCGGGTCCAGCCCGGCCGCCGCCGCATCCCGCTGGCTGAGCACCAGATCCGTCGCCCCGGTATCGACCACGAAGCGCACAGGCGTCTGGTTGACCTCCAGCGTCAGGTAATAATGCCCGTCCCGCGCCCGCGGGATGCTGATCTGCCCCTCGCCGGTCACCAGGGCCGCGCTGCGGTCGGGAAAGGCATCCTGCCACAACCCGTAGGCGGCCACGACGCCGATGAAGATCAACCCCCACAGCACCGCATGGCGCAGCATGGTGCTCAGGCCTTCGCGGCTGCTGATCAGCAGATACGCCAGCAACGCGCCGCCCAGCAGCGTGAGGTAGAAGATGCTGGCAATGTCACCGCCCTGCATGGCCCGGCTCCTGATCTTGCTGACTGATCCATATGTAGGCGCGCGGATACCCCCTGTCACCCTGCGCCGCGCGCGGCCTTTGCCTTCGGGCGAAATCCGGTCTAGGTCTGGCCCATATCAACCCCGAGGAACGCCATGAAGGACAGCCAGCCCCAGCCCGTGCATCTGAAGGATTATACCGCCCCGCCCTGGCTGGTGGAGCAGGTGACGCTGACCTTCCGCCTGGACCCGCAGGCCACGCGCGTGCTTTCACGCGTGCGCTTTCGCCCCAACCCCGATGCCGCCCCGGGCCAGGACCTGCGGCTGGATGGCGAGGGGCTGCGGCTGGTTGGCGCGGCCATCGACGGTGCGCCGGTCGATCTGACCCCCGATGCCACCGGCCTGACTCTGTCCGCCGCCATGCTGCCCGCCGCCGCCTTCGACTGGGAGGCCGAGGTCGAGATCGCCCCCAAGACCAATACCGCGCTGGAGGGCCTCTATATGTCGCGCGGCATGTATTGTACTCAATGCGAGGCCGAGGGCTTTCGCCGCATCACCTTCTACCCTGACCGCCCCGATGTGATGGCACCGTTCCGGGTGCGCGTCGAAAGCGACCTGCCGGTGCTGCTGTCCAACGGCAACCCTGTGGCCAGCGGGCCGGGCTGGGCCGAATGGGATGATCCGCACCCGAAACCCAGCTATCTGTTCGCGCTGGTGGCGGGCGATCTGGTGGCGACCTCGGACCGGTTTGTTACGTCCGAGGGGCGCGACGTGGCGCTTTACATCTGGGTGCGCAAGGGCGATGAGCACCGCACCGCCTATGCGATGGATGCGCTCAAACGCTCCATGCGCTGGGATGAGGAGGTCTATGGCCTGGCCTATGATCTGGATGTGTTCAACATCGTCGCCGTCGATGACTTCAACATGGGCGCGATGGAGAACAAGGGCCTCAACATCTTCAACTCGCGCTACGTTCTGGCCGATCCCGAAAGCGCCACCGACGCCGATTTCGCCAATATCGAACGCATCATCGCGCATGAGTATTTCCACAACTGGACCGGCAACCGCATCACCTGCCGCGACTGGTTTCAGCTTTCGCTCAAAGAGGGGCTGACGGTCTTTCGCGACCAGCAGTTCATGGCCGACATGCGCTCGGCGCCCGTCCAGCGTATCGGCGATGTGCTGACGCTGCGCGCGCGGCAATTCCGCGAGGATGCCGGGCCGCTCGCCCACCCGGTCCAGCCCGCCAGCTACGTTGAGATCAACAATTTCTACACCGCCACCGTCTATGAAAAAGGGGCGGAGCTGATCCGGATGCTGCATCTGCTGGTGGGGCCTGAAGGCTATGCCAAGGCGCTGAAGCTGTATTTCGCGCGCCATGACGGGCAGGCGGCCACCATCGACGACTGGGTGGCGGTGTTTCAGGATGCCACCGGGCGGGACCTGTCGCAATTCCGCCGCTGGTATGAACAGGCGGGCACGCCCCGGCTGAAGGTTCAGGAGGAGTGGGACGGCAGCACCCTGACGCTGCGGCTTGCGCAGCACACCCCGCCCACGCCCGGCCAGCCCGATAAGGCGCCGCTGCTGATCCCCGTGGCCATGGGCCTCATTGGCGCCGATGGCGCCGAAGTGGTGCCGACGCAGGTGCTGGAACTGTCGCAGCCTGAACAGAGCTTCCGGTTCGAGGGGCTGGCGGCGCGCCCGGCGGTGTCGCTGCTGCGCGGCGCCTCGGCCCCGGTGATCGTCGAACACCGGCTGGAGGGCGAAACCCGCGCCCATCTGCTGGCCCATGACACCGACCCCGTGGCCCGCTGGGAAGCCGGGCATGATCTGGCCCGCGACATCCTGCACGCCATGATCCTGAATGGCGCGCGGCCCGGGCCGGAATACCTCTCGTCGCTGGACAGGCTGTTGCGCGATGAGGCGCTGGATCCGGCCTTTCGTGCCTTTGCCCTGGGCCTGCCGGGGCAGGAGGATCTGGCGCAATCGCTGTTCGAGGCCGGCCACACCCCCGACCCCGAGGCCATCCGCACCGCCCGCGAAACCCTGATGCAGGCCATGGCCGAGGCGCTGGCCGATCCCCTCGCCACGACCTTTGCCGCCATGGACACCCCCGGCCCCTATAGCCCCGATGCCGCCGCCGCTGGCCGCCGCGCGCTGCGCCTGCGGGCGCTGTCGCTGCTGACCCGGCTGGACGGGGGCGCCCGCGCGCAGGCGCTGTTTGCCGATGCCGACAACATGACCGAGGCGCTGGGCGCCTGGGGCGCGCTGCTGTCCGTCGGCGCAGGGCAGGAGGAAACGGCGCGGTTCTATCGCCGCTGGAAGGGTGACCGGCTGGTGCTGGACAAATGGTTTACCCAGCAGGTCCTCCATGCAGCCCCGGATGCCGCTGCCGATGTGGCCACAGCCCTGGCCGCGCATCCGGATTTCGACGTGAAGAACCCCAACCGCTTCCGGTCGGTGGTGGGGGCGCTGGCGATGAACCCGGCGGGGTTCCACCATGCCTCGGGCGCCGGATACCGGTTCCTGGCCGACTGGCTGATCCGGCTGGACGGGCTGAACCCGCAGGCCGCCGCGCGCCAGTCCACCGCGTTTGAAACCTGGCGCCGCTATGGCCCTGAGCGTCAGGCGCTGATCCGGGCCGAGTTGGAGCGCATCCGCGCGCATCCGCAACTGAGCCGCGACATGGGCGAGATGGTGGGCCGGATGCTTGATGGGGCCTGACGCTCAGGCAGGGGTGAGCGCGCGGCAGGACAGCTGCGCCTGCACCTTGTCCAGCGACAGGATGGTGTCCAGCGCCGTGTTGCAATCGGTCAGGTCCGACAGCATGACCGGGTCCAGCGTGGCGTAAAATGCCTCGACCGCGCGGGCCAGATGCGCCCGCATCCGGCAGGCCGGGCGCAGGGGGCAACTGTTTTCGCTGCTGAAACATTCGATGAAGGGCATGTCGGACTCGAATGTGCGAAACACGGCGCCGACGCTGATCTGATTAGCGGGACGGGCCAGGTGAAAGCCGCCATGACGCCCGCGCAGCGTGGTGATGAACCCCGCATGGGCCAGCTGGTTTATGACCTGCGCCAGGTGGTTCTCGGACGCATTGACGGCTTCGGCGGCATCATGCTTGCGCACCACCCGCGTGTTGTTGACCGCGCTGAACATAAGTGTGCGCAGGGCAAGGTTGGTTCGCGTGGTCAGGCGCATCAGAGACTCCAATCCGATCGGTGGCGGTTCAGGGCATGGTGAAGCCTACCCCATGGTGCGCGCCGGGCATTGATCGAGGTCAAGGACCGGGCGCAAAGGTACATCCAATCTGCTGGAAACCCGGCATTGGCGTGCACGACATATAGTCGCATGCGAATGTTTTTGTTGATCTGAGTCATTGTGTATACTACGGCATATGTGAATATGTGAACGTTCTTGGGGATGGAGATCTTGACATGCGTGAGTTTACTGACCTGACAGCATCGCGCCGGGCGTTTCTGGGCCTGGCCGCCGGGGGGATAGCCATGGCTGCAGGGGCGGGGGCGGTGCAGGCCCGGCCGGTGCGGACAAATGCACGAATTCTGATTCTGGGCGCCGGGGCTGGCGGGGCGGCGATTGCAAACCGGCTTCTGTCACGGCTGGACGGGGCAGAGATCACTATTCTGGATGGGCGGTCGCAGCACTGGTATCAGCCGGGCTTTACCCTGATCGCCGCCGGTCTGCGCGGCGCGAATTACGCGGTCAGCGGCACCGGCGACTGGCTGCCCCGCGGCGTGAACTGGATCAACGAATACGCCGCCGGGATCGACCCCGAAAGCAACAGCGTCACCACCACCGGCGGGCAGCGGCTGGAGTATGACTATCTGATCGTTGCCACGGGCCTGACCCTGGATTGGGAGGCGATCGAAGGCTTCGATCTGTCGCTGGCCGGCCCCGATACCGGCATCTCCGCCCATTACGCCGGCCCCGATTACGCCGAAGCCAGCTGGCGGGCGCTGGACAAGTTCACCGATGCGGGTGGTGTGGGCCTGTTCGGCCGCCCCGCGACCGAGATGAAATGCGCTGGCGCCCCGGTGAAGATCTGCCTGCTGGCCGAAGACATCGCCACCACCAAGGGCAACCGGGATCGGTGCGAGTTCGTCTACAACGCGCAGGCGCCGAACCTGTTCGGGGTGCCGGTCATCCATCACCGCGTGCGCCAGATCATGGATGAGCGCGACATCACTTACCGCTACAGCCATGTGCTCAAGGCGATCGACCCGGGCGCGAAGACCGCGACCTACGCCACGCCCGAAGGCGATGTGACCGACAGCTGGGATTTCATCAATGTGGTGCCGCCGCAGCGTGCCCCGCAGGCGGTGCGGGAGTCCGGTCTGGCCTGGGCCGATCGCTGGACCGATCAGGGCTGGATCGAGGTGGACATGCAGACCCTGCGCCACGCGCGCTACCCGAATGTGTTTGGGATCGGCGACATCAACGGCGTGCCCAAAGGCAAGACCGCGGCCAGCGTGAAGTTCCATCTGCCGGTGGTCGAGGATCACCTGGTGTCCGAGATCGCGGGGCGCGAGGGGACGCGGATGTATGACGGCTATACCTCATGCCCGCTGATCACGCGCGTGGGCCGGGCGATGCTGGTGGAGTTCGATTACCAGGACAACCTGACGCCGTCCTTTCCGGGCGTCATTGCGCCGCTGGAGGAGTTGTGGATCTCCTGGCTGATGAAGGAAGTGGCGCTGAAGGCGACGTATAACGCCATGTTGCGCGGGCGTGCTTGAGGCGGCAGGGCAGGGGGGCTGTCTGCCCCCCGTCGCCCGTTCCGGGCGACTCCCCCCGAGGATATTTTGGCAAAGGTGAAGGGGGCGGCGGTGCCCCGAGGAGGATATGATGGAAGAGTTCAGTCTGCTGACCATGATCGCGGTGTTTGAGGAGATGTTCGGTAT
The DNA here is from genome assembly GCF_013415485.1 of Rhabdonatronobacter sediminivivens. Classification (GTDB taxonomy): domain Bacteria; phylum Pseudomonadota; class Alphaproteobacteria; order Rhodobacterales; family Rhodobacteraceae; genus Rhabdonatronobacter; species Rhabdonatronobacter sediminivivens. The sequence continues at coordinate 5,417 of NZ_JACBXS010000001.1, read as the reverse complement.
TGCGTTGTTCTGGATTATGGTGTCGGTGGCGGTGGTGATTACTGCGGCTTGGGTGTTCGTGCTGGTGCGGGACCGGTCGCTTTCCTTCCGCAAGTATCTGGTGGCGCAGTTGTCGATGCCGTTTGGAGCGGTGGCCGCCGTCTGGTTTGTGTTGTGGATCACCAATTCCGGGCTGGCGGATATTGGTGGGCCGATTGACTGGCTGGTGCTTCTGGGTGTGGCGGCGCTGGGCGCTGTTGGGCTGGGGATTCTGGTCTATGTTGTGCAGTCGTTGATGCGTGGGCGGCAGTCAGAGGTGTGAGTGACTATGGAGGCGGGGGCAGGGCGGCCTGCACCCGCTTCGGTAGCCCGGCACGGATGATCCGGTACGCTTCGGTCAACCGGTCGCAGAGTTCATCCGTGTCTGTGCCCCAGGGCAGGTGCACCCAACTGCGATGGAAATAGGGCGCGCGTTCGGCCCGGCCGAGGTCGATCAGCAGGGTGGCGGTTTCGATATCCGCACATTTGACTGACACGCCGGTGTCCATCGTGCCCACGACGGCGAACATCTTGCCGCCGATCTTCCAGGCATCATGTCCGCCGCCCCAAGGGTCCGAGACTTCGGCCCCCGGCAGGGTGGCGCAATGGGTGTTGACGATGGCACGGGTCATGGTGGCAGGGTGCCGGGCGCGCGCGTGACGGTCAAGCGGATTGGTGCTGGACAGGGGCGCGGGGGGCGTGCTAACGGCTGTGCCATGAGAACGCGCCGCTGCACCATCTGCATCTGCATTACCCGCTGACATTCGCGGCGGGCCGTCTCTGGTTGAACCTTTCCAAACCCGGACACTGACCCCGCCGCGCGCGTGAGCCGCTGGCCATGAGGGACCAATGACCGGGATCCGCCTGTACAACACCCGCACCCGCCGCAAGGAGGATTTTACGCCGCTCGACCCGTCGAATGTGCGCATGTATGTCTGCGGGCCCACGGTCTATGACCGCGCGCATCTGGGCAATGCGCGGCCGGTGGTGGTGTTCGACGTGCTGTTCCGGCTGTTGCGGCATGTCTATGGCGCGGATGCCGTGACCTATGTGCGCAACTTCACCGACGTGGATGACAAGATCAACGCCCGGGCGCGGGAGATGCAGGCGGGCGGCGACGGGCGTGACCTGAACGCCATCATCCGCGCGCTGACGGATCAGACCATCGGCTGGTATCACGCCGACATGGACGAGCTGAAGGCGCTGCGGCCCTCGGTGGAGCCGCGCGCGACCGAGTATATCGGCCAGATGGTGGGCATGATCGAGGGGTTGGTGGCCAAGGGCCATGCCTACGCCGCCGAGGGGCATGTGCTGTTCGATGTGCGGTCTTATCCCGAATACGGGCGGCTTTCGGGGCGGTCGGTGGATGACATGATCGCGGGCGCGCGGGTCGAGGTGGCGCCCTACAAGCGCGATCCGATGGATTTCGTGCTGTGGAAGCCCTCGGCGGCGGATGAGCCGGGGTGGGACTCGCCCTGGGGACGGGGGCGGCCGGGGTGGCATATCGAATGCTCGGCCATGGCGCATGAGTTGCTGGGGGAGAGCTTCGACATTCACGGCGGCGGCATTGACCTGCAATTCCCGCACCACGAAAATGAGATCGCGCAATCCTGCTGCGCCCACCCCGAGGGCGGATTCGCGCGGGTCTGGATGCATAACGAGATGGTGCAGGTCGACGGGAATAAGATGTCCAAGTCGCTGGGTAATTTTTTCACGGTTCGGGATCTGCTATCCTCGTATTATGACGATAATACTATTCGCTTTGCTGGATATTCCTTGCCGCCGGCGCAAGGTAAGCTTCGAAAGATAGATGGCTTGGCAATTCGTGCGGCTATACTCCTCGTTCACTACAGATCAAAATTAGATTTCAGTGTGCGGCTATTGGATGAGGCTGCAAGTTTCCGAAGGAAGATCACAGAATTCTTCCGAAACACAGACGTTGCGCAGAGGGATGATGGGTGTGTACCTGAAGCGGTCCATGCTGCTCTTTGCAATGATCTTGATACCAGATCAGCCCTCGTGGCCATAAGTGAAATTTGCAGCCAATCAAGTCATCCGGATCATGATAAGATACGAAGCTCACTAGTTTTACTCGGCTTCATGAAGTCTATTAAGGGCTCTTCGACAACCCTCAAGAGGGCAATTTCCCAGTTGGCGAACGCACTCGAGGGATTGCAGTCAACTGGGGTTGATACAAAAGGTTTTATTCATGAGTACCTAGGACCAGAATATTTCTCGAAATTCGAATTCGTTTCCTCGTTATTTGATAGTAAAGATGACAGCAATTTTGATATTCCGGCAGGGTTCGCTGGTGAGGTGGGAGAATTGTTTGAATTACATAGAGCTGGAAGGATGCAGCAAGTTCTTGACCTATTGGAGGCCCGTAAAGTCGCAAGGTCGACGAAGGATTTTAGGCGCTCAGATGAAATTAGAGATGAGCTTCAATCTTTGAATATTACTGTCCGTGACGGAAAGGACGGCCAAACATGGAGGTTGCTCAAATGACCCTCGAACGCCTCTTTCTCTACGACACCACGCTGCGCGACGGCCAGCAGACCCAGGGCGTCGCCTTCTCCACCGCCGACAAGCAGGCCATCGCGCAGATGCTCGACGGGCTGGGCGTCGACTATATCGAAGGCGGCTGGCCCGGCGCCAACCCCACCGACAGCGAGTTCTTCAACGCCCGGCCCGACACCCGCGCCACCTTCACCGCCTTTGGCATGACCAAGCGCGCAGGGCGCTCGGCGGCGAATGACGAGGTGCTGGCCGGGGTGCTGAACGCAGGGACCCCGGCGGTCTGCATCGTCGGCAAGACGCATGACTTCCATGTCACCACCGCGCTGGGCATCACGCTGGAGGAAAACTCCGAGAACATCGCCGCCTCCATCGCGCATCTGGTGGCCGAGGGGCGCGAGGCGCTGTTTGACGCCGAACATTTCTTCGACGGCTACAAGGCCAACCCGGACTATGCGCTGGGCTGCCTGCACGCCGCCCATGACGCGGGTGCGCGGTGGGTGGTGCTGTGCGACACCAACGGCGGCACGCTGCCTTCGGAGATCGGGCGGATCGTCTCCGAGGTCATCGCCGCCGGGATCCCCGGCGCGCGCCTTGGCATCCACACGCATGATGACACCGGCAACGCCGTGGCGGGCACGCTGGCGGCCATCGACGCGGGCGCGCGGCAGGTGCAGGGCACGCTCAATGGCTTGGGAGAGCGCTGCGGAAACGCGAACCTGACCACGTTGATCCCAACGCTGCTGCTGAAAGAGCCCTATGCCAGCCGCTACACCACCGGGGTGACCGAAGCGGGCCTTGCCGGGCTCACGCGGCTGTCGCGCAGGCTCGATGACATCCTCAACCGCGTGCCGCTGCGCAGCGCGCCCTATGTCGGCGCCTCGGCCTTTGCGCACAAGGCCGGGCTGCACGCCAGCGCGATCCTCAAGGACCCGTCCACCTACGAACATATCGACCCCGGCACGGTGGGCAACGCGCGTGTGATCCCCATGTCCAACCAGGCGGGGCAGTCGAACCTGCGCGCGCGGCTGGCCGATGCCGGGATCACGGTGGCCCCGGGCGATCCGGCGCTGGCGGCGATCCTCGATGAGGTGAAGGCGCGCGAGGATCGCGGCTATGCCTATGACGGCGCGCAGGCGAGCTTTGAGCTGGTGGCGCGCAAGGTGCTCAACCAGCTGCCGCGCTTTTTCGATGTGGAGCGCTCGCGCGTGATCTCGGAGCGCCGCCGCAACGCCATGGGCGCGCTGGTGGTGGAGTCCGAGGCCGTGGTGACGGTGTTGCTGTCGGACGGGACGCGCACCACCAATTACTACAAGAACGACAACGCCACCGATCTGCAGGACGCGGGGCCCTTCAACGCATTGTCGCGCGCGCTGTCACTGGACCTGGGCCCCTATCAGACCCATATCGACGGTATGCGGCTGGTGGATTTCAAGGTGCGGATCACGCAAGGCGGAACCGAGGCCGTGACCTGCGTCATCATCGATTCTACCGATGACGCGGGCAACAGCTGGTCCACCGTGGGCGTTTCAGCCAACCTGATCGATGCCGCGTTCGAGGCTTATCTGGATGCGATCACCTGGAAACTGATCCACGCCGGCGCCCGGCCGGTCTGATCCGCGCCGGATGCAACGAAAGGGCCGATGATCGACATGCGGGACGACAGCGCCACATTTGCCAGCCGTTTCCGCCATGGTCCGGCGATGGCGGGAACATGAGCCTGGAAGCCTGCGCCGAACTGGTCCGTTGCGGCGACCCGGACCGCTTCTTGGCGACCATGGCGGCGCCTCCGGCCATGCGCGACAGGCTCTGGCCGATCTACGCCGCCAATCTGGAAATCGCGCGCGCGCCCTTTGTGACCAAGGAGCCGCTGATCGCCGAAATGCGCCTGCAATTCTGGGCCGATACCGTGGCTGAGGCGATTGCGGGCAAGGCCGTGCGCAACCACGAGGTCGCCGCCCCCTTGGCCGAGGTGATCCGGCAGCATGACCTGCCACAGGCGCATTTCGATGCGCTGATCGCGGCGCGCAAGCGCGACATTTCGCGCGCACCATTCGCGGATACGGCGGCGCTGATGGACCATATGGACGCCACAGCCGGAAGCGTGATGCAGTTGGCGGCAAGGGTACTTGGCGCAGATGAAGCGGCCGTGCCGGTGGTCGCAGACATGGCGCGCGCTGCCGGGCTGGCGAACTGGCTGGGCGCGTTTCCGGCCCTGGAGGCGGCGGGGCAACCCCCTTTGCCGCAGGACTGTGCCGATCCGGCCCACCTGGCTGACCTGGGCCTGCACCACTTGCATCGCGCTCGCGCGGCGCGCTCGAAGGTCCCGAGCGATGCGGCGCCAGCCCTGCTGTCCGGCTGGCAAGCCGGCGCCGTCCTTCACCGCGCCGCCCGCTCGCCCGAGCGCGTGGCCAGGGGAACACTTGCCTCCCCCGAGTTCCATCGCCGTGGCACCCTGCTCTTCCGCGCCCTCCTGCGCCGCTGGTAGATCAGCCGAATACCGTCTTGCCATTCCCCGCCACTTCCCTGTAAGACCGCCCTGCCGGAGAGGTGGCCGAGTGGTCGAAGGCGCACGCCTGGAAAGCGTGTAGGCGGGAAACCGTCTCGCGGGTTCGAATCCCGCTCTCTCCGCCAATTCATCTCATTGCGATGCATACAAGCCTTTGATGTCGCTATATTATAGAAGTTTTCGCGGATATAGGCTCAATTATTGCTATACAAATTGCAATACAATCTGTGCTACAAGCTTCCCGAGGCACTGGGGACAGGCACATGGCAATCAGGACGCGCGACGGCTCGAAGAAGGGCACGCTCTACCTCTACAAGCGGGTGCCGAAGCGCTATGCGGCGGTTGAGCCGCGCAAGTTCGTCTGGGTAAGCCTGCA
>NZ_JACBXS010000019.1 GCF_013415485.1 Rhabdonatronobacter sediminivivens | reverse complement strand
GCGCAGGCGCGCGGCCTCGGCCTCCAGCGCTTCGGTGTCGGGCAGGGTGTCCGGGTCGGCCTGCAGGCGGTCCAGCAACTCGGCGGGGGTGGCGTCCAGGGCCTCGGAGATGCGCTCGGCGGCGGCGGCCAGGGTCTCGGCGGCGCCGTCGCGGCGGGTTTCGGCGCGGGCCTGATCCTCACGGGCCGCGCCGGCCTGACGTTCGCTGCTGCGTTCGGCCTCGCGCGCTCGGGCCAGCGCCGATTCGGCGGCGGCAAGGCTGTCCTGCGCCGCGCCCAGCCGGGTTTCGGCGCTCTGGATGCTGCCTTGCAGTTCTGCGCGCGCGGCCGCCAGTTCGCCGGGGGCGGCCCGGGCGGTGGTCAGTTCGGCCTCGGCCTCGGCCTTGCGGGTTTCGAGATCGGCGATGCGGGCGCTGGCGGTCTGCAGCCGTTGGCGCCAGGTCTTCAGTTCGGCGGTGATCTCCTGCTGGCGACGACTGGCCTGCGCGGCATCGCGGCGCAGTTCTTCGGAGCGGGCGCGGCGGGTCAGCATGTCGTTGCGCGCCTCCTCCAGCCCGGCGCGCAGGGTGTCCAGGCGGGCGCGTGCGGCGGCGGTGTCGGGCAGGGCGTCGCGGGCGGTTTCGGCCTCGGTCAGGGCGGTGGCCAGTTCTGCGGCCTCGGCGGCGTGGCGGGCCTGGGCCTGGCGGGCGGTGTCCAGCTTGCCGGTGGCCATGTCGCGGCTGGCTTCGGCCTGCGAGAGCGCGCGCCGGGCCTCCGTCACCTGCCGGTCGCTGGCGCGGCGCGCCTCGCGCGCGTGGCGTTCGGTCTGGGTGGCGGCGGCCAGTGCGGCCTGGGCGGTGTCATGGGCGGCGCGGGCGGTTTCGGCGCGGGACTCGGCCTGCTCCAGATCATGGCGCAACGCGCGCAGGCGGTTGATCTGCTGCAGCCGCAGTGCCGCCGTGCCCGGCGCGTCCGCGGCAGCTACATGCAGCCCGTCCCAGCGCCACAGATCGCCCTGCAGGCTGACCATGCGCTGGCCCGGGCGCAAGGCGTCCTGCAGCGCGGGGGCCTGCGCCGGATCGATCACGCCGATCTGCGACAGGCGCCGGTCCAGCGCGCGCGGGGCGGTGACATGGGCGGCAAGGGGGGTGGCGCCATCGGGCAGGGTCGGCACCAGGTCCAGGGGGGCCAGCGCCTGCCACCCCGAGGTGCCGGTTTCGGCCAGCGGCGCGCGCAGGTCATCGCCCAGCGCTGCGCCCAGCGCCAGTTCATGACCTGGCGCAACCTCGATCCGGTCCAGCAGGGCGGTGCCCTTGCCCTTGTCGCGTTCCACCAGCCGGGCGAGGGCGGCGGTCTCGGCGCGCAGGGTCCCGGCGGCGCCTTCGGCCTCGGCGCGGGCTTCGCGGGCGGTGGCCTCGGCGGCCTGGGCCTCGGTGCGGGCGGTTTCGGCGCGGGTCAGGGCGGTTTCGGCGGCCTCGGTCCCGGTCTGGGCCTGGGCCAGATCGGCTTCGGCGCGGGTCAGGGTCTGGCTGGCGCCCTCCAGCGTGGCCTGGGCCTGGGCGGCGCTGTCGGTGGCGGCCTGAGCGGCGGCCCTGGCGCGGGAAAGCCGGGTTTGGGTGTCCTCGATCTGGCGGGTGGCGGACTGGTGCCGGGCGGCCAGGCGGGCGGAGTCCTCGGTGGCTTCGGAGAGCTGCGCCTCCAGTGCGGCCAGCGCCGCGGCCGCGGTGCGGGCGGCCTCCTGGGCCTCGGTCAGGGCGGCATCCTGTCCTTCGGTGGCGCGGGCGATCTGGCTGGCCTCCCACTCCAGCCGGGTGATGGTCTCTCCGGCATCGGCGTTCAGGCCCGTTTCGCGGGTGATGTCCTGGGTCAGCTGCCGGATGCGCGCCTCCAGCGTGGCAATGGCGGCTGCGGCGCGGGCCTCCTGGTCAGACAGCGTGTCGCGCTGGACCGACAGGCGCTGCAGGATGGCTCCGGCGACGGCGGTTTCCTCACGCAGGGGGGGCAGGGCGGCTTCGGCTTCGGCGCGGGCGGCGGCGGCGGCGCGGGCCTCGGCCTCGGCCCGGGTGCGGGCAGTCAGGGCGGCGCGCAGGGCGGCTTCGGCCTCGGTATGGGCGGCCTCGGCCTCATGCCAACGGCGAAACAGCAACAGCCCTTCGGCCCGGCGCAGATCGGCACCGATGGCCTTGTAGCGGGCGGCCTGACGGGCCTGACGGGCCAGACTGGCCAGTTGCGCGGCCAGTTGGTCAATCACATCCGACACCCGCGCCAGATTGACCTCGGCGCCGTTGAGCTTCAGCTCGGCCTCGTGCCGGCGCTGATAGAGGCCCGAGATCCCTGCGGCCTCTTCCAGAATGCGGCGGCGGGCGCGCGGCTTGGCGTTGATCAGTTCCGCAATCTGCCCCTGCCGGACCAGCGCCGGGCTGTGCGCCCCGGTCGAGGCATCGGCAAACAGCATCTGCACATCACGGGCGCGCAATTCCTTGCCGTTCAGCCTGTAGGCCGAGCCCGCGTCCCGGGTGATCCGGCGCGTGATCTCGATCTGGTCGGCATCGTTGAACCCCGCAGGCGCCAGACGGTCGCTGTTGTCCAGGCTCAGCACGACCTCGGCGAAATGGCGGGCATTGCGGCTGCCGGTGCCGGCGAAGATCACATCCTCCATGCCGCCGCCGCGCATGGCGGTGGGGCGGTTTTCGCCCATCACCCAGCGCAGGGCCTCCAGCAGGTTGGACTTGCCGCAGCCATTGGGGCCGACCACGCCGGTCAGCCCAGGGCGGATCACCAGATCCGTGGGGTCGACGAAGCTTTTGAAGCCGTTGAGCCGAAGCCGCGTAAACTGCACCTGCCTGTCCTGACGTAGATGGGGGGCCGGGCGCAAGTGTTCCGACACCCGCGCCCCGAGTCAAGCAGGCTTGCGCGGCATATGGCAGGATGCAGCCGCTTTTCCACAAGATATTGCGTGTGGGCCGCGGCTAGCGAAGCACAGGCCTGCCCCCCTGCCAGACCCTGCGCAGCCGCAGGTCCGGGTCCAGAAGCACCAGATCGGCAGGCAGGCCCGGTGCGATCCGGCCCAGCCGCTCCCCCGCGCCAATGAGCGCTGCGGGCAGGCTGCCGGCCATGGCCAGGGCGCGCGGCAGGGGCACGCCCAGCCCCATCACATGCGCCACCGCCTGCGGCAAGCTGACATCCGCCCCCGCCAGCGTGCCGTCCTGCAAGGTCAGCCGTCCGTCCCGGCGCAGCACCCGGCGCCCGTTCAGGGTGAACCCGGGCAGATCGGTGCCCGCCACCGCCATGGCATCGCTGACCAGAAACAACCGGTCCGGCGCCATCATGCCCAGCGCCACGCGCAGGCAGTCATCCGCCACATGCACGCCATCGGCAATGATCCCGGCGCGCAGGTCCGAGGCCATTGCCGCCCCCACCAGCCCCGGCGCGCGGTTCTGCATCTGGCTCATGGCGTTGAACAGATGCGTGACCGCGCTTGCGCCAGCGGCGCGGGCGGCATGGGCGGCCCCTGCGGTGCAATCGCTATGGCCCAGGCTGACCACCGCCCCCGCCGCGGCCAGCCGGGTGATCTGGTCCGGTGTGGCCGCTTCGGGGGCCAGGGTCACCATCAGCGCGGGCAGGGCGCGGGCGGCGCGCTCCAGCAGGGTCAGGTCGGCGTCGGTCATCGGGCGGATGCGCGCCGGGTCATGGGCGCCGGCGCGGGCGGGGTCCAGATGCGGCCCCTCCAGATGCAGCCCGGCAAAGCCCGGCACCCGGGCGCGGGCGGCGGCGATACCGGCATCGATCACTTGCGCGGTAACGGCGGGGCGGTCGGTGATCAGGGTGGGCAGGATCGCCGTGGCCCCCAGCCGCGCATGGGCGGCGCAGATGCGCGCGATCATCTTGGCATCGGCGCCCGGTCCCAGCATCACCCCATCGCCGCCATTCACCTGCAGATCCACGAAGCCCGGGGCCAGCACCCCCGCGCCCAGATCAGCGATCCGGGCGTCCGGGGGCAGGGGCACGCCCGCAGGGATCAGGGCGCGGACCGTATCGCCCGCAACCAGCACGGCAGCACCCTCATGCATCTGGGCGCCGTCAAAGACCCGGGCTGCGCGCAGGGCAAGGGCTGTGCCTTGGGTCATGGTTTCTGCCCGTTCGGTGTGTGGGGCATGCTGCGGGCCAGCCATAGCGCCCCGTCGAGGGCACTGCCCAAAGGCTCGGCGCGGGTCAGCCCGGGCATGACAGAGGCGCCCAGCCGGTCCAGCAGCACAGGCCCCAGCCCGCCGCAGCCCACCACCGGCAGCGCCGGCGCGCCCGTCTGCAGCAGGGTGATGGCGCGCTGCAGATAGGCGCAGGCCGCGTCCAGAATGGCGCGGGCCTGGGGGCAACCGCCGCGGTCCTGCGCCAGCACCATGGGCGCCAGGGTGGCAAAATCCGCAGGCCGCGCATCCCGCGCGAAGGCCAGCAGCGCGGTGACCGTGCCGAACCGCGCCCATAGCTGCGCGCCAAGCGCCCCCTGCGGGGCCAGCCCGTCATGCATGTGGAGGGCCAAGCTCAGGGCCTGCCGCCCCAGCCAGGCGCCGCTGGCCTCATCCCCCAGCACGAAGCCGTGTCCGCCAATCCGCTGGACCTGCCCCTCGCGCAGCCGCGCCAGGACCGACCCGGTGCCCAGCGCCGCCACGATCCCCGCGCGCCCCTGCAGCGCCCCGGCAAGCGTGATGTCGAGATCGCCCGTCACCTGCAACTCCGGCCAGGGCAGGGCGGCGCGCAGCATCGGTGCGGCATTGCTTTCGCTGGCCCCGGCCAGGCCCAGCACCACCACCGCCCCGTCACGCCGGGCCTGCGGCGCCAAGTCGGCCACGGCCTGAAGGCAGCGCTCCAGCAACTCGCGGATATTGGCCAGGGCGCGCTCCGGGTCGGAATGGACATTGGCCGGGCCGCCATGCAGCACCGCGGTGCGCGCACCATCCGCCAGCGCCGCCTGCGCGCGGCTGCCACTGCCGCCCCCGTCCAACCCGATGAAGAAACGCATCCTGAACCTCCTGACAGGGGCAATAGCATGTTGGCGCGAAATGCGAAGCCCGAAGCGGTGCGCGGCGGCGGGATCGGGGTGCTTGTCTTGGCCGCGCGCTTCGGCGACCATGCGCGCCCCTGACGAAAGCCCCTGCCATGACCGAATTCGCCGACCCGCGCTATGCAAGTATCGACCTCTGGGACAGCAGCACCGCGCTGAGCGCCATCTGGGAAAGCCAGATCGCCGCCGTTGCCGCCATCGGCCCCGCCCTGCCTGCCCTTGTGCTATTGGTCGAGGCCGCGCTGCCGCGCCTGCGCGCGGGCGGGCGGCTGGTCTATGCGGGGGCGGGCACCTCGATCCGTGCGGCGGTGCAGGACGGCACCGAACTTGGGCCAACCTTTGACTGGCCCGAGGCGCGAACCGTCTATCTGATTGCCGGAGGCGTGCAGGCGCTCAGCCGCGGGATCGAAGGCGCCGAGGATGACACCGAAGACGCCCGCGCCCAGGTCGCCCGCGCCGAGATCGGCCCGCAGGACCTGGTGCTGGGGATCGCGGCCAGCGGGCGCACGCCCTTCACCCTGGCGGTGATCCGAGCCGCGCGCGCCGCCGGTGCGCTTACCGCGGGCCTGGCCTGCAACCCCGCCGCGCCGCTGCTGGAGGCCGCCGAACACGCCGTGCTGACCGACACCGGCCCCGAGGTGGTGGCCGGATCAACCCGGATGAAGGCCGGGACGGCGCAGAAGGTGGTGCTGAACATGATCTCGACCCAGATCATGATCCGGCTGGGCCATGTCCATGACGGGCTGATGGTGGACATGCGCCCGCAGAACGCAAAGCTGCGCGGGCGGGCGCGCGACATGGTGGCGCGCATCGCCGGGGTTTCGGATGAACGGGCACAGGCGGCGCTGGACGCCGCGGACTGGCGGATCAAACCCGCCGTGCTGACCGCCCGCGGCATGACCCCCGCCCAGGCCCGGGCCGCGCTGGCCCGCGCGGGCGGGGTGCTGCGCCTGGCGCTGGAAGGGAGCGGCTAGACCCGCCCGGGGGCGCAGGGCTGTCCGGCACGCTCAGGCAGAACTGTCCCGGCGGTGTTTGCCAGGGGTCGCACCTGTGCTCTAACTTCTTGACATCTCCGACCCTTCTGTGGAACGTCGCGTCCTGTTGCGTGTGTTTTGTGGAGTATGTGGTCATGAGTATGTTGCGCAATCTGCGCGTGCTGTCAGGTGTTGTCGCACCCGTTTCTGTCGCCATCCTTCTTGCCGGATGTGTTACACCGGAAAACTCCGGTTCCAGCCGTCCCGTCGGTTCGGGGTCATCCGCGGCTGCAAGCGGGTCTTCAGGTGGGGCCGGATCCAGTGGCGGAACGTCTGCACCGCGCAGTCCGTCTTCCTCTTCCTCTTCGGGTAGCGGCAGTGCGATCCTCCGGGATGGTGATGTGACTTTCACGGCCCGGCGCCATGATGCGCCCAGGGGTGGCGACACGCTGATTCGGGAAAACACTGGCGGCGTCTTCGGATACGACAGCTTCGCCGGTGTCGTCGATGGGTCGCCCAATGTTGTCATGCGCAGCCTCGCGCGGGGTATTTCAGGGCCTGCAGGCGGCACCGGCAGGGCAACCTTTTCAGGCCGCTATGATGCGGTGGTGGTTGCTGGCCGCGATACGCCGCGTGCCGGGGGCAGCGGTGTTGATGCGCGTCTGGACCGGCGGTTCGTATCGGGGCCGGTGGTCGTCAATGTCGATCTGGACCAGTATACATTCTCGGGTTCGGGCGGGGGGCTGACCGTGAATGGTGGCTGCACGCCCCTCTGTCATGGCGAATTTGCCTTCTCAGACACCGAAATCGGCGTCGTTCGCGGTTTCCTGGGCCACGCACTGGGCCGTGATGAACTGAACGCCGCGTTTCACGGGGTGAATTCCGACGGTGGTGTGGCCGGGGCGCTGCGCGCAACCCGCTAGGACATGTGGCGGCCTGTCCCATCGCCGCCGCCGGGGGCATGGGCCTGGCCGCCAGCCCAAGCGGCACCCCACGGCGCTGCCATGTCGGTCAGCCCTGCGTGGCAGCCCCTCCGAAAACCCGCGCGTAGAGCGGGTTGAACCCGATGCGATAGGCCAGTTCCGCGGGGCTTTCCACGTCCCAGATGGCCAGGTCGGCGCGCAATCCCGGCGCCAGGGTGCCGCAATCGCTCAGGCCCAGGGCGCGGGCGGCGTTCCGGGTGACGCCGGCCAGCGCCTCGTCCGGGGTCAGGCCGAACAGCGTGCAGCCCATGTTCATCGCCAGCAGCACCGAGGTCATGGGCGAAGACCCCGGGTTGCAATCCGTGGCCAGTGCCATCGCCACCCCATGCGCGCGGAACGCGGCGACCGGGGGCGCCTGACGCTCGCGCAGGGTGTAGAAGGCGCCGGGCAGCAGGACGGCCACGGTCCCGGCAGCCGACAGCGCCTGTGCATCGGCGTCGGTGGCGTATTCCACATGATCCGCCGAGAGCGCGCCATAGCTTGCCGCCAGCGCCGTGCCGCCGGTATGGGTCAGCTGTTCGGCATGCAGCTTCACCGGCAGCTCCAGCGCGCGGGCCGCGTCAAAGACACGGGCGATCTGGGCAGGGTCAAAGGCGATCCCCTCGCAGAACCCGTCCACCGCATCGACCAGCCCTTCGGCATGGGCGGCGCGCAGCGCGGGCAGGCAGATCTCATGCAGGTAGTCATCCGCCCGGCCGCTGTACTCCGCAGGCACCGCATGGGCGCCCAGAAAGCTGGTGCGGATGCGCACCGGGCGCAGGGTTTCCAGACGGCGCGCGGCGCGGAGCATCCGTATCTCGGTTTCCATGTCCAGCCCGTAGCCGGATTTCACCTCGACCGTGGTGACCCCTTCGGCGATCAAGGCGTCCAGCCGGGGCAGGGCCTGCGCCACCAGATCATCGACACTGGCGCCGCGGGTCGCGCTGACGGTAGAGACAATGCCGCCGCCCGCGCGGGCGATCTCGGCATAGCTGGCGCCCTCCAGCCGCATGGCGAATTCCTGCGCGCGGTGGCCCCCATGGATGATATGCGTGTGGCAATCGATCAGCGCAGGGGTAATCAGGCGGCCCTGCAGGTCAATCCGGGTCCAATCCCCTGCGGGCGGGGTGCCAATGGCGGCGATGTGCCCGTCCTGCACCGCCAGCGCGCCGCTGCGCACCCCGTCGGGCAGCGCCAGGCGCGCGTTTTCCAGAATGGTCGGGCGGTCGATGGTCAGCGGCATTGGTGCTTGCTCCCCCTCTGTGGTCCCGCTATTATGTATGCACATTATTCCTGGGTCAATCGGGGGAGCGCCATGACCATCCTTCACGCCCGCCACGCCCTTCTGCCCGACGGCTGGGCGCAGGATGTGACGCTGCATCTGGCGCAGGGGCGGATCACGCGCGTTGCGCTGGGCTGCCAGACGCCCCCGGATCACCGCGCCGACATCCTGTTGCCGGCACCGGCGAACCTGCACTCCCATGCGTTCCAGCACGCTATGGCCGGGCTGACAGAATCGCGCGGCCCTGACCCGCAGGACAGTTTCTGGACCTGGCGGGCGCTGATGTTCCGCTTTCTGGACCAGCTCACGCCCGAGGATATCGAGGCCGTCACCGCCTATGTCCAGATGCGGATGCTTGAAGCCGGCTTCGCCGCCTGCGCCGAATTTCACTATCTGCACCACGCGCCGGGCGGGCGGCGCTATGCCGATCTGGCCGAGATGTCGGCCCGGATCACGGCGGCCGCGGCGCGCTCGGGGATCGGGCTGACGTTGTTGCCGGTGCTCTATGAGCAGGGCGGCTGCGACGGGCGCCCGCTGGCCCCGGGTCAGGACCGGTTCGGCAACACGCCGGACCGCTTTGCCGCACTTCTGGACGGTGCGGGCGCGGCCCTGCAGGCGCTGCCCGGGGATGCGCGCCTGGGTGTTGCGCCGCACAGCCTGCGCGCCGTCTCGCCCGAAGGGCTGGCCGCCTGCATAACCCTGCGCCCGGATGCGCCCCTGCACATGCATCTGGCCGAACAAGCGGCCGAGGTGGCCGAGGTTCTGGCCCATCACGGTGCCCGCCCGGTGGAATGGCTGCTGAACCACGCGCCGGTGGACGGGCGCTGGTGCCTGATCCATTGCACGCAGATGCAGCCCCATGAAACCCGTGCGCTTGCGGCCTCGGGCGCGGTGGCGGGGCTGTGTCCGATCACCGAATCGTCGCTGGGGGACGGGATCTTTGACGGGGTGCGCTGGATGGCCGACGGAGGGGCCTTCGGACTGGGTTCGGACAGCAATATCCGCATCTCGCTGGCCGAGGAAATGCGCACGCTGGAATATTCCCAGCGCCTGCGTGACCACAGCCGGGCGGCGCTGGCCACGCCCGCGCTGTCCACGGGGCGGCGCCTGTGGGAAGGGGCGGCCCGGGGCGGCGCCCGGGCGGCAGGGCGTGAGGCCGGGGCCATCGCGCCCGGCAAGCTGGCCGATCTGGTGGCGCTGGACGGCGGCCACCCGGATCTGGCAGGACTGACCGGGGACCGGCTGCTGGATGCCCTTGTCTTTGCCGCCGATCCGGGCGCGGTGGTCGATGTCTGGGCGGCGGGGCGGCATATGGTGCGGGGCGGGCGCCACATTGACCACGATGGCATCCGGCGCGACTATATGGCGGTTCGCAAACGGCTTCTGGCGGTCTGACCATGCGCTCACCCATCACCTGGCAATCGGTCCAGGCCGAGGCCCTGCGCCGCCTGCGCGCGGGCCTCTGGACCCCCGGCGCCCGCATCCCGGACGAGGCCGAACTGGCCCGCGAACTCGGCTGCGCGCGCAGCACCGTCAACCGCGCCCTGCGGGAACTGGCGGCGGCGGGGCTGCTGGAGCGGCGGCGCAAGGGCGGCACCCGCGTGCCCCTGACCCCGGTGCGCAAGGCCACATTCGAAATCCCCATCATACGGCTGGATATCGAAGCCCGCGGCCAGTGCCCGGGGTACCGGCTGATCCGGCAGGCCACCGAACCCCTGCCAAAGGCCGAGGCCCGCGCCATGCGCGCCGACCCGGGCGCGCCCTTTCTGCATCTGCTGGCCCTGCATCTGGCCGATGACCGCCCCTTCTGCGCCGAGGACCGCTGGATCAACCCCGAAACCCCGGGGCTGGACGGGGCGGATTTCGAAACCCTCAGCGCCAATGAATGGCTGGTGGGCAACACGCTTTTCAGCGATGGCGCCATCGGCTTTGCCGCCACCGCCGCCACGCCGGAACTGGCCGCGCTGCTGGACTGCGCCCCCGATGCGCCGCTGCTGACGATCACGCGCAGCACCCGCGCCGGCCCCCGCCCCATCACCGCAGTGCGGCTGTTCTATGCGCCGGGGCACCGGTTGGAAACGCGGTTGTAAGGCGGGGGCTGCGGCTGGCGCAGTATCTTGCGCGTGCGGGATGGAGGGCAGCGATGCGGGACCTTTCTGCCGTTCACTGCATTTGCTCTTGGTCGCAACATTCTCAGTGTAGGGGCGGGAACCCGGCTTTCGCCGCAATTGGCACAAATGACCTGGTTGCGGACGCAGCTGCCTCGTACCAAGCTACCTTTCGAGAAAGAGCTTCTCACCTGATTGTGATACTTTCCAACCCTCGCAGGCACTTCGGATACGCTGTTCAGCTATCTTACTGTGTACCTCTACAAGAATTGCAGAAACGTATTTCAACCATGTTGTGTCTTGAAACACTTCAAGCTCGGCACCTTCAATGTCCAGCTTTAGTAGGTCGCAGTTCATTCCAGATAGAAGGGAATGCACATCTCGCGCCTCGAAGCCCTCCGGATCGCACTCTTCTACTTCAACGCACTGAAAGGACCAGGGCTCGGCATCAGGATTTTCAATCTTCAGATTTGTTGAAGACGACCAAATTGCACTTTGAATGACTTCAACATTTAATCCGGTCGTGTTGCGGCGGCATAGCTCGCAGTTCTCTGCGCTTGGCTCCACGGCTACAATGCGTGCCCTTGGGTAGCGACAAGCAAAATACAGAGCGGCCAAACCGCAATTGGCACCACCATCAATTATGAAGGTCGGATCTTCGAGTTCAATGTGAAGCTCATCCTCGATAAATATGTTCTCAAAAACAGATATATCCGAACTGGAACACCTGATATGTATCTTCCGCTTCAGTTCACGGTGGTAAAAAGATATGATCGGGCGCCTGATAGTCTGCTTAAATTCGAATATAATGGAATTAATCAGGCCAATACGCCTGCCCCATCGAATTACGCGCTCTGTTTTGTAACGGATATCCAGTCTGTCGTCGCCTTCTTGATACACGATATTTGCTGTTGATTAAGCATGTTGAGAAGCAGCCTGTCAACACGGGTAAAGGGTGAGTGGCAGTTCGCGACCCGGTCAAGGACAGGGTAACGCCGCATGTGACCCCGGCATCGGCTCGGAGTCGCTCTTCGCCGCGACCTGCCCAAATGCCTGCTTCGGCGTCGCTGCAACGCAGCTTGCCAAGGGCGTCCCGACGGCCGCAATGGGCTCAATCCTGCCGCCCGCCTGCATGTATGTCGCTGGGCCCCTCAGCCCTCCCCCAACACCTTCCCCGGGTTCATCTGCCCGTGCGGGTCCAGTGCGGCCTTGATTGCCTTCATGGCGGCGATTTCGGCGGGGCTGCGGGTATGGCCCAGCCAGTCCCGTTTCAGCGTGCCGATCCCGTGTTCGGCCGAAACCGAGCCGCCGAAGTCACGCACCAGGTCATAGGCAATGGCTTCGGCTTCATGCGTCGCGTCAGCGTCTGCGCCCTGCGGCAGGGCCAGGGCCACATGCAGGTTGCTGTCGGCCACATGGCCGAAGAAGGACACATGCGCCCCGGGAAACCGCGCCAGCACGCCTGCGCGGGCCGCGCGGGCATAGGTGTCTAGTTGCGCCATGGGGATGCTGACATCCAGATTGATCAGCCCGGGCAGGGCATCATCGATCGCCAGCCCCTCACGGATATCCCAGAAGGCCAGCGCCTGGGCCTGCGACTGGGCAATCAGCGCATCGGTCAGGGTGCCATCCGTCAGCGCGCCCTCCAGCAGGTCCATGACGGCGGGGGACTCATCGGCTTCCAGCAGCACCGAAACCGGTGGGCTGTGGGGGAAAGGGCGCGCGCCCAGCAGCCCGGCGCTGAAGTCGAAATAGTCCTGCCACATGGCCTCGAAGGCCGACAGGCCCGGCAAGGCGCGGGCGCGGGTCAGCAGGCGCAACACGGCGGCGAAATCGGGCAGGGCGGCCAGCACCGTGGCCTGTGGCGCAGGCGCCGGGCGCAGGCGGAACACGGCACGGGTGATCACGCCCAGCGTGCCCTCGGACCCCGCAAACAGGTGGCGCAGGTCATAGCCGGTGTTGTTCTTGACCATCCCCGACAGCCCGTTCAGCACCGTGCCATCGGCCAGCACCACCTCCAGCCCCAGCAGGTTGTCGCGGGTCATGCCGTCGCGGATCACCCGCAGCCCGCCCGCATTGGTGGCGATGATCCCGCCGATCCGGGCCGAGCCGCGCGCGCCCAGATCCACCGGGAAGTGCAGCCCAACCGCCGAAGCGGCCTCCTGTGCGTGCTGCAGAATGGTGCCCGCGCGCAGGGTCATGGTCAGTGCGTCCGCGTCGATGGCCTCGATCCCCGCGAACCGGTCCAGCGACAGGGCCACATCCCCGGGCCCCGGCTGCGCGCCCCCTGCCAGCCCGGTCAGCCCGCCCTGGGGCACCACTGTCAGCCCCTGCGCCTGGCAGATCGCCAGCGCCTTCGCCACCTGCGCCACGCTGGCAGGGCGCAACAGGGCGCGCGGCAGAGTGCGGCCACTGCGGCTGGCATCCATCGCTGTCCCCGCGGGGACATCCGTTCCGGTCAGGCACCCGGCGGGGCCAAGGGCGTTGTTCAGGGCGTCAGACATCGGGCCTCCAGAGGGTGCCGCGCAGCTCGGACAGGCGGGCCACGCCAAGCTGGATCATGGTGGTCTGCAGTTCCGCCTGCAAGAGCTGCGCCAGATGCAGCGGTCCTGGCGGACCCATGGCCGCAGCCGCCTGCAGGAAGGGCCGACCGATCAGCACCGCATCCGCCCCCAGCGCGATCATCCGCGCAATATCCAGCCCCGAGCGCACGCCCCCGTCGGCCAGCACCAGCGCATTTGCGCCCAGCCGGTCGCGGATCGCGGGCAGGACCTCGGGCGCGGTGGGGGCGGCATCCAGCTGGCGACCGCCGTGGTTGGACACCACCACCCCGTCCGCGCCCAGCTCCATTGCCAGCGCCGCATCGGCCACCCCCAGCACCCCCTTGATGATCAGCGCCCCCGGCCAGGCCGCGCGGATACGCGCCAGCCGGTCGGGGCCGATATGGCCCTGCATCATCCGGTCCAGGAACTCTGCCGCCGCGGCCATGTCCGTGCCGGGAAAATAGGGCGCCAGCGTGCCGAACCCCGGCACCCCGTGGCGCGCAGCCCCCAGCGCCCAGGCCGGCGCGGCCATGATCTGGCCCAGCCCCCGGGGCGAGAGGCGCGGCGGCACGCTCAGCCCGTTGCGGATGTCGCGCCGCCGCCGCGTGGGGCCGGGGATATCCACCGTGACCATCAGCACCCGGTACCCTGCGGCTCGGGCGCGGGCGATCAGGTCGGCCTCCATCCCCGGATCGGCGGGCGGATAAAGCTGAAAGGCCGCCCCCCACCCGGCGATGGGGGCGATGTCTTCCAGCGCCGAGGTTGCAAAGGTTGACAGCACATGTCCGATCTCCGCCGTCGCGGCCGCGCGGGCGATCATGGCCTCGGCGCCGGGCCAGATCAGGCCGCCCAGCCCCAGCGGCGCCACGCCAAAGGGCGCGCGCCATTCGGTCCCGGCCACATCCACCGCCATATGCGGCGCGCTGTCATCCACCAGATACCGGGGCGCCAGCCGCACCGCATCCAGCGCGGCACGGTTGCGGCGCAGGGCGGTTTCCGGGCCGATCCCGCCCTCCAGATAGTCGCGCAGAAACCCCGGCAGGCGTCGCGCGGCAGCGGTTTCCAGCGCTGCCGCATCGGGGAAGCGGCGATCCAGGCGCGGGTCGATCACGCTTCGCGCTTCAGCGCCTGCGCCATGCAATGGATGCCGCCGCCGGTCTTCGAGATTTCGGCCGTGTCGATGGCGGCGACTTCGAACCCGCGGGCGCGCAGGGCTGCGGCCAGGGTGGTCGAGGATTTGGGCAGGATCATCCGGTCGCCCCCCAGTGACATGGCATTGCACCCCAGCGCCATGGTGTCCTGGAAGGGGACGTCGATGATCTCATGCCCCTTGGATTTCAGCCAGTCCACGATCCAGGGCTCGGTGCAGGTGACGCAGACGGCGGTGAGCTTCTCGGCGATGGGGACCACCATCAGGTCGATATGGACGTAATATTCGTCGATGAAGGCGATCTTCACCTCCCAGCCCTCGGCCTCGAACCAGCCGGCGACCTGGCGCGCGCCTTCTTCCTGCGTGCGCGCGCCGCCGCAACCGATCAGCAACACACCCTCTTCGATCACCGCGAAATCGCCGCCTTCGAAGGTGCCCGCCGTGACCATGTCATAGATGGGGATGCCCAGGCGTTCATAGGTGCGGATGGCGGCGTAATTCTCGCCCCGGCGCCACCATTGGGCCATGGCGGTGATAATGGCGCCGTAGGGGGTCATCACGCTGGAATCGCGGGCATAGACCTGCATGGGCAGTTCGGGTTCGGGGCTGTGCATATGCACTTTGACGCCGAAATGTTCATAGGCGGCGACCATTTCCGCGTGCTGGGCCTGGGCGACCTGGATGTTGCAGGGCGCTTCACGCAGGTGTTTGCGCGACAGGCTGGAGGTCGCCAGATGCTTCAGATGCGCGGGGCTGCCCAGAAGCACATCGGTCAGCCGGTCAGTTTCATTGGCAAAGCCCCAGGCGGCCAGCGGCGCGGTGCCGCCGCCCGGCGCGCGGCGCTGAAGGGTGAAGGGATCGGCGGGGGTCTGGATGTTCATGGCTCTCTCTCTCCGGGTTGCAGGGGTCAGGCATGGGGCATGGTGGAGGGGATCCACCAGTCATGCCCGCGGGGCGTGGTCACATACTCGGGCCAGCGGAAATGAATGGGCGGGTCATAATCGCAGAGCGGCGCCAGCCAGTCGCTGCCGCCGATGCCGCCGCCGGTGCGGCGGGTGAACTCCTGCGCGGCGTCGGCGCGCAGGGTGGCATCTTCAAGCACTCGCAGCCCGGTGGTGGCCAGCACCTGCGCGGCGCGGCGCACCATCGGGTCGATGGTGGCGGGGATGCCGCCCAGCGCATTCATCACCCAGGCGGGATAGGCGTAGCCTTCGGGCGCGCGCAAGGCCGGGCGGGCGATGTAGAACCGCGCCGTGGGGGCGTGCCAGCACATGTCGGTATAGTCGTCGGAAGTGGAATGGCTCTGGCTGGGCGGCAGGTCACGGCGCAGCGCGGCCTCGGCCTCTTGCGGGGCCAGCAGTTGGGTCATTTCGGGGATGAAAGGGTCGGCCATGGGCTCCAACCCCAGCTCACGCTGGATGGATTGGGCGATGGCACGGGCATCCGGGCCCCATTCGGGCGCGCCAAGGCTGCGCAGGTTCTCCCAGACCGCACCGGCCATGGCGTGATTGGCCAGACCGGGGCGGGATTTGCTGACCCAGTGCCGCTCCCACCGGCAGCCGGTCATGGCGGCGGCGGCTTCGGCGTTGCGGTCCAGCGCGGCCGTTGCGGCCTCGGCCATGGCCAGGGTGGGGGTGCGGATCATGTATTGCAGCTCGGCCAGGCCTGCGGGCAGGTTGTCGGCGGTGGCCTGGGTATGGGTCAGCACCGCCTCGGAGATCGACCAGCCGCCGGTATGGGGCAGCATCGAGTCACGCAGCGCCTTGGAGGCGGTGAACATGAGGGTCAGCGCCTCGCCCGCGCCGGGGGCGCGCACGGCGCTGTGCGCCTGCGGGATGGGCGCCCCGCTACCAGAGGCGTCATGGGCGCCCCAGCGTTCCGGCGCGTCGCAGATGAAGCGATAGACCATGCCATAGGCCGCGCCGCAATGGGTGTCCCAGCGCACGGTATTGCATAGCGGTGCCATGTAGAAGGGGTGGAAGGACAGGATCGCCGCCAGCCCGTCGTAATAGCCCTTCGCGGCGTGGATGGGCTTTGATCCGCGCAGCTTCTCCGCCGGCTCACCAGTGAAGTGGATGCCGCCCTTGATCCCGTGACGTTCCATCGCCGCCTTGATCGCCAGCGCGGCGCCAAGGCCCGCCATGCCCAGCCCGGAATGCGGGTCGGTGTGCCCGCCCGCCTGGAACCCCAGCCCGGGGCGCGGGGCGCGGCGGGGTTCGCGCGCCTGACAGTTGCCGGGGATGCCGTCATATTCCGCATAAAGCCCGATCACCGGGCCGTCGCCGTTGCCCCATTCTGCGCAAAACGCCGTGGGCATCCCGCCCGAGCCTTCCTCGACCGTGAACCCCTCATCCCGCAGGCGCTGCACATACCACTCGGCCGAGCGATACTCGCGCCAGGCGGTTTCGCCGAAGTCGAAGATGGTGGCGCACCAGTCCGAAATCTCCGCACCGCGCGCGGCCAGCGCGGCCAGCGCGGTGTTTTGCGCGGGGGTGAACGGGGCTGCGGGCACGGCGCTCTCCTCTACTGCCATGCCCCAGCGGTAGCCGCCCGCCGCGAGTCCCGCCAGTGAAACCTTTTTCCGCCATCGGCAAATCCTGTTCACCTTGGCGCTGGTCAGCGCCTGCGCGCCCCGCTAATCTGGTGCGCACAGAACGGAGCCGCCCATGCCCCGCATCCCCTCTACCCAGGCGCTGCGCGCGCTGGAATGTTTCGCCCGCCACGGCACCGTCTGGCAGGCCGCCGAGGAGCTGAACCTGACCCGCAGCGCCGTCAGCCACCAGTTGCGGCTGCTGGAGAACACGCTGGACTTCCGCCTGCTGAACCGCAACGGCACGCGGGTGGAGCTGACCCCCCAGGGCGCCGCCTATGCCGAGGAAGTGCGCCGCGCGCTGGGCATGATTTCGGGCGCGGCCATGCGCAATGCGGCGCGCGGGGTCACGGGGATGCTGACCGTCAGTTGCCCGCCGGGGATTGCGTCCTCCTGGCTGTGTCCGCGCATTGGCGGGTTTGCCCGCGCCTTTCCGGATGTGACGCTGTCCATCGTCACCCCGCGGCGACTGGATGACACGTCCAACCCGGATGTGGACCTGTTCATCACCTTCGGCAACAGCGAAGCCCCGGGCATGGAGGCCGAACTGCTGGTCGAGGTTGATTTCGTCCCCGTCTGCAGCCCCATCCTGCTCAACCGGATCGGCGGGCTGGAGGAGCCTGCGGACCTCATGCGGGTGGAACTGCTGCACCTGCATGATTTCGAGGATTGGGAGGCCTGGTTCCGCCTGGCCGGTCTGCCGCGCCCCTCGGCCCGGCGGGGGATCAGCTTTTCGGACATGAACCTTGTCTTTGCCGCGGCGCTTATGGCGCAGGGGGTGGCCATGGGCGATGTGTTCATCTGTCAGCAGGCCATGGCCGCCGGGCAACTGGTGCGACCCTTCGATCTGGCGGTGCGTTCGGCGCAGTCCTATTTCATCATCCTGCCGCAGGACAAGGCCGGCAATCCCGCCAGCGCTGCCTTTCGCGACTGGTTGCGGGGCGAGTTGCTGGAGAATCGGGCAGGGTCAGAACGGCAAATTCCGTTTCACAACCGGGCGAAAAACTTTCGGTTGCCATGAGGTTGCACCGGTCCCTACGCTACAGGGCACAGGCGGGCAGCAGGACCCGGGCAACAGGACAGGGGCGTGCGGGATACAGTGACGCAAACCAGAGCGGCAGAAATCGGCGCAACCGGCATCGGCAAGCGCTTCGGCACCTTCACCGCGCTGGAGGATATCTCGCTGACCATCGCGCGGGGTGAATTCCTGACGCTGCTGGGGCCATCCGGGTCCGGCAAAACCACCTTCCTGATGATCCTGTCCGGGTTCGAACCGCCGACCACCGGCACCCTGACGCTGGATGGCAAGGACATGACCGGCATGCCCGCCGAATCGCGCGGGTTTGGCATGGTGTTTCAGGGCTATGCGCTGTTCCCGCACATGACGGTTGCCGAAAACATCGCCTTCCCGCTGAAGGTCCAGCGCCGCAGCAGCGCGCAGATCCGCGCCCGCGTGGACCAGATGATCGAAATGGTGGGCCTGGGCGGGCATGGCCACAAGCGCCCGGCCGGGCTTTCGGGCGGGCAGCAGCAGCGCGTGGCGCTGGCCCGCGCGTTGGCCTATGAACCGCCCGTGATGCTGTTCGACGAGCCGTTTTCCGCCCTGGACCGCAACCTGCGCGCCCAGATGCAGGGCGAGATGCGCCGCCTGCACCGTGAAACCGGCACCACCTTCGTCTTTGTCACCCACGATCAGGAAGAGGCGCTGACGCTGTCCAGCCGCATCGCCATTTTTGATGCCGGGCGGCTGCAGCAACTCGCCCCCCCGCGTGAGGTCTATGAACGCCCGGAAAACCGCTTTGTGGCGGAATTCCTGGGCGATATCAACATCCTGACCCTGAAGGATGGCCAGATCGAGGGCCGCGCGATCACTCTGCCCGGCGCCGGGCGCAGCGGCGATCTGGCCATCCGGCCGGAATACATGGGCCTTTCACTGGCCGAACCCGCTACGGGCAACGCCGTGCCCGCCACCCTGCTGGACCTGACCTATCTGGGCGCCACCACCAAGCTGGAGCTGCGCGGCCCCGGCGGCGCCGCCATGGTGCTGAGCCTGCCCACCGCCGAAACGCCGCCCGGCCTGGCGCCGGGGGCCACGCTTTGGGCAACATGGGCGCCTGAACGCGGGGTGCTGCTGTAGCAGGCGCCCCCAAGACAAGACCGCATAACCAACCTGGGAGACCACGAAAATGCACGGACCATTCCAGAAAGACGCGCTTGATATCCTGAAGACCCGGCTGGCGCGCGGCCAGATCACCCGGCGCGAATTCGCCACCGGGCTGGCCATGCTCATGGGCACCACCGCGCTGGGGATGCGCGCAGGCCCGGCCAGCGCCCAGCCCTCGCAGCTGGTCATGGTGAACTGGGGCGGCGATGCCGGCCCGGCCTATACCGCCGCCTATGGCGAGGCGTTCGAGGCCGCGACCGGCATCGTCGTGCGGCAGGACGGCTCGGGGCCGACCGAGGGCGCGATTGCCGCGCAGGCCGAAACCGGGCGGCCCAGCTGGGATGTGGTCGATGTGGACCCGTTCTCGGCCGAGGCGCTGGGGGCGCGCGGGCTGATGACCCCCATCGACTATGACGTGGTGGACCGCGGCAAGATGCGCGAAGGGTTCGGCTGGGACTACTCGGCCTCGGCCTATTTCTACAGCTACATCATCGCCTATGACAAACGCCGCTTCGGGGACGATCCGCCCAAGGGCATGGCCGATTTCTTCGATGTGGAGAAATACCCCGGCCGCCGCGCCATGTATCAGTGGGGCGTGGGTATGTGGGAAGCCGCGCTGCTGGCCGATGGCGTCCCGCGCGATGAGCTCTATCCGCTGGACCTGGAGCGCGCGCATGCCAAGATCGACGCCTTCAAGGGCAATGTCATCGGCTTCTGGGGCGGCGGGGCGGAAAGCCAGTCGCTGCTGTTGAACGGCGATGCCTCCATGGCGCTGATCTGGTCCACCCGCGCCAAGCTGATCGAGGAAGACTCGGGCGGCGAGATCGGTTTCATCTGGGATGAGGGGCTGGTGGCGCCCGGCGCCTTCGGTGTGCTGGCCAACAACCCGGCGGGCCCCGAGGCCGCGATGGAGTTCATCGCCTCGGCCCAGGATCCGGAAAAGCAGCTGGTCATGTTCCGCATGATGGCGCAGGGGCCCGCAAACCCCGAAGCCGACGCGCTGCTGGCGCCCGAGGAAGCCCGCTTCAACCCGGTGGACCCGGAGAACTTTGCCGTGCAGATCCCGCTGGACATGGCCTGGTATGAAGAAAACTACGGCGCCGCGCTGGACGAATACCTGCGCATCATCTCGGCCTGATTGGCCGGCTGCACCGCCGCCCCCCGCCCGGGGGCGGCGGGCCTGAAGGACCCGCCCCATGACCCGTCGCCACGCGATCCTCCTTGGCCCGCTGCTGCTGTTTCTGGCGGCGGCCTATCTGATCCCCTTTCTGGGCGTGATGCGCTGGAGCTTCACCCTGCCGGAACCGGGGGTGCAGAATTATAGGGCCGTGCTGGCTGATCCGCTGGTGCAAAGCGTGCTGTGGCGCACGCTGCGCATCTGCGCGCTGGTGACGGTGATTACCGTTGCGGCGGCCTATATGCTGTCGCTGATCTGGGTGCGCAGCGGCCCGGTGGGGCGGTTGCTGGTAGAGCTGTGCATCCTCATCCCCTTCTGGATTTCGGTGCTGACGCGGGCCTTTGGCTGGCTGGCGATGCTCTCGAACCGCGGGCTGGTGAACACCTGGCTGCAGGGGCTGGGGATCATCGAATGGCCGCTGGTGCTGGTGCGAAACGAATTCGGGGTGATCGTGGGGATGGTGCATTTCCTGATCCCCTTTGCGGTGTTTCCCATCGCTGCATCCATGCGCAATGTGGATGAGCGCGTGCTGATGGCGGCGCGCAGCTTTGGTGCCTCGCGCACGCGGATCTTCTGGCAGATATTTGTGCCGATGACGCGGCCTGGCATTCTGGGCGCGGCGCTGCTGGTGTTTGTGTTCGCGCTGGGCTTCTTCATCACGCCTGCCATTCTGGGCGGGGGGCGCAGCGTCATGGTGGCCGAGCTGATCTATCTGCGCCTGTTCCAAAGCCCCGACTGGGGGCTGGCCGCCGCGCTGAGCGTGGTGTTGATGGTGGGTGTGGGCGCGCTGATCGCCATGCTTTTGCGCCAGTTCGGAGAAAGGACGACCCCGCGATGACCCTGCGTCCTGGACTTCTTGCAGGGTGCATTGCCGCGTTGCTGGCGGTGTTCCTGATGATGCCGCTGGTGGCGGTGGTCCCGGTCAGCTTCACGCCCACGCGGTTCCTGTCCATCCCCACTGACGAATGGTCCCTGCGCCATTACCGGGCGCTGGTGGAAAACCCGGTCTGGGGGCAGGGGGCGTGGCTGTCGGTGCGGGTGGGGCTGGCCTCGGCGCTGCTGTCCACGGCGCTGGCGGCGGCCTTTGCCATCGGCATCTGGGTGTTGCAGCCGCGGTTTTCGGGGTTGCTGATGGGGCTGGCGCTGTTGCCCATGGTGGCGCCGCCGGTGGTCTCGGCGCTGACGCTGTATTTCTTTCTGGTGTCATTGTCGCAATTCAACGAGATCATCGCCTATGACCGCTGGGCGGGGGTGGTGCTGGCGCATGTGGTGATGGTGTCGCCCTTTGCGGTGGTGCTGATTTCGGTGGGGCTGACGCAGCTGGACCGGCGGATGGATCTGGCGGCGCGCTCCATGGGGGCGGGGCTGTGGACGCGGGTGGTCCGGGTGATCCTGCCCAATATCCGCTTCAGCCTGTTCGCCGCGCTGTTCCTGACCTTTGTGCTGTCCTGGGAGGAGATCGCGGTCACGCTCTTCATCACCTCGATCGAGGCGGTGACTCTGCCGCGGCTGATGTGGATGGGGCTGCGCGACAATATCGACCCG
This sequence comes from Rhabdonatronobacter sediminivivens, assembly GCF_013415485.1. Lineage (GTDB taxonomy): Bacteria > Pseudomonadota > Alphaproteobacteria > Rhodobacterales > Rhodobacteraceae > Rhabdonatronobacter > Rhabdonatronobacter sediminivivens. Next base: position 57,910 of record NZ_JACBXS010000019.1, on the reverse strand, counting down.
GCGATCGCGGCGATATCGGTTTTGCTGATCGTGGTGGTGGCAATGGTGATCCTGGCCAAGACGATCTGGCAGGTGCGGGCGGGGCGCGGCGGGGGCTGATCCCCGGCGGAGGGCTGCCTGCAACGGTGCCAACGCGCCCCCGAGCCGCGCCCCACCCGCCCACCCGCGCGCCTCGGGGGCGCGCTGCCCGGCGCATGGCGCCGGCCAGCCGGGATGCATCATCGGCCGAAGGGCAGGGCGGTCAGCCAGGCCTCTTGCGCGGGGCTTTCGATGGCCTGGGGGTTGGCGGCGCGGATCACGGCGATGGCGTCGGCGCGCGCGATGCCCCCCATGACCATCACCAGCGCGGCCAGCGTGCCGCTGCGCCCGGCGCCGGCCATGCAGCAGAAGGCAACCTGGCCGCCTGCGTGAACAGCGGCCGCCTGCCGCTGCAACCGGGCGTGCCAGCGGCGCATGAAGCGCGCATCCGGCGGCTGGAAATCCCGGATGGGCGCAGACCACAGCATGATCCCGCCCCGCTCCGCCGCGTGACGCAGCCCGGCGCGGGTTCCCCTGGGCAGTTCATGGTGTTCGGTCAGGGCAAAGAGCGCATGGCACCCTTGTTGCCGCAGGCGGGCCAGTGCCTCGTCCCGGTCTTCGGGGTCGATCCAGCCGCGCCCGTCATGCCCCTTGCGCAGCCCCGGCCAGCCCAGCAGATGGACCCTGCCTGCCCCCAGCGGGACGGTTGCAAACGCATCGCTCATGGGCAGGTCTCCGCCATCGGGGTTGTGCCACGTTGCTGTTTCACGGTCAACTCTGTATATCAACTCCACTGGCGGCGACCATCTGCCTGCGCATCATCAGGGCTGATCCATGAACCGATCATCAGAGTATTTCGCCGGACCGGAGACATCGCGGCTGGACAGCATTGTTCACGCCCTGCGGCTGCGGATCTGCACCGCCGATCCGGGGGTGGAGCATCTGCTGCATGAAAACAAGCTGGCGGCGGAATTCGGCGTCAGCCGGACGCCGATCCGCCACGCGCTGCAACGGCTGTCCTATGAGCATCTGGTGCAGACACGCTCCGGGGTGGGAACTGTGGTCGCACCCCTGGACCCGGCCAGCGGCCCGCGCGATTTCGACGTGCTGCGCGGGATCATCGAACTGGCTGCCGCCACCGCCACCCGCCCGGTGCCGACGCAGCCGCTGTTTGCATTGCGCGGGCTGGCCATGTCGCTGGACGCCATCGCCCTGGACAGCTTTACCTTCGCGCAGCATTTCGACCTGCGCGCGGCGCTGATTCCATTGCTTTCGGCGCTGATCGAGGATCCGATCCTGGCCGAGGCCCATGCCGCCGCTCATTGGCGGATGCTTCGCCGGTCACAAGGGTTCGGGGCGGCGGAACTGGCGGCGCAGCATGCGGCCCTGTCACAGGCTTTTGCGGCGATTGCCACGCAGACCGATGCCGGGCCGGTGCTGTCCGCGTTTGCCGCGACCGCTGCGCGCCCTGCGCCCTGAAACCCCGCGCCCGCGCCAACTGCACAGAAAACACGCAATCGCTTCCGCGCCGCGGCAGGTGGGTCCGGTGTCATGGAAGCTTTGCTTTACCGATCTGCGCCAGATTGCTATGAACCTGTATACAGGGTCACAGCCCCTGTCCGCCCATCCGAAACCCGGATCCAGCACGGAGACCAATCCCATGAAGCGCAGAACCCTTCTGGCCAGTGTGGCCATCCTGTCCCTCGGCACCGCCCTTCCGGCTGCTGCCGACTGGCGGGCGCAGTATGACTCGCTCACCATCGGCCTGCCGCCCATCGAAAACGCCGAGGAAGGCGCCCGCCGGTGGCAGCCCTTCGCCGATTACCTGTCCGAACAGCTTGGCGTGCCCGTGACCCTGCGCATGGCCAGCGCCTATAGCGGCATCATCCAGGCCATGGACGCGGGCGAGGCCGATATGGCCATGTTCGGCGCTGCGGCCTATGCCTCGGCCTATGACGTGCTGGAGGGCGATCTGGAGCCGCTGGCCCACGCCGTGTCGCGTACCGGCGATCGTGGCTATTATGCCGTGGTGGTCGTGGCCGGCGACAGCGAGGCCGAATCGCTTGAGGATCTGGCCGGCCAGACCCTTGCCTTCGCCGATCCGAACTCGGCCTCGGGCTATCTGGTGCCGAATTTCTACCTCGGCCAGCTGGGGCTCGCGCAGGGGCATTTCGCCTCCACCGGGTTTTCCGGCAGCCATGACAACGGCATCCTGGCGGTGGTGCGCGGCACCTATGACGCGGCGGCCACCTGGCATTACTCCGAAGACAATGGCGCCGTGCAGCGCATGACCGACCGCGGCGAGATCGAGGAAGGCGCCGTCAAGGTCATCTGGGAAAGCCCGCTGATCCCCTCGGACGCCTGGTCGGTGCGCGGCTCGATGCCCGATGACCTGAAAGCCGAGCTGCTGTCCGCGCTGACCGAATTCCACGAGCGCGACCCGGAACGGATCGAGATTGTGAGCGTCGGCTCCTGGACGCATCTGGTCGAGGTCGGCCATGAAGCCTTCGAGGACAGCATCGCCATGCGCGAGGAAATGCTGCGCCAGCGCGGCAACTGATCTTTATCGGCAGCCATTCCATGAAGGCCCGGGCATGATCGCCCGGGCCTTTTTCATGCCCCACAGGGTGCGGCGCCTGCGGTGGCCCATCCAAGACACCGCAGCGCCCCCGAGGCGCGCGGGTGGGTGGGTGGGGCGCGGCTCGGGGGCGCTTTATGCTGTCAGGAGGGCGCGGCGGGAGCCGCCAATGGATCAGGTTTCGGCCACCGGGGCCGGATCGCGCGCCGCACGCCCCAGCGCCTTGCGGCGCAGATAGCGTGACAGCCAGTCGATCAGCGCCACCGTGGGCAGGATCATCAGGATGATGAAGGCCACATCGCTCCAGGCATTGACCCGGATGCGGTCGGCCAGAAAGAACCCGATCCCCCCGGCGCCGACCACGCCCAGGATCGTGGCAGAACGGGTGTTGGCCTCAAAGAAATACAGGCTGTTGGACAGGAAGACCGGGAACACCTGCGGCCAGATCGCCAGCCGCGCCACATCCGCCTGCCCGCCGCCCGCCGCCCGCACCCCGTCGCCCGCGCGGCGGTCGGCATTCTCCACCGCTTCGGCATAGAGCTTGGCCAGAACGCCCGTGTCATTGAGCGCGATCGCCAGGATCCCGGCAAAGGGTCCAAGCCCCACCACAGACACGAAGATCAGCGCCCAGATCAGCACATCCACCCCGCGCACGATATCCAGCGCGCGGCGCAGCCCGAAATGGATGAACCCGTTGCGCACCACATTGCGCGCGCCCAGAAACCCCAGCGGGACCGAGATGATGCTGGCCGCGATGGTGCCCAGAAAGGCAATCGCCACAGTCTCGGCCAGAGCATGGAGGTATTCGACAAAGAACCCCTTGCTGGTCGGCGGCCACATCTGGCGGGTGATGATGCCCAGATCGCTCAACCCCGAGAAAAACGCCCCCGGTGCCAGCCCCAACGCCTGTGCCGCGGCCAGAAAGGCGATCAGGAAAGCGATGATCAGCGTCCGGCGCCGCCAGAGCGTCAGGGGCCTGGGGCGCACCGTGCCGGGGTATTTCTGCGCCAGATCCTCCAGGCGCCGGGTATCGGGCGGGGTCATCGCTGCAACTCCCCGCCGATGATGCGATGGCGCAGCCATTCGCTGAGGATATCCACCAGCGCCACGGTGATGATCAGCAACAGCAAGATCGCGCTGATGTCGCGATAGATGAACTGGTTGATGACGAACATCAGCTCCTGTCCGATCCCGCCCGCGCCCACGAAGCCGATGACCGAGGCCGAGCGCACGTTGATTTCGAACCGCAGCAGCGTGTAGCTGATAAAGCCCGGCAGGACGCGGGGCACCACGCCATAACGGATCACCTGCCCGCGCGCGGCCCCGGCCGCCACAACGCCCTCCAGCGCGCGGTCGGATACGGTCTCGTTGATCTCGGAAAACAGCTTGCCCAGCACGCCCATGGTATGCAGCGCAATCGCCAGCACCCCGGCCATGGCCCCAAGGCCAAAGGCAAAGACAAAGAGCAGCGCAAAGACCAGTTCCGGCACCGTGCGCAACACTTCCAGAGTGCGCCGGGCGGCATGATAGACGATGCTGTTGGGCGCAAGGTTATCCGAGGCCGCAAAACACAACGCAAACGCCCCCGCCACGCCCAGGGTCGTGGCCACGAAGGCAATCAGCACCGTATCCACCAACAGCCCCACCCAGACGCGGAAATTCCACATCCAGCGGGACATATCCGCGCCGAAGCTCTCCAGCGACAGCTGCGGCATGGTGCGCATGATGTAGCGGCCAAAGCGCGGCAGCCCGTCGACGAATTTCTGCCACGAGACCTCGCCCAGATGCCCCGCCACCAGCACCGCCACGGCCAGAACCACCAGCAGCAGCAAGGATTGGCGGCGCTTCGCCGCGCGCAGTTCGGCGCGGCGGGCCTCGACCATGGCGACGGCATCGCCGGAGGGTTGCGCGGCGCTACTGGTCATAGATCGAACGGATGGCAGCATCATCGAGCGCCTCAACCGGGCCGTCGAACACCAGTTGCCCGCGGCGCACCCCGATGATCCGGGTGCAATAGTCGCGCGCCAGATCAATATGGTGCAGGTTGCACAGCACCGGCAGCCCGTCCTCGGCATTGATCCGTTTCAAAGCCCCCATCACCGCCGCCGTGCTGCGCGGATCCAGCGAGGCCACGGGCTCGTCGGCCAGGATCAGCCGCGGCTCCTGCACCAGGGCGCGGGCGATGGCCACGCGCTGCTGCTGCCCGCCGGACAGTTCATCGGCGCGTTTGAGCGCGTGCTGCGCCATGTCCAGCCGGTCCAGCGCCTCGATCGCCAGGGCGCGGTCCTCGGCTTTGAACTGCAGCGTCCAGGTGCGCCAGCGCGGGGTCAGGGCCAGCCGCCCCACCAGCACGTTTTCCAGCACGCTGAGCTGATCCACCAGGGCGAATTGCTGAAAGATCATCGCCGCCTGCCGCCGCCAGTCGCGCAAGGCACCGCCGCGCTTGGCGGTGACATCGGCGCCGTCGAAAACGATTCTTCCGGCGCTGGGCTCTACCAGGCGGTTGATCAGCCGCAACAGCGTGGATTTCCCCGCCCCCGATCGCCCGATCACACCCACGAATTCCCCCGGGGCGATGCGCAGCGAGACCGCGTCCAGGGCGATCGTATCCCCGAACTTCCGGGTCAGCCCCTCGATCTCTAGCATTTGCCCACAAGCTCCTGAAGGAAGGCCTTTTGTGCGGGGGTTTCGGGGCCTGATCCGGCCTCTGCCACCTGCTGGCGCGCGCGGTCCGGGTCCAGCCCCAGGGCGCAAAGCACCGCAATTGCCGTCATGCCCGTGCGCCCGATTCCGGCGGCGCAATGGACCAGAACCCTGTCGCCCTGGCGCAGCCGCTCTGCGATCTGGCGGGTCATGTCGCGATACCTTTCCATATCCTGCGGGATGCCGAAATCCGGGATCGGGTGGTTCAGCCGGTCGGCGGACAGCCCCTGACCGCTGGTCCAGGCGTTCGCATATTCAGGTGACAATGCGGTGACTTCGGCCGGGTCGGCAAGGCACAGGATCGCGCCAACCTTCCGGGCGGCGATCCGGTCCAGGTCGGTGGCGGTGCCGCCGGACCGGCCCGGCATCGCGGCCAGAAACAGCCGCCCCTTTGCCTGCCCGTCCAGATCGACCGGACGCAGGGCCAGACCGGGCGCGCCGTCTTCCTTCGGATCGGGGGCAGTGGCGGGTTCGGTGCGGTGGGCAGGCTGGCGCGTGGGCATGTGTAAAAGATATCCTACGGGGTCTGGATACCTGTATACAACCACGCCATCGCAACCATGACAACCGCAACACGCATCATTTCACCCGGTGCGCGACGATGCGCTCGCGGTTGCCTTGAAAACCAGCACGCGCGCCCCGGGGGACGCGCGAAAAGCAGGGCAGGGATCAGGCCGCGCAGTGGCGGCAGAAGGGGGTGAACGGGACCAGGTCCAGCCGTGCTTCGCTGATGGTCGCGCCGCATTTCACGCAAATGCCGTATTCGCCGGCTTCGACCCGCTTCAACGCTGCATCGATTCGGGCAACTTCGGTCTGGGCGCTCAGGCCCATGCCCTCCAGAACCTCATCGGTTTCACGCTCGACGGCCATATCCTCCCAATCCGGGTCGGCATGGGATTCAAGCTCTTCCTCCACCGCCTGCATGCGGGCGACAAGCTCGGCGCGGCGGGATTGCAGTTGCTTGCGGCGTTCGTCCAGTGATGTCATGGGCCACCTCCTTGTGACGGCCCAGACTGTCGCAATGCGCGGCGGGCTGCCTTGATCAGGGTCAAGCCAGCCCGCGAATTCGAAAAGGGCAGGTCAGCCGACCTCGACAACCTCGACCGCAAAGGTCAGATCCTTGCCGGCCAGCGGGTGGTTGGCGTCCAGCACCACCACTTCGTCGCTGACCTCGGCCACGGTGACGGGCATGGGGTTGCCATCCGGGGTCTGGACCTGCAGCCGGGTGCCGATCTCCAGCGGGATATGGTCCGGGATCTGTTCACGCGGGATGCCCTGGCGCGCCTGCGGCTGATAGGGGCCATAGGCCTGGTCGGCGGGAATGGTCACGGTTTTCTGTTCGCCGCTGGACATGCCTTCGATGGCCTGTTCCAGCCCGGGGATGATCTGGCCTTCGCCCAGCTTGAATTCCAGCGGGTCGCGCCCGTCCGAGCTGTCGAATACCGAACCATCCTCCAGCGTGCCGGTGTAGTGGAATCGAACGGTATCGCCAGATTTGGCCTGGGTCATGGGGTATCCTTCATTTGGGAAAAGGTGAATTCACGGAGGCCGCATGATCTGCGCGGGTGCTCCTGTCTCATCGTCAATATAGCCCGGATCGGCCCAGGGATAAACCCCGGCGCGCGCGCCCCCCTTTTCCCCGGGGCCAGCCTGTGCAAATCATGGGCGCGAAGGAGCGCCCGCCCATGCCCGTGAATGCCTGTGTCTTCGATGCCTATGGCACCCTGTTCGATGTGGCCGGGGCCGCGCGCGCCGCAGCGGCGCAGGATGAGGGCGCGGACTGGGTGGCCCGTTGGCCGCAACTGGCCGCGGACTGGCGGCGCAAGCAGCTGGAATACACCTGGCTGCGGGGGCTGAGCGGCACCCATGCGGATTTCTGGCAGGTCACTGCCGATGCGCTGGACTGGGCGCTCGATGCCGCAGAGCTGAGCGAACCGGCCCTGCGCACCCGCCTGCTGGCGCTCTATCGCGAATTGCCCGCCTACCCCGAGGTGCCCTCCGTGCTGGCCGCCCTGCGCGCGCGAGGTATGCCCTGCGCGATCCTGTCCAACGGATCGCCCGCGATGCTGGCCGATGCCATCGCCTCGGCCGGGATCGGCGAGGCGCTGAGCGCCGTGATCTCGGTCGAAGAGGTCGGCATCTTCAAACCCGCCCCGCAGGTCTATGCGCTGGTCGAACGCCATCTGGGCCTGCCGCCCGCGCAGGTGGGTTTTGTTTCGGCCAATAGCTGGGACGCCTGTTCGGCGGCGGCGTTCGGGTTTCACAGCCTCTGGGTCAACCGCGAGGGCGCGCCCATGGACCGCCTCGCCGCCCGCCCGGCGCAGGTTCTGGGCGACCTCTCGCCCCTGCCCGATATCATCAAAAGGGATTGATCATGCCGCATTTCACCGCCCCCGACGGCGCCCGCCTGCATTACAGCGACGAGGGCCATGGCGTGGCCCTGCTGTGTCTGGCCGGGCTGACCCGGGATGGCCGCGATTTCGACTATCTGGAGCCGCACCTGCCGCCCCTGCGCCTGATCCGCATGGATTACCGTGGCCGCGGCCAGTCCGACTGGACCGGCGCCGACACCTACACCGTGCCGACCGAGGCTGCCGATGCCCTCGCCCTGCTGGACCATCTGGGGGTGGAGCGCGCGGCACTCCTGGGCACCTCGCGCGGGGGGATCATCGGCATGTATCTGGGCGCCACCGCGCCGGATCGGCTGCGCGGCATCTGCCTGAACGATGTCGGCCCGGTGATCGAACCCGGGGCGCTGGACCGGATCGCCCAGTATCTCGGCCGCACCCCCGCCGCGCGCACCCATGCCGCCGCCGCCGTGGCGCTGGAGCATAACTCGGACGAGTTCGCCAATGTCCCCCCCGAGCGCTGGTTTCAGGAGGCGCGCCGCCGTTTCATCCAGACCGAACAGGGGCTTGACCTGACCTATGACCCCGCCCTGCGCGATGCCTTCATGGCCGCCATGACCGGCGGCACCGGCGATCTGTGGGCGATGTTCGACGCCTGCGCGGACCTGCCCATGGCGCTGATCCGGGGCGCCAATTCCGGCCTGCTGACCACCGAGACCGCCGAGGCCATGTGCACCCGCCGCCCGGACATGGTCCATGCCGAGGTCCCCGATCGCGGCCATGTGCCCTTCCTCGATGAACCCGAATCGCTGCGCGCGATCCATGAATGGCTGGGGAATTGCCTGTGACCACGCTGGCCGAACCCCGGGCGGCCCCCGATGCCGCCCTGATCGCCGATGCCGCCGCGCGGCTGGCCGGGGTGGTGCGCCGCACGCCGCTGCTGTCCTCGGACTTTCTGGATGCGCTGGCGGGACGGCGCGTGCTGGTCAAGGCCGAATGCCTCCAGCATACCGGCAGCTTCAAGTTCCGTGGCGGCTTCGCGGCTGTGTCGGCCCTGTCGGCGGCGGAACGCGCGCGCGGTGTGCTGGCCTGGTCCTCGGGCAATCACGCGCAGGGGGTGGCGCTGGCCGCACGGATGCACGGGGTGCGCGCGGTGATCGTCATGCCCGCGGACGCGCCGCAGACCAAGATCGAGGCCACCCGCGCGCTGGGCGCCGAACTGGTCCTGCATGACCGCGCCACCGAACCGCGCGAGGAGATCGGCGCCGCTCTGATCGCGCGCCACGGCCTGACCCTGATCCGCCCCTTCGACGACCCGCAGGTGATCGCCGGGCAGGCCAGCACCGGGCTGGAACTGGCCCAACAGGCGGCCGAGGACGGCGTCCACAGCGCCGATGTGCTGATCCCCTGCGGCGGCGGCGGGCTGACAGCCGGCGTGGCCCTGGCCCTGGCCGAAACCGTCCCCGGCCTGCGCGTCCGCCCGGTCGAACCCCAGGGCTTCGACGATACCGCCCGCTCGCTGGCCGCGGGTCAGCGGCTGTCCAACGATGCGCGCATGGGCCTGTGCGATGCCATCGTCACCCCCACCCCCGGCGCGCTGACCTTCCCGGTTCTGCAACGCCTCTGCGGCCCGGGGCTGGTGGTCCCAGATGATCACACCCTGCGCGCCATGGCCCAAGCCTTCGCGCGGCTGAAACTGGTGATCGAACCCGGCGGCGCCGTGGCCCTGGCCGCCGCCCTGTTCCAGCCCCAGGCGCTGCAAGGCGATGCGGTGATCGTCATCGCCTCGGGCGGCAATGTGGACCGCTCGCGCTTCATCCAGGCATTGAGCACGGAGGACTGACATGCAGATCGCAGACCTGGGCGACATCCGCCTGCACTACCGCATCGACGGCACCCCCAAAGGCGCGCCGGTGGTCTTCTCCAACTCGCTGGGCACGGACCTGCGGCTCTGGGATCAGGTGATCCCGCTGCTCCCGCCCTCGCTGAAATACATCCGCTATGACCGCCGTGGCCACGGCCTGTCGGACACGCCCCCCGCGCCCTATTCCATGGGCCAGCTGATCCGCGATACCGAACGCCTGCTGGACCATCTGGGCGTCACGGACTGCCTCTTCGTCGGCCTCTCCATCGGCGGCATGATCGCCCAGGGGCTGGCGGTCAAACGCCCGGACCTGATCCGCGCCATGGTCCTGTCGAACACCGCCGCCAAGATCGCCACGCCCGACATTTGGCGCGACCGCATCGCCACCGTCGAAACCCACGGGATCGAGCCCCTCGCCGACCCGGTGATGGAGCGCTGGTTCTCCCCGGACTTCCGCAAGACCCCCGCGCTGACCGCCTGGCGCCACATGCTCACCCGCACCCCCGCCGCCGGTTACGCAGGCTGCTGCGCCGCCATCGCCGGCACGGATTTCTACACCACCACCGCCACCCTGCGCCTGCCCACGCTTGGCATCGGTGGCGATCATGACGGCTCCACCCCGCCGGATCTGATGCGCGAAACCCTCGCGCTCATTCCCGGCGCGCGCTTCGAACTCCTGCGCGGCACTGGCCATCTGCCCTGTGTCGAGGCCCCCGAAGCCTATGCCGCCCTGCTCACCGATTTCCTGCGCAGCACCGGCCACATCACGCCCTGAGCCAACTCACCCAATTTTCATGCCGAAAAATACTCTCCGGGGGTGAATGCGCGGCACGCGCAGAGGGGGCAGAATGCCCCCTGACCCCGCACGCAGTGCCAGAAGGCGTGCGCGCATCGCGCGCTCCGCCAGATCACCGCCCCTCAGACCAGCGGCACCACGCAATCGCAGATGCGCAACCGCACCCGCGCGCCGATCTCGATATTCGCCCCGGGGCCAGAGATCACCAGCATGCAGCGCTCGCCCTCCTGCACCCAATACAGCTGATCATGCCCCCGGAACTCGCGCCCCACGACCGAGGCCGGCCCCTCCGCATCCGGCTCCAGCATGATCTGCTCGGGCCGCACAGCCAGATTGACCGCCCCATTGGCCGCGCGCGACAGCGGCAGCGTGCCAAAGCTCGTATCCACCCGCATCCCGTTCGCCGTCCCGCGCAGGATGTTCGACCGCCCCAGGAACGAGGCCACGAATTCCGACACCGGGTTCAGATAGATCTCGTCCGGCGTGCCGATCTGCACCACCCGGCCCGCCTCCATCACCGCAATCCGGTCGGCAATGGCCAGCGCCTCCTCCTGATCATGGGTCACCAGTATCCCGGCCGAGCCCGAGGACTTCAGCAGCTTGCGCACCTCCTGCCGGGTTTCCACCCGCATGGCGGCATCCAGGTTGGAAAACGGCTCATCCATCAGCACCAGGGGCGGTGCCACCGCCAGCGTGCGCGCCAGCGCCACGCGCTGCTGCTGCCCGCCCGAAAGCTCATGCGGGCGGCGCCGCTCCAGCCCCGACAACCCCACCAGCGCCAGCATCTCGCGCGCGCGGGCCTCACCCTCGGCCCGCGACATCTTGCGCAGGCCGAAGCGGACATTCTCCAGCACATCCAGATGCGGGAACAGCGCATAATCCTGAAAGACAAAACCGATCCCGCGGGCCTCGGGCGGCAGGCGGGTGATGTCGCGTCCGCGCAAACTGATGGTGCCCGCGTCCGGCACTTCGAACCCGCCGATCATGCGCAGCGTGGTGGTCTTGCCGCAGCCCGAAGGGCCCAGCAGCGCCAGCATCTCGCCCTCGCCCAGGGAAAATCCCACCCGTTCCACCGCCGGCGCATCGCCATGGGGGAAATGCTTGCGCAGGCCCGCGACCTCCAGCAGCACCTTGGTGGGCCGCGCGCGGTATCCCAGCGGCGTGGCCTCGGCGGGCATCTTGAAGGACAGGGCTTTGGGCAGGCTGTTCATGGATCCTCGGGCGATATCAGGTCTTCTTGTCATGGCGCAGAACGAAGCCCACGAAAAGGGCGGAAAACACCATGATCGCTGCCGCATAGGGCGCGGCTTCCATCAACATCCCCTCGGAGGTGCGCGAAAACATGGTGATCGACAGGGGCCGGAACCCGGTGGGCGCCAGCAGAAAGGCGATGGGCAGCTCCTTCATGGCGATGACAAAGACCAGCACCATCCCCGCCACCACGCCGGGGCGGATGGTGGGCAGGGTGACGCGGGCAAAGACCGACAGCGGCCCATGGCCCAGCGCGCGGGCCGATTCCTCGACCGAAGGCCGCGCCTGATAGAGCGCCGAGCGGATCGGCCCCAGCGCCAGCGCCAGGAAGCTCAGACCATAGACCATGACCAGCAGGAACTGCGTCTGATACAGGAACCGCGCCCCGTGGAGCGAGAAGAACACGAAGGCCAGCGCAAAGGCCAGCGCTGGCACCGCATAGCCGACAAAGGCCAGCCGGTTGATGAAGGTTGACAGCGGCGAGGGGTAGCGCACCGCCAGCACCGCCACCGGCAGCGCCATGGCCGCCGCCATCAGCGCCGCCGGTGCCGCCACCGACAGCGATTGCGAAAAGGCGCGGAACAGCGCAGGCAGCACACCCGGCAGATCATCCAGCCGCACCATCCAGAAGCTAAGCACCGCGATCGGCAGACCGATCGAGGCCAGCACCACCACCGCCACAAAGGCCCAGCCCAGCACCTGCGCCAGCGGCGGCAGCGTCATCAGCCGCCGCGCGCTGCCCGCACCGGAGCCGGTGCGCGCATAATGCGCGCCTTCGCGCAGGCGGCTTTCCCACCAGACCACGGAGAGCGCAATCGCAATCAGCATCAGCGCCAGCCAGGCCGCATAGACCCGGTCGAACATGGCCGAATACTGCAGATAGATGGCGTAACTGAAGACCTCGAACCGCATCAGCGCCACGGCGCCGAAATCGCCGATGACATACAGCCCCACCACCAGCCACCCCGCCATCAGCGCGGGCATGAGGTGGGGCAGGGTGACGCGAAAGAACACCTCGCGCGGGGTGGCGCCCAGGGCGCGCGCGGCTTCTTCCAGCGATTGGTCAAGGCCCGCAAAGGCGGCGCGCAGGTTCAGGTAGATATAGGGAAAGGTGTAGAGCGACAGCGCCAGCGTGGCGCCGGGCAGCCCTTGCAGCCGTGGAATGGTAAAGCCGAACACCTGGTTCATGAAGCCGAAATTGCCCGACAGGCCGATCAGCGCATAGGCCATCACATAGCCCGGCACCGCCAGCGGGATCACCGCCAGCACGTTGACCAGCCGCCGCCCGCGCAGGTTCGTGCGGCTGACCAGCCAGGCCAGGGGCAGCGCCATGGCCGTGGCCAGCGCCAGCGTGCAGACCACCAGCAGGAAGGTATTGACCAGCAGTTGCAGCGTGCGCGGACGGGTGAACATGTCGATCACCTGCGCCATATCCGCCTGCGCCGCCCGCATCACCAGCCAGATCAGCGGCAATACCATCAGGCCCCCGATCATCAGACCGAGGGCCGAAAAGATCACCCGCGCCCGTGGTTGGCGCCACAGACGCGGGCTTATGGTCGTGGTCAGGCTCAAAGCAGCCCGGCTGCGCGGATCATCTCCAGCGTGCCTTCCAGATCGCCGATGGTGTTGAGGTCGACTTCTGGCGCAACACGGATCACATCGTCAAGGTTGATATCCTGACGGGTGACGATCGTGCCCGGAATGATCGGGAACTCGGACACTTCGCCGGTGAAATACTGCTGCGCGGCGGGCGAGAGCAGGAATTCGATGAAGGCTTGCGCCTGTTCCTGCTGGTCCGAGCTGTTCAGCACGCCCATTCCGGCCACCAGCAGCAGGTTGCCGATATCGCCTTCATTGGCAAACAGGGTCTGCGACACGGGAAACTCGGCGTCGCGGTTCAGGAAGCGGTTGAGATAATAGTTGTTGGTCACGGCCACATCGGCCTCGCCATCGCCGATGGCCTGAATCCCGGCCGTGTTGTTGCGCACGGCGACAGGGTTGTTGGCGGCGATCCCGGCCAGCCATTCGGCGGTTGCCTCCTCGCCATGGGTCACGCGCATGGCCGTGACATGGGCCAGGAAAGAGCCATTGGTCGCGGGCAGGGCGATGCGCCCGTTCCATTTTTCATCCGTCAGATCGAAGATCGATGCGGGCAGTTCAGCCGCGTCCACCCGCTCGGTCGAATAGGCCAGCACCCGGCCCCGGCCCGATGTGGCCACCCAGCGGTTTTCGGCGTCGCGATAGGCGGTGGGCACATCGGCCACCAGCGCCTCGGGCAGTGGCGCAAACAGGTCCACCACCGACCCCAGCGCGGCGGCATCCTGCGCCCAGTACAGATCCGCGGGCGAGGCATCGCCCTCTTCCTGCAGCAGGACCGCCAGTTCGGCGGTTCCGGCATAGCGGACATTGACGGTGATGCCGGTCTGGGCGGTAAAGGCCTCGATGATCGGTGCGACCAGCGGCTCGCCCCGGCCGGAATAGAGCGTCAGGTCAGCCAGGGTGGGCGTTGCGGCAAAGGCCGCCAAGGCGAAGACCGAAGTGCGGAGAAATGTCATGTCAGACCCCTGTAAGGCATGTGTTGCGTGCATGCAGGAACAGGATCCCGGTACTGCGCCTGCTGGCACCTCCCTTGCGCGGTTGGTCCGCTCAATTCCTACTGAAGCTGTCAGTTATAATACCCGAGTGGTTTCGTCAAGAAAGCTTCTGACGGCGTGTGACGGATTTGACCGTCCGGTCAGCCTCGGGGATTGCGGCCCCGGCCCGCGCCACGCATACTGCGCCCAGACCCTTCCAGCCGGAGCCCCCATGTCCCACGCCCGCAACCCCGGCACCCCGCCCGATTTCGCCGCGCTGGACCGGCTGGCCGTGAACCGCCCGGCGACCGAACGCCGCGCGGCCACGCTGACCGCCCGGCGCAGCCTGAAGAATGTCCATCAGGCGGCCTGGCTGGTCAATGCGATCCGCTGCATGGACCTGACAACGCTGGCGGGCGATGACACACCGGACCGGGTGCGCCGGCTTTGCGCCAAGGCCCGCCGCCCGCTGGCCGATCACATTGTCGCCGGGCTTGGGCTGGAGGCCATGCCGGTCTGCGGGGCGGTCTGCGTTTATCCCACCATGGTGGCCCCTGCGGTGCGCGCGCTGGAGGGCTCGGGCATCCCCGTCGCTTCGGTCGCCACGGGGTTTCCGGCGGGACTGATGCCGCTGGACCTGCGGCTGGCCGAAATCCGCTATGCGGTGGATCAGGGCGCGGCGGAAATCGACATCGTCATCACCCGCGCCCATGTGCTGGCCGCCGATTGGGCGGCCTTGCATGATGAAATCGCCGCCATGCGCGAAGCCTGCGGCCCGGCGCATCTGAAGGCGATCCTGGCCACCGGCGATCTGGTCACCCTGCGCAACGTGGCCGCGTCCTCTCGCGTGGCCATGGCGGCGGGGGCGGATTTCATCAAGACCTCCACCGGCAAGGAGGGGGTCAACGCCACCTTGCCCGTGGGGCTGGTGATGACCCGCGCCATCCGCGACTATGCCGCCGCCACCGGCCACCGGGTCGGCTTCAAGCCCGCTGGTGGCATGAAAACCGCGAAGGATGCGCTGAACTGGCAGATCCTGATGCGCGAGGAACTGGGCCGCGACTGGCTGGAGCCGGGGCTGTTCCGGCTGGGCGCCTCCTCCATGCTGGGCGATATCGAACGCCAGTTGGACCACCATGTCACCGGGCGCTATGCCGCCGCGCACCGCCACGCGCTTGCCTGAAAGGGTTTTCCGCAATGCCCAGCATATCCGAGGTTCTGGACAGTATGGACTATGGCCCCGCCCCCGAAAGCGCCGATCACGCCCTGAAATGGCTGGAGCGCGGCCCCTTCGGCCATTTCATCAACGGCGCCTTCACCGCACCCGATGCGCTGTTCACCACTGACAACCCGGCCACCGGCGCGCCGCTGGCGCAGGTCAGCCAGGGCAGCGCGGCGGATATCGACGCCGCCGTGGCCGCCGCCCGCGCGGCCTTTGGCGATTGGTCGGCCCGGCCCGGGCACGAACGCGCGCGTTACCTCTATGCCATGGCCCGCCATATCCAGAAACGCGAACGCCTGTTTGCGGTGCTGGAGGTTCTGGACAACGGCAAACCCATCCGCGAGGCGCGCGACATCGACATACCCCTGGCCGTGCGCCATTTCTACCACCACGCGGGCTGGGCCGAACTGGTGGTCGAGGAGTTCCCGAACCACCGCCCCCATGGCGTCTGCGGCCAGATCATCCCCTGGAACTTTCCGCTGCTGATGCTGGCCTGGAAGATCGCGCCGGCGCTGGCGGCGGGCAATACGGTGGTGCTGAAACCGGCGGAATACACCCCCCTCACGGCGCTGCTCTTCGCCGAGATCTGCACCGAGATCGGTCTGCCCCCCGGTGTGGTGAATATCGTCACCGGCGATGGCACCACCGGGGCGGCGCTGGTCGCGCATGAGGGCGTGGACAAGATCGCCTTCACCGGCTCCACCGCGGTAGGGCGCGAGATCCGCCGCGCCACCGCCGGGACCGGCAAGGCCCTGACGCTGGAGCTGGGCGGCAAGTCGCCCTTCATCGTCTTTGCCGATGCCGATCTGGATGCGGCGGTCGAAGGCGTGGTCGATGCCATCTGGTTCAACCAGGGCGAGGTCTGCTGCGCGGGGTCGCGCATCCTGGTGGCCGAAGCCGTGGCGCCCCGGTTCGAGGCCCTGCTGCGCGCCCGTATGGGGCGGCTGCGCGCGGGCGATCCGCTGGACAAGGGCACCGATATCGGCGCCATCGTGCATCCGCGGCAACTGGAGCGGATCACCGGGCTGGTGGATCAGGCGCAGGCGCAGGGGGCCACGGTGCACGCTGGCACTGCCCCGCAGGGCTGTTTCTGCCCGCCCATGCTGCTGACCGATGTCGCCCCCGCCAATATCGCCGTAACCGAGGAAATCTTCGGCCCCGTTGCCGTGATGATGACCTTCCGCACCCCGCCCGAGGCGCTGGAACTGGCCAACAATACCCGCTACGGGCTGGCGGCCTCGGTCTGGACGGAAAACATCGGCACGGCCATGGATGTGGCGGCCAATCTGCGCGCAGGCGTGGTCTGGATCAACGCCACGAACCTCTTTGACGCCAATGCGCCCTTTGGCGGGATGCGCGAGTCCGGCTTCGGGCGTGAAGGGGGGCGGGCGGGGATGCTGGCCTATCTGGCCGCGCCGGGGCCGCAGGGGCGTGCGCCGCTGGCCGACAGCCCTGCACCGGTGCCGCTGCCTGCAGGTGGGGGCGCGGGTGGCGGGATCGACCGGACCACCAAGCTGTTCATCGGCGGTGCCTTCAAGCGCGCGGATGCCGGGCAAAGCTGGTCGGTGCATGGCGCCGGTGGCGACGTGATCGGCCAGGCGCCCTGGGGCAGCCGCAAGGATATCCGCAACGCGGTCGAGGCGGCGGCCAAGGCCACGGGCTGGGGGCGCGCGACGGGCCATGAGCGTGCGCAGGTTCTCTATTTCCTGGCGGAAAACATGGACCGCCGCCGCGCCGAAATGACCGAGGCGCTGGTCCAGGCGGGCAGCCCCGACCCGGCGGCCGAGGTCGACTGTTCGATCCGCCGCGCCTTCCTCCACGCCGCCTGGGCAGACAAGCTGGACGGGCGGGTCCACGCCACACGCTCGGCCCATGTGACCCTGGCGATGAATGTGCCGCATGGGGTGATGGGGGTGATCTGCCCCGATGCGCCCGCGCTGCTGGGCTTTGTATCGCTGGTGCTGCCGGCGATTGCCATGGGCAACCGGGTGGTGGTGGTGCCCTCGCAGACCCAACCGCTGCCGGCGCTGGATTTCGGGCAGCTGCTGGTCAGCTCGGACGTGCCGGGGGGGGTGGTCAATATCGTCTCGGGGCCGCGGGCGGCGCTGACGCGGGTGCTGGCCGCCCATGACGGGGTGGATGCGCTGTGCTGCGTCGCCCCGCCCGAGGTCTGCGCCATGGCCGAGGCCGAAGCCGCCGGGAACCTGAAGCCCGTGTGGACAGAAAGCGCGCAGCGCGACTGGTTCGGCCCGGCAGGGCAGGAGGCGGTGTTCAGGGAGTTTGCAGTGCAGGTCAAGACGGTCTGGACCCCTTACGGCGCGTGAAGCGGGGAGGGGGGGCTCCCGCCCGTCTTCGCCACGCCTTGCGGCGCGGCTCATCCCGTTGGGCCGGGCGCTGCGCGCGGGCGCATGATCCGGGAATGGAACGCCGGGGCGGGGGACGGGTTGCAAAGCGGCGCAGAGCGGGTAAGGCAGGGTCATGGACTATACTGCGCTTGACATCTGGGTGATCATCCTGGGCCTGGGGGCCGGGACATTTCTGCTGCGCTATTCCTTTCTGGGATTGATCGGATCGCGCGATCTGCCGGAATGGGTGCTGCGGCATCTGCGCTACACGGCTGTGGCCGTGATGCCGGGGATGATTGCGCCGATGATCCTGTTTCCGGCGGCAACGGATGGCGCGCCCGACCCGGCGCGCATTTCGGCTGCGGTGGTCACGGTGGCGGTAGGGCTGCTGACGCGCAATGTGGTGCTGGCGGTGGTTTCAGGCGCAGGTGTCCTGATGGGGTTGCATTTCCTGCCCGGGTAAGGCGCGGATGCTTGCTGCAGCCGGAACTGCCCGCGGGCCGAGACCCTGGCGCGCGCCGGCGCCGATTTGCCTTTGGCCTGCTTCAACCGTCGCCCAAGGAGCCCGTGCGTGCCGCGACGGATGCGGTTGCGCTGTGATCCACGCTTGAGCGGGCAGACGCCCGCGCCGCCGCAGCGGCATGGATCGCGGGCTGGGGGCGTGGGGCTTCGGCCAGCATGATCGGGCTCTTGCTCATGGTTTCGGGCAAGGCGTGGGGAGCGGCCGCCGTCAGGCTCTGGCCATGCAGGTGCGGCGGTGGCACCGCACCCGCCGCGCCCTGGCGCTGGGCGCCGACGGCCTGTTCGAAGGTGACCAGCGTGTTGCGGCCTTCAAGTGCGGTGGTGTGAACCGAAAGGATCTGCCCGTTGCGCAGGACCGCACTGCCCCGGATCGCGCCGTCTTCGCTGCGCCGCTCGGTCAGGCTGGCCAGCGCATCCCAAAGCGGGCTGGGCTGGCTGCGCGCGCGCCACCCCTGCAGCGCGCCCTGCAGGTTGATGCGGGCGGCGACCTCGTCGGGGTCGCTGCCCCAGAGCCGGTGATAGGCGGCATTGGCCAGCGTCAGCGTGCCCTGGGGGGAGAAGACGGCCATGGCCTGCGGCATGGCATCGATCACTGATTGGGCGGTTTCGATCTGTGCCCGGAAGCTGCGGGTGAGGGTGATTTCGCTGGTCACATCCTCGAACAGGAAGGCGATGCCGCCATCGGGGTGCGGGCGACCGGTGACGTGAAAGGTCTGCCCCGAGGGCAGCGCCCATTCCTCATGGTAGGCGCCGGTTTCCGCGGCGCGCTCCATCTCCAGCAGGGCGTTGCGCCAGGAGCGGTAATCGGCAGGTTCGGGCAGCAGGCGGCGTTCCCGCAGGCAGTGCAGGACCTGGTCGAAGCGCGGGCGCGCGATGAGGAACTCAGGCTCCAGCCCGGTCATGTCCACCAGCGCGGGGTTGAATATCTGCAGCACCCGCGCGCGGTCAAAGACTGCCAGCCCCACCTGGTGGGTGGCAAAGGCGCCTGCCAGCGTCTGCATCAGGTCACGGCGCCCGCTGTCCTGCTGGGATCCGGCCTCAACCGGGATGGCGTAATGCAGGGTGCCATTGGCGATGGGCTGGTGATGATGCTGAAACCAGCAGGGCCGGTCTTCAAGCTGCAGGCAGAGACGGGGCGTCTCCGGGTCCGAGGCTGCGGGAAAGAGCACGGGCAGGGGCCAGACAAGGTCATGGTCCTGCCGGGCGGCCAGTTCAAGATAGGCACCATTGGCCCAGGTGACGGCGTCATCACTGTCCTGATGCCAGATCAGGAAGGGGGCCTTTTCGGTGCATTGGCGCAGGCTTTGCAACTCTGCCTCCAGCGCGTCGAAGCTGAGCCGGTCCAGGATGATGCTGCTGCCGGCGGCGCGGGTGTCGGTGACATGGATATGGGCCAGCCCGGCGCGCCATTCGGCATCGAGTTGCAGGCCGCTGTCATCGGCGGCGGTCATGGACAGCGCACCGCGCGTGGCCAGTTGGGCCAGACTGCCACGCATTCCGGGGAAATGGGGGGTCAGAAAGCGCAGCAGCGGTTCCAGGTCATCGCCTTGTGGCGGGCTGGCATGGGCGGCGCGCGCCGTGGCCAGCAGCGCCTGGCCGCGGGTGTTGCAATCCAGCATCCGACGATCATGGAACACGAAACCCGCGCGCCCGTGGGGATCATCCTGGTGGATACCGTCAGCCCGGCGCCGCGCCTGACGGTCCTGCCAGGCCTGCGCGGCCAGCAGCACCGCCCCCGCCGTCAGGGCCGAGGTCGCAACGATCATCAAGGCAAGCATCAGCGGGAAGGCCATGCGATTCTCCGGGGTCATACCTGCATCCCAGAGTTGTTTGAAATGGTTAATTGCGGGTTAAGGATGCCGACGCCGCCCTGCGCCTGCCCCGCTGGCATCGCCCATGGTGCCAAACCGGCACAGGGTGTTGCTCCCTCGGGCGCTTCACTCGGTGCGGCGGCCGAAGATCGCCTCGGCCTCGGCGATGCCCTTTGGCCGCAGGGTCAGAAGCCCCGCGCGGCGTTCGATCAGGGCGCGGTCATGGGCGCGC
This sequence comes from Rhabdonatronobacter sediminivivens, assembly GCF_013415485.1. GTDB lineage: Bacteria > Pseudomonadota > Alphaproteobacteria > Rhodobacterales > Rhodobacteraceae > Rhabdonatronobacter > Rhabdonatronobacter sediminivivens. Next base: position 37,647 of record NZ_JACBXS010000019.1, on the reverse strand, counting down.
AGGATGGCGGCGCGGGCGCGGGGTTCGGGCCAGCCCAGGTGGTGGATCAGGGCGCGCAGGGTGTTTTCCTCGGCCATCTGGGGCGTGCCGTAATGGGTGAACAGATGCGCCACCAGCGCCCGGCAGTCATGGTCTACCCGCTGCCGACGCAGCCGCATCGCCTGTGCAAGCAGGCCGCGCTCCGGGGCCAGCAGCAGCGCCAGCGCAAACCACACCCCGGTCATCGAGGCCATCATCCCCGCAATCGACACATCCCAGCGCAGCGCCAACCCGTAGCCCGCAACACACGCGGCCACCGACAGGGCCACCGCCAGCATCACCATCAGCCACAACCGGCGTGTCAGCAGATAGGCTGTCGCCGGCGGGACGATCACGAAGGCGATGAACAGGATCGCGCCCACCGCATCGAATGCGGCGACGGCGGTGACGCTGGTCAGCGTCAGGATCGCATAATGCAGCACGCCGGGCAGGAAGCCCAGTGCCGCAGCCAGCCCGGGGTCGAAGCTGGCCAGTTTCAGCTCTTTCCAGAGGCCCAGCACAAAGGCGAGGTTGAGGGCCAGCACCACCGACAGGGTGGCCACCGCGACCGGCACCTCCAGCCCCAGGACCGGAACCGTATGCAGCCAGACGAAGCCGATTTCGCCCAGCAGCACGGTGTCCACATGGATATGCACATCGCGGGCATAAAGCGCGATCAGGATCACCCCGGCGGCGAAAAGTGCCGGGAAAACAAGGCCGATGGCCGCATCCATCCGCACCAGGCGGGACCGGGCCAGGGCCTCGGACAGAACCACGGTCAGCAGGCCCGTGGCCGCCGCCCCCAGAAGCTGCACCGGCCCCGATAGCTGCCGCGTCAGCAGCCAGACAACGATGATCCCGAAGACGATGGAATGGCTGATCGCATCGGTCAGCATGGCATTGCCGCGCAGCACCAGAAAACAGCCCAGCAACGCGCCCGACACGCCCACCAGCACGCCGGTCAGCAGGATCATGGCGGGAATGGAGTCGAACAGGGCGGCGATCATTGCGGGGCCTCCCGGTCGGTTTCCGGGGCGGCCGCAGCCGCGTGGCCCTTGCCCGTCAGCTCCCAATGCGGGGTGGTTTCGGGCGGATGGGTGACGGGGCGGATCAGGCCGCGCCGCTCCAGCTTCGCCAATTGGGTTGCGGGGGGCTGGGCACCCAGCGCGGTGCCGATCATGCCCTGTTCCACCGGATAGGCGGCATCGTCATGGGCGTGGGCCAGGCCCTGCAGCGTGGCCAGCAGGCGCCGGTCGCTGATCTGTGCCCGGGCGCGCCGGGCGGCCCGCGCCTGCCACAGCACCCCTCGCCCCGGTGCCAGCAGGATCGAGACCACCACCACCGCTGTTGCAATCAGCACCACTACCGGCCCCGTCGCCAGACCCCGGACCGAGGCGCTGATCAGCGCCCCTCCCATGCCCGAGGCCGCGCCGAACGCGGCGGACAGCGCCACCATCGCCCCCAGCGAGCGTGTCCATTGCCGCGCCGCCGCCGCCGGGGCGATCAGCAGCGCCACCATCAGGACCACGCCGACCAGTTGCAGCCCCACCACGATGGCCATGGCCACCATCACGGTCAGAATGCCCTCCAGCACCAGCACCGGAAAGCCCTGGGCGCGGGCGAAATCGGCATCGAAGCTGACCAGCTTGAATTCCTTCCACAGGCCCAGCACCAGCGCCAGCGCCACCAGCCCCACACCGCCCATGATCCACAGATCGCTGCGCAGGAGCGCCGCCGCCTGGCCGAACAGGAAACTGGCCAGCCCCGCGCTGGCCGCGCCGCCCTGCGCCTGCAGATGGGTCAGCAACACCACGCCAATGGCAAAGAAGACGCTCAGCACGATCCCCAGCGCGGCATCGGTCTTCAGCCGTGTTGCGCGCGTGATCAGCATCATGGCCAGTGCGGCCAGCGCCCCGGTGAAGAAGGCCCCGGCCATGATGCTGCCCAGATCCCGCGCGCCTGCAATCAGAAAGCCCAGACAGACGCCGGGCAGGGCGGCATGGGCCAGCGCATCGCCCAGCAGGCTTTGCCGCCGCAGCACCGCAAAGGCCCCCAGCATCCCCGATATCGCCCCCAGCAGCGCCGCCCCCAGCAGCACCGTGCGCACAAGGTTCGAGCCCAGCAGATCCGCCAGGGCGGTCATGGCGCGGTGGCCGGTATGGCGATCATGGCCAGTTGCCGACCATAGGCGGCGCGCAGGTTCTCGGGGGTATAGACCTGCTTTACCGGCCCCTGGGCGATGATGCGCACATTCAGCATGACCATCCAGTCGAAATAGCTTTGCACCGTGGTCAGGTCATGGTGGACCACGATCACCGTGCGCCCTTCGTCGCGCAGGCGCTGCAAAAGCGCGATGATCACGGCTTCGGTGCTGGCATCCACCCCCGCCAGCGGTTCGTCCAGGATCAGGATCGGCGCGTCCTGTACCAGCGCGCGGGCCAGGAAGACCCGCTGCTGCTGCCCGCCCGAAAGCTGGCTGATCTGGCGGTCGGCGTAATCCTGCATGTCCAGTTGGGCCAGCGCCTCCATCGCGCGGGTGCGGGCGGCGGCGCCGGGGCGGCGGAACCAGCCCAGGGAACGATAGAGCCCCATTTCCACCACATCGCGCGCAGTGGTGGGAAAATCCCAGTCGACCGAATGGCGCTGCGGCACGTAACCGATCCGCCCCCGCATACGGCCCACCGGATGGCCCAGAAAGCGCACATGCCCCGCCACCGGCCGCACCAGTCCCAGCGCGGCCTTTATCAGCGTGGATTTGCCCGCCCCGTTCGGCCCCACAATCGCGCACATGACCCCCGGCGGAATGTCCAGGTCAATGTCCCACAGCGCCGGGGTGACGCCATAGCTGACGGTCAGATCCTCGACATGCAGCGCCTGGTCGGGTTCGTGCAGGGTATCCTCGTGCATGGATCTTGCCTCTCCGATGGGGCGGCAGGCGCAGGGCGCGCGCGCTGCCGCCACCTTCTACAGCAATGCCCGCCTCAGGGCGAGATGCCGTGGTCCTGCGCCCAGCCGGACAGGGCCTCGGGCCAGTCGGGGAGCGTGCCGCCAAGGGCTTCGGTGATGGTGACCGTGTTGGCGCGGATCATGCCGATATAGGTGCCTTCCGGCGTGCCATCGTCGCCCATGGCGTCCGAGAAGAGTTCGCCGCCGATGGCCACGTCATGCCCGCGGCTGCGGACCTCCTGCACCAGCGCCTCTATGGTGCGCGGGTTGATGGTGGTTTCCACAAAGACCGCCGGGACGTTCCGTTCCATGACGAAATCCGCCACCGCGCGGATATCGCCGATGCTGGCCTCGGCCCCGGTGGAAATGCCCTCGATGGCCTCGCTCGCCTCGATCCCGTAGGCATGGGCGAAGTAATAGAAGGCGTCATGCGCGGTGACCAGGATGCGCCCGCCTTCGGGGATGCTGGCGATGGCCGCGCCCACCCAGCCGTGCAGCGCATCCAGCCGCGCGCCCAGCGCTTCGACATTGGCGGCCATGTCTTCGGCGCAATCGGGGCGCTGTTCGGTGATGGCGTCGGCAATTACCGGGGCGATCTGCGCCCAGCGGCTGACATCCATCCACAGATGCGGGTCCATGGCGCCGGGGTCGTCGGGGTCTTCCAGCAGCGCGTCTGCATCAAAACTGGCGCCGGCCAGGCCCACGGTCGGCGTCCGGTTGCGGAAATTGTCCAGCACATCGGCCAGGCGTTCCTCCAGCGTGCGGTCGACATAGAGGATCAGCTCGGCCTTGGCGATGGCGTTCACATCGCTGGGGGTGGCGGAATAGTAATGCGGGTCCACACCGGGGCCCATGAGCGTGCGGACCTCTGCGCATTCCCCGGCAACCGACCGGGCCACATCGGCAATCATGCCCACTGTGGCCAGCACATTCAGCGGTGTCTCCTGTGCAAGGGCGGTCTGGCCTGTGCCGAGGGCCAGCGCAGCGCCCATCACTGTGGCGCGCAGTCTGTGATTGTGCATGTCAAACCTCCTGATTCGGATCTGAGATTACTTGCAATTGATAATCACTTGCAAGTAAATTCCGAAACGCAATGCCCAAGGCACCCGCCGTCCGGGGGCACAGGGTCGCGCAGGTGCGGCCAGATGTCAGGTGAGTTGCGAGACCTTGGGCAGGGCCAGCGGCACGGGGGCGGCTTCGGGCTGGCTGCGGATCGCATTCCAGATCAGGTCATGCGGCTCCACTCTTGCCGGGCGATAGGCAAGGGGCGCCTCAAGAAAGATCTGCTGGATCGCCGCGACATCGCAGGCATGACAGGCGCGCTGAAGCCGGTCCAGAAGCGGGTCCAGCCGATGCCGGGGCAGGGCGTGTTCTGTGGCTGTCATGATGCGCGGATGCTCGGTGCCCTTCGGAACGTTACCGATCAGCAATTCCTCATAGAGCTTTTCGCCCTTGCCCAGCCCGACAATCCGGATGCCGATATCGCCCTGGGCGGGTTCGGATGGGGTGTCACCGTCCATGATATAGGGTTTCAGCCCGTGCAGCCGGATCATGCTTTGCGCCAGGTCCAGGATGCGCACCGGCTCGCCCATGTCCAGAACGAAAACATCGCCCCCCTGCGACATCGCCCCGGCCTGGATCACCAGTTGCGCGGCCTCGGGGATGGTCATGAAATAGCGGGTGACGGCCTTATGGGTCACGGTCACCGGGCCGCCATGCTGGATCTGTGCCTTGAACCGCGGGATCACCGACCCCGAGGATCCCAGCACATTGCCGAAGCGCACCATGGAAAACCGGGTGCGGCTTCCTTCGCGCGCAAGGGCCTGGCAGACCAGTTCGGCCATGCGCTTCGACGCGCCCATGACATTGGTGGGGCGCACGGCCTTGTCGGTCGAGATCAGGATGAAATCTTCAACCCGCAACTCGGCGGCGGCCTGCGCCAGGACGCGGGTGCCGATGACATTGTTCAGAACACCCTCGACCGTGTTTTCCTCGACCAGGATGACATGCTTGTAGGCGGCGGCGTGATAAATCGTCTGCACCCCGAAGGCGCGCAGCGTGGCGCTGACCCGGCTGCGGTTCTGCACGGAACAGAGCACGGGTTCGATCCGCACCGACCGGCCTGTCCGTTCCTGCAACCCGCGCAGTTCCGTGGTGATGGTGTATAGCGCGATTTCGGAAAGCTCCATCAGCACCAGTGTGCGGGGATTGTGGCGCAGGATCTGGCGGCAAAGCTCGCTGCCGATGGAACCGCCCGCCCCGGAGACCAGCACCACCTTGCCGGTGATGTTGCGCCCCATCAGATCGGCGCGCGGGGGCACCGGATCGCGGCCCAGCAGATCCTCGGGGCGGACGCGGCGGATATCGCTGTACCCGGCGGCGCCGGACACGATATCGGCCATGCCCGGAAGGGTCTTGAGCTCCACGCCCAGCGGTTCCAGCCGGGTCACGATCTCGCGGCGCCGCGCGCGGCTGGCGCTGGGAATGGCCAGCAGGATCGCGGCAATCTTGGTGCGCTCCAGCAAGCCGGGAAGCTGGTCCGGGGCGATCACCGGCTTGCCGGAAACCAGGCTCTGCTGCAGCGCCGGGTCGTCATCGACAAAGGCCACGGGCCGGTATTCATTGCCGTCATTGAGGGCATTGCACAACTGCCGCCCGGCGGCCCCCGCGCCATAGATCACCACTGCGTCACGTTTTGCCTGTCCCGGCTGGCGCAGGAAGCCGCGCATCACAAAGCGTACCAGGCTGATCCCCAGGAACAGCAGCACCGCATAGATGCCCGGAACCGATCGCGGGATGGGCGCGCCGATCAGTTGCGCTGCGGCAGAAAGTGTGACGGCGGAAAACAGCACACCCACCGCAATGGCCGGTAGCGCCTGCACGGTGATGAACCGCACCACCGAGCGGTAAAGCCCCAGTTGTGAGAACGCGAGGACGCTGGGCGGCAAAGCAATGAGCAGCGCCAGCCAGACCTGCGGTTCAGCCATGAAGGCAAGGCTTTCAAGGCGCAATGACATCGCCACCAGCAAGCACAGAATGATGATTGCGCTATCTGCTGTAATCTGGATGGCCCGTTTCATCGGGCGGCTCAATGTTGTCAGGCTCTCAAGGAACGTCTGCATACGCCAACGCGCTCGCTTCCGGAAAAACACAGAGACTTAATTCGAATTGACCGATCAACACATCTTTAGCATTTGATGTAAATGGAAAAGTTTCAACACAGGGATCGAAATTAACGAAATACAACTCAAGATTGTTTAGGTATAATTTGCCTCTACTTAACGTTGATATTTCCCGGATCATTTCCGGTTTCCGGGATGCTGGTTTTCGGTCGGCACGGGCTGCGCGAGCGGTTTTCCGCGCCGACCTGCCAAAGGCGCGGCCGGACAGTTATTTTCCAAGATCCAGCAGCAGGCCAAAAGGCGGACCATCGCCAGGCGGCGGCCCGAAGCAGGCCCAGATCACCGGCAGGCTGCGCGGGGCTGGGCCGAAGGGGCCGTCCAGATCGCTCAGCACAACCAGGGCCGAGGCATGCATGCGCAGCGCTTCGGCCACCGGCGGGCCAAAGTCTGTCCCGCCGCCGCGGGGCCAGTCCGCCTTTGACAGCGTCTGCGCCCATTGCGCCGGATCCATGCGCTGTTGCCAATGCACCGTTTCGTCAAAGGCCATCAGCGTGATCTCTGCGCTCAGGCGGCGGGCGATGCCCGCGACCTCGGCGGCGAAACGGTCCAGCAACCCCGCTTCGACCGAACCCGAGGCATCGACCGCCAGCACGATCCGCGGGGCGCTGCGGCGGCGCAGGGTGGCGGGGCGAAAGCCGGGGGTCGGGGTCGCGGTGGCGCGGGCCAGGGCCTCGGCCGCGATCCAGTCGCGGGCGGGACGGGTATGGCCGGGGCTGCGGCCCTCGATCAATGCGCGCGACAGGGCGCGGCGCAGCAGCATTTCCCAGGGGATGCGCGGGGCGGGGATATCCGCGATCCGGTGACCCAGGGTGCCGATCCCGCGCCCGGCCAGCCGCCCGGCCTCCAGCGCGCGGGCCAGATGCTGGCGCCAGAGCGCGGCCTCATCGGCGTTTTCCGGGCTTTCGGGGTCTGGCGCCCGCATGTCCAGGTCCGGGGAGAACCCGGTTTCGGTGACGATCTGGCGCGCGGCTTCGGTGGGGGCATGGTCCAGGGCCTGCCCGTCCTGCGGCCCCTGCCGCCGCCCGCCGCCCTGACCGGTCAGCGCCAGATACAGCCGGTCCACATCCCATTCGGCCAGCGCGTCCGCGCCCGCAGGCCGACCCAGGGCGCGCCCGAGCAGCAGTTGCAATGTGACCGCCGGGCGCGGCAGGCCATATCCGGCGGCCAGCAGCGCCTCGTTCACCACCGCATCGGCGGCCAGCGCATAGATGTCCCGGTCAAACCTCGCCCCCAACCGCGCGCCCATTGCGCCCATGCGCGCGCCGTGGCGCAGCGCCACATGCAGCACATGATGCGCCGCCACCCCCAGTTGTTCATGGGGCGGAAGGGTTTCGAATGCGGGTCCGTAATGGATGGTCGTGCCTTCGGTCCGCGCTGCTGGCCCGGTTGCGGCATCCCGGTGCGTGCACCACAGCGCCAGCGCCCCCAATGCCGGGTCTTCGCTGGCCAGTTGCACCAAGGCCCGCCGCGCCCGCGTGGAATGCTGCGCGGCGGCCAGGGTCACAGCCCGGCCTCGGCCCGCGCATCGGCATAGGCCCGCCATTCGGGCGAGGCCGCAAAGGCGTCCTGCCAGCCGCGCTCCAGCGCCTTTTGCAGCAGCAGTTCGAACCCATGTGTGCAGAGTTCGGCCAGCGGGAGCGCCCGAAACGCCGGTTCTGCGCGATGGCGGTGCAGATCGCCGATCCCCGCCATCAGTGCAATCACCGCGCCGATGGTGTCATCCTCGGCCGCGCCCACCAGCCCATAGGCCAGTGCGGTCAGCCCGTGCAGCGTGGTGGGATACAACTCCCACCGGGCCTTTGGGGTGGCGGCGATCATGGCATCCACCTGCACGCTGGCGGCGATCTCATCGGCGACCAGGGCGAATTCGGCTGCCGCCGCCTCGCCCACGGTGCCCGCCACCATCACATCGCGCAGGCGCCGGTCCGGCACGGCCTGCAGGATCGCGCTGACCCGCGCCCAGGCGCGCGGGGTGCAGGCGATCATCTGCCCGCGCTGCAGCGTTTCAGGCCCGTTTTCCAGCAGATCAGGACGGGCGCGGATAAAGGCCGGCACCGCCGGGTGCAACTGCCGGGGCAGGGCGTAACTGGCCACCCAGTCCTCGGCGCTGGCGCGCAAGGCCAGATGCACCAGCCGGTCCGACAGCGCGCTGCCCATTTCATAGGCGATGGCGCCGTCTTCGGGGCCGTTGCCCGCGGCCACCACGAAGCAACTTGCGGGCAGCGCGTGACGGCCGATCCGGCGCTCCTGCAACAGCCCATAGACGGTGGGCTGCAACAGCGGGGGGGCGGCGGTCAATTCATCCAGAAACAGCACCGAAGGCTGTGCGAGGTCATCGGGCAGGTCCTCGGGGCGGTACCAGACCGTGCGCCGGGCGGCATGGTCGTAATAGGGCAGCCCGCGCAGGTCCTGCGGCTCGATCGTGGTCAGCCGCAGATCAAAGAGCCGCGCGCCGATGGCATCAGCCAGTTGCTGGACGATCTCGGTCTTGCCGATGCCGGGGCGGCCATGGAGCATCCAGGATACGGTCATGGTGCCCGCGTGCTGCGCCTCCCACCCGGCGCGCAGGGTGCGCAGCGCCTCGCCGGTGGTGACGGGCAGGGTGTTCACGCTCATCGCTGGCCTCCGCTGGTCTGCCGCTCAGATAACCCGGCGCCCCCGCCTGTCAATTTGCGCGCGCGGCCTTGACCGGGGCGCTGCGCGCGCCAAGACATGGCCCATGCAACAGCCCATCCCCCGTTTCATCGGGTCCGAGGTGTATCGCGGGTCCAGCTATGGCCCCTGGCATCCGTTGCGGATCCCGCGGGTGCCCACGGTTATGGACCTGGGCCGCGCGCTGGGCTGGCTGGGGCCTGACACCTACATCAACAGCCCGCGCGCCAAACCGGTGGCGCTGGAGCTGTGGCACACGCCCCGCTACATCGCCGCCCTGCAACGGGCCGAGGCCGAGGGCGCCGTGGATGCCGAAACGCGCACGCGCCACGCGCTGGGCACCACCGCCAACCCGGTCTTTGCGCAGATATTCCGCCGCCCCGCCACATCGGCAGGCGGGGTGATGCTGGCCGCCGAACTGGTGGCCCATGGCGGCGTGGTCCATGTCCCCGGCGGCGGCACGCATCATGCCTTTCCGGACCGGGCAAACGGGTTCTGCTACATCAATGATCCGGTGCTGTGCCTGCTGGCGCTGCGGCGGCAGGGCCTGGAGCGGCTGGTCTATGTGGATATTGACGCGCATCATTGCGACGGGGTGGAACATGCCTTTGCCGGGGATCCGGCGGTGCGCATGATCTCGGTCCATGAAGAGCGCCGCTGGCCCTTTACCGGCGCGCTGGAGGACCGCGCGGGCGGCGCGGGCTTCAACCTGCCGGTGCCGCGCGGCTTCAACGATACCGAGATGGAGGCCGTGCTGGACCGGCTGATCCTGCCGCGCACGGCCGAACACTGCCCCGATGCCATCGTCCTGCAATGCGGCGCCGATGCCGTGACCGAGGACCCGTTGTCACGGCTGGCGCTGTCCAACAACGCCCACCGCCGGGTGGCCCTGGCCCTGCGCGACCTGGCGCCGCGGCTGATCGTGCTGGGCGGGGGCGGGTATAACCCCTGGTCCGTGGCGCGCTGCTGGACCGGGGTCTGGGGGGCGCTCAGCGGGCAGGAAATCCCCGACCGGCTCCCCCCCCAGGCCGAGGCTGTGCTGCGGACCCTGCGCTGGCCCGGCGCGCGCGCGGGGAAAACCCCGCCCGAAAGCTGGTTCACCACCCTTGCCGACCCACCGCGCCCCGGCCCGTTGCGGCAAGACATCCGCGACCGCCTGAACACCCTCGCCCAACGTTGACACCCCACCCCTGCTGCGCTTGCGCAGCAGAGCGCCCCCGAGGCGCACAGGGTGGGTGGGTGGGTGCGGCTCGGGGGCGCTGGACCGGCCCGCCGCAGGTGGCGGCGCCAGGCTCAGAAAGCCGCCGTCACCCGCCCCGACAGCCATTCCCCGATCATCTGCCGCGCGATGGAGCCGGGCCGGGCGGCGCGGATCGTCGGATGCACCCCGGCAAAGGCCTCGACCATCTCCTCGCGGCTGACCCAGAGCGCATCATCAAGCTCGGCATCCAGGGTGATCCGGGCGTCCAGCGCCTCGGCCACGCAGCCGATCATCAGCGAGGACGGAAACGGCCAGGGCTGCGAGGACAGGTAACGTACCGCCCCCACCGTGATGCCCGTTTCCTCGGCCACCTCGCGCCGCACGGCGGCCTCGATGGTCTCGCCCGGTTCGACAAAACCCGCCAGCGCGGAATACATCCCCTCGGGCCAGCCGGGCGAGCGGCCCAGCAAAAACCGGTTCCCGCGCAGCACCAGCATGATCACGACCGGGTCCGTGCGCGGAAAATGCCGCGCCCCGCAGGCCGGGCAATCCCGTTGCCACCCGCCCATGGTCATTTCGGATGCCGCGCCACAGGCGGCGCAGAACCCATGGGTGCGGTGCCAGTTGAACAATGCGCGGGCGGTGGCGGCCAGGGTGGCCTCGGGCGGGGGCAAGTCCGTCATCCGGGCGCGCAGGTCACAGAACAGATGATCGGCGGGCAGGCCGGGAAAATGCTGCTCGCTCATGTCGTTGAACATGGCCAGCGCCGCGCGGTCCAGGGCCGGAGGCTCCCAGCGCGAGACATCGGCCGCGAAGCGCGGCACCGGGTCAGTGCCCAGGAACAGCTGCCCCGGCGCGGCATGGCGCAGCACCGATGCCGCGCGCCCCACCCAGCCCAGCCGCGCCCCGCCCACCAGCAAGGGCTTGCCCCGCCACATGGGCAGGATTTGCGCTTGCGGATGCGCCGACAGGGCGCGCAGTTGCGCGCTGTCGGTGCGCAATTCGGCCCGGCGCGGGCCTCCATCCTCGGTGAATGCGGCCGTATGCGCAGCTGTCATTGGCAAGCCCCCGTGTATGATGTGTCCGGACAGGTGCGGTCTGCAAACGGTCCAACGGCTTGACATTTCAGCGGCAAGCGCACAACCCTAAGGTGAAAAGGCCACGTCCATGCCGAATCCCATTCACGGAATTGCCATCTTGTCTGGGCAATGACAAGTTCGACCGGACAGAGTGGCGAGGTCCGGGATCCGTGGGCAGAATGCCATGGATGTGCTGAGAAGAATTGATGCGTATAGGAAGTGCGTTGCAACAGTCCGTGCCATTTGCCTCGGCCCAGATGTCCGCTGACATGGCCTGTCTGCGGATCATGGAGACCACGGACCTGCATGTCCATCTGGCGCCCTATGATTACTATGCCGACCGCCCGCGCCATGATCTGGGCCTGTTGCCATTGTCCAGGCTGGTGGATCAGGCCCGGAACGAAACGCCCAACACGCTGCTGTTCGACAATGGCGATTTCCTGCAAGGCACCCCGGTGGGGGATTTCGTCGCCTATGAGCGCGGCCTGCGCGAAGGGGACCTGCACCCGGTGATGGCGGCCATGAATGCGCTGGGGTTCGATGCGATCACCCTGGGCAACCATGAATTCAACTATGGCCTGAGCTTCCTGATGAAGGCCATCGCGCGGGCCGATTGCCCGGTTCTGGCGGCGAACCTGCTGCGCAAGCGCGGGGCGACGGCCCGCGGTGACAGGTCGCTGACACGGCCCTATGCGCTGCTGGACCGTGTCGTGTGCGACATGCAGGGCCAGCCGCATCCGCTGCGGGTGGGGGTCATCGGGCTGGCGCCGCCGCAGGTGGTGAACTGGGAACACAGCGCCCTGGATGGCCGCGTCTGGTCGCGTGACATTGTCGAAACCGCCCGTGCCTGGATCCCCGAGATGCGCGAGGCCGGGGCCGATATCGTCATTGCACTGGCCCATTCGGGTATTGGCGCGGCACGGCACAGTGACGGAATGGAAAACGCCATTCTGCCCCTGGCCCGGCTGGACGGGATCGATGTGGTCCTGGCGGGGCACAGCCATCTGGAATTCCCCGGACCCGCCTTTGCCCCCAGCCCCGAGGTCGACCCTGCCGCCGGGACCATCTGCGGAAAGCCCGCGGTGATGGCGGGGTTCTGGGGCTCGCATCTGGGGGTCATCGACCTGCTGCTGCGCCGCGAGGGGCGCAGCTGGACCATCATGGGCAGCCGCTCGGAATTGCGCGCGCTGGCCAGCAAGCCTGCCGGCCCGCGCGCGCCTGCCCTGACCGATCCCGTCCCCGGCTTCACCCCGCCGCGGCCCCGCAGCCCCGGCGTGCGCCGGATAGTCGCGCAGACGCATCAGGACACCTTGGCGGCCATCCGCAAGCCCATCGGGCAGGCCGCCGCGCCGCTGCACAGCTATTTCGCCCTGCTGGGCCGGTCGGCTGCAACCGCGGTGGTGGCCGATGCCCAATGCGCCTATATCACCGAACGCTTGCGTGGCACCGAGCATGGGCACCTGCCGGTCATCGCCGCCGTGGCACCCTTCAAGGCCGGGGGGCGCAGCGGCGCGCAGCATTACACCGATATCGCGCCGGGGCCGCTGGCGCTGCGCCATGTCTCGGACCTTTATGCCTATCCCAACATGGTGGCGGCGCTGCGGCTGACCGGGGCGCAGGTGCGGCTGTGGCTGGAACGCAGCGCTTCGGTCTTCAGCCAGGTTGTGCCCGGAGGCGCGCCGCGGGTCCTGACCGAACCGGACGCGGCGCCCTATCAGTTCGATATCCTCTATGGGCTGGACTATGTGCTGGACCTGGCACAGCCTGCGCGCTTCCTGCCTGGCCGGGCGGGGGAAAACGCCGATGCCAGCCGCGTCCTGCGTGTGCGGCTGAACGGCAAGCCGCTGCTGGAGGATGATGAGGTCATCCTGTGCACCAACAATTTCCGCGCTTCGGGCGCCGGAGGGTTTGCCGGGCCGGGGACCGAACAGCAGGTGTTCGGGGACAGCACCTCGATGCTGGGGATATTGCGTGACCATATTGCCACCCATCCCCGGCTGGTGCCGCAGCACGGCCCCCCCTTGCGCTTTGCCCCGATCCCGCAGGGGCGCGCGATCCTGCCCACCGGACCGGGCGCACGGGCGCATCTGCATGACATCGCGGATCTGAATCCCGGCGTGCTGGACGATTGCGGCGCCGGGTTCCTGAATCTGCTGCTGGATTTTGACGCGCGGGCCTGAGTGTCCATCCCCAGGCGTCCATCCCCGAGGCGCCGACCCTGCGTATGGCCTCTCAGCGCGGGCTGCGCTTGGCCAGAATGCGCTGCAGGGTGCGGCGATGCATGCTCAGCCGCCGCGCGGTTTCCGAGACATTGCGGTCGCATTGCTCATAGACCCGCTGGATGTGCTCCCAGCGCACGCGGTCGGCGGACATGGGGTTCTCCGGGGGCTCGGGCAGGGCTTCGCCGCTGGAGAGGAGCGCGCGGACAACATCATCGGCATCGGCGGGCTTGGACAGGTAATCGGTGGCACCGATCTTCACCGCAGCCACCGCCGTGGCAATGGCGCCATACCCGGTGAGCACCACGATGCGGCTGTCCGGGCGGGCCTCGCGCAGCAGTTCGACCACGTCCAGCCCGTTGCCATCCTCCAGCCGCAGGTCGATCACCGCATAGGCGGGCGGCCGCGCCATCGCCATGGCTTTTCCGGCGGCAACGCTGGAGGCGCTTTCAACGCTGAAGCCACGTTTTTCCATCGCGCGCGCCAGACGGCGCAGAAAGATCTCGTCATCATCGACCAGCAGAAGCGATGGGTCGGCCCCGATATCCGGCTGCGCGGTTTGGTCCATGACCTGACGTTCCATTCCATTCATCATTACTGATATGTAGGCCGGACGGGCCACCGGGTCAAACGAGAACGCCGCGCCGGGCGCGGGTCCGGACGGGTGCCCGGACGCTTCCATGTCAGATCAGGCCGCGTCGATGAAGCAGGCCACCTGTTCGGCCAGGTCCTCGGGGGTCAGGTCACGGCGGAACACTTCGACAAAGCCGTGTCCGGGCAGCAGCAGGTAGCTGAAGGTCGAATGGTCGATCAGATAGAATTCATCGTCATCCTGGTCATGGATGGCATAATAGGCCCGATAGGCGCGGGCGGCCTCGCGGATCTGCGCCTCGGTGCCGGTCAGGCCCACCATCTCGGGGTGCATGAAGCTGACAAAATCGGCCAGCACCTCTGGCGTGTCGCGGCGCGGGTCAACGGAAATGAAGACCGGCTGCATGTCATAGCCCCTGTCCTGCAGGATATCCGTGGCCAGCGCGTTGCGATTGGCATCCAGCGGGCAGACATCGGGGCAGAAGGCATAGCCGAAGTAGATCAGCGTGGGCCGGGTCAGCAGCGTGTCGTCGGTGACGGTGCTGCCGGTGTGGTCCACCAACTCGAATGGCCCGCCGATGGCGCCCGATCCGCCGGCAATCTGCGAGGAGCGGCATTGCGCAAACCCCGAATCGGCCGGGCCGCGCAGCATCATGTAGCCCAGCCCGCCAAGCAATGCGGCCACCAGACCGGCGGCGATGATGGAATAGATGCGGAGCATGTTTGTATTCCCTGAAAGGATCGGCCCCTTGATGCCCCAGCCGTGCGGGCATTACAATCACTGCTCAACAGCATGTGACAACAGGACCCAACCTGCATGACCCGGCCCCGCCTTGGCCCCTCCAGCCGCGAAAACCGGGGCCAGTGGGTGCGTCTGCGCACGCTCACCATGCTGCGCTGGATGGCGGTTCTGGGGCAACTGGTCGCGCTGACCGTGGCCGACCGGTATGTCGGGCTGAACTTCAACATCGGGCTGTGTTATCTGGTGGTTGGCGTGTCGGTGCTGTCCAACCTGCTGGCCGCGCTCCTGTTTCCGGAAAACAAGCGGCTGTCCGAAACCGAGGCCATGCTGACGCTGCTCTTCGATATCGCGCAGCTGGCGGTGCTGCTGTATCTGACCGGCGGTCTGAACAATCCCTTTGCGCTGCTGATGCTGGCGCCGGTGACGATCTCGGCCTCGGTGCTGCCGCCGCGGCGCACGGTGTTCCTAGGCGCTATGGCGGTGGGGTTGGTCACGCTGCTGGCGCTGGCGCAGGAGCCGCTGCGCTTTGCCGATGGCTCCATCCTGACGGTGCCGCCGCTCTTTGCCTTCGGCTTCTGGCTGGCGATTGTGACGGGTGTGGTGTTCCTGGCCTTCTATGCGCGGCAGGTCGCGCAGGAAATCGACACCATGGGCGATGCGCTGCTGGCCGCGCAGATGGCCCTGGCGCGCGAGCAGAAGCTGACCGATCTGGGCGGGGTGGTGGCCGCCGCCGCGCATGAACTGGGCACACCGCTGGCCACCATCAAGCTGGTCAGCAGCGAGCTGGCCGCGGAACTGCAGGACCGGCCGGACCTGCACGAGGATGCGTGCCTGATCCGCGATCAGGCCGACCGCTGCCGCGATATCCTGCGCTCCATGGGCCGGGCGGGCAAGGATGACCAGCAATTGCACCAGGCGCCGCTTGAGGCAGTCCTGCGAGAGGCCGCTGAACCCCATGCCGAGCGTGGCCGCGCGATCCAGTTCCACCTGACCCCCGCACCCGGAAGCGATCCCCGCCAGCCGGTAATCCATCGCCGCCCCGAGGTCATCCACGGGCTGCGCAATCTGATCCAGAACGCGGTGGATTTCGCCGCCAGCCGCGTCTGGGTGGTGGGCAGCTGGAGCGATCAGGACATCCGCCTGTTCATCCTGGATGATGGCAACGGGTTCGATCCGCAGCTGATCCCCCGGATCGGCGAGCCCTTCGTGCGCCGTCGCCGCGGAGCGCGCACCCCCGACCCGCGCCCGGGGTATGACGGCATGGGGCTGGGGCTGTTCATCGCCAAGACCCTGCTGGAACGCTCAGGCGCCACGCTCAGCTTCCAGAATGCCGATGCCGCGCCGGATATGGTGGACGCCCTGCTGGACACGCCCCCTGAAACCCGCGGCGCGCTGATCACCCTGCACTGGCCGCGCGCCCGGCTGGAGGCCGATACCACCCGCGCGCTCGGCCCCAACCCGGCGAACCCGGTATAACAGGCTGCTGAAATAGAAGACTGGGCGTATCGCGTTGATCTGCAGTCTGCGGCCCTGACGCCATTGCCGTGCCCATCGTGCCGCCGCGCAAGCGAACCAGACCGCGGACGCCGGGCACAGCCCGATGATGCGCCGGTCCCGCCCCTATCGGCTGCGGGTGAAAAGCACCGCCATGCTGTCATGCAATGTGATGGGCCCGCCCAGGTAATCCGGACCGATGGTCGGCGAGCGAAGCGCGACATTCCAGCCGCCGCCCTCAAGCCCCGGGATTGGCAGCGCCGTGGGGTCGATATCAAGGATCGGCTTGCCCTCCAGATGGGCGATCATGAAGACCTGCTCGCCCTCGGGCCCATCGCGCAGACAGCGGAATGCCACCGTGCCATCCGTGGGTGTGTGATAATCGAACACATCGCCCGGGCCGTGATTGTCGCGCAGCCAGGGCCGCGCGGCGCGGAATGCGCGCAGGTTCAGCATGTAGGCCGTATGCGCGTCGCCCAGCCTGTCCACATAGTTGGCGACATTGCAGTAATCGTGCATGTCATCCATCCAGGCGCGCGCCACGCGTTTGAGCGCCGCGGCGTCATAGGGTGTGGGGCCGTCCAGCGGCGGGTCCACGGCGTTCAGAAGCTTGGCCATCACATCGAGGTCGTAATCCGTGGCCTCGACCAGCGCGGGCAGGATGACGAAGAACCGCCCCAGCGTGTCACGATCCTCGAATCCCAGCTCCTTCATGCGGCGGAAATTGCCGGGTTCCGAATAGGTATAGGCATCGACCTGCCAGTTGAGCGAGATCGCCTCCTCGGCCACCACCTTCACGCCGTATTGGTCATCCTGATTGCGGATGAACCCCCAGCTGGCCCGCGCCATCGCATTGAGGAAATCCATCGGCACGCCCGGGAAAGCCACATAGGTCAGCATCTGTGCCGCCGGGTGGTCATAGGCCTTGTCGAGGATCTCCATCCGGGTGTCGCCCAGCCGCGTGTTGATGTTCAGTTTCGGGTTGATCTGGGTGCCGCGGCGCAGCGTGTCATGGTTGGCGCAGCCCGAGATCCAGTTGGAGCCGACGCGCAAAATCTCCTGTATCCGCCAGAACTTGGACAGCCAGAACGTATACAGAAACGGCGTGTTATGGGCAAAGGTCAGCGGCCCCCATTGGAACACGTCATCATCGCGCTGGCTTTCGATCACGGCGCGGTAGTCGGAACTCAGCTCCCAATCCTCATCCGGCCAGGGGCGACCGTCTTCAAACACGAACCAGGGGCGGTATTGGCGGCCCGCGACCTCCTGCACGACATCGGCCATTTCCTGCAGATACTCGTCATCATGGCGCAGCATCTGGGCATCGGCATCCCACCATTTGAAATCCTGCGCGCCGTCCACGCGCACACCATCAGCGCCGAAATTCACCTTGCGGCGCTGCATTTCCAGCAGGATCGCGCGGACCACCGGATTGCGGTAGTTCAGGTTCTGGCCATACATGTTGGGACCGGCGAAATAGTGATGGCTCAACCCCCGCAGCCCCTGATTGTCGCTATGGCCGAAGACCACATCCAGGATCAGCTTCTTTGGCCCGCCCGGAAAGTTGTGCAGCACGGCGGCCAGATCGACCAGTTCATCGGGGCGATCGGTTTCCAGCAGCGACGGGTTGACCGCCGACATGCCGGTGATCACCACGTCATAGCCCCAGTTGGTGGTGTCCGGGCGGCGAATGTCGACCACAAGCGTCCCGTCCCGGTCCTCGACCTCGGTCCAGAAGTCGGGGCCGGCTTCATAGACGGTCGTCGGCTCCACCGGCAGAAGCTGCACCGCATCGTAGCCCAGAAAGATGCGGTCCGCCGGTTCCGGCTCGGCGCCCTGGCGCACCCTCTCGGCAAGCGTGGCGAAATGGCGCGTCAGCCCTGCAAGGCTCATGCTGGCGGTGGCCGTGGGGACATGGATCTGCAGGATGTTGCCGGGCGGGCCGAACTTGTGGACCGCGCCCTCGGGCAGGGCGGCGTAATAGGCCTTGTCCGCCCGCGCCGCCTGCATCGCCGCCACATCGTAATATTCGGCCGGTGCGAAGGGGCCGAAGGGCAGCGACGCCGAAAGCGGGTCATGGATGCGGCGCCAGCGGTTCTCGGCATCGCGCCAGACCAGCGCGTAGAAGCTGCCGATGCTGTCGCGCGTGCCGGCGCGCATGCCGTCGATCGCCGCCATGCACCAGGCGTCAATGCGCGCCACCGGCACGCGGGTCCGCCGAAAGGTCAGCGTCTGGCGCGACCGTGACAGCGCCACCTCTTCCGCGCCCTCGATATCGAGCACCTCGATGAAGATGTCGCCTTCGGACACCCGGTTCTCCTGCAGCTCCGGCGCCCAGAACATCACCTCGCAGATGTCAGCGCGGCGATGCGCCCCCAGCCGCGTGGCGATCTTGCGCGCGGCCTCGAAGGTGGGCAGGCCGCTGTGCAGCGTCTGCATCGCCCAATCGGCGAGGGTTTTCGTCGCCGCCGCGTTCTGCGCCACGGCACCGGTGTCGGGGGTGGAATCGGCGCTGTTGTCCATCATGAGCCCTCCGGCATGAGATGGAGGCCACTCAGCGGCGTCCGTCCCGGTGGTTGAAATCGCCGACCATCGAAACCCGCCGCGCCGCGGGGGCGCGGAGGGCAAACGCGGTGCCCGCAGCGGGCCCGGTGCGGGCGTATCATGTCATCCCCGTGCATTCGGTTTCAGCGACGCCCGGGACCACCAGGCGCGCGAAGCCTGGCTGCCTGCGGGGCGGTATTTCGTGCCTGAACATGGGGTAAGGATATGGTGGCCCGGCACCCGATGTCCACAGGCGCAGGCAATATGGGTGCTCCTGATCCCAAGCATGCCGCGTGGTGCCGACATTTCACCCGCGATGCAGGTGCTGGCGCCCCCTGCGCTGCGGCTATCGGGCGCGCTCTGCAGCATGTGGAGTCGCGCCCTCTTTCGGGGATCATGATCCGGCTGGGATGGTGTCGAAGCCAGGTGGCGTGCCTGCTGGCCTGTCGCCGGACAGGTCGCGCTGTCAGACCACCTGTCCGGCGGCCCAGCCCGAACTCCAGGCCCATTGAAAGTTGTAGCCGCCCAGCCAGCCGGTGACATCGACCAGCTCGCCCACCACATGCAGCCCCGGAACCGCGCGGGCGGCAAGGCTGCGGGCGTCCAGATCCCTTGTGTCGACCCCGCCCGCCGTCACTTCCGCCGTGCGCCATCCTTCGGTTCCGGCGGGCACCAGTTGCCAGTCATGGACGCTGCGCGAAAGCGTCTCGAACCCCGCCCGGGTCTGATCGGCCAGGCGCCCCGTCAGTCGGGCGCGGGTCACGACACTGCGCGCCAGCGCCTGCGGCAGGTCCAGCACATTCACCAGATCGCGCCCGCCCAGACCCGCCGCCCGCCCCGCCTCGGCCTCGGCTGCCAGGTCGCGCCCCGGGCACAGGTCCACGCGGATCGCCCGGCCCGGGCTCCAGTAGCTGGAGATCTGCAGGATCGAGGGGCCGGACAGCCCGCGGTGGGTGAACAGCAGCCCCTCCTCGAACGTGATCTTCTGGCCTTCGGCCCCGACCCGTGCGTGGACCGCAAGACCCGCCAGCGGGCGGATCGCCTCGATCTGCGCATCGGTAAAGACCAGGGGCACCAGCGCTGGCCGGGTCGGCACGATCCGCAGGCCAAACGCCTCGGCCACCCGGTAGCCGAAATCGCTGGCCCCCATCCTGGGGATCGACTTGCCGCCCGTGGCCAGAACAACGGCATGCGCGGCAAATTCCCCGGCGTCGGTTTCCACCCGGAACCCGCCATCGGCCCCGCGGGTCACCGCGCCCGGGCGCACACGCAGCCGCAGCTCCCCCCCGGCGGCGTGAAGATCGCGCAGCAGCATGTCGACGATCTGCCGCGCCGACCCGTCACAGAAAAGCTGCCCCAGCGTCTTTTCATGCCAGGCGATGCCGGCCTGCGTCACCCGGTCGATGAAATCCTGCTCGGTGTAGCGGCTGAGCGCCGAGCGCGCGAACCGAGGGTTCTGCGACAGGAACCGCTCGGGCGAGATCTGAAGGTTGGTGAAATTGCACCGCCCCCCGCCCGAGATGCGGATCTTCTCACCGGGCGCGCGGGCATGATCCAGCACCAGCACCCGCCGCCCCCGGCGCGCGGCCTCGATGGCGCACATCAAGCCTGCCGCGCCCGCGCCCAGAACGATTGCATCCCACATCATCGCGTCCCTGCACTTCCCTGACACCTGATAGTCGCGGCGCGCATCCGGCGCCAGATCGGCCGACGTGAAATCAACGCCAATCGTGCCCTCCCGGACCATCCGCCGGGCGGAGGCTCTGATCTGCAACCTGCCATTGGCGCCCGGGCGGCACCTTCGGCGGTGCTCAGCCTTCGGTCAATGCGGCACCGTGCCAGTCACCGTGCCAGTCACCGGGCTGCAGCAGCGCATGGATCGGTGCGGCGGCCCTGTCACAACATGGGGCTTGTGCTGGCGGCTGGCGCCCGGAGCCGACATCGTTCGACGTTCAGCCGCCCGCTTGCCCGTAATCCGCATCGCTCACCGGCTCCAGCCAGACAGCGCTCACGCCGTCCTCGGTCTCCTGCATCGCGATGTGGCGCATCATCGTGTCAGGGCCTGCGCCGTGCCAATGGTCTTCGCCAGGCGGTATCCAGACCCGATCACCGGCGCGGATCGTCTGCACGGGCCTGCCTCTGCTCTGGATCAGCCCGCAGCCCGAGACGACAAGCAGCGTCTGGCCCAGCGGATGCGTATGCCAATGCGTCCGCGCCCCGGGGGCAAAAGTGACCATGAGGGCCATCAGCGCCCTGGTCTCGGCGGGATCGCAGATCGGTTCCTGCCATACGGCGCCGGTGAAATACTCCATCGGCGCGGGGCGGGAGGGGGCCGATCCGGCGGGTCGGATGTGCATGGCGATCTCCTCTTGCTGGCAGGCTCCTGACCGATGCCGAACCGGACTGCGATGCCTGATCTTTGCCTGGCGGGCCGACTTCGACCGCGCGGGGGCGGGGGCCAGCACAACACTGCGCAGATGCATCATCGTTTGTGAAGGCACGATGCGCAGACAAGCCCAAACCGGGTGGGCCCGCAACCTTCAGGTCAGTGCGATCTCGATGGCGTCCAGGGGCAGGCCATCGAAGCGCGCCTGCCAGACCTCGCCCGGGGCGACGGGCAGTGCCCGTGTCAATGTGCCGGTCGCCACGATCTCGCCCGCTTTCAGGGGCGCAGCATGCGGTGTGCGCCTGACCAGGTCGGCGAGATGCGCCAGCGCCACGAGCGGCCCGCCACCGAGGACGTTGCGCGCATGGCCCTCATCGGCGACAGTGCCATTGCATCGCAGCGTTGTGCCGAAGCTGGCCAGGGCCGCAGCCCAGTCGGCCTGGTCCACCGGTGAAACCTCCACAAACGGTCCGTGCAGAAACGCACCGTGCAGCCCCAAGGCGGCAACCGTGTCGGCTGCCTCGAATTTCCATCCGGCAAAGAGGGACTGCACCAGTTCGAACCCGGCACATACGCCGGAAACGCAGGTCATCACCTCCCGGGGCGTCATGCCCGGTTCCGGTGCGCGTGCAAGCCGAAAGGCGATCTCGGGCTCGATGCGCGGCTCCAGCAGGTTTGCCGTGCCGAATGGCGCGCCGAGCGGCCGCAGGGTGCTATCATACATCGGCCCGAAGATCGGTTCCGACACATTGTATTCTTCCCATATCACCCTGTTGGTGAAGCCGATCTTGCGCCCGACAGGCGCTTCGCCTGATTGCGTGCGCATATCCTCAATCCGTGCGCTCAGGCGATAGGCGCGATCAATCGACATGCCGCCGGGACGCGCGGTCAGAAGCGGGATCTGCTGCGGTTTCGCAACTGCGTTGAGGATTTCCTCGGCAAGACAAGCATCGTCAGACACGGGGGCTCTCACTTTCGGTTCTGTGCAACCGTGATCACAGGCGGAAACGCCCGGCAAGGCGCAGTTTCGGGGGCGGTTCTGTCCCATACATGGGAGAGTTCGGGCAGCGGTGTCATTGCCATCATGTCTGCCGGTTGGCCACCAGCATCTCATAAAGGTGTCGCGCCCTAGGGGGCAGGGCGGCCCTTCGGCAGGTCGCGCGCAAGGGGGGCATCACGCTCAGCCTTTGCGCGGCTTGTAGGCGTAGCGGTACCCGTAGCCATACCCATACCCATACCCGTAGCCATAACCATAGCCCGCGGCGGGGGCATTGCGCGGATCAAACCCGTTCAGGATCGCGCCGGCCAGCCGCAGCCCGGCGGTCTGGTAGGTCTTCTTGACGGCCTCAACCTCGCCCAGCGGGGTGACACTATGGCGCGCGATCAGGATGGTCGTGCCCGTGGCCCGGCCCAGGATCACCGGATCGGTCACGGCCAGCACTGGCGGGCTGTCAAGGATGATCAGATCGAATTCACGGTCCAGTTCGTGCACCAGCTCCGTCAGCTCGCGCCGCATCAGCAGCTCGGACGGGTTGGGCGGATAGCGCCCGGTGGGGATGAAAAACAGATCCTCCACCCCGGTGGGCAGGAGCGTTTCCTTCAACTTGGCGCTGCGGGCCAGGATATCGGCCAGGCCGGCCTGTTCGCGGGGCAGGTTGAAATAGCGCCGCAACTGCCCGCGCCGCAGGTCCGCATCGATCAGGCAGACCCGCTGGCCAGCCTGCGCGGCCACCACCGCCAGATTGACCGAGGTGAAGCTCTTGCCCGCCTCGGGCGCGGCGCTGGTCAGGACGATCGCCTTGCTGGGCGCATCCAGCATGCCGAAATGCAATGAGGTCCGTAGTGAGCGAAACCCCTCGATCACCAGGTCGTCAGGCTCGGTCAGTGCCAGGATCGGCAGGTTGTCCATGCGCTTGTGCTTGAAATCGGCATGTTCGGTGTAGTTGATCGTGGCAAAGACCGGCAGGTCCATCTGCTCCAGATCGCGTGCGTCCTGGACACCCTTGCGCATCCAGTTGCGGATCAGCACGAAGGCGATCCCCGCCATGCCGCCCACCAGAAGCGAAACCGCCAGGATCAGGTTGCGCCGCGGGGCCACCGGGTTGCGCTGCGGTTCGGCGGTGTCGATGATGCGCACACTGCCCACGGCGCTGGCCTGAAGGACCTGCATTTCCTGCGCGCGCGATTGCAGCTCGAAATAGATCTGCTGGGCCAGCTCCACATCGCGGGACAGGCTGATGATTTCGCGCTGGGTGGCAGGCAGGTCCTGAACCCGGTCCAGAAGGTTCGACAGACGGTTTTCAAGCGACTCGCGCTCCTGCTGGATCTGGCGCAGCAGGGGGTGCGTTTCCGAAAACCGCGCCCGGGTCTCTTCCTCGCGCTGGGCGATCTCGCGCAGGTTGGTTTCCAGCCGCGAGATCTGGCTCAGCAGCGATTGGGTGACGAAATTCGCCTCGGCATCCTCTCCACCCTCCAGCGCGGGGTCGCGCTGCAAGGCACGCTCGGCGGCCTCCTCGCGGAAGCTGTTCAGCCGGTCCTGCGCGATGCGCAGGGTTTCCTCGGCCTGGGGCAGTTGCTGGCGGATGAATTCCAGGCTGCGCTCGGCCTCGGCGGCGCTGCGGGCGATGTTCTGGCGGACATAGGCATTGAGCGCGGCATCAAGCCAGCGCGCGGCCTCGGCGCGGGAGGGGGCGGTCATGGTCACCCGCAGGATCCCCGATTGCCGCCCGCTTTCCGAGCCGCGCATGTTGTTGCGCAGGCGGGTCGTCGCCTCCAGCATCGAGATCTGGCGCAGGCGGAATTCCCGCCCCGGTGGCGCCTCCAGCGCCTGCACGTTCAGTGCAAAGCCGATGTCCGACAGCCCCAGCGTTTCCCCCAGATGGCCCTGGTGGGTGCGTTCATCGGGGGTTGTGATCCGGTAGCCCTCAGGGGTCACGGTCAGGATGATCTCTTCGCCCAGCCATTCGGGGGGCACCTGCAGCAGGTCCAGGGTCAGGCGCTCGCCCGGGCGTGCGTAGCGGCGCAGCAGGTCATGGTCCGGCAGCGGGATCGGATAGCGCGAGACCATCGAGCCGATCAGCGGCGCCAGCGTGGGTTGCACCACCCAGTCCAGGTTCAGTTCGGCCACCGCCTGGCCCAGCACCATGCGCGAGGACAGGATCTGCGTTTCCGTTTCGGCGGTGGTGGAGCTTTCGACCAGCTCGCGCATGGCCTCGGGCAGGGCCAGACGCCCGCCACGGTCTTCAAGCTGGATCAGCGCATCGGCCTGATAGGTGCGCGGCGTATTGGCATAGATGAAGGCCCCCACCATCAGCGCCAGGACGGTAAACAGCGCAATCCAGCGTTTGCCTTTCCAGGCGACCAGGAACAGATGGCCGATATCGATTTCATCATCGCGCGCTGGCTGCGGCGGCGCGGGCGGGCTGTCGCGCAGGTTGGGCGGCGGGTCCGGGCGCAGGATGTTCATCCTGACACCTGCTGGCGCCGTGCGGGCGCCAGTTTCGCCGCCCAGGCGTCTGCGGCAGCGGCCAGACGGGCGTGGACATCCTCGTGAAAGGCGCGGGGCTGGCGATAGGGATCGGCGATGCCGGTGCCGCCGGTCCAGTGATCAAACAGCATGATCCTTCCTGAAAGCTCGGGGGACAGGCGGGCAATTTCGCGCTTGTGCCCGGGCTCCATCACCAGGATCAGATCATGCGCCTTGCCGATTTCCGGGGTGAACTGCCGCGCCACGTGGCCGTCCAGCGTGACACCCGCCTCTGCGGCGACCGTGGCCGCTGTGGCATCGGCGCCATGTCCCACCACGGCGGCGATGCCGCAGGAGGCAACGGTGATTCCGCTGCCCTGCAGCGCGTCCTGAAGCATCCGCTCCCCAAGCGGAGAACGGCAGATATTGCCCACGCAG
Organism: Rhabdonatronobacter sediminivivens; assembly: GCF_013415485.1. Taxonomy (GTDB): domain Bacteria; phylum Pseudomonadota; class Alphaproteobacteria; order Rhodobacterales; family Rhodobacteraceae; genus Rhabdonatronobacter; species Rhabdonatronobacter sediminivivens. Next base: position 12,689 of record NZ_JACBXS010000019.1, on the reverse strand, counting down.
ACAACCAGAACCGATTTCAGCACGGTTTCAATCCCACCCCGAAATGCCCCGAACCGGAGCGCCGCCATGATGATGTCAAAACACCCCGAAGGGCAAGGCCGCCCTGCAGCTTTTCCGCAACAGCGTCCATGAAAAACCCGTGTTCCGGCCGCCGGGTTCAGGCCGGAGCGGTCAGGGCGGCCATGCGGGCATGGGCGGAAATGGCGTCCAGGTCCAGGGGCAGCGCATGGACGGTTTCATTGCGCGCAAGCGTCAGGCGGTGCATGGCGGCTTCGGTCAGGGGCGGGGCGAACAGCCGGTCACGGATCAGCGCGCGTTCGCGGGTATCGAGGTCCAGGATGCACGGGCCCTGATCCCATTGCACCGAAACCAGTGTGAGCGGAGGCACCCGCACCAGGTCGGATTGCTCGATCACCAGATGCAGCCTGCCCTGGCTGAGGTTGCGCCCGGCGCCGATCCGGGTCAGCACCTCTCGCGCGCGGGCGGCCAGCAGGTCGCCCAGCCGGTCCTGTTCGGCGGCGCCCATCAGCGCACGGCGGCGCGCGGGCAGAAGCCGCAGATAGCGCATCTCCACGCCATAGATCACCAGAACCATCAACAGCGGCGCCTGCGCGATGACCAGCGCGCTGTCGCGCCAGATCAGGGCCGCCAACGCAAAGGGCGCCAGCGCGACCAGATAGCGCAGGAATTCCATTTCAAAGATCAGCCGCGCGCGCAGGCGCCAGTCGCCTTCGGCGCGGGGCCAGACGGTGACCCGGCCCAGGAAACGGCGCGGCACCTGCCGGAACTCAAACGCCGCGCGCCCGCGCAGCGTATCGGGCGAGATTATGAACATGCGCGGAAAGGTAGCGCTGCGGCGGCGCCAATCCATCGCACCCGTTCAGTGTCCCAGGATCTGGCTCAGGAACAGCTTGGTGCGGTCCGACCTGGGGTTGTTGAAGAATTCCCGCGGTTCGTTCTGTTCGACGATCTGGCCCTGATCCATGAAGATCACCCGGTTCGCCACCGCCTGGGCAAAGCCCATTTCATGCGTGACGCAGATCATGGTCATGCCTTCCTCGGCAAGCTGGATCATGGTGTCCAGAACTTCCTTGATCATTTCCGGGTCCAGTGCCGAGGTGGGTTCATCGAACAGCATGATCCGCGGGCGCATGCACAGCGACCGCGCGATCGCCACGCGCTGCTGCTGCCCGCCCGAAAGCTGGCCGGGGTATTTCAGCGCCTGTTCGGGGATCTTGACCTTTTCCAGGAAGTGCATGGCGATTTCATCGGCTTCCTTCTTCGGCACCTTGCGCACCCAGATCGGCGCCAGCGTGCAGTTTTCCAGGATCGTCAGATGCGGAAACAGGTTGAAATGCTGGAACACCATGCCGACCTCGGAGCGCACCTTGTCGATGTTCTTGAGGTCCGAGGTCAGTTCGGTGCCATCCACGATGATCTGCCCGGCCTGATGTTCCTCCAGCCGGTTGATGCAGCGGATCAATGTGGATTTGCCCGAGCCCGAGGGGCCGCAGATCACGATCCGCTCGCCGCGGTTGACGGTCATGTTGATGTCGCGCAGCACATGGAAGGCGCCGAACCACTTGTTCATGTCCGTGATCTGGATGGCGACCTCGCTGGTCACCTTCATCTGGCTGGTATCGATCTTGCGGTCGATCCCATGGTCGATTTGGAGGTCAGTCATGACAATATCCTTACTTGTGGTCTGTCTTCAGGCGCCGCTCCAGATACATGGAGTAGCGCGAGATGCCGAAGCAGAAGACGAAGAACAGGAGCCCGATGAAGATGAACAACTCCCAGTAGACCCCCTGCCAGTCGGTCGAGGCCCGGATGGCGTTGGACAGCCCGATGGGATCCAGAAGCCCGATGAACACCACCAGCGTGGTATCCTTGAACAGGCCGATGAAGGTGTTGACGATCCCGGGGATGGAGATTTTCAGCGCCTGCGGCATGATGATCAGCCGCTGCGCCTTCCAGTAGTCCAGCCCCAGCGCGTCGGCGGCCTCGTACTGGCCGCGGGGCAGGGCGGCCAGGCCGCCACGGATCACTTCGGCCATGTAGGCGGCGGCAAACAGCGTGACCATGATGATCACCCGCAGGATCAGATCGAAACTGGTGCCCGGCGGCAGGAAATAGTTCAGCAGCAGCGACGCGGTGAACAGCAGCGTGATCAGCGGCACGCCCCGGATGAATTCGATGAAGACCACGCAGACGGATTTCACGAAGACCATGTCCGATTGCCGCCCGAGTGCAAGCAGGATGCCCAGCGGCAATGATATCGAAATCCCCGTGATGCCGATGACCAGCGAGATCAGGAAGCCGCCGAAGCGGTCCGAGCGGACGAAATCCAGCCCCCAGGGCAGCCCGGAATAGAGGAAGCTGTTCAGCGGTGCGGCAAGGATCACCCACCACAGCACCGGCACGATCACGGCGGCAAAGACGGAGGCCAGCGGCGACATGCGATGTATCAGGCGCCAGGCGACATAGCCCGCCACAAACCCCAGAAGCGCCACGATCGGCAGCCAGACCGACCCGCCCCAGAGCAGGTGATAGGCCACGAAGGGGTAGACGGCGGAAAACCACAGCAGCTTGCGCGGCAGGTCCGGGAACAGCACCGGGGCCAGGGCCACGAACAGCAGGATCAGGGCCAGCACGGGCCGCCAGTAGAGTGCCGGCGGGTAAAAGCCGAACAGCAACTGATGCCAGCGGTCGTTGATGACGGCGAAACACGCGCCCTCGGCCCCGGCCAGGATCTCGCGGCATTCGCGCAGGGAGCCCGCGTTCCAGACCATGTTCCACAGCCACGGCCCGATGGCCGCCACGGACCACCATATGATCAGGAGCGACAGGATGGTCAGAAGCGTATTGAACCAGCCGGAAAACAGGTTCTCGCGCAGCCACTTGATGGCACCGGTTTCGGTGATCGGCGGGTCCTGCTCGGGGATCATCGTGCCCCGGACGTAAGCGATGGTATGCGATTCGATATTGCTCATCTTATCGCTCCTTCAGCGTGACGCGGGAGTTGTAGACATTCATCGCCCCCGAGATGATCAGGCTGATGGCCAGATAGATCAGCATCATCAGCAGCATTCCCTCCAGCTCGCGTCCGGTCTGGTTGATGGTGATCCCGCCCAGGGTCGAGCGCAGGTCCATGTATCCGACCGCCAGACCAAGCGACGTGTTCTTGGTGATGTTGAGGTACTGCGAGATCAGCGGCGGAATGATGACCCGCAGCGCCTGTGGCAGGACGACCAGTCGCATGGTCTTGCCCGGCTGCAGGCCCAGGGCAAAGGCGGCTTCGGTCTGCCCGCGTGAAATCGCAAGGATCCCCGAGCGCACGTTCTCGGCCACGAAGGCGCCGGTATAGATGCCAAGGCCAAGCCACATGGCAATCAGCGAATTGCGCAGATGGGTGCCGCCGGCAAAGTTGAAGCCGCGCAGCTCAGGGTATTCCAGATGCGCCCCGAGCGCGATGAAATAGAGCGCAAGCGGCCCCAGCAGGACAAGGATGGATTTCCACCAGGTCTTTGGCCGGATGCCGGTGGCATTCTGGACCCGAGTGGCGTGGTCAATGATCTTCTTGTTGGCCCAGATGCTGGCGGCAACAATCAAGATCACCAGCACCCAGCTGATCGACGGCGCCACCGGGCCAAGCTGGAAACTGCCCAGATCGCGTTCGAACAGGATGGACGGGACGTAGACGCCCCGGTTGGTGATGGCGATGGAGTCGTTGAACAGCATGCTGGCCGCTGGCGTGTCGCCCCGGAACGCCGAGGGCGCGGGCATCGCCTCGGTCATGATGGCGCCGAAGATCAGGATCCACAACAAGGTGGGGATGTTGCGAAACACCTCGACATAGACGGTCATCAGGCGGCCGACGATCCAGTTGTTCGACAGCCGCAACACCCCGGCGATCACCCCCAGAACGGTGGCCAGAACACAGGCCATCACCGCCAGGATCAGCGTATTGAGCAGCCCCACCAGCGCCGCCCGGCCATGGGTCATCTGGCTGTTGTATTCGATGGGCCGCTGGCTGATGTCATAGCCCGCAGGCGCGTTCAGGAAGGCAAAGCTGAAATCCCGGCCCAGGGCGCGCAGGTTGTTCACCGTGTTGTCAACCAGCCAGGCCGCGAACAGCATCAGCAGGAACAGGAAAAACACCTGGATGGTGATCGAGCGATACCGTTGGTCATAGAGCAGCATGCTCAATTCGAAGCTGCGCTTCGGGGGCGCCGGTTTGGTTCGCGGGTCGCTGGATGTGGACATGGGTTTCTCCTGACGCAGGCAAAAGCTTGCCGCGCCGCCAGAGGCGTGCTCAGGGTATTCGGAAGCGTGAACCGAAAATGCGCGCCCTTTCGGGCGCGCATTCGATCAGATCAGCGGAAGGGCGGTGCGTACATCAGCCCGCCCTGGGTCCATTGTGCGTTCAGCCCGCGGGCCAGACCGATCGGGGTCTGTTCGCCGATATTGGCGGCAAAGATCTCGCCATAGTTTCCGGCAGCGGCGATGGCGCGGACGGCCCATTCGCTGTCCAGACCCAGCATCGCGCCGAAATCACCTTCGGCGCCCAGCAGGCGGTTGATCTCGGGCGAATCGGTGCCCTCTGCCAGCTCGGCAACATTGGCCGAGGTCACGCCCAGCTCCTCGGCGGCGATCAGCGCCATCAGGGTCCAGCGCACGATGCCTTCCCACTGCTTGTCACCATCGCGCACCACCAGGCCCAGCGGCTCTTTCGAGATCACTTCCGGCAGGATCACATGTTCACCCGGGTCGGCGAAGGACGCGCGCGTGGCGGCGAGGCCGGACACGTCGGTGGTGTAGACGTCACAGGCACCGGCAAGATACTGCTGCTGCGCCTCGGCGTTGGTTTCGATCGGCACGGGTTCGTAGCTCATGCCATTGGCGCGGAAGAAGTCGGCCAGGTTGAGTTCGGTGGTGGTGCCGGTCTGGATGCAGACGGTGGCGCCATCAAGTTCCATGCCAGAGCTGACGCCGATTTCGCGGGGCACCATGAACCCCTGGCCATCGTAGTAGTTCGTGCCCACGAAGGTCAGGTTCAGGTCGATGTCACGGGTGAAGGTCCAGGTGGTGTTGCGCGCCAGCATGTCCACCTCACCCGAGGCCAGCGCCGAAAAGCGGGTCTGCCCGGTGGTGGGGACAAAGTTCACGGCCATCGGGTCATCCAGGATGGCCGCCGCAACGGCCCGGCATTTGTCCACGTCGAAGCCCTGCCAGACGCCGTTGGCATCAGGGGCCGAGAAACCGGCCAGCCCGGTGGACACGCCGCAGTTCAGTTCACCCCGTTCCTGAATCTGCGACAGTGTTTGTGCATTGGCGATCCCCGCCGTCAGCCCGGTCGCTGCCACTGCAGCCACGATTATGGATTTTTTCATTTCTACCTCTCTGTTGTCGCCGCCTTTGCGGCGGTCGGTCCCTGCCGCGCAGGGGCGGGCAGCAGGGACGGCAATGCCCCCGCCGTCGGCAATTTTGTGCCGATAATGCCGCATGGGTCAAGACTCATGATCGCCCCGGCTGCCTAATTCGGAATCACTGCTGCCTGAACGGGCAAAGCGCGGCGGGGCTCACAGGGGGGCGCTGGCGGGCATGATCCATGCAAAAGGCCGGGCGCTGATGCGCCCGGCCCGGTGACTGGCGGCGTTGCCGCCGGTGTTCGCTGTGTCCCGGTCAATACCGGTGCCGCATCACTTCAGGTCGAAGCGGTCGGCGTCCATCACTTTGGTCCATGCGGCAACGAAGTCCTTGACGAACTTCTCTTTCGCGTCGTCCTGGGCGTAAAGCTCGCTCAGCGCGCGCAGCTGCGAGTTCGACCCGAAGACCAGGTCCACCCGGGTACCGGACCAGCGCTTTTCGCCGCTCTTGCGGTCGCGGCCTTCGAACAACTGGTCGTCGCCCTCCACGGGGGCCCAAACGGTGCCCATGTCCAGCAGGTTGACAAAGAAGTCATTGCTGAGCTGCCCGGGGCGGTCGGTCAGGACCCCGTGCGCGCTGCCGCCATGGGTTGCGCCCAGGGCGCGCATGCCGCCCACCAGCACGGTCATTTCCGGTGCCGTCAGGCCCAGAAGCTGCGCGCGGTCCACCAGCATCGCTTCGGCAGAAACGCTGTAGACGCCTTTCTGCCAGTTGCGGAACCCGTCGGCAATCGGCTCCATCGGCTCGAAGGATTCAGCGTCGGTCTGCTCTTCGCTGGCATCCGTGCGGCCGGGGGTGAAGGGCACATCGACCGTGAAACCTGCGTCCCGCGCGGCCTTTTCAACCGCCGCCACGCCGCCCAGCACGATCAGATCGGCCAAGGAGATCTTCTTGCCGCCCGACGCCTGCGCGTTGAAATCGGCCTGGATGCCTTCGAGGGACTTGAGCACGCTTGCCAGTCGCGCGGGCTCGTTGGCCTCCCAGTCCTTTTGCGGCGCCAGCCGGATGCGCGCGCCATTGGCGCCGCCGCGCATGTCCGACCCGCGGAAGGTCGAGGCCGAGGACCAGGCGGTGAACGCCAGATCCTGCACCGAGAGCGCGCCCAGCAGCTTTTCCTTCAGCGCGGCCACGTCACCGGCTTCGACCAGCGGGTGATCGACGGCGGGGAGCGGATCCTGCCAGATCAGGTCCTCGGCCGGGACCTCGGCACCCAGATAGCGCGCTTTCGGCCCCATGTCGCGGTGGGTCAGCTTGAACCAGGCGCGGGCAAAGGCATCGGCGAACTCATCGGGGTTGGCATGGAAATGACGCGAGATCTTCTCGTATGTCGGGTCCATGCGCATCGCCATGTCGGCGGTGGTCATGATGATCGGCACGCGCTTGGACGGATCCTCGGCATCCGGGGCCATGGCCTTGTCATCGGGGTTCTTGGGCGTCCACTGCCAGGCGCCGGCGGGGCTTTTCACCAGCTCCCACTCGTAGCCGAAGAGCACGTCGAAATAGCCCATGTCCCAGGCGATCGGATTCGGGGTCCAGGAGCCTTCGATGCCGGAGGTGATGGTATCGCGGCCCTTGCCGCTGCCATAGCTGCTGGTCCAGCCAAGGCCCTGTTCGTGCAGGGGAGCGCCTTCAGGCTCGCGGCCGACATGGGCGGCATCGCCTGCGCCATGGCATTTGCCGAAGGTGTGGCCCCCGGCGGTCAGCGCCACGGTTTCATAGTCATTCATGGCCATCCGGGCAAAGGTGTCGCGGATATCATGGGCCGAGGCCAGCGGGTCCGGGTTGCCGTTGGGGCCTTCGGGGTTGACGTAGATCAGGCCCATCTGCACGGCGGCCAGCGGGTCCTCCAGCAAGCGGTCGGTCGGCTCCACCGCACCTTCGGCGACCAGCGGACCATCCGCCCCGGCCGAGGTGTTGTAGCGCTTGTCACCCAGCCATTCGGATTCCGAACCCCAGTAGACGTCTTCCTCGGGCTCCCAGACATCGGGGCGCCCGCCGCCGAAGCCGAAAGTCTTGCCGCCCATGGATTCGATGGCCACGTTGCCCGCCAGCACGAACAGATCGGCCCAGCTGATCTTGTTGCCGTATTTCTGCTTGATCGGCCACAGCAGGCGCCGCGCCTTGTCCAGGTTGGCGTTGTCCGGCCACGAATTCAGCGGCGCGAAGCGCTGCTGCCCGGTGCCTGCGCCGCCGCGTCCGTCAGCGGTCCGGTAGGTCCCGGCGGCGTGCCAGGCCATGCGGATCATGAGGCCGCCGTAATGGCCGTAATCGGCGGGCCACCAGTCCTGGCTGTCGGTCATCAGCGCCGTGAGGTCCTTTTTCAGCGCCACCAGGTCCAGCTTCTTGAACTCCTGCGCATAGTTGAAATGCAGCCCCATCGGATCGGTGGCCGGGTTGTTCTGGCTCAACAGCTTCAGGTTCAGCTGGTTCGGCCACCAGTCACGGTTGTTGCGGCCCCGCTGGGTTGCATTGGGGTTGCCGCCGCCAAAGCCCATCGGGCATCCGCCGCCACTGCCGAAATCGGTTCCATCCATGATCGTCTCCCTCATGTTTGCGCCGGTCCGGGCCTGCCGGAACGCAGCGTCATCAAGATTCTGGAATGGTTCTAACACCTCATGGCGATTAGTTTAAGTTTGATTTTCTGATTGCGACCATATGTAACGCTTATGAAGAGCCTTACCCTGAAACAGTTGCGCTATGTCGAGGCATTGGCCCAGCAGGGCCATTTTGGCCGCGCCGCCGAGGTTTGCGCCATCTCGCAGCCGGCGCTGTCCATGCAGATCCGCGATCTGGAGGCCGCGCTGGGTACGCCGCTGTTCGAACGCAGCGCCCGGCAGGTGCGGCTGACCAGTTTCGGCGCCGCCTTCGTGGCCCGCGCGCGGGAAATCCTGCGCGCGGTTGATGAGTTGGGCGATCTGGCCCGCGCCGCGCAATCCGGGCTGGCGGGGCAGTTGCGGCTGGGGGTGATTCCCACCATTGCGCCCTATCTGCTGCCGGGCCTCCTGCCCGCGCTTGGCCGCGCCTGGCCGGAGCTGGACCTGCAAGTGCGCGAGGCGATGACGCCGCGCCTGCTGAGCGAGTTGCGCGCCGGTGGCCTGGACACAGCCATCGTGGCCCTGCCGGTGTCCGAGCCGGGCATAGACGAGGCCCCGCTTTTCGCGGAATCCTTCGTGCTGGTGCGTCCGCAGGCCGATGCCGCCGCCCCCGTCCCCGACCGCGAGGGCCTGCGCGAAATGCGTCTGCTGCTGCTGGAGGAAGGGCATTGTTTCCGCGATCAGGCCCTGTCCTTCTGCGCCATGACGCCGGGCCGCCCGCGAGAGCTTCTGGACGGGTCATCATTGGCGACGCTGGTGCAACTGGTGGGCGCGGGGATCGGCGTGACGCTGATCCCGGAAATGGCGGTGGCGGTCGAGACGCGCTCGGCCCCCGTGGCCGTGGCGCGCTTTCCAGAGCCACAGCCCGCGCGCACCATCGGCATGATCTGGCGCCGCACCTCGCCGCTGGCGCCGCAACTGGCGCAGATCGGTGCGCTGGTGCGGGCGGTGGGAACGGGCGCGCCCGTGCCGCAGCCTTGACGGCGTCGCGCGCGGGCACAGCTTCCCCCGCAGCCAAGTCCGGAGATCCCGCCATCACCCGCGACACCCTGCCCCCCGCCTTTGCCCGCTGGTTCGCCGATCAGGGCTGGGCACCGCATCCGCACCAGCTGGCCCTGCTGGCGGAGCGCGATGACACGCTGTTGATCGCCCCCACCGGCGGTGGCAAGACGCTGGCGGGGTTCCTGCCGTCGCTGGTGGATCTGCAGGCGCCCGAACCCGGGCTGCACACGCTCTATGTCTCGCCGCTCAAGGCGCTGGCCAATGATATTGCCCGCAACCTGGCCCGTCCGGTGGCCGATCTGGGGCTGGATATCCGCATCGAGGATCGCACCGGCGACACCTCGGCCACGCGGCGCGCGCGCCAGCGGGTGGACCCGCCGCATGTGCTGCTGACCACGCCGGAAAGCCTGGCGCTGATGCTGTCCTACGAGGAAGCCCCGCGCATCTTCGCCACCCTGCGCCGGGTGGTGATCGACGAGATCCACGCCCTGGCCGAAAGCAAGCGCGGCGATCAGCTGATGCTGGGCCTTGCGCGGCTGCGCAGCCTGGCGCCGGGGCTGCAGGTGGCGGGGCTTTCGGCCACGGTCGAGGATCCGGCCGCGCTGGCCCGCTTCATGGGCGGCGCGCGGGTGATCGAGGCGCCGCCCGGCCCGGCGCCGGATATCGCCATGCTGCCGACCTCAGCCCCCGCGCCCTGGGCCGGGGGTGGGGGGCATTACGCCGCCGCCGATGTGATGGAGGCGATCCGGGGCGCCCGGCTGACGCTGGTCTTCATCAACACCCGCGCGCAGGCGGAGCTGTTCTTCCAGGCGCTCTGGGCCATCAATGACGAGAATCTCCCCATCGGCCTGCACCACGGCAGCCTGTCGCGCGAGGCGCGGGCGAAGGCCGAGGCCGCCATGGCCAGCGGTGCCCTGCGCGCCTTGGTCTGCACCGGCAGCCTGGATCTGGGGATCGACTGGGGCGATGTGGATCTGGTGATCCAGATCGGCGCGCCGCATAACGTCAAGCGGTTGGTGCAGCGGATCGGGCGGGCGAACCACCGCTATGACAGCCCCTCGCGCGCCCGGATGGTGCCCGCCAACCGGTTCGAGGTGGTGGAATGCGTCGCCGCCCTGCAGGCCGTGGCCGAAAACGACCTTGATGGCACCCCCCGCGCCGATGCCCCGCTGGACGTGCTGTGCCAGCATATCCTGCTGACCGCCTGCGTCGGGCCGTTCGATGCCGATGCGCTTTATTCCGAGGTGCGCCGCGCCGGCCCCTATGCCGCGCTGAGCCGGGCCGATTTCGACGCCTGCCTCGATTTCTGCGCTACTGGTGGCTACGCGCTGCGCGCCTATGACCGCTGGCAACGCCTGCTTCTGCGCGAGGGCCGCTGGCAGTTGCGTGATCCGCGTGCCGCGCGGATGATCCGCATGAATATCGGCACCATCACCGACCCCGAAACCATGAAGGTCCGCCGCCGGGGCAACCGCGTGCCGCTGGGCGAGATCGAGGAGAGTTTTGCCGCCAGCCTGACGCCGGGCGACACTTTCCTGATCGGCGGGCAGACCGTGCGCTACGAGGGCCTGCGCGAGATGGTGGTCGAGGTCACCCCCCAACCCGCGCGTCAGCCGAAGATCGCGGTGTTCAACGGCATCAAGATGGCGACTTCGGTGCAGCTCTCGGCGCGGGTGCAGGCATTGCTGGGCGATCCGGCGCAATGGGATGCGCTGCCGGCAGAGGTGCGCGAATGGCTGGACCTGCAACGCCGGATTTCGGTGCTGCCCGAACCCGGGACGCTGACCTGCGAGACCTTCCTGCGCGCGGGCCGGGCATATTTTTGCATCTACGGCTTCGCGGGCCGCAACGCGCATCAGACGCTGGCCCTGCTGGTTACAAGGCGGATGGAGGAGGCCGGGCTGGGCCCGCTGGGGTTTGTAGCGACGGATTATGCCGTGCTGATCTGGTCCCTGGACCCGGTGGCGGACCCCGCGCCGCTTCTGGCGGCAGAGAACTTGCGCGCGGGGTTCGACGACTGGCTGGCCGAAAACGCGGTGATGAAGCGCAGCTTCCGGGCCGTGGCGCAGGTGGCAGGGTTGCTGCAGCGGAACCTGCCGGGGCAGAGGAAAAGTGGCAAGCAGGCGACGTTTTCCTCGGACATCCTCTATGACACGCTGCGCCGCTTTGACCCGGGCCACCTGCTGTTGCGCATCACCCGGGACGCGGCCCGGCACGGTCTGGTGGACTTCGACCGGATCGAAGCGATGGTTTCGGATCGTCCGCGTCTGGTCCATGCCCGTGCGCCCCATGTCACGCCGCTTGCCGCGCCGCTATTGCTGGAAGCCGGGCGCATCCCCATTCGCGGGCTGGGCGAGGACCGGCTGATCGAGGCCGAGGCCGCGCGGATGATGGCCGAGGCGGGCTTGTACTTTGGTGACGGGGCGCCCGATATGGGGGCATGAGACCACGTCCGTTTGAGCGTTTGGCGCGCACGCGGCCCGCCCGCACACCGTCCCCACGGCGTGCCCACCCACCCACCCCTGCACGCCGCGGGGACGGTGTGCGGGCGGGCGTGACTGATTGGAGCTAGGTTCATGAGTGGTTTCCCCTTTCGTTTCGCTGGGCAGGCGTTCACCGCACGCCCTTCGGGCGCGCTGTGGTGGGGGGCGGAAGCTGCGCTGGTGGTGGCCGACCTGCACCTGGGCAAGGCCGAGCGCATGGCAAGGCGCGGCGGCGCGCTGCTGCCCCCCTATGAGGTTCAGGCCACGCTGGAGCGGTTGGGCGCCGAACTGGCCGCCACCGGCGCGCGACGCCTGATCGCGTTGGGGGACAGTTTCGACGATGACGCCGCGCGGGACGGGGTGGCGGCGGCGCTGGAGGGCGTTTTCGCGGGAGTGGAGGTGCTCTGGGTGGGCGGTAACCACGACCCCGGCACGGCAGGGGCCGAGGCCATGCTGCACGGCATCGCCCTGCGCCATATCGCCGCCGAAGGACCCGATATCTCGGGGCACTATCACCCCAAACTGCGCATCGCAGGGCGGCGGGTGCCGGTGTTCCTGATCGGGGGTGGCCACCTGATCCTGCCCGCCTTCGGCACATATACCGGCGGGCTTGACACGGATGCGCCGGTGCTGCGCAACCTGATCCCCGAAGGCCTTGCCGTCCTCACCGGCCGCACGGCCCGACCGATCCCGCTGGGGAGCCGCAGGAGGGCGTGATGGAGGTGGAAGAGATCAGGGACGCGGACAGTCTAATGTCGTGGCACGAAGCGCTGCCGCAGGAAGCCGAGCGTAAAGAGGCACAGCGTTGGGCGGTGGCGATTGCGCACCAGACGCCGATGCGAGCTTTGCCGCAAACTTTCCAATCAAGCCCATACGGGAGTGCGCGGGATACTAATTCGAAAGGCATGCCGATCCTGCGAATGAATCTGATCTCAGGGGTGGCGGCGATGGATTCGACCCCTGAAATCAGGACCGCGGCAGCGCGCGCCGAAGTCGCAACTGCCACTGCCGTCATTCTCGCCGACCTCCGCGCCGCACAGCCTGACGCCACTCCCGCCGACGCCGCAGTCTCAGCCGCCGGGCGCCCCGCCCGCTTGGCAGCCTAGAGTGACTCCCGATCAAGTTGACGCATAGCCTGCATGGCGGAGGTATCGCGCGCATTCCTCTGGGGTGAATGCTG
>NZ_JACBXS010000018.1 GCF_013415485.1 Rhabdonatronobacter sediminivivens | reverse complement strand
AGGGTCGGGCGCGTCCCGGGCTGGTCGCCCGGGACAGGGCTTGTGGAAAGCATGCCGAGGAACAGTTTCCCGGTCCCATGCCTGAAGCTTCGGAGGCGGGCGACTTTTTCAGCAACCTGTTAAGGGCCGTGTTTGCAGGGGCGGAACCATGCGAGAAACCGCTGTCCCCGCGGGGACAGCGGCTTTTTTCTGTGTCAGAGGTAGGGTGGGGAGCCCAGAGAAAAACATTATTTTTCAATAGCTTATGGCAATTCCCTGATGCAGGCCCGTCCTTGATGGCGCTGCGGGGCCGGATCAGTCGGGGCGCTTGCCCCGGCGTGGGGGTTCGTTGCCGCCCTTGCCGCGTGGCCCCGCACCGCGTGTGGAGGGTTTGCCCGCACCGCCCTTGCCCGCGCCGCTCTTGCCTGCACTGTCCTTGCCCGGGCCGGGTCGGCGCGGGGGGGCGGCGGGTTTGCCCGGCGGGGTGTAGCGGGCCGAGACATCGGCGGGGTTGCCGCGCGCCCGGGCTGCGGGGGCATCGGCTCCGGCATGGGGTTTGCGCCCGGGTTTGCCAGTCGGCTTTCCTGGGGGCTTTCCTGGGGGCTTCCCGCTGGGTTTTCCGGCGGGTTTGGGGCCGTGCTTGCGCGGGTGTTTTCCGGCGGGCTTGCCGTCCGGTCTGTCGGCTGGGCCGTCACCGGGCTTGCTGCGCGCCTCCGTCCGGGGTTTGGCCCCGGGGCCTTTGCGGTGGGGTGTACCGGTGCCTTCGGGGCGGGGGGCAGGTTTGGGTGCGCTGTCGGCGCGGGGCTTGCGCGGCTGGGGCTTGCGCGGCTCCGGGGGCGGGGCAGGGGGCGCCGGGGTGCTGACGGGCGGGGCAGGGGGGGGCTCTGTCCCCGCGGGGACAGGAGGTGTGGTGTCGGAGGCCGGGGCAGGGCGGGTCCAGCGCGCGGCCCGCGGGGCGGGGGGGACCTCGGGGGCGCCGTCCAGCAGCCGCGCGGTGATGCCTTCTTCCAATGTGCCGCCGGGGCCAAGGGCCTGCTGGAAACCGGGCACTGCGGCTTCGGCCAGCTCTACATGGGTTTCGCCCTCCTGCACGCGGATGGCGCCAATGGCGGTGCGGTCCAGATTGCCCGCCCGGCACAGCAGCGGCAGCAGCCAGCGCGGCTCGGCCCGCTGGGCGCGGCCCACCGACAGCGCCACCCAGCGGCTGGGGCCAAAGGGTTTGCGTTCGCGCCGGGGCGCGGCGGTGTCAGGGGGCAGCAGTTCCTCTGGCGCGGCATGGCGGGCCTGATGCAGCCGCAGCAGCGCCGCGGCAATGGCCCGGGGCGGGTGCAGCGCCAGCAGGCGTTCGGCAAAGGCCGCCTGGTCCTCGGTCGGCGGTTCGGTCCAGGCGGGATCGGCCAGCAGGCGGTCCTCATCGCGGCGCAGGATATCCTCGACCGAGGGGGCATCCACCCAGTCGGCGCTGATCTTCGCCCATCGCAGCAACTGCTCCGCCCGCTTGACCGAGCGCGGCGGCACGATCAGCGCCGAAATCCCCTTGCGCCCCGCGCGCCCCGTCCGCCCCGAGCGGTGCAGCAGGCTTTCGGTGTTGTTGGGCAGGTCCGCATGGATCACGATGTTCAGCCGCGGCAGGTCGATCCCGCGCGCCGCCACATCGGTGGCCACGCAAACCCGCGCGCGCCCGTCGCGCATGGCCTGCAGCGCATGGGTGCGTTCGCTCTGGCTGAGTTCGCCCGAAAGCGTCACCACCGACAGCCCGCGATTGGCCAGCCGCGCGGTCAGATGGTTCACCGCCGCGCGGGTGTTGGCAAAGACGATGGCGCTGTCATCTTCATGAAACCGCAGCAGGTTGAACACGGCATTGTCCACATCCGACGCCGCCACCCGCACCGCATGATAGGCGATATCGGCATGTTGTTCGGCGGGGGCGGTGGTGGTCACGCGCTGCGCATCATGCTGGTATTGCTGCGCCAGCCGGGCGATCGTGGGCGGAACGGTGGCCGAGAAGAGCAGCGTGCGGCGGGTGGCCGGGGCCTCGGCCAGCATGAATTCCAGATCCTCGCGGAAGCCCATGTCCAGCATCTCGTCGGCCTCGTCCAGGACCAGCGCGCGGATGGCGCCCAGGTCCAGCGCGCCGCGTTCGATATGGTCACGCAGCCGCCCCGGCGTGCCGACCACCAGATGCGCGCCACGCTCCAGCGCGCGCCGTTCGGTGCGGATGTCCATGCCGCCAACGCAGGACACCACCACCGCCCCGGTCTGTGCATAAAGCCAGGTCAGTTCGCGCATCACCTGCAGCGCCAGTTCGCGCGTGGGGGCGACCACCAGCCCCAGCGGGGCGGCGGCGGGGCCAAAGGCAATATCCTCGTCCAGCAGGGTAGGGGCGATGGCCAGGCCAAAGCCCACCGTCTTGCCCGAGCCGGTCTGCGCCGAGACCAGCAGGTCGCGCCCGGCCAGTTCGGGGGCGATGACCGCCTGTTGCACGGGGGTGAGCGTTCCGAAACCGCGCTGCGCAAGCGCTTCGGACAGGGGAGGGATCATGTGGGGGGTATCCATGGGAGAGATCAGGCAAGAGGCGCCCGTGTAACCGGGCCGGGGCGGAAAGTATACGGTGATTCGTGTCCTGATGCAGGGGGATGTCGGACGCAGCGCCGTTGCGCGCCAAAGGATGATCGGCGCAGGGGGGCCGGATCACCCGGGGTGCGGCTTCAGGGCGCGCGCGCAGATTCTGCCGCCCCGGCCTTTGCCGCGGGCGCCCTGGGGGATAGATAGGGGCAAGGCGCCCGCGCGCCCGCCCACCGCAACCACCCCCGGAGAGCCCCATGGACCTGCGCGCATCATTCATCGAAGGCATGAGCCGCGCGGCCACCTTCGTCACCGTGGCCACCACCGATGGCGATGGCGGGCGGGCGGGGGTGACGGTGTCCTCGTTGACTTCTGTTTCCGCCGATGGCGACGCGCCGGCGCTGTTGGCCTGTATCCACCACGAAAGCCCCGCCGCGGTGGCGATCCTGAAGAACCGGGCCTTCTGCGCCAATCTTCTGCACCAGAGCCAGCAGCAGGTTGCCAACCTCTTTGCCGGGCGGCTGGACCAGGGCGACCGGGCCACCCGGTTCGACCGCGCCGACTGGACCCCCGGCACATTCGCGCAACCGCTGCTGGCCGGGGCCACGGCGGCCTTTGAATGCCAGCTGGCGACCGCGCTGTTGTGGGAAACGCATTACATCATTCTGGGCCGGGTGCAGGCCGTGCACCTGTCCGACCAGCCCGAAACGCTGCTGTACGGTGGCCGCGCCTATCGCCGCGCCGTGGGGCTGGAGGGCTGAAGCCCTCCAGAGCCTCCCCCTCACGCAACCGCGCGCAGCCCCAGAATGTCCCGCGCCTGCTGCCATGTGGCCACCGGGCGGGCGTGCTTTTCGCACAGCTCCACCGTGCGCGCGACCAGCGCGGCGTTTGACGGCGCCAGCGTGCTGCGGTCCAGGCGGATGTTGTCCTCCAGCCCGGTGCGGGTATGGCCGCCGCGGGCAATGGCCCATTCGTTCACCCGGATCTGGTTGGGGCCGATCCCGGCGGCGCACCAGAGCGCATCGGGGGCAAAGCGGTTCAGGGTTTCGATATAGATGTCCAGGATACGCTCATCGGCGATCATGGCATTCTTCACCCCCATGACAAACTGCACATAAAGCGGCCGCTTCAGCCGCCCGTCCTCGGCCATCCGTGCGGCCTGGATGACATGGGACAGGTCAAAGGCCTCGATCTCCGGCATCACCTCATGGGCGATCATCTCGGCGGCCAGCCAGTCCACCAGATCGGGCGGGTTTTCATAGACGCGGGTGGGAAAGTTGTTCGACCCCACCGAAAGCGAGGCCATGTCCGGGCGCAGCGGCAGCATCCCGCCGCGCGCGCGCCCCGCCCCCGAACGCCCGCCGGTGGAAAACTGGATGATCATGCCGGGGCAGTGCTTTTCCAGCCCCTCCTTCAGCCGGGCAAAGCGGTCCGGGTCCGATGTGGGGGCGCCGGCGTCATCGCGCACATGGCAATGGGCAATGCTGGCCCCGGCCTCGAAGGCGGCCTGGGTGCTTTCGACCTGTTCCGCCACGGTCACCGGCACCGCCGGGTTGTCAGCTTTGGTGGGCACCGATCCGGTGATCGCCACGGCGATGATACAGGGGTTGGTCATCGGTCATGTTCCTTGCAGTTCTTGCGCGACAGTGCCCCGCCGGGCATGAAGCCGCGGGCCGGGCGCCGCCCCCTGGCTGCGGCCATGCGCGGCAAAGGGGGCTTGATGCCTCAGGAATAGGGCGATTGTGGCGGGGGCTGCAAGCGAATTGCCCGCAGCCCTCGCCCGGGGTAGGACTTGCGCCAGGGAGGCCCGCCATGACCAAAGCGACCCATCTGAAAACCATCGAACAGCGGCTGCTCTGGCTGTCGCACTGGATGATCCACCGTGCCAACCACATCCGCCCCAAGGCCGATGCCATCAAGCTGGGCGGGCATCAGGCGTCCTCGGCCTCGATGGTGTCGATCCTGACGGCGCTTTATTTCAGCGCCCTGCGGCCACAGGACCGGGTGGCGGTCAAACCCCATGCCGGGCCGGTGTTCCACGCCATCCAGTATCTGATGGGCCAGCAGACCCGCGAGAGGATGGAGGCGTTTCGCGGGCTGGGGGGCGTGCAAAGCTACCCCTCGCGGACCAAGGACGCGGGCGATGTGGATTTCTCTACCGGGTCGGTCGGGCTGGGGGTGGCGATCACTTCGTTTGCCTCCATGGTGCAGGACTATCTGGCCGCCAAACCCTGGGGCGCCGACATCCCGCAGGGGCGCATGGTGGCGCTGGTGGGCGATGCCGAACTGGATGAGGGCAACATCTACGAGGCCCTGCAGGAGGGCTGGAAGAACGAGTTGCGCAACTGCTGGTGGATCGTGGATTACAACCGCCAGTCGCTGGACGGGATCGTGCGCGAAGGGCTGTTCGAACGGGTGGAGAAGATCTTTGACGCCTTCGGCTGGGATGTGGTGCGCATCAAGCACGGCGCCCTGCAACGCGCGGCCTTTGCCGAACCGGGGGGCGGCGCCCTGCGCGACTGGATCGACCGCTGCCCCAATGCGGAATATTCGGCGCTGACCTATCAGGGCGGCGCGGTCTGGCGGCGGCGCCTGATGGAGGATCTGGGCGATCAGGGGGCGGTAAGCGCGCTGATCGACCGCCGGTCGGACGCCGAACTGGCCGCGCTGATGGAGAACCTGGGCGGCAATTGCGTGCAGACCATGGCCGATACCTTCGCCGCCATCGACCATGACCGCCCCACCTGCTTTCTGGCCTATACGATCAAGGGCTGGGGCACGCCGATTGCCGGGCACAAGGACAACCACGGCGGGCTGATGACCCGCGCGCAGATGGCCGAATGGCAGGCGCATATGGGCGTGCCCGAGGGGCAGGAGTGGGAGCCCTTCGCCGCCGTCCCGGACCCCAACGCCCTGCGCGATTTCCTGACCCGCGTGCCGTTCTTTGCCCGCGCGCCCCGCCGCTACACCGATGCCCGCCTGCCGGTCCCGGCGATCGAATTCTCCACCGACCGTGAGATTTCGACCCAGATGGCCTTTGGCAAGATGCTGGACGGGCTGGCGCGCGGCGACAGTGATCTGGCCGCGCGCATCCTCACCACCTCGCCGGATGTCACCGGGACCACCGGGCTGGGCCCCTGGGTCAACCGGCGCAAGCTGTTCGCGCGCACCGCGCTGCCCGATGCCTTCATCGAACACCGCATCCCCTCCACCGCGAAATGGGAGTTTTCGCCAAAGGGCCAGCATATCGAACTGGGCATCGCCGAGATGAACCTGTTCCTGCTGCTGGGCGCGGCGGGGCTGGCGCACAGCCTCTGGGGCAGGCGGCTGATCCCCATCGGCACGGTTTATGACCCGTTCGTGCATCGCGGCCTCGATGCGCTGAACTACGCCTGCTATCAGGATGCGCGCTTCATCATCGTGGGCACCCCTTCGGGCGTGACGCTGGCGCCCGAGGGCGGCGCGCATCAGTCCATCGGCACGCCGCTGACCGGCATGGCGCAGGACGGGCTGGCGAGTTTCGAGCCTGCATTCGCCGATGAACTGGCGGTGATCCTGGAATGGGCGTTCGACTATCTGCAGCGCGATGGCGAGGGGGACCCGGATGAGCGCACCTGGCTGCGCGATGAAACCGGCGGCTCGGTCTATCTGCGGCTGACCACCAAGCCGCTGGAACAGCCCGGCAAACGCGCCGATGACGCCTTTCGGCAGGGGGCCATCGACGGGGCCTACTGGCTGCGCAGGCCGGGGCCGAATGCCTCGGTCGTGATCGCCTATCAGGGGGCGGTGGCCGATGAGGCGATCGCCGCCGCCGGGCTGGCCGCCGAACACCGGCGCGATGTCGGCGTGCTGGCCGTCACCTCGGCCGACCGGCTGAACGCGGGCTGGACGGCGGCGCAGCGCGAACGCGCGCGCGGCAATCCGGCGGCGCAATCCCATATCGAGCGCCTGCTGGCAGAGCTTCCGCGCGAAGCGGCGCTGGTCACGGTGATCGACGGGCACCCGGCGACGCTGGGCTGGCTGGGATCGGTGGCCGGGCACCGGACCATCGCCCATGGGGTGGAACATTTCGGCCAGACCGGCACCATCGCAGAGCTTTACCGCCATTTCCGCATCGACCGCGCATCGCTGCTGGAATCCATCGCACGGCTGACCGAAGGCGCGGCCTTTCGCTAGAGTTCGCCCCCTGACGAAAGGCTCCCGCGCCCCATGCAATGCTGTCGTGAAGGGGGGGGTGTGCGGACCTTTCTGCCGTTGGTCATTGGGCGCGAAGCCGCGCTGCGTCGGGCCTCGGTGCGGCGATCCGTGCCGTGAGCTATCGTGCTTCATGGCAGCCAGATCCGTAAAACTTCCAGGCTATGCAGTTGTGGCAGCCAAGTCGCCGTGCCGGGGGGCGGCCCGGCGAGGCGCGGCGGGCTGACGCCCTTGATTCCGCGCCGGGGAGCGACCGCTCAGGGCTCCAAGCAATCATAGGGTATCTTGTGTCAGGTGGCGAGCACTAACAGGCCTCTGAAAAAGTCACCCGCCTCCGAATGTTCGGGCAAGGGACCGGGAAACTGTTCCTCGGTACGCTTTCCACAAGCCCTGTCCCGGGCGACCAGCCCGGGACGCGCCCACCCAGGGTCGCGCGCGTCCCTTTGCGCCGGGGTTCGATGCAGGAACAGGAACAGTTTTCCTGACGGGCGCTGCCCGATCTTTTTCGGCAGCCCACCAGGGCGAATCACCGGACCTGCCACCCGTTGCGGTGCGGGTGCAAAGGGCGGTCACGCGGGAAGGCCGCGTCTCAGCCCCAGTCCAGCACCACCTTGCCCGATTGCCCGCTGGCCATGACCTCGAACCCGCGGGCGAAATCCTGGGCGGCGAAGCGGTGGGTGATGACCGGGCGCACGTTCAGGCCGTTTTCAAGCATGGCGATCATCTTGTACCAGGTCTCGAAGATCTCGCGCCCGTAGACGCCCTTGATGGTGATCGCCTTGAACACGATCCGCGACCAGTCCACCGGCGACTTGCCCGGCGGGATGCCCAGCAGGGCGATGCGCCCGCCCATGACCAGGTTCTCCACCATCTGATCCAGCGCCGTCTGGTTGCCGGACATCTCCAGCCCCACGTCGAACCCCTCGCGCATCCGCAGGCGGGATTTTACGGCGGCCAGATCCTCCTGCGCCACGTTCACCGGCACCACATCGGCCACCTGCGTGGCCAGATCCAGCCGGGCGGGGTTCACATCGGTGATCACCACATGGCGCGCGCCCACATGGCGGGCCACCGCCGCCGCCATGATCCCGATTGGCCCGGCGCCGGTGATCAGCACATCCTCGCCCACCAGATCGAAGGACAGCGCCGTGTGCACCGCATTGCCCAGCGGGTCCAGGATGGCGCCGATCTCATCATCGATGGCATCGGGCAGGGGGACCACGTTGAAGGCCGGCAGCGCCAGGTATTCGGCAAAGGCGCCGGGTTCGTTGACACCGATGCCGCGGGTTTCGGGGTCCAGGTGGAACTTGCCCGCGCGGGACTGGCGGCTGTCATGGCCGATCAGATGCCCCTCGCCCGAGCAGCGCTGCCCGACCTCCAGCCCGGTGACATTGCGCCCCAGCGCCACGATCTCGCCTGCGAATTCATGGCCGGTGATCAGGGGCACGGGGACGGTGCGGGCCGCCCAGTCATCCCAGTTCCAGATATGGATATCAGTGCCGCAGATGCCGGTCTTGCGCACGCGGATCAGCACCTCATCGGGGCTGATTTCGGGCACCGGGGCCTCGATCTGCCACAGGCCGGGTTCGGGGCGGGATTTCTGCAGGGCCTTCATGGCAGCACTCCGGTTTCGCGGCCCGCGCGGGTGAAGGCGGCCAGGGCCTCGTCAAGGTCATCGCGGGTCAGCCGCGCGTTCATCTGGGTGCGGATGCGGGCCTGCCCCTTCGGCACCACCGGATAGAAGAAGCTCGCCACATGCACGCCGAGGTCAAAGAGCCGCGCCGCCATGGCCTGCGCGCGGTGGGCATCATGGGTCATCACCGGGATGATGGGGTGGTCGCCGGGCAGCAGGGTGAAGCCCGCATCCGCCAGCCCCGCGCGCCAATGGGCGGCATTGTCAAACAGCGCCGCGCGCAGGTCATCGGCGGCTTCCACCAGGTCCAGCGCGGCCAGCCCCGCAGCGGTGATCGCCGGGGGCAGGGCGTTGGAGAACAGATAGGGCCGGGCGCGCTGGCGCAGCAGGTCCACCACCGGCTGCGGCCCGGCCACATAGCCCCCCAGCGCGCCGCCAAGCGCCTTGCCCAGAGTGCCGGTCAGGATATCCGCCCGCACGCCGAAATGCGCCGGAGTGCCGCGCCCCTGCGGCCCCATGAATCCCGTAGCGTGGCAGTCATCGACCATCACCAGCGCGTCGTAGCGGTCGGCCAGGGCGCGGATTTCCGGCAGCTTCGCCAGATACCCGTCCATGGAGAACACCCCGTCGGTGGCGATCATCACATGGCGCGCGCCGCCCTGCCGCGCCGCCTGCAACTGCGCCTCCAGATCGTCCATGTCGGAATTGGCGAAGCGGAAGCGCCGGGCCTTGGACAGGCGGATCCCGTCGATGATGCTGGCATGGTTCAGCGCGTCCGAGATCACGGCATCCTGCGGCCCCAGCAGCGGTTCGAACAGCGCGCCATTGGCATCGAAACAGGCGGCAAAGAGGATGCTGTCCTCGGTGCCCAGATACTGCGCCAGCCGGGTTTCCAGCTGGCGGTGCAGATCTTGGGTGCCGCAGATGAACCGGACCGAGGCCAGCCCGAACCCGTGGTCCTGCATCGCGCGGGTGGCGGCATCGACCAGCGCGGGGTGATCGGCCAGGCCCAGGTAGTTGTTGGCGCAGAGGTTGATGACGCGGCGCCCCTCCATCTCGACCCGCGCGCCCTGGGCCGAGGTGATCTGGCGTTCATGCTTGAACAACCCGTCGGCGCGGATCTCATCAAGGGTGGCGCGGATATGGTCCAGAAAGGGTGCAGGCATGGGGTTCTCCGGTATTTCGGCGGCTTGTCCGTCAAAGCGGATCACGTGTCAACATCCCGTATGCGCCAAAGCGGAAATATATCCGCTATTGCGACGCAACGATCAGAAAGACCCGGGCCGGGCCGTTGGCGGCGGCGATCCGGTGCGGCTGGTCGGCCTGGTAATGGGCGGTGTCGCCGGTGCCCAGGCCGGTTTCGTCATGGCCCGCGCGCAGGGTCACGGCGCCCTCCAGCACGGTCAGCGCCTCACGCGTGCCGGGGGTGTGGGGGTCGCTGTCCAGCACGCCGCCGGGGTCAAGGGTTATGTCATAGACCTCCAGCACGCCCACCGCTTCGGGGGGGGACAGGATGGTGATCCGGCAGCCCTGGCCGTGCCCGGCGATGCGCGGGGCCTGTTCGGCGGTGATGACCTGGATGTGCGGCGCCTTTGGACCGTCCAGCAGCCCGGCGAAATCCACCTGCAAGGCGCGGGTCAGGTTCCACAGCGTCGCCACCGTGGGCGAGGATTCGCCCCGTTCGATCTGGCTGACCATGGAGCGGCTGACGCCCGAGAGCTTCGCCACCGCATCCAGCGACAGGCCTTGCCGCTGGCGGGCCTCTTTCAGGCGTGCGGGCAGGCGGCTGAGGATCTGGTCGGCGCTGTCAGGGGCGGGATCGGCGGGCATGGGATCAGCTTTGGCACAGCCGCGCGCGGTGTCAATGCCCGCAGCGGCGTGGGGCAGGGCGGGGCCGCCCGGAAATGCGGCACCTGGTGGCACCTGGCAGGGCCGGGATGGGGGCAGGGTGGAACTGTGGCTTGACCGGGGGCGGTCTGGCTGGAATACTGCATCCAAATCGTACGCGGCATGCAGGCCCTGACGGCAGACCGGAACACCCCGGTTTGCAGTCGGGGCTTTTTGCGTGACGCGCGCGGCAATCGGATGCGGTAACCGCAGGGGACAGGGCAACCATGGCGCGACGGGTGATCGAAATCGGGCTGCTGTTTTCGCAATCCGGCGTCTATGCCCCCATTTCGCAGGCCGGGCGGGCCGGGGCGTTGCGGGGGATCGACGCGGTGAACACCGACCCGGCGCTGGACATCACCCTGCAGCCGGTGGAGCGTGACCCGCAGGGGAATGTGGACCACTACGGGCCGCTTTGCACCGAAATCCTGCGCGAAACCGGCGCGCGCCATGTGATCGGCACAACCACATCCTGGAGCCGCAAGGAAGTCATCCCGGCGCTGGATCGGGCGGGCGGGGCGCTGTGGTATCCCTGCCCCTATGAGGGGTATGAGGCCTCGGACCGTGTTGTCTATACCCATGCCTGCCCCAACCAGCACCTGATCCCGCTGTTCGACTGGGTGCTGCCGCGCCATGGCGCGCGCGCCAGTCTGGTCAGCTCCAACTACATCTGGGGGTGGGAGATGAGCCGCATCGCCCATGACCTGATCGCCGAGGCCGGGGGCACGGTGCTGTCCGAACGCTACCTGCCGCTGGGCGATACCGATGTGGACCGGCTGGTGGCGGAAATCGCGGCGGCGCGGCCGCAATTCGTGCTCAATTCGCTGGTGGGGCCGTCCTCCTATGCGTTCATGGCGGGGATGGCGGCGCTGGCCGCGCGCGATCGCGCCTTTGCGCCGGAGCGCTGCCCCATCCTGTCCTGCAACCTGACCGAATGCGAGTTGCAGGCCATGGGCGCGGCGGCCGAGGGGGTGATCTCGGCCGGGCCGCATTTCGCGGGCTATACCGGCCCCGCCGCCTGGAGCGGGCAACCGCCGGGTGGGTTTGCATCCTCGATGGAGGGGGCGGCCTTTCGCGCGGTGCGGGCGCTGGCGCGGCTGCTGGCCCACCGCCCCGGGGCCGAGCATCTGGAACTTTCGGCGCTGCTGGCCAGCGATGCGGCGGCGGGGATTGACCGGTCCACCCATCACATGACCCAGCCGGGGCTGGTGGCGCAACTGCGCGGGGGTCGGTTCCAGGTGATCTCGGCCACTGCCGATATCGCCCCCGACCCCTATCTGGCGCGCAGCCATCTGCGCCGGGAGGGCGCTTCCCGTCTGCGCGTGGTGCGGCCATGACCCGGGCGCCACAGACCCCGCGCCGCCCCCTGGTCCCTGATCTGGGCGGCAAGCGCGCGGTGATCCTGCACCGGCCCAACCCCACGCTGGATGCGCTTGCGCGGCAACTGGCCAAGATCGGCCTGCAGGTGTCCGATTGCTGGCCGGACCTGCCCGCCGCCGCCGCCACGGCCGATTACGTCTTTTTCGATGCCGACATGGGCCATGATGAGCAATTCCCCTGGGCCCGCGGCGCCGCGCCGATGCCGCTGATCGCGCTGATCGGGTCCGAGGCGCCGGGCCGCGTGGCCTGGGCCATGGCGCAGGGCGCCTGCGGGCAGATCCTCAAACCCGTGGGGGATGGCGGCGTCTACAGCGCGCTGCTGATCGCGCGGCAGGTGTTCGATGAGCGCGCCGCGCTCAACGGGCGGATCGCGGGGCTGGAGCAGCGGCTGGGCGCGCGCCAGACCATCGTGCAGGCGGTGGCGCTGCTGGGCCTGCATGAATATGGCGAAGGCCACGCCTATAACCGTCTGCGCCAGCTGGCCATGGTCTGGCGCGTGCCGATCGAGGATGCCGCCGAGCGGATCGTCGCCCATGGCCGCGACCCGGCCGAAGACGCCGCCGCCGCCGCCCGCAATTGCCGCCGCTGAGCGGCCCGGACCAACCACGAAAGAGGACTCCATGTGCAGAGCCTGTGACCATACCATCCACGCCGCCCAGCATCATTTCGGCTGGGACAAATCCATCGCCCCGGTGCTGCGCGCCGAACCGGGCCAGACGATCCTGTTTCATTGCAAGGACAGCTCGGCCGGGCAGTTGGGGCCGGACTCCACGGTTGACGATGTCAAGGCGCTGGATTTCTCGAAGATCAACCCCGTATCCGGGCCGGTCTGGGTCGAAGGGGCCGAACCGGGCGACGCGCTGAAGATCACGCTGGACAGCTTCACCCCGCAGCCGCGCAACGGCGCCGGGTTCGGCTGGACCGCCAATATCCCCGGCTTCGGCCTGCTGGCCGATCAGTTCACCGACCCGGCGCTGACAGTCTGGAAATACGATCACAACACCATGGCGCCCGCGCTTTTCGGCACCGAGGGGCGCGTGCCGCTGAAACCCTTTGCCGGGACCATCGGCAATGCGCTGGCCGAAGCGGGCAACCATTCGGTGGTCCCGCCCCGGCGGGTGGGCGGCAACATGGATATCCGCGACCTTTCGGCGGGCACCACGCTTTACCTGCCGGTCGAGGTGGCGGGCGCGCTGTTTTCGGTCGGTGACACCCATGCCGCCCAGGGCGATGGCGAGGTCTGCGGCACCGCCATCGAAAGCCCCATGGATGTGGTGCTGACCGTCGATCTGGTAAAGGGCGCCAACCTGAAGATGCCGCGCTTCACCACGCCCGGCCCCGTCACACGCCATCTGGATGCCAAGGGCTATGAGGTCACCACCGGGATCGGCCCGGACCTGATGGCCGCCGCGCGCGATGCGGTTTCGGGCATGATCGATTTCCTGTGCGCCACGCGGCAGATGGCGGCGGTGGATGCCTATATGCTGGTCTCCACCTGCGGTGATCTGCGGATTTCGGAGATCGTGGACCAGCCCAACTGGATCGTGTCCTTCTACTTCCCGCGCTGCGTCTTCGAATAAGCGCCCCTGACCTGGCGGAGCGCCCGAAAAACGGGCGCTTCACCTCTGCCCCTGCCGGCGCCTGCGATTTCCTTCTTGACCTTGCTGGCCCGGCTGCGGAATGATGATCGAAATATCGGAGCAATCCGACCCGGCATTCAAGCCCTCGTTCTGTCCGCCCTGTTTCCCGGCGGCACGGAACGGGGGCTTTTGCGTTTGCGCGCTGCCCGCGGGACGGCGCAGCCAGGGATCGGACGGCCCAGGAATGGATGGATGATGACGGACCGCGCCTTGCCCCCTTCTGCCAAGACAGCGCCTGTGCTGCAGGTGCGCGATCTGGTGACCGAATTCACCACCGACGAAGGGCGCCTGCGCGCCGTCGATGGCGTCAGCTTCGATCTGCACGCGGGCCAGACGCTGGCGGTTGTGGGCGAAAGCGGGTCCGGCAAATCGGTCACCAGCCTGTCGGTGATGGGGCTGTTGCCCGCGCGGATCGGGCGCGTGGCGGGGGGCAGCATCAAGCTGGACGGCAAGGACCTGGTGGGCATCTCCGAACGCCGGATGCAGAGGGTGCGCGGCAATGACATCGGCATGATCTTTCAGGAACCGATGACCAGCCTGACCCCGGTCTATACCGTCGGCGACCAGATCGCCGAGGCGATCCTGACCCACCGTGACATCAGCCGCCGCGCCGCCCGCGCCCGCGCCGTGGAGCTGCTGGAGCAGGTGGGCATCCCCGAGCCCAAACTGCGCGCGCGCGCCTATCCGCATCAGCTTTCGGGCGGGATGCGCCAGCGGGTGATGATCGCCATCGCGCTGGCCTGTGACCCGCGCGTGCTGATCGCCGATGAACCCACCACCGGGCTGGACGTGACCATTCAGGCCCAGATCCTGGAATTGCTGCGCCGCCTGCAGGCCGAGACCGGCATGGCGATCCTGTTCATCACCCATGATCTGGGCGTGGTGGCCGAAATCGCCGACCGGGTGCTGGTCATGTATGCCGGCCAGATGGTCGAGGAAGCCCCGGTCGAGGCGCTCTTTGCCCAGCCGCGGATGCCCTATACGATCGGGCTTCTGGGGTCCACGCCGCGCCCGGGGGCCTCGGCCCTGGCGGCGGGGGCGGCGCCGCGGCTGCGCGCCATTCCCGGCAATATCCCCAGCCCCCGCGCCCTGCCGCAGGGCTGCCGCTTTCACCCCCGCTGCACCCATATGCGCGAGGGGCTGTGCACCACCGCCGCGCCGCCGCTGGACAGCGCCGCCCCCGGCCATCAGGTCCGCTGCGCCCGCTGGCGCGATGTCGCAACCCAGGAGGCCCGGACATGAGCGCGCCGCTGCTGTCCGTGCGCGATCTGCGCACCCATTTCCCCGTGCGCGGCGCCACGCCGTTTTCGCGCAAGAAGATCGTGCGCGCCGTGGACGGGCTGGGTTTCGACCTTCAGCGCGGCCAGATCCTCAGCCTGGTGGGGGAAAGCGGGTCCGGCAAGACCACGGCGGGGCGGTCGATCCTGCGGCTGATCGAGCCGACCTCGGGCCAGGTGGAATTCGACGGGACCGACCTGCTGGCGCTCAACGCCGCCGAGCTGCGCGCCACGCGGCGGCGGATGCAGATCATATTC
Source organism: Rhabdonatronobacter sediminivivens (assembly GCF_013415485.1). Taxonomy (GTDB): domain Bacteria; phylum Pseudomonadota; class Alphaproteobacteria; order Rhodobacterales; family Rhodobacteraceae; genus Rhabdonatronobacter; species Rhabdonatronobacter sediminivivens. Next base: position 67,894 of record NZ_JACBXS010000018.1, on the reverse strand, counting down.
CAGGACCCTTTCGCCAGCCTGAACCCGCGCATGAGCGTAGGCCGGATCATCGCCGAAGGCATGAAGCTGCACGGCATCGGCGAGGGCACGCAGGACCGGCGGGACCGCGTGGCCGCCCTGCTGGAGCGCGTGGGCCTGAGCCGCGAGCACATGACCCGCTACCCGCATGAGTTCTCCGGCGGCCAGCGCCAGCGCATCGGCATCGCCCGCGCCCTGGCGGTGGAGCCTGATTTCATCCTGGCCGATGAGCCGGTCTCGGCGCTGGATGTGTCCATTCAGGCGCAGGTCCTGAACCTGTTGCAGGACCTGCGCGCCGATCTGGGCCTGACCATGGTGTTCATCGGCCATGACCTGAGCGTGGTCGAATACCTGTCGGACCGGGTGGCGGTGATGTATCTGGGCCGGATCATGGAGATTGCCGACGCGCGTGACCTCTATGCCCGGCCAACCCACCCCTATACCGAGGCGCTGCTGTCCGCCGCCCCCGTCCCCGTTCCCGGCGCGCGGGGCCAGCGCGTGTTGCTGAAGGGGGAAACCCCGTCACCGGTGGCGCCGCCTTCGGGCTGCGTGTTCCGCACCCGCTGCCCCATCGCCGGGCCGGACTGCGCCGCCACCGTGCCCGAACTGCGCGAGATCGGCCCCGGACACCGGGTCGCCTGCATCAAACGAGGTTGATGACGCCACAAGGCCGGGGCGCAAGGGGTCGGCGCCCGGGCCCGTCCAACCTGAACGAAGAACCGACCCGACAGTGAGGAAACCACCATGAAACGATTGTTGATGCTGTCCACCGCCGCGGTCATCGGCACCGCCATGGCCGCGCCCGGGGATCTCTGGGCCGAACCCGTGCGCGGGGGCACCCTGCAGGTTGGCCTGGCCGATGACCCGCCTGAACTTGACCCCCATCTGACCAGCTCCAACGCCTCGCGCACGGTGCTGCACAATATCTTTGCCACCCTGGTCGAGGTCGATGACGAGCTGCAGATCCAGCCCGAACTGGCCGAACGCTGGGAGGTCAGCGAGGAGGGCACCGAATACACCTTCTACCTGCGCGAAGGCGTGACCTTCCACGACGGCACCGCGTTGGATGCCGAGGCCGTGGCCTTCAACTTCGCACGCATGATGGACCGCGATTTCGGATCGGCCCGCGCGGGCGAGCTGGCTTTTGTCGAAGAGGTGACGGTGGATGGCCCGCTGCAGGTGACCGTGCGCCTCAGCCAGCCCTTTGGCGCCTTTCTGCCAGCGATGGCCAGCTGGTCGGGGATGATGGTCTCGCCCGCCGCTGTCGAAGAGCATGGCGCCGATTTCGGCCAGGTGCTGGTGGGCGCAGGCCCCTTCCGCTTTGTCGAACGCATCCGCGATGACCGCGTGGTGCTGGACCGCTTTGACGATTACTTCAAGGACGGGCTGCCCTATCTGGATCAGGTGATCTATCGTCCGTTCGTCGATGCGGAATCGCGGATCGTGAATCTGGAAACCGGGTCGATCCACATCATCAACACGGTGCCGGGGCGCGCGGTCTCGCGCGTGCAGGACAACCCCGATATCGAGCTCAGCATCGTCGGCGGCCTGGGCTTCCGCGGCATCTGGGTCAACACCCAGTCCGAGGAACTGGGAACCCCCGAACGCCGCGCCGCCGTTTCGGCCTGTATCGACCGGCGCGTGGTGGTGGATACCGTGTTCGGCGAGGCTGCGGTGCCCGCCGTTGGCCCGTTCTCGCCCGCGACCTGGGTGGTGGACAGCCCCGATGAGGCCCCGCACCGCGATCTGGACCTTTCGCGCGAGATGCTGGAGGCGGCGGGCGTGCCGGATGGGTTCTCCTTCCCGCTGCTGATCACGCCGGATGATGAAAGCATCCGCGTGGCCTCGATCTATGCCGCCATGTGCTCCGAGGTCGGCATCGACATCCAGCTGCAGCAGGTGGAATTCGGCACCATCCTGTCGCGCATGGGCGAGGCGAACTACGCCGCCGCGCAGATCGAACTGAGCCCGCGCAATGACCCGGATCTGAGCGCGCATCCGTGGTTCCACACCGATGGCGGGGTGAACTTCAGCCACTACAGCAGCGAAGAGATGGACCGCCTGCTGGATGAAGCCCGCGCCGCCGTCGATCAGGACGAACGCCGCGCGCTGTATCGCGAGGCGCTGGAGGTCTTCAACACCGACTTCCCCTATATCTTCACCTACCACCTGCAGGAGATGAAGGCCTTCCGCACCGATCTGCAGGGCTATCGCCACATCCCCGATTCGATGATGCGCTTCGAGGATGTCTGGCTGGCGGAGTAACGCCGCCTGACGGCCTGCACCGCGGCGGCCGATCCGCCGCGGCGCCCCTTTTCAACAGGAGGTCCACACCGTGGTCTTTTTCGTCCTGCGCCGCATGCTGGGCATGATCCCCATTCTGTTCCTGATCACCATCGGGGTGTTTCTGGTGATGCAGGTGCTGCCGGGCGATCCCGCGCGGATGATCCTGGGCCAGGAGGCCACCCCCGAGGCGCTGGCCGCCGTGCGCGAAAGGCTGGGCCTGAACCAGCCGCTGCATATGCAGTACCTGTCCTGGCTGGGCAATGTGATGACCGGTGATCTGGGGCGGTCCATGGTGGACAACAGCCCCGTGTCGCGCGCGATCCTCAACGCGCTGCCGGTGACGCTGCAGATCACGGCGCTGGCCCTGCTGGTGGGGTTGGTGATCGGCGTGCCCGCGGGCGTGATCGCGGCCACCAGCCCGGGACGGCTGGGCGACGGGGTGGCCACCTTCATCGGCCTGACCTGCATTTCGCTGCCCGGTTTCTGGGTGGCGGTGCTGCTGCTGTACGTCTTTTCACTCTGGCTGGGGTGGCTGCCGTCCTCGGGCTTCGTGCGTTTCAGCGTGGACCCCTGGCAAAGCTTCCTGCATTCCATCATGCCCGCGATTGCCCTGGGCCTGCGCCCGGCGGGGATCTTCATGCGGCTGGTGCGCTCCTCCATGATCGAGGTGATGAAATCCGACTATGTGCGCACCGCACGGGCCAAGGGGCTGACCGCGCGGGCGGTGATCCTGCGCCACGGGCTGCGGACCTCGCTGATCCCGCTGGTGACGATCCTGAGCGTGGAATTCGCCGCGCTGCTGGGCAATGTGGTGGTGATCGACACCATCTTCGGGTTGCCGGGCTTCGGGCGGCTGATCTTCAATTCGGTGCTGCGGCTGGACCTGACCATGATGCAAAGCCTGGTGCTGATCTTTGCCGTGGCGGTGATCGTCATCAATCTGGTGACCGATATCCTGTATTTCATCCTCGACCCCCGCATCAAGGAGCGCTGAGATGGCCCGCGTCCTGCGTCGAATGCTGCGCCGCCCGCTGGGGGCGCTTGGCCTGCTGATCGTCACCGCGCTGGTGGTGGTGGCGATCTTTGCCCCCCAGATCGCGCCCCATGACCCCACCCGCCCGGATTTCATGGCCATCCTGCAACCCCCCGGCGATGTCTACCTGCTGGGCACGGATGAGCTGGGGCGCGATATCCTCAGCCGGTTGATCTATGGCGCGCGCGCGTCGCTGCAGGCGGGGCTGATCGCGGTGCTGCTGGCCGCGGGGATCGGTGTGCCGATCGGGCTGGTTTCCGGGTATTTCCGGGGGCCGCTGGATGAATATGTGGTCATGCGCCTGACGGATGCGATGATGGCCTTTCCGGTGATCGTGCTGGCGCTGGCGATGACGGCGGTGATGGGGCCCAGCCTCTATACCGCGATGATCGCCATCGGCATCGTCTATTCGCCGATCTTCATCCGGTTGGCCCGGGCGCAGACCCTGTCCGTGCGCGAAACCGAATATGTCGAGGCCGCGCGCGCCCTGGGCAACCGCCATCTGGGGATCATGGTCAAGCATGTGCTGCCCAATATCGCCAGCCCGCTGGTGATCCAGATGTCGGTCAGCATGGCCACGGCGATCCTGGTGGAAAGCGCGCTGAGCTTTCTGGGACTGGGCGTGCAGCCGCCGACGCCCAGTTGGGGGTCCATGCTGCGCATCGGCACCAATTACATGTCCGAGGCGCCCCTGATCTCGTTCTGGCCGGGGCTGGCGATCTTTGTGGCGGTGCTGGGGATCAACCTGTTCGGCGATGCGCTGCGTGACGTGCTGGACCCCCGCAACCGCTGAGCGGGGTCAGCCCAGTGCCAGCAGCGCGGCCAGCGCCACCCATCCGGCGGTTTCCGATGCCAGCTGCACCGCGCCCAGCACATCGCCCGTCTGGCCGCCCAGCCTGCGCTGCGCGCGCCGCGCCAGCAGCGCGCCGCTGGCCGCCATCAGCGCCAGCACCCACAGGCTGCCAGCCCCGGTCCACAGCGCCAGCCCGGCCAGCAACAGCGCGCCGGGCAGAAGCGCGCCGGGCGCCACGCCGCGGACTTGCTGGCCCAGCCCGTCGTCGCGCGCAGGTGGCAGCGCCCACATGGCGCCCAGCATGGCCATCCGGCTGGCCACGCCGATCAGCAGCGCCTGCGCCAGCCCCAGCCCGGCGCCGATCTGCGCCAGCGCCGCCGCCCCCAGCCCGATGGCAAAGACCAGCGCCAGCACCCCATAGGTGCCGATGCGGCTGTCGCGCATGATCTCCAGCGCATGTGCGCGGTCCCGCCCGCCGCCCAGGCCATCGGCGCAATCGGCCAGCCCGTCATGGTGCAACCCCCCGGTCAGCAGCGCTGCCGCCCCCAGCCCCAGCAGGGCCGCCCCCATCGGCGCCAGCCCCAGCGCCAGCGCGCCCGCCAGCACCGCCCAGAGCACCGCCCCCGGCAACAGCCCCACCAGCGGAAACGCCCAGGCCCCCGCGGCCAGCCCCGGCGCCGGATCCGCCAGCCGCCCCGCGGGCAGCCGCGTCAGCAACATCACCGCCAGTTGCAGCTCTTGCAGGCGCCGGGTCACGCGGTGATCCCGGCCTCGGCAAAGGTGGCCATGCCATTGTGACAGGCCAGCGCCCCGCGCAGCACGTTCAGCGCCAGCGCCGCGCCGGTCCCCTCGCCCAGGGCCATGCCCAGCGACAGCAGCGGCGCCTTGCCCAGGGCCGCTGCCAGCCGGGCGTGGCCCGGCTCGGCGCTCTGATGGGCGATCAGGCAGTGATCCAGCACCTCGGGCCGTGCCCCGTGCAGCGGCGCCACGGCGGCCGAGCAGATGAACCCGTCCAGAAGCACCGGGATCCGCGCCATCCGCGCCGCCAGCACCGCCCCGCACAGGGCCGCCTGTTCCCGCCCGCCAAGGGCGGCCAGCAGCGCCAGCGGCGCCAGCCCTGCGTGGCGGGCCACCGCGCGCTCCACCACCGCGGCCTTCTGCGCCATCCCGGCGGCATCGGCGCCGGTCCCGGGGCCGACCCAATCCGCCGCCGCCCCCCCGAACACCGCCTGCGCCAAGGCCGCCGAAATGGTGGAATTGCCGATCCCCATTTCCCCCAGCACCAGCACATCGGCGCCCGGGTCCACCGCCGCCGCGCCCGTGTTGAAGGCCGCCAGCGCCTCTGCGGCAGGCATCGCCGGGCCCTGGGTGATATCGGCGGTGGGCCGCTCCAGATCCAGCGGCACCACCCGCAGATCCGCCCCCGCCACGGCGCAAAGCTGGTTGATCGCCGCCCCCCCGGCGGCGAAATTCGCCACCATCAGCGCCGTGACCGCCTGCGGAAAAGGGTTCACCCCCTGCGCACAGACACCATGATTTCCGGCAAAGACCAGCGCCTGCGCCCGGTCGATCCGGGGCCGGTCATTGCCCCGCCAGGCCGCCATGAACAGCGCCAGTTCCTCCAGCCGCCCCAGCGACCCGGGCGGCTTGGTCAACTGCGCCTGCCGCGCAACGGCGCCTTCGCGCGCGGCGGGATCGGGGGCGGGCAGCGGCAGGGTCAGCAGGTCTTCCAGCCGCGAGAGTGGAAAAGGCGCCATGTCTCAACCTCCGGGGGGTTTGATCTTCAGGGGCTGCCCGGCCACGCAGAGCCAGACCTCGTCACAGGCCGCGCCAAGCCGCTGGTTGGTCCAGCCCGCCATGTCCCGGAACCGCCGCGCCAGGGCGTTTTCAGGCACGATCCCGCTGCCCAGCTCATTGGTGACAAATACCACCGGGGCCGAAAGCGTAGGCAGCAGATCGCAGAGCGCGGCAACCTCGGCCTCCCAGTCGCGTTCGGCAAACATCAGGTTGCTCAGCCACAGCGTGACACAATCCACCAGCCGCGGCGCGCTATCCGTGGCGCGCAGGGCGGCACAGAGCTCCAGTGGGGTGGCGTGCGTCCGCCATTCGAGGCCGCGCCGCGCCTGATGACGGGCAATCCGGTCGGCCATCTCGGCGTCACCGGCTTCGGCGGTGGCCACATAGACCGCCGGGCGCCCCAGGCTCAGGGTCATGCGCTCGGCCAATGTGCTTTTGCCCGACCGCGCGCCCCCGGTTATCAGAATCGACTTTGCCATCAAGGCGTGACAAAGCACAGTGCCCCGAAAATGGAAAGCGCGATGCAGGAACTGGCCGAAAACGAACTGGTGGTGATCCGCCACGCCCCGGCCGAAACCGGCGGGCGGATGGCCGGACGGCGCGATGTGCCCGCCCGGATCGACGCGGCGGCGACACAGGCGCTGGCGGCACGGCTGGGCAGACCCGCGCATCTGGCCTGCAGCCCGGCGCTGCGCTGCCGCCAGACCGCAGAGGCCCTCTGGCCCGGCGCCGCCCTGCAGATCGACCCGCGTCTGTGGGAACAGGATTTCGGCGCCCACGAAGGACTGCCCTATGCCGAGCTGCCGGATCTTGGCCCGCTGACACGGGCGCAGCTGGCCCGGATCGCCGCGCCGGGGGGCGAGAGCTTCGCCGCCATGGTCGCCCGCGTGACCCCGGCGCTGCAGGAACTGACCACCCGTGCCCGGCGGGGCGGCCCGGTGGTGGTGCTCGCCCATGCCGGCACAGCGCGCGCCGCACTGGCCCTGGCGCTCGGGGATACCCCGGCGGCGCTGGCCTTCGAAATCGCCCCACTGTCACTCACCCGCCTGCGCTGCCTGGACGACGGCCTGTCCATCGTGCAGGTCGCGGGCGCCCCGGTCGCGGACAGCCAGACCCCGGAGTGCCCATGAGCTTCGCCCTGATGATGGCCCTGGCCCTGGCCATCGATGCCGCCCTGGGCTGGCCCGCCCGGGTCTACGCCCGCATCGGCCACCCGGTCACATGGCTTGGCGCCCTGATCGCGCGGGCCGAGGCGCGGCTGAACCACGGCACCCCCCGCGCGCGCCTGCTGGCCGGGCTGGGCACAACCCTGGCCGTGGTCCTGGCCGCGGCGCTGCCCGCCTGGGCGCTGCAGGCCGCGCTGCCGCAGGGGCTGGCCGGGGTGCTGATCGGCGCCGTGATCGCCTGGCCGCTGCTGGCCAGCCGGTCCCTGCATGACCATGTGGCCGCTGTCGCCACCCCCCTGCAGGCCGGCGATCTGGAGGGCGCGCGCGCCGCGGTGGCGATGATCGTCGGGCGTGACCCGGCCCGGCTGGACGGCGCCGCCGTGGCCCGCGCGGCCCTGGAATCGCTGTCCGAGAATGCCTCGGACGGGGTGGTGGCGCCGCTTTTCTGGGGGCTGGTGGCGGGCCTGCCGGGGATCGCGGCCTACAAGGCCATCAACACGCTGGATTCAATGATCGGCCATCGCAGCCCGCGCCATGAATATTTCGGCAAATGCGCCGCGCGGCTGGATGATCTTGCCAACTGGATCCCCGCCCGGCTGACGGGCCTCGCGCTGGCGCTGACCGCGCCGCAGCCGGGCACGGCGCTGCGGGTGATGGCGCGGGACGCGCGCAACCACCGCTCGCCCAATGCCGGATGGCCCGAAGGCGCCATGGCCGGAGGCCTGGGCCTGCGGCTGTCCGGGCCGCGCATCTACGCCGACCGGGTGGCCGAGGAACCCTGGCTGAACGCCGCCGCCCCGGACCCTGCGCCCGCTGACCTTTCCCGCGGCCTTGCGCTCTACCGTCGCGCGATGACCCTGATCTGCGCGGCCACCCTGGGCGCCTGGCTGGTCGGCGGTTGACCCGCGCCGCCCCGCAAGCCAACGCGCCCTGTCGCGCCAGATGGCCCCTTGTCTGGGGCTGCTCCGCGTCTCCTCAGGCGGGAACTCTGCTGGCTGATGTGCGCCTCCGGCGGGGATATTTTTGCAAGGATGAAGGGGGGAAGGGGCGGCGCCGCGCCTCGGGCCGGAAACCGGGGGAGACGCGGCGCTTTCACCCTTGGCGGTCATCGGGATCCCTCCCTGTACCGCTCTTTCAGAATGGCAGGGAATGGTTAACAATGTGTTTTCACCCTTGCAGAAATATCCCGGGGGAGTCGCCTTCAGGCGACGGGGGCAGCGCCCCCATCCCGACTGTCGGAATTCGATCCCTTTCTGGGCCTTGACCCCGTCATCAAAGGGATGCTTGAGCAACGTCATTTCGGTCACCAGATCGGCGGCGGCGATCAGTTCGGGCCGGGCTTGGCGGCCGGTCAGGCAGACATGGGTCATGGGGGGTTTGCGGGTTTGCAGGAAGGACACCACCGCGTGGATGTCCAGATACTCGTAGTGCAGGGCGATGTTGATCTCGTCCAGCAGCACGAAGCGGATGGCGGGGTCCAGGATCTGCGCCTGCGCGATGGCCCAGCCGTTTTCGGCGGCGGCGATGTCGGCGTCGCGGTCCTGGGTGTCCCAGGTGAAGCCCTCGCCTGAGACGAAGAAGCGGCATTCATCGGCGAAGCGGTCCCGCAGAAGCGTCTTTTCGCCGGTTTTCCAGTTGCCCTTGATGAATTGCACCACGGCGCAGGGCATGCCATGGGCGATGCATCGCAGGATCATTCCGAAGCCCGATGAAGACTTGCCCTTGCCCGCGCCGGTATGGACCATGATCAGGCCTTTCTCGCGGGTCCTGGATTTCATCATCTCGGCGTGTTCGGCCTTGATGCGCTTCATCTCTTCGTTGTGGTGGCGGGTTGTGTCACTCATGGCATGTCCCTGGCTGCCGGGGCTGCAAGGGGACAGTTGCGGTTGCGGATTGTCAAGTCAATGGGCGCGCGGCGGGTGCGGTACCGGGGTTGACCTTGGTTGTGCCGGAGGCGTAGGTTTCTGCCCATGCGGGTCGCCTGCGGGTGGCGCGGCATCCAGAAAATGCGCCTGCAGGGAGAGTGCAATGACGCGAAACCTCATTCTGGCCGGGACTTCGGTTCTGGCGATTTCGGCCTTCGGGGCGCCGGGCATCGCGCAGGAGCGTGTCCCTTCGGTCGAGATCTACACCACCACCGAGTCCTATGACCCTATCCGCTATGAAGGCGCCTTCATCATCGCCGACGCCTGGCGGGAGCTGGGGCTGGATGTGACCGTCACGCCGCTGGAATTCCGCACGCTGCTGGACCGTTTCTATTCCGAGCAGGATTTCGACGCCACGATCCTGGGCTGGTCCGGACGGGTGGACCGGCTGGATCCGCAGTTCTTCCTGGGCACGCTGGACAGCCGCCAGGCCGAGCTGGGCGCCAACAACCCCGGCGGCTATGACAACCCCGACTATGACGCACTCTATGACGCACAGGGGGCCGAATTCGACGTCAATGCCCGTCAGGCGCTGGTGCATGAGATGCAGGAGCTTTACGTCCCCGACGCTCCTGTCGTGGTGCTGTTCAACCGCGATGAGGTCGTGGCCTATAACAACACCACATTCGAGAACATGAACGCCATGGCCGGTGAGGCGCTCTATTCCGAATGGGTGCCGATGGAGGCCCAGCCGCTGACTGACCGCGCCACCCTGCGCATCGGCGGCCCGCAGGAGCCGGATAACGTGAACCCGCTGGCCTCGACCTCCGTCTGGGGCTGGAAATGGATGCGGCTTTACTATGACCGGCTGGTGCGCCTGAGCCCGGATGTGGAGCCGGTGCCCTGGGCCGCTGCCGAGGTGACGCCTGTGGATGACGTGACCATCGACGTCACCCTGCGCGAGGGGATGACCTTCCACGATGGCGAGCCGCTCACCGCCGAGGATGTGGTGTTCACCTTCGAATACTACATGAACAGCGACTACAGCTATTTCGACAGCTACCTGGCTGCCATCGACACGGTGGAGCAGACCGGCGATCTGAGCGTGCGCTTCAACCTGAGCGAGCCCTCGGCGCCCTTTGCCACCATCACGCTGAGCCAGATCCCGATCCTGCCCGCGCATATCTGGTCGGAGATCGACGACCCGCAGGAGCTGACCCCTGACGAGATCCCGACCGTGGGGTCCGGTCCGTTCGTGTTCGACCGCTATGACCGCGGCGAGTTCATGTCCCTGACCACCTATGGGGATCATTTCCACGCCGATGAGATTGCGGTCGATGCGGTGGAGTTCCTGATCTTTGCCGATGCCGAAGGGGTGTTCACCGCCATGCAGACCGGGCAGATCGACATGACCGCCTGGCGGCTGGAACCGGGGCAGATCCCGCTGGCCGAGGGCAATGACGATCTGACCGTCGTCTCGGTCCCGGATTTCGGGTATTACCACATGACCTTCAACCTGCGCCGCGCGCCCTTCGATGACCGTGCCGTGCGCCGCGCGCTGACCATGGCCATGGACCGGGAGCGGATGGTGAATGTGCTGCTGGACGGGCGCGGCGAGGTCGGCACCTCGATCATCGCGCCGGTCAATGCCTTCTGGCATGCGCCCTTCATTGAGCGGTTCGAGTTCGACATGGACGCCGCGCGGGCCGAGCTTGAGGACGCAGGCTACAGCTGGGACAGCGACGGCCGCTTGCAGCGCTGATCCGGCCGGACGCACTTGCCCGTCGCAGCACCGCTGCGGCGGGCCGCTTTTTTTGAGTATTTCTGGCAAGAAAATGACAGGGCCGGGCGCGCGCGCCTGCCGGGGGACCAAGGGCGATGACGCGACGTAGCTATCTGATCAAGCGCGTGCTGCAGGCGATATTCTCGCTCTGGATCATTGCAACGATCCTGTTCTTCCTGTTCCGCATGGGTCTGCCGGACCCCACGGCGGCGCTGGTGACCGAGGGGCTGAACGCCGAGCAGCGCGCGGCCATCCGTGCCCAGTTCGGGCTGGAGGAGCCGCTGTGGCGGCAATATGTGCTGTTTCTGGGCAATGCGGTTCAGGGGGAGTTCGGGACCTCGTTCAGCTATCGCGCGCCGGTTTCGGAGATCGTCTGGGAGCGGCTGGCCAATACCATGGTGCTGATGCTGGCGGCGATCGTGCTGGCCTATGCGATCGGTGTGCCGCTGGGGGCGTGGCTGTCCTGGCGGCGGGGGTCGCGCACCGATACTGTGGGCATCTTCTTCGGGTTGATGTTCCGCTCGGCGCCGATGTTCTGGACGGGGATGATCGCCATCCTGATCTTTGGGGTGGGGCTGTCGATCCTGCCCACATCAGGCATGCGCACCCTGCCCTATGATGCGGACGGCTGGTGGGACAAGATCCTGACGCTGGATTTCCTGTGGCACGCGGCGCTGCCGGTGCTGATCGTGGCGCTGTATTACCTGGGCTCGCCGCTTCTGATCATGCGCAACACGATGCTGGAGGTTTACGGCGAGGATTTCATCGAGATGGCCCGTGCCAAGGGCCTGCCGGAGCGCGACATCCTCTACAAGCACGCCGCGCGCAACGCGCTGCTGCCGGTGGTCACGCAGCTGGCCGTCACCATTGGCCTGGCCGCGGGCGGGCAGGTGGTGGTGGAGGTCGTCTTCTCCTGGCCGGGGCTGGGGCGTGAGATCCTGAACGCGGTGCGGACCTCGGATTTTCCGCTGGCGCAGGCGTCATTCCTGATCATGGCGGCCTTTGTGATCTTCCTGAACCTGCTGGTCGATATCCTTTACACCACGCTTGACCCGAGGGTGAGCTTCCGATGACCCTTCCCCCTGTTTTGCGGGCCGCTGCCGGTCCGTTGCGGATCATGATGCAGGACCGGCTGGCCGTGATCGGCATGTGCGTTCTGGGCGTGATCATCGCCATGGCGCTGTTTGCGCCGCTGCTGTCCACCCATGACCCGCGCCATATCAACGAGATCGAGGATGGCTCGGTCCTGCAGCGCGGGGCCGAGGGGTGGGAATTGCAGGAGAGCCTGGGCCCGCTGGCGCTGAATGATGCGGACCATCGCGGTGATGTGGCGATCATCGTCGGGCGGGGCGGCATGGGCTGGGCGCGCGAAGGCGCGGGCGACTGGGCCCCGCTGGACCTGCCGACCGAGGCTGATCTGCACGCCGTGGCGCTGTCGCCTGCGGGGCGGGCGCTGGCGGTGGGCGAGGATGGCGTGATCCTGCTGCGCACGGGCGCCGACTGGGCGCAGATCGACGCCCCCGAACCCGCCCGTTTGCGCGGCGCTGTCTGGCTGGATGACGCAAGCGCGCTGATCGTTGGCACGCGCGAGGAAATCTGGCTGCTGGAGGTCGATAGCGGTGCGATCACCGCGATCGACAGCCCCGTGGGCCGTGGCTTCCCGCTGCAATCGGTGGCGCTGGATGTGGACGGCACCGCGCTGATCGTGGGTGAGCGGGGGCTGGCGGTGCGCTATGACCCCGAGGGTGGCAGCGCCACGCTGGAGCGCCTGGGCTCCTCGCGCGATCTCAACCATATTCATATCGACGAGGGCGGCGCGGCGCTGGTGGTGGGCGAGCGCGGCACGCTGTTGCGCCGTGAAGGCGCCGATACCGGTTGGTCCGTGGATCAGGCACCCGATACGCGCGCCCTGCGCGCCGGCTGGATCGGTGATGATGGCCGGGCGATTGCTGCCGGGCGCAACGGGCTGATCATGGAATGGGACGGCGCGGCCTGGCAGATCATCCCCACCGAGAGCGAGCGCCATCTGCGCGCGCTGCTGGTGGTGGGCGACGAGATGCTGGCGCTGGGGTCGGACCGGTTTGTGAGCCGCCTTCTGCCGCCCTCGCGCGAGCATTGGTTCGGCACGGATCATCTGGGGCGGGATCTCTTCAGCCAGAACGTGCATGGCAGCCAGATCGCGCTGCTGGTGGGCTTTCTGGGGGCCACGCTGGTGGTGCTGATCGGCACCAATGTGGGCTTGATCGCGGGCTATTACCGGGGGCGGACGGAAACGGTGCTGATGCGCACGGTGGATGTGATGTATGGCATCCCGTTCGAACCCTTCGCGCTGATCCTGGTGCTGCTGTTCCAGCCATCGCTGACCATCGTCATTCTGGCAGTCTCGCTGCTGACATGGCGCACGGTGGCGCGGCTGATCCGAAGCCAGGTGCTGTCCCTGCGCGAACGCCCGTTTGTGAAGGCCGCGCGGGTGGCCGGCGCCTCGGACCTGCGGATCATGTATCTGCATATCTTCCCCAACGTGTTGCCGCTGGTGTTTCTGGAACTGGCGATCATCGTCGGCGTGAGCATCATTGCCGAGGCGACGCTGTCCTTCCTGGGCCTTGGCCCGCCGCAGGCGATTTCCTGGGGTGGTATCCTGCATGATGCGCGGCTTTCGGGCGCGTGGCGGACGGCGTGGTGGTGGAACCTGCCACCGGGCATCCTGATCATGACCACGGTGCTGTCGGTCTTCTTCATCTCGCGGTCGCTGGAAGTGGTCGCCAACCCACGGCTGAGGGCGCGGCAATGAAGGATATGGCGCAGAAGACCCTGCTGGATGTGCGCGATCTGGCGATCCATTACCGCACCGGCGCCGGGCCGGTGCAGGCCGTGGACGGGATCGATTTCACGATTGCCCCGGGCGAGGCTTTGGGGCTGGTGGGCGAATCCGGCTGCGGCAAGACTACCGCCGCCAAGGCGATGCTGAAGCTGCTGCCGCCCAATGGCGAAATCCCGCGCGGGGCGATCGATTTCGCCGGGCGCGATCTGGTGCCCTTGCAGGGCGAGGATATGCGCCGCGTGCGCTGGAAGGAGATCGCCTGGATCAGCCAGGCCGCGATGAACGCGCTCGACCCGGTCTATCGCGTGGGCGACCAGATCCTGGAGGCGATGCAGGCGCATATCCAGATCGACAAGGCGACCGGATGGGCGCAGGCCGAGGATCTGTTCCGCGCCGTGGGCCTGGACCCCTCACGCCTGCGCGCCTATCCGCATGAGATGTCGGGCGGCATGAAACAGCGCGCGGTGATCGCCATGGCGATGGCGTTGCAGCCGCAGCTTCTGATCGCGGATGAGCCGACCACGGCGCTGGATGTGGTGACGCAGGCGCAGATCCTTTCGCGCCTGGCGCGGCTGCGGCGGGAACGGGGCATGGCGCTGCTGTTCATCACGCATGATATCTCGGTCGTGGTGCAGACCTGCGACCGGGTGGCGGTGATGTATGGCGGCAAGATCATGGAGACGGGGCCAGTGCGGCAGGTCTTTGGCCAGCCCTTCCACCCCTATACCATGGGCCTGACCAATGCCTTTCCCACGCTGGAGGGCGCGCAGCGGGAGCTGATCTCCATCCCCGGCACGCCGCCCAACCTGCTGAACCCGCCCGCGGGCTGCCGCTTTGCCGAACGCTGCCCCTTCGCCACCGACCGCTGCCGCGCCGAAGAGCCCGCGCAGCACCCGGTGGGCGACGGGCGCTTTGCCGCCTGCCATTACCCGGACCGGGTAGAGGAATTCCGCCGCACGGCCGCCACCAATGACGCCTGGGTCGAGGTGGGGCGGCGGTTGAATGAGGAACTGGTTGCCGCCCCCCTGCGCGAACGGCGCGAGGGGGCCGAGGTGCTGAAGGTCGAGGGGCTGGTCAAGCATTTCCCCGTGGCGGGCGGGTTCTTCGGCGGGTCCGATGACAAGGTCCATGCGGTGGACGGGATCGATCTGGACCTGCAGGCGGGGGAAATCCTGGGGCTGGCGGGCGAATCCGGGTCGGGCAAGACGACCACGGGCGAAATGCTGGTGCGTCTGCAGGAGCCCACTGACGGGCGTATCCTGTCCGAGGGCGAGGATATCGCGCATCTGAAGAAGGGCGATCTGAAAGCCTTTCGCCGCCGCGCGCAGATGATGTTTCAGGACCCGTATCAGACGCTGAACCCGCGCTTTACCATTCAGGATATCGTGGGCGAGCCGCTGACCATACACGGGCTGGCGCGCGGGGCGGACAAGCGCGCCCGGGTGGTGCAGGCGCTGGAACGCGCGGGGCTGAAACCGGCGGCGACCTATATGGAGCGCTTCCCGCATGAACTTTCGGGCGGGCAGCGCCAGCGGGTGGCGATTGCCCGCGCCATCGTGCTGGAGCCGCGCTTCATCGTGGCCGATGAGCCGGTGTCGATGCTGGATGTGTCCATCCGCGCGGGTGTGCTGAACCTGATGCGGCATTTCCGGGATGAGATGGGGATTTCCTTCGTCTATGTCAGCCATGACCTGCCCACGATCCGCTATGTCGCCGACCGCACCGCGATCATGTATCTGGGCGAGATTGTCGAGGTTGGCCCCACGGAAAAGGTCATCGCCGAGCGCAAGCACCCCTATACGCAGCTGCTGCTCGATGCCTCGCCCGAGCCGGACCCGAGCGTGGAGAAACCGCCGCTGGAATCGGCGGGCGAGATCCCCTCGGCGGTGGACCTGCCCAATGGCTGCCGCTTTCACAACCGCTGCCCGCTGGCCACCGTCACCTGCGGCTGGGAAGGGCGCGATGTGATCGCGGCGCTGGCGGAACGGGACCTGCTGGAGCGCCCGCGCGATGCACTGGGGGTGCCAGAGCGCGACGGTCTGGACCTGCGTATCCCGGCGCCCAAGGGCGTGGCGGCGGCGCGGGCGCAACTGGCCGAGGTGCTGGCCGCGCGCCCGCCCTCACTGGCCGAGGCGGCGGAGGTATCCGAGGATGGTGCGGCGCTGCGGTTGCGCTTTGCGGCCCAACCCTCACCCCGCCGACGCCGGATCGCCGAGGGGCATGAGGTTGCCTGCGTGCTTTATCCCGAAGCTGACGCCTGAGGCTGAGGGAGGGAGCGCCCCCTCAGGGCGCGGTTTGCGCCCTTCGGGGGCGCTGCCCCTGCGGGGCAGATGGGGTGCGCCGGGGTGGCAGGCGCTGGAGCATGTTGCGCAAAGTGGGAACCGGTTTTGCGCGCAAAACATGCGACCACAATAAGTTAGAGCGTGTCGCGTGAATGCGAATGAACGCGACACGCTCTAACGGTCCTGCAATGCGGCCTGGATGCGCAGGAATTCCGAGATGTTTTCCATGTCGATCACTCCGATCAGCGCGCCGCGGTGCAGGATGCAGATCAGGCGCGCGTCCGGCGTCTGTTGCAGGGCCTCGAGCAAGGTCGCCAGGTCATCGCTGCTTTCGGCCGTGACGGGGGCGGACATGATATCGGCCACGCGCCCCTCCAGCCCGTGATCGCGCAGGCCCCGCAGGATGGCCGATTGCGTGGCCACCCCCACCAGCCGCGGCCCGTCCAGCACCGGGAAGT
This sequence comes from Rhabdonatronobacter sediminivivens, assembly GCF_013415485.1. GTDB lineage: Bacteria > Pseudomonadota > Alphaproteobacteria > Rhodobacterales > Rhodobacteraceae > Rhabdonatronobacter > Rhabdonatronobacter sediminivivens. The sequence continues at coordinate 51,592 of NZ_JACBXS010000018.1, read as the reverse complement.
CCCTTTGCTTGCCCGCCAGTGTCAGGTTGACCGCGCGGGACAGGCGGCTGTCCGGGGACAGGATGTGGAAATCGGTGATCATGGCGCGGGCCACGGGTTTGCGCCGCAACCGGGTTTCCATCTCGGTGGCGCCAGCTTCGGAGGCGGCACCGATCCAGATGAAGACGGCGATCAGGATCAGCAGCGGATTGCCGAAGAGCCCCAGCACCCCGAAGCCAAGCGCCAGCGTCTGGCCGATGCGCGCGGCCAGCACCGTTGCCCCCGTCCGCCCCATGCGAAAGCTGAGCGCCGCGCGCAGCACCCGCCCGCCATCCATGGGAAAGGCCGGGATCATGTTGAACACCGCCAGGAAGATATTGGCAAGGAGCACGCTTTGCAGGAAGCTGGCGGGGATCATCAGGGGGGCTTCGGGGTCCATGGGCGTCCAGCCGCCGGTCAGGGTCAGCACCAGCGCCAGCCCCAGCGCGATGGCGATATTCACCGCCGGGCCCATCAGGGCGACGATGATCTCCTGCTGCGGGTCCTTGGGCATCCGCTCCAGCATGGCCAGCCCGCCGATGGGCAGCAGCGTGATATGGCGCGTGCCGATGCCGAATCGCCGCGCGGTCAGCGCGTGGCCGTATTCATGCGCCACCACACAGAGGAACAGCACCCCGATGAAGGCCAGCCCGAAGGCGACCCCCCCCAGCGTTCCGGTCTGCACCCAGTAGAGGAACCCCACCCACAGGAACAGCAGCGGAAAGGTGGCGTGCATGTAGAGGTCTATGCCTGCAAGGCGCCCCAGGCGCAGCGACCATCCGGACCATTGCATTGCGCGCGCTCCTGTTGCCTTTCATCTGCCGCCCCTTTCAGGTGGCGCCCCCGGCGCGGGGTTCAAGGGGGGCCTCAGCGTCCCAGCGCATAGGCCTGCATCAGCCGCGGCGAGGCGCCCGCCCGCAGCATCCCGTCCGCATCGCGCCCCGCCGCCGTCAGCCGCCCGATGGTCATGGGCGGCGAGGTCTGGACATCATGGCCGCGGGCGCGCAGGTCGGCGATGACATCGGGGCCGTAGGTTTCCTCGACCATGATCTGGCCGGGGCTGCGCGAGCGGGGATAGAAGCTGGCCGGGAAATGGGTGGTGTGGAACAGCGGTGCATCCAGCGCCGCCTGCAGCCCCATGCCGAATTGCGCGTGATAGAGAAAGAAGATCAGTTGCCACTGGTCCTGCTGGTCGCCGCCCGGGGTGCCGAAGGCCAGCCGCCGCCCGTCCGGGTGCCGCGCCAGCGAGGGTGACAGCGTGGTGCGCGGGCGCTTGCCGGGCGCCAGCGATCCGGGCAGCCCCTCTTCCAGCCAGAACATCTGCGCGCGCGAATTCAGGCAGAAGCCCAGCCCCGGGATGGTCGGCGCGCTTTGCAGCCACCCGCCCGAAGGCGTGGCGCTGACCATGTTGCCTTCGGCGTCGATCACATCCAGATGCACGGTATCGCCGGGTTTGCGCGCCAGATGCGCCATGGTGGGTTCATAGACCGCGCCATCGGTGCTGCTCAGGCGCTCCAGCGCCGCCAGCATGGCGGCGCGCTGGCCTTCGAACCCCGGCAGGGTGCCGGGGGTCAGGTCATGGCTGGCCCGGGCGCCGATCAGGGCGCGGCGCGCGGCGCTGTAGTCCGGCGCAAGCAGTCGGGCCAGCGGCACGGAGGCAAAGGCGGGATCGGCCAGATAGACCTCGCGGTCGGCATAGGCCAGCTTCATCGCCTCGGTCACGCGGTGGAGGAATTCGGCCCCCATCGGGTCCAGCGCGCCCAGGTCCATGCCCTCCAGCAGGGCCAGCGATTGCAGCAGCACCGGCCCCTGCGACCAGGGCCCGCATTTGGCGATCTGCCAGTCGCCGTAGCTGCCCCAGACGGGCGCCTCCATCCCTGCGCTGTAGCCGGCCATGTCATCGGCGGTCAGGATGGCGCGCTGCATGTGGCCTTCGCTGTCGGGCAGTTCCTGCCCGGCCAGCCAGCGGGCCATCTCCTCGGCCACGAAACCGCGATAGAAGGCATCGCGCGCGGCCTCGATCTGGGCTGTGCGGTCCCGGCGGCTTTCAGCCTGGGTCAGGATGCGGGCATAGGTGTCGGCCAGCACCGGGTTGCGCAACAGTCGCCCCCCCCGGGGCAACGCCCCGCCCGGAACCCATGTGGCGTAGGAGCTGGGCCAGTTGTCCCGGAAGAACCCCGCCAGCCCGGCGATGGTTTCGGCCACGCGCGGCATGCAGGGGTGGCCCGCGCGGGCATAGTGGATCGCCGGTTCCAGCACATCGCGCAGGGGCAGGCGCCCGTGGTCGCGCAGCATCAGCATCCAGCCGTCCCAGGCGCCGGGGATCACCGTGGCCATCAGCCCGTCGCCGGGCACATGGGTCAGGCCCTGATCGCGGAAATGGGCGATGGTGGCCCCGGCGGGGGCGGGGCCCTGCGCGCAGAGCACCTGCGCGCGCGCCGAGGCACCCTCCCACAGGATCGCGGGCAGCTCCCCCCCGGGGCCGTTCAGATGCGGCTCTGTCACCTGCAGCACCAACCCGGCGGCCACGGCGGCGTCAAAGGCGTTGCCGCCGCGTTCCAGCATGGCCATGCCAACCCCCGAGGCGATCCAGTGCGTACTGCTGACAACACCGAAGGTGCCGGTGATCTCGGGGCGGGTGGTGAAGGTCATGGGCCGGGCACATCCCTGTTGCCAAAGGGTCACGCGGCCCTGTCTAGCGGCGCGGGCCGCGGGATGGAAGGGGGGCCGCGGTCCGTAAAATGCCGTGCATTTTAGGCTGTGGCATAAAGCCGCCCGAAAGGAATCAGGCGGCACAGTTTGCCTCTGTCCGCGCCGTGCATCCCCGCCGGCGCCCGCATCCGAAGGAGACTGCAATGCCCCAGACCCTGACCCGCCGCAGCGCGCTTTCCCTGGCGCTGGCCCTTGGCCTGCTGGCCGCCCCGGCCGCCCAGGCCGGCGCGCCGATGAACATCTCCGGCGCCACCACCGTCGATGCCGAAGGGGTGATCGAACTGGTCACCGGCACGCCGGGGCTGGTGATCTTCGACACCCGTGTCGAAGGCGATTACGCCGCCGGTCACATCGAAGGGGCGATCCGCCTGATCGACACCGACATCACCGGCCCCGAGGTGCTGGCCGAACATGGCGCCCAGGCCGATACCCCGGTGCTGTTCTATTGCAACGGCCTGTCCTGTGGCCGCGCCGCCAATGCCGCCGAAATGGCCGTGGGCTGGGGGTACGGCAATGTCCATTACTACGCCCTGGGCATGACCGAATGGCGGGAGATGGGCCTGCCGCTGGTGTCGCACTGACCACGGCCACGCAGCCGCGCCCGCCGCCCCGGGCGGCATCTTTTCAATGGATGAGGGATCATCATGCACCGCTGGAACCCGGGAAAATACCGCACCCTGCTGATCGCCGTGGCGGTGGCGCAGACCCTTGTGGTCTGCGCCACGCTGGCCATCACACTGGTGATGACACGCAGCTATGACGGGCTGGTCTCCGAATACAGCCAGCAGCGCAGCCATGACGCGGCCGAACGGGCGGTGGATGACCTTCTGTGGCGCGATCATGCCGCACTTGTCGGCCAGACCAGCGCCGAAATCGCGCGCGAGTTGCAGCCCATGCTGGCCGCGGGGGACCGCGCGGCGATCGCCGCGCATCTGGGCGGTATCCATGCCCGCGGCAGCATCAGCAGCGGCGCCATCGCGCTGCTGGGGGTGGATGTGCTGGACACGGATCTGCGCCCGCTTGACCGCATCTGGCGTGATGGCGCGGCCCCGGCGATCCCCGATGCCATGCGCACCGCCGTGGCCGCGCGCGACGGGACCGACCGGCTGCGCCCGCTGGCCCATGGCTGGACCACTGCGGGCACGCCGGTGCTCAGCGTTACCCTGCCGGTGGGCGGGTTGATCCTGCAAGGCTATGTGGCATTGCATGTCGATGCCACGAACGCGCTGCGGATGCTGGACACGCGCCTGGCCGCGCCGGTCCGCATTCGCGCCGGTGACGGCGGTGCTCTGCTGCTGGAGACGCAGAATGTCGAGATCACCCCCGAAGCCGCCGAACTGCCGCAGCCGCTGGTGGTCGCCGGGTCGGACGGCAGCCCGTTTCTTGCCGTCAGCATCCTTGAGGACCGCAGCCATCTGATGGCGCAGCTTGCCGCCACCCGCAACGGCCTGCTGGCAATCATGGCGGCGGTCAGCATCGCGCTGGCGGCGGCGATTTCCGTTACCCTCTGGCTCTATCTGGCCCGCGCCCACCAGCGCGAGGAAACGCTGGCGCAGGATATCGCCGCCGCGCGCACGGCCGAGGCCGACCGCACCGCGCGGGAGGTCGAAGCCGCCCGCGACCGCGAAGCCCGCCAACAGGCCGAGGCCGACCGCCAGACCCGCGTGGTGTCCGAAATCTCGGCCGGGCTGGAACGGCTGGCGGCGGGGAACCTGACCCAGCCCATCGACAGCCCGGCGCAGGACCCGTTCCCCGCCGAATACGACGCCCTGCGCGCCAGCTACAACAGCGTGCTGGACCAGCTGGGCAGCATCGTGGCGCAGATCGAACAGATCTCCGGCAGCGTGCGCGACGATTCCGGCGAGATCGAGAAAGCCGCGCAGGACCTGTCCGCCCGGGCGGAAACCCAGGCCGCCACGCTGGAACAATCCGCCGCCGCCCTGACCCAGCTGACCGAAAGCGTGCAGGCCGCCGCCGCCCGCGCCGCCGAGGGTGAAACCGTCAGCGGCCAGAACCGCGACCGGGCCGAAGGCGGCGCGCGCGTCGTCCGGGACGCCATCACCGCCATGGGCGCGATCGAAAAGAGCGCCGCGCAGATCACCCGCATCATCGATGTGATCGAGGATATTGCCTTTCAGACCAATCTGCTGGCGCTCAATGCCGGGGTTGAAGCTGCCCGCGCCGGAGAGGCCGGGCGCGGCTTTGCCGTCGTCGCCTCCGAGGTGCGGGGGCTGGCGCAGCGGGCCTCGGATTCCGCGCGAGAGATCAAGGGCCTGATCTCCGAAAGCGGGGAGCACGTAAAGACCGGGTCCGATCTGGTGGGCCGCACCGGCCAGAGCCTGCAGGACATCCTGTCCATGGCCAGCGATGTTGAAAAGCTGATGGTCGAGATCTCGGCCTCGGCCCGGGAGCAGGCCACCGGACTGGCCGAGATCAACACAGGCGTGACCCAGCTGGACCAGGTGACCCAGCAGAACGCCGCCGTGGCCGAACAAAGCACCGCCGCCGCAGGCTCGCTGCGGCAGAACGCGGCCGAACTGGTGCAGGTGCTGGGCCATTTTCAGGCCGCAAAGGGCAGCGCAACCCCCGGCTGGCGCAGCACCCGGGGCAAGAGCCGCGCGGCCGGTGGCGATGAGCTCCGCTCCTGGGACGCGGCCTTGCAGGCGATGGAGCGTGACGCCCCCGCGCCGCAGGACGCGGCACCCCCGCCCGCGCAACGGCGCGCCGCCGGGGGCGCAGGTCCGGACTGGCGGGATTTCTGACCCAGCCCGGCCCCGGCCCGGCGCCCTCTGACCCCGGCTCACAGCCGGGGTCCATGGCCTTCAGGCAAGGACCAATCCGGCGCATATGCGCAGAAACAGACGGTTCTGCATCTTACCGCCCGAACTCTGCCGCGCCTGCCCTTGCAGCGCTGCGCCACCGTGCGGCCCGCGCGGGAACGGCGCGGCACAGGGGCAGGAAACACCGGCAATCTGCGCCCTGGGCCCGGCGTGCACAGGTTTGCACTCGCTGCCAAACGGTCGTTTCATAGCATCATCTGAAACTGCAAACGCCCCCCTTGCCCAACCTGCACCCGGCGCGCCGGCACCACAGGCAAGAGCGCCCGCAAGCCCACAGCCCCGCGCCGCAAAGGCGCGGGCGGGGCAGGATTGACACCGGCGGGCGGCCCTCGCATCCTTGCCGCCGACCGATCACCCCTGACCACAGGAGCGCGCGACGTGCCATCCCAGACACCCTTGCAGGGGGTCCGCATTCTGGACCTGACCAATGTGCTGTCCGGGCCGCTGGCCTGCTATCAGCTGGCCAGCCTGGGCGCCGAGGTGATCAAGATCGAACCGGTCGGGCGCGGCGATCTGGCCCGCCAACTGGGCGAGGTTCCGGCCCAGAATGACAGCGCCATGGGGGTGTCCTTTCTGGCGCAGAACGCGGGCAAGCAATCCGTTTCGCTGAACCTGAAGGACCCGCGCGGCGCCGATATCCTGCGCGCAATGGTGCGCCGCGCCGATGTGCTGGTGGAAAACTTCCGCCCCGGGGTGATGGCGCGGCTGGGGCTGGATTACCCGGCGCTGAAGGCGGAAAACCCCGCGCTGATCTATTGCGCGATCTCGGGCTTCGGGCAGGAGGGGCCGTGGCGCGACCGGCCCGCCTATGACCATATCATCCAGGGCGTGGCCGGGGTCATGTCGGTCACCGGCGAAGGGCCGGACAGCCCGCTGCGCGTGGGCTTCCCCATGGCCGATTCCATCGGCGGGCTGACCGCCGCCATGGCCATCAGCGCGGCGCTGAACGCCCCCGAACGGGGCTGCTTTCTGGATGTCTCGATGATGTCCGCGGTGCTGTCCACCATGGGCTGGGCGGTGTCGAACTATCTGGTGGCCGGGGTGGAACCGGCGCCGGTGGGCAACCGCAATGTGACCTCGGCGCCCTCGGGGACCTATCGCTGCCGGTCCGGGCTGATCAACATCACCACCAACCGCCAGGAGCAATGGGAGGCGCTGGCCCGCCATCTGGGGCTGGAGCATCTGCTGGCGCGCCCCGAATTTGCCACGCGCGAGGCCCGCAAGACCAACCGCGAGGCGCTGGACGTGCTGGTGGCCGCGCAACTGGCCACGCGCGATGCGCAGGTCTGGGCGCAGCAGCTGTCCGCCCTGGGCGTCCCCGCGGGCGAGGTTCTGACCGTGCCCGAGGCCCTGGCCCATCCGCAATTCGCCACCCGCGACCAGATCGCCGAATACCCCGGCGTGCTGGCCGATGGCGCCCCCCTGCGGGTGCTGCGCCCGGGCTTCATGGTGGATGGCCAGACCCCCGGCGCCAGCGCCCCGCCGCCGCGGTTGGGGCAGGATACCGATACGGTTCTGGGCGAGCTGGGGTTTGACGGCCCCGCACTGGCAGCGCTGCGTCAGGACGGGGTGATCTGACGGGCGCAGACCGGTTCAGGGCCTCAGCACGATCTTGCCCATATGCGCGCCGCTGTCCATGTAGCGATGCGCCTCGGCCGCGTCTTCCAGCGGAAACACCCGGTCGATCACCGGGCGCAGGGTGGTGGTGGCATGGGGCCAGACGGTGGCGCGGATGGCCTCGGCCAGCGCGACCTTGCGCGCCAGCGGCAGGCCACGCAGCAGCGCGCCGGTGACCCGCGCGCGCCTGGCCATGATCGCCCCCAGCGGCACGCAGAATTCGGGCGGGGCGGGCGACAGATGCACCAACCGGCCATCCGCGGCCAGCGCCTCGATATTGCGGGCGGCATAAAGCCCGCCGACGGTGTCCAGAATCATGTCCGCCCCATGCCCATCGGTGGCCGCGTGGACGCGGGCGGGGAAATCCTCGGACCGGTAGTTGATGGCCAGATGGGCGCCGTGGTCCGTGGCCCGGGCGCATTTGGCATCGGTCCCGGCGGTGACCAGCGTGCGCGCGCCCAGAAGGGCCGCAAAACGGATCCCCGCCATGCCGATCCCGCTGGTGCCGCCGTGGATCAGCAGCCAGTCGCCCCGGCCCAGCCCGCCCAGCTCCACCAGATTGAGTTGCAGGGTAAACAGCGCCTCGGGCAGGGCGGCGGCCTCGATGGCGCTCAGATCCTCGGGCCAGTCCAGCAGCAGCGATGCCTCGGCCAGGGCGTGATCGGCATAGCCGCCGCCATCGGTCAGCGCAGCGACCCGGCGCCCCTGCCATGCGGGGTCCACCCCGGCGCCGGTGGCCTCTACCGTGCCCGCGACCTCCAGCCCCAGGATATCGGTGCTGCCTTCGGGGCCATGCCCGCGCTTGCGCTGGTTGATGTCATGGCGGTTGACCCCGGCGGCCTGCACGCGGATGCGCACCTGCCCCGGGCCGGGGTCCGGCACGGGCCGCTCCCGCATCTGCAGAACCTCGGGGCCGCCGGGGCCGTTGGGGATGACCGCCCTCATGGCCGGGCCTGCGCGGGCCGGGGTGCGATCGGGGGGTATGGGTCCAAACCTCCGGTCATGGTTGAGCAAGCATTAGTCATTTCGGCGCGCCTCCGTTTTCCGTCACAGTCAAGCAACCAACCGCGAATGGAGCACAGTGCACCGCTGAAATCCAGAAGATGCCGCGATGAATGATATGAAATGTCATTATATGACGCTTTGCCTTGTTATTTGACATTGCGTGGAGGGCACTGTCAGATACCCTTGGCCAGAGATGCGGGGTCATCCCCCGCACCGCCAGGACGCAGGGCACAGAACCGGAGGAGCCGTCCGCATGACGGGCAAGCTGATCTACGAAACCGTCGCCGCGGCTTTTCATGCCGAAGGGGTGCGCACGCTGTTTTCGCTCACCGGCGATGGCAACATGCATTGGGAAGCCGCCCTGGCCGCCCTGCCCGGCGTGCGCAGCATTCATGTCCGCCATGAACACGCGGCCTGCGCCATGGCCACCGCCTGGGCCCGCGCCACGGATCAGGTCGGCGTGGCCTCGGTCACCTGTGGGCCGGGGCTGACCCAGATCATGACGGCGCTGGCCACGGCGGCGCAGGCGCGCATCCCGCTGGTGGTCTTTGCCGGCGAAGACCCGATCAACGCGCCCTGGTACAACCAGCGCATCGACCAGGCGCCGCTGGTCACGGCCACGGGCGCGCTCTATGTCGCCGCCCGCAGTGCCAAGCTGACCGATCATCACGTGCAGGAGGCCTTCCTGCTGGCCCGCAGCCGCCGCCTGCCGGTGGTGCTGGGCATGCCGCTGGACCTGCAGAAACAGACCGCGCCCGAGGGCAGCTATACCCCCTCACGCGCCGTGATGCCGGACATCGGCCCGCGCTATCCCCACCCGGATCAGGTGGCCGCCGCCGTCGCGCGCATCGCCGCCGCCCGGCGTGTGCTGGTGCTGGGCGGACGGGGCGCGGGCGCCGAGGCCGCCCGCGCCGCCTGCATCCGGCTGGCCGATCTCTGCGATGGCGCGCTGAGCGAGACGCTGCCCATGCGTGGCCTGTTCCATGACCAGCCGCGCTACATCGGCGTGGCCGGGGGCTTTGCCCATGAAGTCACGCGTGAGGCCTTCGCCCGGGCCGATCTGGTGGTGGCCGTGGGCACCAGCCTGACCCGCCACACCAGCGATCTGAACACGCTCTTCACCCCCGATCAGGTGATCCAGATCGATGACGACCCGCCGGTGATCCGCCACGGACAGGTCCCCGCGCGCCAGCATGTTGTGGCGGATGCCGCCCTGGCGCTGACGGCCATCACTGACGGGCTGGGCGCACAGCGGACCGGTGACTGGGATGTGGCGGATTACGGTGGCCGAGTGCGCTCTGAACCCGCCGACACCCACCCGCGCCCGGATGGCGACAGCTCCCTGCTGGACCCGCGCGCCGTGGCCGTCGCCCTGTCGCAGCACACCCCGCCGACATGGGCGCATGTGGGCGCGGCCGGGCATTGCTCCTATTTCGCCACCCATATCCACGGCCGCGGCCCGCATCAGTTCCTGACCATCCGCGAGTTTGGCGCCATCGGCAACGGGCTGTCCTATGCCATCGGCCAATGGGCCGCCGACCCGGACCGCCCCGTGATGCTGACCGAAGGCGATGGCGGGTTCCTCATGCATGTGCAGGAGCTGGAGACCATCATGCGCTACCGCATGAAGATCCTGGTCTGCATCTTCAATGACGGCGCCTTCGGCTCTGAAATTCACAAGCTGCGCGCCGACGGGGTGCCGGATCACGGCGCGATCTTCGGCTTTGGCGATCTGGCCGCAATCGCCCGCGGCTTCGGGCTGGAGGGGCATGTCGTCACCGACCTCGCGCAGATCCCGGCGCTGGCCCGCGCCTTTGATGACGGCGACGGGCCCGCGCTCTGGGATATCCGCGTCTCTGACCGGATCATGGCGCCAACCATGCGGCGCCAGACCAGCCGCGCCCCCTGAGGAGGGGGGCGGACCGCTGCGCGGCCAGGAGGAGGCCGCCAGCATCCAGAAACTGCAATCAAGGGAGGAAAGACCAGATGAAACGCATCCTTGCCACCACCGCCATTGCCACGCTGATGGCCGCAGGCCCGGGCCTGGCCCAAGACTATCCCACACAGACGGTGACCATCGTCGTGCCCTACAGCCCGGCGGGGTCCACCGATCCGGCCGCCCGCTTCATCGCCGGAGAGCTGCAGGAGAAATGGGGCGTCAATGTGGTGGTGGAAAACCGCCCCGGCGCCGGGTCCACCATCGGCACCGCCCATGTGGCGACCATGGACCCTGACGGCTACACCATCCTGCTGACCACCTCGGCCTATACCACGGCGCCCGCGGTCCATCATGACCTGCCCTATGATCCGGTCAATGACCTGCGCGCGGTGGCCATGCCGTCCTCGGCGCAGTTCGTGGTCACGGCGGGGTCCAGCATCCAGTCGGAAACGCTGGATCAGTTCCTGGAGAACGAGGCCGCCGAGCGTGACATCTTCATGGCCACCGCCGGGCTGGGCAGCTCCACGCATTTCGCGGGCGAGTTGCTGGCCGCGGCCACCGGCATGGATGCGACCGCCGTCCATTACAGCGGCGGCAGCGATGCCATGGTGGACCTGATCGGCGGGCGCGCCGATATCTATGTCGGCTCGATGACGGCGGTTCTGGGCAATGTGCAGGCCGGTCAGATCAAGGCGCTTGGCGTGCTGGGGGCAGATCGTGCCCGCGCCCTGCCCGATGCGCCCTCGACCGAGGAGCTGGGCATCGAAGGGGCCAGCTCCGGCTTCTGGCTGGGGGTCTTTGCACCGGGCGGCACCCCGGATGAGATCGTCGAGAAGCTCAACGCCGATATCACCGCCGTGATGACCTCTGACGCCGGGATGGCCTATCTGGAGAACCTCGATTCCGATGTGGGCACCATGTCGGCGGCCGAATTCCAGGCCATGATCGAGGCCGAGATCGAGCAGTGGACCGTGCTGGCCGCCGAGCGCGGCATCTCGGCCGACTGAGCCGGTCCGGGGATCGCATCAGCCGGGGCGGCACCCGCCGCCCCGGCGCTGCAAGCGCACAGGAACACAGCATGAAACGACTGACCGGCAAGATCGACGCCGACCGCATCCGCATGATGGAAACCCCCCGCCCACCCGAGGGGATCATCGACCGCATCAAGGCCTTGGGCTGCGACACAAGCCTGATTTCCGATGCGATGGATGATCTGGGCATCGGCGGACGGCTGGCGGGGTCCCACTATCGGCCGACCATCGCCGGGGCGGGGATCGTCGGCCCGGCGCTGACCGTGCGCAATGTCATCTCGCCGCGGCTGGACACCGTGCCCGAACGCGCGAAGGCCAAGCGCAACGGCATGGCCGAGATGGAGGCCCATAACCTGGCCACCCCCGGCGATGTGGTGGTGATCGAAGGCGTGCCGGGGCTGTCCAACATGGGCGGGATCTCGGCGCTGATCGCGCAGCGCCATGGCGTGGCCGGGGCCGTGATCCAGGGCGGCATCCGCGATGTGGCCCATTCCCGCGCCGATGGCTTCCCCATCTGGTCCAGCGAGATCAGCCCCATAACCGGCAAATGGCGGCTGGACACGGTGGAAATCAACGGCCCCGTCTCCCTGCACGGCCAGCATGTCCGCCCCGGCGATCTGATCATCGCCGATGACACCGGCGTGTGCATCCTGCCCCCCGAATTCGCCGACGCGGTCGTCAGCCGCGCCGAAGCCCAGTTCGCGCTGGAGGCCAAGCGGATCGAGGCCGTGAAGGCCGGGGTGCATGTCGCCGATCTGCCGAAATGGTAGGTCGGTGACCTCCGCGCCCGCCATATCCTGCCCGCGGGGCAGCGGGCTAGAGCGGCCCCAGCTCGGCGGTGTTGCGAAAGGCGGCACCGCCAAGGCTGATGGTGGCTTCCTCGGCCAGTTCCAGCACCCGCGCGCCATATTCGGGGAAATCCCCGGCGCGCAATTCGGCCTCGCTGGAGGTCAGGACAATCGCGCCCACCGGCTCGGGCCCCTTGGACCAGACCGGCGCGGCCACCGAATTCATGCCCTTGCGCATCCCGCTGGCCGAGAACGCATAGCGGTCCCGGCGCACCTGGCGGGTGATCTGGTCGATGATCTGCCGCTCCAGCCCCGGAAAATGGACAAAGCCGGTGCGGTCGGTGGCCGGGTGCGCCAGCAGCGCGCGGCGCTCGGCGGGCAGGTAGGGAAAGATCGCCCGCCCCGAGGCCGTGGCCGTGATCGGCACCTTGCGGCCCGGTTCGGCCGAATGCGGGCGCCCGCGCGGCCCTTCGACCCGGTCGAAATAGACCACGAAGGGAAAGCTCTCGATCGCAAAGAAGCAGGTCATGCCGGTGACATGCGCGCCCAGCCGCAGGGTCGGACGCAGCAGGCGGCGCAGGGCGTTATCCTCGACCGAGCGCTGGCCCAGTTCCCACAGGGTCTGGGTCAGCCGATACTTGCGCGTCCCTTCGGCCTGCCGTGCATAGCCCTGGTCCACCAGCGTGTTCACCAGCCGCTGCACCGCGCTCTGGTTCATGTCCAGCATCCGCGAAAGTTCCGTGATCCCGCGCGGCTGGTTGCTGTGGGCCAGCGCCTCGATCACGCGCAGCCCCTTGGTCAATGTCTGGCTCATGGTGCAAATTCCTCCGAATATCGCGGCAATGATGCGCTATTCGAGATGAAAGTTCAAATAAGGACACAAGCGGGACGAAACCCTCGCTGTGCTGTCGTAATCGAAGGAGGCTGACATGTCGAACAGCACCGCACAGATCGCAGACCCCGCCGACAGCGGCGCCTGGGAGATGCCGGAACAGTTCGTCATGCTGCGCGACACCATCCGCCGCTTCATGCGCGAGGAGGTCCAGCCGATCGAGGAACGCCAGCCCCATGACGCATGGGCCCTACCAAGCGCCGACCTGCAGGCCCTGCGCGCGAAGGCCCGCGCCGCGGGGCTGTGGTGCCTGGCCTCTCCGGCGGAATACGGCGGCGGCGGGCTGGGGCTTCTGGGGCAGGTGGTGGTGGCCGAGGAAGCCGCCAAATGCCGCATGGGCGCCTATGTGCCCGCCTGCGGGGCCTTTGGCATCGACCCGCCCTCGGTGATCTGGCTGGGCACGCCGCAGCAGCGCCAGACATACGGCGTGGCCGGGATCGAGGGCGGCAAGAAGAATTTCGTCGCCATATCCGAGGCCGCGGGCGGCTCTGACCCCGCGCGCAAGATCGAAACCCGCGCCCGGCGCGAGGGCGATGCGTATGTCATCACCGGCACCAAGCTGTGGATCACCGCCGCCGACAAGGCCGACTGGGGCATCGTCTTTGCGCGCACCGATGCGGGCATCACCGCCTTCATCGTGGACCGTGACACACCCGGCATCACCTGCCGCGAAATCGGGGTGATCCGCTCCTACGCGCCCTATGAGGTGCATTTCGACGATGTGCGCGTCCCGGCCGAAAACATGCTGGGCGAGGACGGCAAGGGCTTTGCCATCTGCCAGAAATGGCTGGTTCATGCCCGCGTGCCCTATTCCGCAGCGGTCATCGGCATTGCCCAGGCCGCGCTGCAGATCGCCATCGACCACGCCCGCCAGCGCCATGTCCACAAATCGCTGCTGGCCGACAAGCAGGCCGTGCAATGGATGATCGCCGACAGCGAGATCGAACTGCGCGCCGCCCGCCTGCTGACGTATCAGGCCGCCTGGAGCGGCGATCTGGGCCGCGACATCAAGACCGAGGCCTCGATCGCCAAGGTGGTGGCCACGGAAACCGCCGGGCGGGTGGTGGATCGCTGCATCCAGATCCTGGGCGGGATGGGGGTGGCGCGCGAAATGCCGCTGGAGCGCTGGTACCGCGAGTTGCGGATCAAGCGCATCGGCGAAGGACCAAGCGAGGTGCACCGCATGGTGCTGGCCCGCGAATTGCTGAGGAGCTGACATGTCGATCGATCTGGACCTGCACGAAGGTGTTGCCACCATCACCATCAACCGCCCCGAAAAGCGCAACGCCCTGGATGCCGAGCATTATGAGGGCCTGTCGAAAGCCTGGACCGAGGTGCGCGACAACCCTGAAATCCGCGTGGCCATCATCACCGGCGCCGGTGACAAGGCATTCTGCGCGGGCGCCGATCTGAAAAGCTGGATCGGCCGCAAGCAGCCCCTGTCCGACATGTGGCTGACCCAGAAGGACCAGTTGCTCAACCGCGGGCTGGAGGTCTGGAAACCCGTGATCGCGGCCATCAACGGCGTCTGCGTGGGCGGCGGGACCACCCTGATGCTGGCCAGCGACCTGCGCGCGGCCGTCCCCGAAGCCCGCTTTGGCCTGGCCGAGGTCAAGCGCGGGATCATCGCCGCCAATGGCGGCACCCAGCGGATCATGCGCCAGCTTCCCTATGCGGTGGCCATGGAAATGCTGCTGCTGGGGGACATGATGGATGCCGAAACCGCCCTGCGCTGGGGCTTCATCAACCGCGTGGTCCCGCGTGAGGGGCTGATGGAGGCCGCGCAGGACATGGCCGCGCGGGTCGCCGCCAACGCGCCGCTGGCCACCCAGGCCGCCAAGGAGCTGGCCATCCGCTCCATGGACATGAGCCTGGCCGAAGGCCTGCGGATGGAGCAGTTCACCAACCGCATCCTGTCCCATTCCGCCGATGCCGCCACCGCACGCGAGGCCTTTGCCGCCAAGCGCAAGCCGGAGTTCCGGGGCGAATGACCATGCCGCAGACCTTGCCCCTTCCCCTTGACGGGATCCGCGTGCTGGATCTGACCCAGATCTACAACGGCCCCTATGCCACCTTCCTGATGGCCATGGCCGGGGCCGAGGTCATCAAGATCGAACCGCAGGACGGCGAATACCTGCGCCGGCGTGATGCGTCATCGGGCGCAGGCATGCCCTTTGCCATGCTCAATGCCTGCAAGGAGTCGGTCTCGCTCAATCTGAAGACCGACAAGGGGCGCGATATCTTCCTGCAACTGGCGGAAACCGCCGATGTGGTGGCCGAAAACTTCGCGCCCGGCACCATGGACCGGCTGGGCATCGGCTGGGAGGCGCTCTCGGCGCGCAATCCGGGGCTGATCCTGGCCAGCAGTTCCGGCTATGGCCAGGACGGCCCCTACCGCGACATGATGGCCATGGATATCACCGTGCAGGCCATGTCCGGGCTGATGAGCGTGACCGGCACCCCCGATGGCCCGCCCCTGAAGACCGGCGCCGCCGTCTGCGATTTCGGCGCCGGCATCCACCTTTACGGCGCCATCCTGACCGCGCTTTATGACCGCACCCGCAGCGGGCGCGGCGCCCGGATCGATATTTCCATGATGGAATCGGTCTATATGATGATGGCCTCGAACATGGGGATGCTGTTCGGGGCGCGCCGCGGCGAAATCCCGCTGCGCACGGGCAACAATCACGGCGGCCTCAGCCTGTGCCCCTATAGCGTCTATGCCACGCGTGACGGGCATGTGGCGATCATCTGCAACAGTGACCGGCACTGGGCGGCGCTGGCGCGCTGCATGGACCGGGCCGATCTGGTCGAGGACCCGCGCACCCGCCACAACCGCGACCGCGTGGCGCATATGGCCATGGTGGACGGGCTGATCGCCGAATTCACCGGCCGCCACGGGACCGAGGACCTGGCCGCGCGCCTGCGCGCCGCCAAGGTGCCTTCGGCCCCCGTGCGCCCCCTGCCCGAGGTGATGGCCGATGACGCCCTGCACGAACGCGGCTTCCTGCAGCGGGTCGATCACCCGGATTTCGGCCCGATCAGCCTGCCGCGCTCGCCGCTGCGGATGGGGGGTGCGGCGCAGGCGGATTACAGGGCCAGCCCGCCGCTGGCGCGGGACAATGCCCGCATCTTTGGAGAAATTGGACTGGACAGCGCCGCATTGGAGGCCCTGCGCCAGGAGGGGGTGATATGACAACGCTACGGGGCAAGACCGCCATTACCGGCGTGGGGCACACGGCCTGGGGCAAGCACCCGGACCGCGACCGCCTGTCGCTGATGACCGAGGCCGCCGCCGCCGCCATCGCCGATGCCGGGCTGGAAAAGGACCAGATCGACGCGGTGCTGGTGAAGATGGCCAATTCCGCGCCCTCGATCCTCTGGGGGCAGAAGGTGGCCGAGGCCCTGGGCCTGCAACCCACCATCGGCCTGTCGCTGGATCAGGGCGGGGCCGCCTGCACCGGGCTGGCCACCTATGCCGCGCTGGCGATCGAGGCCGGGATGATCGAAAACGCGCTGATCCTCTATGCCGACACGCCGCGCACCGGCTCGCGCGCGGCCATGCACCGCCCGCGCGGGGATGATTCCGTGATGGGCTGGTATTCGGTGGCCGCGGGCTATGCGATGCTGCACCGCGCCTATCAGGAGGCCCATGCCGCCCCGCCCGAGGATTTCGGCATCATCGCCGTGCAGGCCCGCGCCCACGGCGCCGCGAACCCCCATGCCCATCTGCGCCTGCCGCTGAGCATGGAGGAGTACCTCTCCGGCCCGCTGCTGATCGAACCCATGCGCCGCGATGACTGCTGCCTTGTGTCCGACGGCGGCGCGGCCATCGTGCTCGGCGCCACGGCGCGGGCAAGGAACCCCGCCCGCGCGGTGCCGGTGCTGGGGCTGGGCCAGGCGCAGGAAAGCTGGGAGGTGCATCTGCGCCCGGACCTGCTGCGCACCCGGGCCGAGGCCTCGGGGCAGATGGCTTTTGACATGGCCGGGATCGACCGGGGCGACATCTCCTTTGCCCAGCTTTATGATTGCTTTACCGTGACGGTGCTGCAGACGCTGGAAGATTACGGCCTGGCCCCGCGCGGGCAGGCCGGGGCAAAGGCGCGGGCCGAGGGGATCGGCCTGGACGGCTGGTTGCCGCTGAACACCTCGGGGGGGTTGCTGTCGGAATCCGGCACGCCGGGGCTGCAACTCATCATCGAGGCCGTGCGCCAGTTGCGCGGCGAGGCCGTGCTGCAACTGCCCGCGCCCCGGTTCGGGCTGGTATCGAACCAGGGCGGCACCATGCACACCCATGCCACCATGATCCTGGGAGAACCGCAATGACCCGCCCCACCCCCGAGATCACCGCCATCAACCGCCCCTATTGGGACGGGCTGGCCGAGGGCGCGCTGCGCTTCCAGCGCTGTGACGGCTGCGGCCATGCCTGGCTGCCCCCGCGCAGCCATTGCCCGGCCTGTCTGGGAACGCAGACCCGGTGGGAGGCCGCCTCGGGCGGCGGCAGGATCGTGTCCTGGGTGGTCTATCACCGCGCCTATGCCCCGCATCTGCAGGACCGCATCCCCTATAATGTCGCTATCGTCGCGCTGGACGAAGGCCCGCGGCTGCTGACCAACATCACCGATTCCGCCACCGGCGAAGGGTTTGCCACCGGCGCCCCGGTGGCGCTGACGATCGAAGAGGACGACGGGCTGCATCTGCCCCGCTTCCGGCTGCGCGGCTGAGGCACGCGGGCCCCGATCAGCCCCGTCAGCCGCAATGCCGCCACGATGAGGCCGCCACCGGGAGGGGGGCGGAAAATGAACAGGGGGAAGGCCACATGCGTATCGACAGGGGCGAGGTTCTGTCCGGGCTGATCGTGATCGCCATCGGCGCCTGGTTCGCCTATGGCGCATCAGACTACCGCATGGGCACGCTGGCGCGAATGGGGCCGGGGTTCGTGCCCTATTCCCTGGGCCTGATCAGCATGGGGCTGGGGGCGCTGATCCTGCTCAGCGCCTTTGGGCGTGAGGGGCGGGTGCCCTCCTTCGACTGGCGGGGCATGATCTTCGTGCTGGGGGCGGTGGGGCTGTTTGCCTGGCTGCTGCCGCGCACCGGGCTGATCCCGGCGGCAGTGGCGGCGGTGGTGGTGGCCGCGGCGGGCTCTCCGCTGACGCACCCGCCCGCGGTGCCGTTTCTGGCCGCCGCGGTGGCCGCCGGCGCCTGGGTCGTGTTCGGGCTGATCCTGGGCATCCAGATGCCCCTGTTGCGGAGTCCCTTCTGATGGAGCTGATGGACAATGTCATCCTGGGCTTCGGCATGGCGCTGTCCATGCAGAACCTGTTCTGGTGTTTCATCGGCGTGTTTCTGGGCACCATGCTGGGCGCGCTGCCGGGGATCGGATCGCTGGCGGCGGTGTCCATGCTGCTGCCGCTGACCATCGGCCTGCCGCCGACCACGGCGCTGGTGATGCTGGCGGGGGTTTATTACGGGTCCGAATATGGCGGGTCCACCGCCTCCATCCTGCTGAACCTGCCGGGCACGCCCACCAATGCGGTGACCTGTCTGGACGGCTACCCCATGGCGCAGCAGGGCCGCGCGGGTGTGGCGCTGTTTGCCACCACCATCGCGTCGTTCATCGGCGGGACGTTCGGGATCATCCTGCTTTACACCGTCTCGCCGCTGCTGGCGGGGGCGGCCATCGCCATCGGCCCGGCCGAATATTTCGCGCTGATGGTGGCGGGGCTGGTGGCCGCGGCGGTGGTCAGTGACGAACGCCCGCTGAAAGGGGTCGCCATGGTGGTGCTGGGGCTGATGCTGGGCACCATCGGCACCGATGTGGACAGCGGCGTGGCCCGCTACAGCCTGGGCTATCTGGAACTGCGCGACGGGATCAGCTTCATCGCGCTGGCCATGGGCCTCTTTGGCGTGTCCGAGGTGATCATGTCGCTGCGCTCCTCCATGGGCGCGCGGCGGCCCATCGGCAAGGTGACCTTCCGCTCCATGCTGCCCGCGCGGGGGGAATGGCGGGCCTCGGCCGGGCCGGTGGCGCGCGGGTCGGTGCTGGGGGGCATCTTCGGCGCGCTGCCCGGCACCGGGCCGACCATTGCCACCTTCCTTGGCTATGCGATGGAAAAGAAGCTGGCGCGCGACCCCTCGCGCTTTGGCAAGGGCGCGATCGAGGGCGTTGTCTCGCCGGAATCGGCCAACAATTCGGCCGCGCAGACGGCGTTTATCCCCACGCTGACCCTGGGCATCCCGGGCAGTGCCACCATGGCCATCATGCTGGGCGCGCTGATCATGAACGGGGTGGCGCCGGGGCCGCAGCTGATCACCAACAACCCGGAGATCTTCTGGGGGCTGGCGGCCAGTTTCTGGATCGGCAATGTGCTGCTGCTGGTGCTGAACATCCCGCTGATCGGACTGTGGATACGGCTGCTGCAGATCCCCTACACATTGCTTTACCCCGCGATTCTGGTGCTGATCTGCATTGGCACCTACACGGTGCGCAACAGCGCCTTCGATATTGTGCTGGTGCTGATCTTCGGGCTGGCGGGCTATGTGCTGCGGCGGCTGGAGTTTCAGCTGGCGCCGGTGCTGATCGGCTTCATCCTGGGCCCGATGATCGAGGAAAACTTCAAGCGCGCCATGCTGTTTTCGCGCGGGGATTTCATGACCTTCCTGGAGCGCCCGGTGTCCGGCATCACCCTGACCCTGACCGCTGGGCTGCTGGGCTGGGCCGTGTTCAAGACCCTGGCGGGGCGGCGCAAACGCGCGCGGCCGGGCGCACCCCCCGGGCCATGAAAAAGCGCCCGGCCCGTGATCCGCGCAGCGGAGGGGGGCCGGGCGTGAGGAACCGCGCGGGGAGCAAGCGCGCGGGCAGGCCGTCGGGGTCGGATCAGCGCGGCTTGCGCGCCAGGAACTCCTCGACCGACTGGCGGTGCTCGGTGGTGGTGTAGCAGATGGCCTGCGCCTCGCGGCCCAGGGCAAAGATCTCATCGGCGCTGCTCTCCAGGCTCTGGTCCAGAATGGCCTTGGTCAACGCAATCGCCGCCGGAGAGCCCTGGCTCAGTTCCTCCGCCCAGGCCTGCGCCTGCGCCAGCAGATCGTCGCCCGCGCAGACCCGGTCCACCATGCCGATGGCCAGCGCCTCGTCTGCCTCCAGCACGCGGGCGGTCAGGATCAGCTCCTTGGCCTTTGCCAGCCCCACGCGGCGGGGCAGGAAATACATGCCGCCCCCGTCCGACACCAGCCCGCGCTTGATGAAGCTCATGGACATCTTGGCGCCCCGCGCGGCGATGATGAAATCGCAGGCCAGCGCCATGTCCAGCCCCAGGCCAAAGGCCGCGCCATTCATGGCGGCGATCACCGGCTTGGTCATGTGGTGGATCACGGCAATGCCGCGATGGGTGCGTTTCTGCCGCTTCCAGCCGTTGAAGGCCACATCGCCCGCGGGCGCGTCCAGCCGCTCGCGCATGCCGCTGATATCGCCCCCCGCGCAGAAGCCCTTGCCGGTGCCGGTCAGCACCACGGCGCGGACCTCCGTGGCGCTGTCGGCCCATTCGAAGGCGGCGATCAGTTCGGCGCGCATCTGGTCATTGATGGCATTGCGCACATCGGGGCGGTTCAGGGCAATAGTGGCAATGCCATTGTCCAGCGTGACGGCAATATATTCGGCCGGAGTGGAGTCGGAGCGAAAATTCATGGTGTTTTCCTTCTTGCTTGCATGGCGCGCCGCGGCTCTGCGGCGGCGCCGTCAATCCCTGTTCCGGCCGCCCGCGCGCGCCACCGGCGCAACCGCGCCCAGAAGCTCGGTGCCGGTCATGATCCGGTCGCGCAGGGCGCGGGCCGTCTCAGGGTCCAGCGCGGTGGCGGCCAGTTCGTCATATTTGGCAAACAGCTCGGCGTCCGACAGCGGGTCATCCGGGTCGCCCTTGCGGGTGCGCTGGAAATGCTCCAGCACGCGCCCGTCATTGAGCGTGACCGCCAGCCGGGCCATGCGCTTGCGCGGGTATTCGCGGGCGATATCCTCGGCGCGGGTAACGCTCACGCGGTCCATGAAGGCGCGGATATCGGCGCGGGCCAGCGCGTCAGGCGTGAAGGCGGCAATGCGCACATCGCCCAGATGCAGCAGCGCCGACATGCAGTATTGCAGCGAAAAGCGCGCATCGCGCGGGCTGTTCACCGCCATCCGGTCGCAGATGGATTTCGTGGGGCCATAGCCTTCGACCGCGATGGTGCGAATGTCATCGCGGCCAAAGCCATGGGCGGCGATCAGCGCGCGCATCCCGTCCAGCGCGGGAAAGATATGGCCGCAACAGCCGTGGTTCTTCAGCGTCAGCCGCGCGATGGGGGTCCAGTCGCCCAGGCCCGCAAAGGCCGCGCCCCAGTTGCCGGTGCTGTCGCTGGTGGCGGCGGCATAGCCGTGCGGCGCATGCAGGCTGTCGGGTGATCCAGTCACGCCCGCCGCCGCCGACAGCCCCGCCAGCACGCCCGCATCGGCGGCATGGCCGCAATGCAGCGGCTTGGTCAGCCCCTGCCCGACCAGATTTTCCTGATGCCCGCCCGCGAAACTGCTGGCGATGGCGATGGCATGGCCGATCCCTTCGGCGTCGCAGCCTTTGAGCATGGCGGTCGACACCGCGGCCCCCATGGTGCCCACAGTCGCCGTGATATGCCAGTTTTCATAATGGCTGGGCTGCAGCGCCATGGCGATCCGGCAGCCGACCTCATATCCGCCGATCACCGCGCGCTGAAAGGCGTCATGGCTGGCGCCCAGATCCTGCGCCACGGCCAGCGCGGCGGAAATGGTGGGGCTGCCGGGGTGATAGCCGCCATCGCGGAAGATATCGTCGAATTCAGCCGTATGGCTGGCCACACCGTTGAGCAGCGCGGCATGACGCGCGCTGCCCCGCTGCCCGTCGGTATAGGTGACCGCGCCGCCCGATCCGCGCCCGCTTTCCAGCGCGCGGGTCAGCAAGGGCGCAGGGCCGTCCACGCAGCCCGGCAGCATGGCGCCGAACCAGTCCAGCACCGCGCGGCGGGTGGCGTGGTCGACCTCGGGCGTGATCTCGCGCGCGCTCCAGTCGGCGGCGGCCCCGGCGAGGGTGTGAAGCGGGTTGTCCATGTCGTCCTCTTTGCGTCGCTCAGCCATGTCGGTCATCCGCGCTTCAGCAGCAGCCCGCCATCCACGGGCAGCACCACACCGGTGATATAGGCCGCCTCGTCCGAGGCCAGGAACACGGCGGCATTGGCCACATCCCAGGCGCTGCCCATATGCCCCATGGGCACCAGCGCATCGCGTTCGGCGCGGATGTCATCGCGCGACCGCCCGCTTTCCTGCGCGCGCCGCTCGATCGCCATGGGCGTGTCGATCAGCCCCGGCAGGATCACATTGGCGCGCACGCCAAAGCCCGCGTTTTCCGCGGCGATATGCTGGGTCAGGGTGTTCACCGCCCCTTTCGAGGTCTTGTAGGTCACTGTCGGGCGCTTCGACAGCGCCGAGGTGGACGAGACATTGAGGATCACCCCCGCCCCCTGCGCGCGCATCACCGGCAGGGCGAATTTGCAGGTCAGGAACATCGCCTTCAGGTTCAGGGTCATCAACTGGTCCCACACATCGGGGTCCATGTCCGATGTGGCCCGATCCCCGCGCGACTGGCCGACATTGTTGTGCAGGATGTCGATGCTGCCAAAGCGGGCCAGCGCCGCGTCGATCACCGCGCGGCAGGCTTCGGTGTCGGTGACATCGGCCTGATGCACCACAGCCGCCTGCGGATCGGGCAGCATGTCGCGGGTGGCCTCGGCCGATGCGGCGTCACGGTCCACCAGCAGGCAGCGCGCGCCTTCCTGGGCAAACCGGATCGCCGTTGCGCGCCCGTTGCCGGGGGTCGCCCCCTCCTGCTGGCCCGCGCCAATGATGACCGCAATCTTTCCCGCCAGCCGTCCGCCCAAGGCACCGCCCCCCACATTCTGTTCGCTTGGAAGGTCATACCATCTATGCGCGGCACTTCAGGCTGAGAGATTGTCATGCAAGCCCAAGCTCATTTTGCCAAAGGCGGGCCGCATCACCCCGGGGCACCGGCCTTGAAGAACTCGGGCGCCGCACCGACCTGCGCCATCATCCAGTCGATGAAGCGCTTGGTGTTCACATTGACCGAAATGATCGTGGGCCAGACCACATAGAAGGCCGCGCCCGTGGGCACGCGCATGTCCAGCGGGCGCACCAGCCGCCCCTGCCGCACCGCGCGTTCCAGGATGCCAAGCTGCCCCACCGCCAGGCCAAAGCCGTTTTCCGCCGCCGCATAGGTCAACAGCGAGGTGTCGAATTCGGTGCCGCGCTGATGGTCCAGCGGCACGCCCACCGCCTGCGCCCAGTATTCCCAGGCCCGGCGCCGGTAGCGGGCATGCAGCAATTCCCCCCGCGCCACATCCGCCGGTTCAGTCAGCGCGCCGAACTGCTCCAGATAGCCCGCGCTGCAGACGACATCGACCTCTTCCTCGAACAGCTTGCGGCAACGCGCATCGCGCCACACGCCCGATCCCAGCTGCACCGCCACATGCAGATGCGTGCCCCGGAAATCCAGCGGCTCCACCCGCGTGTCAAAGCGCACGCGGATGCCGGGATGGCGGCGGGTGAAATCCGGCAGGCGCGGCATCAGCCAGTGCTGCGCGAATGTGGGATGCACCCGCAGGTTGATGGTGCTTTCGGTCTCATGGGTGATCAGCCGCTGGGTCACGCGCTCGATCTCATCGAACAGCCCGGCGATTTCAGAGCCAAAGGCCCGCCCCACATCGGTCAGCTTGGCCGAGCGCGTGCCCCGTTCGAACAGCGACACGTTGAGGTAATTCTCCAGCGTGGTAATCTGGCGGCTGATGGCCACCTGGGTCACGCCCAGCTCGCGCGCGGCGGCGGTGAAGGTCTTGTGCCGCGAGGCAACCGCGAAGGCCCGCAGCGGATTGAGGGGGATGCCCAGGCGGCGCTCTTGCATGATCTTAAGTTTCCCTTGGCTGATCTGAAGCCTGTCATCATGAGCGTAAGTTAGTTTATGCTGCGCGTCAAACGCAGAAATATCAGGCAGGATGCCCCGCATCGCTGCCGGGCAAGGCATGGGGAACACATGGCGGGACGGCTGGACGGCAAGGTCGCAATCATCACCGGGGCGGGCAGCGTGGGGCCGGGCTGGGGCAATGGCCGCGCGGCGGCGGCGCTCTTTGCGCAAGCGGGCGCGAAAGTGGTGGCGACCGACATCACCCCCGATGCCATGGCCGAAACCGAGGCCCTGCTGCAGGACGCGGGCGGCGACTACATGCTGGCGCGCTGTGACGTGACCGACAGCGGGTCAATCCGCGATCTGGTGGCGGCGGTGAGCGACCGGTTCGGGCGGATTGACGTGCTGGTCAACAATGTCGGCGGCTCGGCCAGGGGCGGCGCGGTGGAACTGTCCGAAGAGGACTGGCTGCGCCAGCTCAATTACAACCTGACCAGCGTGTTCCTGACCTGCAAGCATGTGCTGCCGGTGATGAAGGCGCAGCGCGCGGGGTCGATCGTGAACACGGCCTCGACCTCGGGGATCCGCTGGACGGGAGCGGCCCAGGTGGGCTATGCCGCCTCCAAGGCGGGGGTGATCCAGTTTTCGCGCGTGACCGCGGTGGAATACGCCCCCTGGAATGTGCGGGTGAACACGGTGGTTCCGGGACAGATGCATACACCGATGGTCGAGGCACGTCTGGCCCATCAACGCCAGGGCGGCGATGTGGAGGCGCTGCTGAAGCAACGTCAAAGCCGCATCCCCCTGCCCTTCATGGGTGACGGGCGCGACACCGCGCAGGCGGCGCTGTTCCTGGCCTCGGATGACGCGCGCTTTGTCACCGGGACAGAGCTGCGCGTCGATGGCGGGATGTCGGCGCGCTGTGACTGACGAACGGCCCGCCCCCCCGGCCGAGGCCGAACGCGACCCGCCGCTGGCCCAGGCGCTGCTGCGCCTGCTGCCGCTGCTGCTGGCCGCCGCCGGTGCGGGCTGGGTGTTCGAACGGCTGGGCGTGCCGCTGCCCTGGATGATCGGCCCGCTGGTGCTGACGGCGGTGCTGTCGGTCACCGGGCTGATCCGCCCGCATGTGCCCAACCGCATCCGCGCGGGCGGGCAGATCGTTGTGGCCTGTCAGGTCGGGCTGGCCTTCAGCCCCGAAGCGCTGGCCCAGATGGTCGCGCTTGGCCCCTATCTGGTGGGGACCACGCTGCTGACGCTGGCCAGTGTGGGCGCCACGGCGGTGATCATGGCGCGGCTGACCGGGCAGGGGCTGGCGCAATGGTTTCTGGGCATGGTCCCCACCAGCCCGGTCGAGGCCGCGACCATCGCCCTGAAATCCGGGATCGCGCCCATGCAGGTGGTGCTGGCGCAATCGCTGCGGCTGGCCGCCGTGGTGATCGTGGTGCCGGTGGCGATCTATACGATCGAGGGCTGGCCCACCGGCAATGGCCGCGCGGGCATGGATCTGGCCGCCGCCTTCGACCCGCTGGACGTGGTGGTGCTGGCCGCGCTGGGGTTGGGGTCGGCGGGGCTGATGCGGCTCACGCGGCTGTCGAACCCGAATTTCCTGGGCCCGCTGGCGGTGACGGCGGTGCTGGCGGGGCTGGGGCTGGGGGTCACGCCCTTTCCGGACCTGGTCTTTGCGCTGGCGCAGATCGTGCTGGGGACCTGGCTGGGCGCGACCTTCAAGCCCGATTTCCTGCGCTCGGGCGTGCGGGATCTGATCTCGACCCTGGGCGCCACGCTCTTGCTGCTGGCGCTGTGTTCGCTGGCGGCGGCGGGGCTGGCGCATCTGGCCGGGCACAACTGGCGCGAATTCGTGCTGGGTGCGGCGCCGGGCGGCGTGGCCGAAATGGCGCTGACCGCGAAATACCTGGGCCAGGATGTGGCGCTGATCGCCGCCTTTCACGTCACCCGCATCTTCATCCTGATGCCGAATATCCCGTGGATCGTTGCCCTGATCCATCGCTACGAAACCCGGCGCCACGGCGCGCCACCGCACTGACCGAGGAGGACATGATGACCGACCCCCGAACCCCGCCCACCGACCGCCCCGCGCGGATTGCGGTGCTTGATGACTACATGGCCGCCGCCGAAGGGCTGGCCGACTGGTCGCGCCTGCAGGACCGGGCCGAAGTCACCTTCCTGACCGAGCCCTTCCGCGACAGCGCCCATGCGATCGAGGCCCTGCAGCCCTA
The DNA here is from genome assembly GCF_013415485.1 of Rhabdonatronobacter sediminivivens. GTDB lineage: Bacteria > Pseudomonadota > Alphaproteobacteria > Rhodobacterales > Rhodobacteraceae > Rhabdonatronobacter > Rhabdonatronobacter sediminivivens. Next base: position 25,543 of record NZ_JACBXS010000018.1, on the reverse strand, counting down.
TGACGCCATCTGCCTGCTGCGCGAACGCACCCCCTTTCCCGCCGAGGTGCTGCGCGCCCTGCCCAACCTGCGCGCCATTGCCGCCACCGGCAAGCGCAACCGCACCCTGGACGATGCCACCGCCCGCGATCTGGGCATCGTGGTCATGAGCACCACCGGCAGCGGCAACGGCATCTATGCCACCGCCGAACTGGCCTGGGGGCTGATCGTCGCCCTGATGCGCCATATCCCGGCGGAATCGGCGGCCATGCGGGATGGCGCCTGGCAGACCCGGCTGGGCAGCGCGTTGCATGGCCGGACGCTGGGGCTGGTGGGTCTGGGCAAGCTGGGCGCGCAGATGGCGGGCGTGGCCCGCGCCTTTGGCATGAAGGTCATCGCCTGGAGCCCCAACCTGACCCCCGAACGCGCCGCCGCGGGCGGGGCCGAATATGCCGAAAAGGAAACGCTGCTGCGGCAGTCGGACATCGTCTCGTTGCATCTGGTGCTGGGCGACAGCACGCGCGGGATCATCGGCGCGCAGGATCTGGCGCTGATGCCGCGCCATGCGATCCTGATCAACACCGCGCGCGGCCCGCTGGTGGACGAAGCCGCCCTGATCGCCGCGCTGGAGGGCGGCACCATCGCCGGGGCCGGGCTGGATGTGTTCGAAACCGAACCCCTGCCCGCCGATCATCCCCTGCGCCGCCTGCCCAACGCGCTGCTGACCCCGCATCTGGGCTATACCGTGCGCGAAACGCTGGAAAACTTCTATGGCCAGACGGTCGAGAACCTGGACGCCTGGCTCAACGGCGCGCCGATCCGGCTTTACGGGCAGGAGGGCTGAGCGATGGCACGTCTGGCCCCCCCCGCCCCCGAAACCCTGACCGAAGACCAGCGCCGGGTGCATGAGCTGATCGTCAGCGGCCCGCGCGGACAGGTGCGCGGCCCGCTGGCCATCTGGCTGCACCGACCCAAACTGGCCGAACGCGCGCAGGCGCTTGGCGCCTATTGCCGCTATGGCTCGTCCCTGCCGCCCCGGCTGTCGGAGCTGGCAATCCTGACCATGGCGCGGCTGTGGTCGGCGGAATACGAATGGTGGGCGCACAAACCCCCCGCCGAGGCTGCCGGGCTGGAGCCTGCGATCATCGAGGCCCTGCGCACCGGCGCCACCCCGGATTTCGGCACCGATGCCGAGGCGTCGGTGGTGCACCGGGTGGTGCGGGAACTGACCGAGAAACGCACCCTGACCCGCCCGCTCTATGACGAGGCGCAGGCGACCCTGGGCGACGGGCGGCTGGTCGATCTGGTGGGGCTTTGCGGCTATTACACGCTGATTTCCATGACCATCAACGCCTTTGACGTCGACCTGCCCGAGGGCACGGAACCCGCATTGGGCTGACCCCCAACCGCTGATCGCAGCCCGCAGCCCGCTGACTGCAAAACACCCGCGCGGAGCCTGTCCGCGCGGGTGTTCCTGTTGTGCTGCCGTGGCGCCCGCAAGGGGCGCCACTGCGGGGATCAGTCGGCCTCGATCCCGCGCTGCTCGGCCAGGTCACGCCAGAGCTGCATTTCCTCGATATACTGCGCGGCGAATTCTTCCGGGCTCGACTCGCCGCCGACGATGAAGTTGTTTTCCAGAAGCGCCTGGAACCCTTCGGACTGCATGGCGGTGCTGACATCGGCATCGATGCGCGCGACCAGGTCCGGATCCATGCCGCCGGGGCCGAACATGCCCAGCCAGGCGTTGATGTTGATCCCTTCGATGCCCAGCTCGCCGCTGGATTCCAGATCCGGCAGCAGCCCGTCCCGGTCAGGGCCCAGAACGCCAAGCGCCTTGACCTGTTCGTTGCGCACATAGGGGATCACGCTGGCGGTGTTGCTGACATAGATATCGGCATGCCCGCCCATCAGGTTGGTATTGGCATCCCCCCCGCCCGAGAAATGGATGATGTCGCCATCAACCCCGGCCTGCTGCAGGAACAGCTCGGCCGCGAAATGGCTGGAGCTGCCCACGCCCGCGGTGGCGAAGAACTTGGGGCTGGCGGCGGCTTCTTCCAGGAATTCGGACATGGTGTCCGATTCAACGCCCGATCCGGCGACCATGACATAGGCGCTCTGCCCGATCAGCTTGATCGGCGTCACATCGGTTTCCGCGTCAAAGGGCAGCGACTGGATGGCCGGGGCGGTCGATGCAGCGGCGGTGTTGACCAGCAGCGTATGGCCATCGGGGGCCGCCTGCGACAACGCGGTGGTGCCCACCATGGACCCGGCGCCGGGGCGGTTTTCGACGATCACCGACACGCCCCAGATCTCCTGCAGGTCAACCGCAAGCTGGCGCGACACCAGGTCGGTGGAGCCGCCGGGGCTGTAGGGCACGATGATGGTCACATTGCCGGACGGAAAGTCGCTGGCCTGCGCAAGCCCTGCGGACAGGATCAGCGCCAGGGCCGTGGTTGCGGGAAGTTTCATGTCATCTCCTCCATTTGGTTTTCGTATGCGACGGGCCGCGCGTCAGGCGCAGGCGCCACGGTCAAGAGCGCCGGTGCGGAGCCCTTGTGAACAGCCGGGGCCCGTCAGGGGCCCGGGCATGGCCGAAGACCGCGCCACAGGGGCGGGCGGCTTTCGGAATTTCGGTGCGGGACGGACAGGGCGCGCTCATTGGTCCAGCAGCCCCGACTTGTCGCGGGCGCGGCGGCGCAGCCCGGCCCAGACGCTCCAGACCACCACGGCCACGGTCAGCGCCAGCACGGTGGCGGTAAAGGGGCGCTCCAGGAAATACATCGCATCGCCGCGCGCCATGATCATCGCCCGGCGGAAATGGGTTTCCACCAGCGGGCCCAGCACAAAGCCCAGCAGCAGCGGCGCAGGCGGCAGCGAAAACACCCGCATCGCATAGCCCAGCATCCCGAAGCCCAGCACCGTGAACACGTCAAAGGGGCTGTAGCGCACCGAATAGGCGCCGATGCAGATGAACATCAGGATGGCGGGATACATCATCCGGTAGGGCACCATCAGCAGCCGCACCCACAGCCCGATCAGCGGAATGTTCAGGATCAGCAGCAGCAGGTTGCCGATCCAGAAGCTCATCACCAGGCCCCAGAACAGGCCGGGCTGTTCGGAAATCAGGTTCGGCCCCGGGTTGATCCCGTGGATCATCAGCGCGCCCAGCATCAGCGCCATGGTGGGGCTGCCGGGAATGCCCAGCGACAGGGTGGGGATGAACGCGGTCTGGTCGGCGGCATTGTTGGCCGATTCCGGCCCCACCACGCCTTCGATCGCGCCCTTGCCAAAGCGTTCGGGGGTGCGTGACACCCGGTGTTCCACCGCATAGGCCATGAAGGCCGACAGCGACGGCCCCGTGCCCGGCATGGCCCCGAAGAAAGAGCCGATCCCCGCGCCGCGAAACAGCGGCACCCAGGAGCGGCGGATGTCATCGCGCGTGGGCTTCATCGCCGCCCATGTGGCGCTTTTCGGGTCCACATCGCCGGGATGGATGCGCCGGACCGAGGTCACGATCTCGGCCACGCCGAACAGGCCCATGGCCAGGGCCACGATGCTCAGCCCGTCCATCAGCTCGATATTGCCGAAGGTGAAGCGCTGCGCCCCGCTTTGCGAATCCATCCCCACCGTGGCCAGCAACAGCCCCAGCACCACCATCGCCAGCCCCTTGACGGCCGAGCCGTTGGTGATCGTCGCCGCCGCCACCAGCCCCAGCAGCATCAGCGCGAAATATTCCGCCGATGAGATATAGATCGCGTATTTCGCAATCATCGGCGAGAATGAGGTCAGCACCACGATCCCGATGGACGCCCCCCCGAAGGAGGCCAGCGTCGTCATCAGCAGCGCCACGCCCCCGCGCCCCTGCCGGGCCATGGGATAGCCGTCCAGGCAGGTCACCGCACTGGAGGGCGAGCCGGGGATATTCAGCAGGATCGACGCGGTGGAGCCGCCATAGGTGGTGCCATACCAGATGCCCGCCAGCATGATCAGCGCCGCCGTGGGCTCCAGGTGAAAGGTGATCGGAAACAGCATCGAGATCGCGGCCAGCACGCCGATGCCGGGGATCACCCCGATGATGGTGCCCAGGAACACCCCCAGGAAGCAATACAACAGGTTATAGGGCGACAGCGCGGTGCCCAGTCCCAGCGCCAGATTGGCAAAGATGTCCATCAGAGCTTCCAGGTGATCAGAGGAATGGACAGCCCGATCCCGAAGACGAAGATCCCCCAGGCGGCCGCGCTCAGCAGCAGGCCCGATACCAGGATGCGCAGCGGGCGGAATTCCTTTTCGGCCAGCGATGCCACCGTGGTGCTGGCCATCACCGCGGGCAACAGGCCGAAGGGCTGGATCATCAGACCAAAGACCGCGATGGAGCCGAAGACGCAGATGGGCGTCAGCACGCGGACCTCGGGGAGGATGCCTTTGCGGAACCAGCCCCCGATCATCAGCATCAGGCCCAGCCCGGCCAGCATCACCCCCAGCGACAGCGGCACCAGCCCGGCCCCCATGCGGGTGATCGTGCCGATGCGATAGTTCTCCGAAGCATACCAGGCCGCGGCCAGCCCCAGCAGCAGCAGCAGCGCGCCGGCCGTCATGTCGCGATAGTCACGTTTCGTCACCATTCGCCCCCCTTCGAACCACCGGGCGCCCTGCGCCGGGTGTGTGGATATTCTTGCGTTGCGGGTCAGGTATCAACTTGTGATGCTGCATGCTATGCTGACAAAAGATCAGGCTGGCACCGCCGATCAGCCCACTTGCGCGCGGCAGCGTGACGCCGGATAAACACGTTATGGTTACGCATATCCCCCCTGCCCCCCCTTCCTCTGCCGGCGATGGCTGGCGCCATGACCCCATGGACGGGCTGTTGCAGCATCTGGGCGGGCTGTGGGTGCGGCCGGTGGGGGACACCACCGAATACGGGCTGCTGGCGCTGGAGATCCACGCCAACCGCAACGGCGTGGTGCATGGCGGCATGATGATGACCTTCATCGACCGCGCCTTTGGCCAGTCCGCGCGCATCACCGGGCAGGCCCGGCGCGGCGCCACGATCAACCTCAATGTCAGCTTTCTGGCGCCGATGCCGCTTGGCAGCTTTGCCACCCTGCACCCGCGGATCAGCCGCGTCACCGGGCGCATGGCCTTTGTCGAAGGCACGGTGCTGTGCGCGGGCGAAGCGCTGGCCAGCGCGCAGGGGGTCTGGCGGATCAGCCGCAGCGGCGACTGATCCGGGCGCGTTCATTCAGGCGCCATCGTCCAGCACCACCAGCCCATCCGCTGCCGCCACGCCCTGCCCTTCGGGCAGCACGAACAGCGGGTTGATCTCGGCCTCGGACAGGCGCGGGCCCAGGGCAGCGGCCAGCCCGGCCATGGCCAGGATCGCATCGACCAGCGCGGGCACGTCATGCACCGCGCCCCCGCGATAGCCCCGCAACAGCCGCGAGAGGCGCAGGTCCTCCACCATGGATTCGGCATCGGCGCGGCTCAGCGGCAACAGCCGCATGGTGCTGTCATCGGCCAGTTCCGCCAGCGTGCCCCCCGCGCCCAGCAGCACAAAGGCGCCCAGCTGCGGGTCACGCCGCGCGCCCAGGATCACCTCGACCCCGCCCTGCAGCATCTTCTGCACCAGATAGCCCTGCGGCGCGGGCAGACCCTGGCGCGCGATCCCCGCCGCCATCTCCTCCAGCGCGGGGCCGATGGTGGCGGCATCAAGCGACAGACGCACGCCGCCCACATCGGATTTATGGGCAATGGCATCCGACAGCAGCTTCAGCACCACCGGTCCGCCCAGATCGCGCGCGGTCTGCTGCGCCTCGGCGGCATCCGCAACCACCCGATGCGCCGCCCCGTGCAGCCCCGCAGCGGCAAAGAGCCGGGCCGAGGCGGCCTCGTTCAGCGTGCCATATGGCAGATCGGCGGGAAGTTCCGGCAGCGGCGCAGGAGCACCCGGCGCCGCCGGGGCGGCGGGGGTCTGCGCCACGCGAAAGGCCAGCGCGCAGGTTTCCGGCGCGGTAAAGGCGGGGATGCCCTGCAGGTTCAGCGCGCGCAGGATATGCGGCGCATGGGGGCTGACATAGGCGATGATCGGCTTGTCGCTGCGCTCGGCCCCGGCGCGGATGGCGCCGACAGCCACATCGGGCTGCGCCAGCGCCGAGGACCCCACCACCACGGCCACCCCGTCCACGCCTTCGGCGTTCAGCAGGGTTTCGGTGGCTGCGGTCATGATCTGTGGCTTCACCCCGGCCAGGGTCACATCCACCGGGTTGCCGGTCATCGGCGCATCCTCGCCCAGGATCTGCGCCAGCCCCTGCGCGGTGGCCCCGTCCATCAGCGGCACATCCAGCCCCAGCACGCCGCAATTGTCGGCAATCAGGCTGCCCGCACCACCGGTCGAGGTCAGCACCGCCACCCGGTTGCCGCGCATGGCCCGCCCGGTGGCCAGCATGGCGGGCAGGTCCAGCAGGTCGTTGAAATCCCGCACCCGGATGGCGCCCACCTGCGCGAACAGCGCGTCATAGAGCCGGTCCTCACCGGCCATGGCGCCGGTGTGCGACACCGCCGCGCGCGCCCCCGCGCCCGAACGGCCCACCTTGTAGATCACCAGCGGCTTGCCTGCGGCGCGGGCGGCCTCGGCGGCGGTGCGGAATTTCGCGGCATCGCGGATGCCTTCGACATAGGCGGCGATCACCCGCGTCTGCCGGTCCTGCGCCAGCGCGCCGATCAGGTCGGCGATGTCCAGGTCCACCTCATTCCCGGTGGAGGCCAGCTTGGCAAAGCCGATCCCCCGCGCCGCGCCGCGCGACAGCAACGCGCCCAGGATCCCCCCGCTTTGCGACGCAACCGAGATCCCGCCCGCGGGCAGGTCCTCGGCCTCCAGTGCGCCGCTGGCCGACAGCACGATCCGGCTGTGCAGGTCCACCGCGCCGATGGTGTTGGGGCCAAGCAGACGCATGGAGCCCGCCGCTTCGGCCAGTTGGCGCTGGCGGGCCTGCCCCTCGGTGCCCGCCTCGCTGAAGCCGCTGGCCAGCACGATCGCCAGCTTCGTGCCCCGCGCGGCCAGGTCCGCCACGGCAGCGGCGGCGCGGTTGGCGCCCAGCAGGACAATCGCGGCTTCGGGCGCTTCGGGCAGGGAAGCGATATCGGCGTAGCAGGGCAGCCCGGAGATCTGATCCGCGCGCGGGTTCACGGGCATGATCCGGCCCCCAAACCCGTGTTTGCGCAGATAGTTGACCGGCCGCCCGCCGGTTTTCGACGGATCGGCCGAGGCCCCGATCACGGCCACGCTTTGGGGCGCAAAGAGGGCGTTGAACCAGTCGGCGGCGGGGGTGTCAGGGTTGGACATGAGGCAAACCTCCAGAAGCGGCAGGCGCGGGGGCGCTGCCAGCGTGTGACGAAAAAGGGGGCGGGATCAGCCCGCCTGCGGGTCCGGCGCGGGCGTGATCCCCAGCGCCGCCAGATCGGCCGCCATGCGCGACGGCCCCGAGGTTCGGGCGAATTCGGCGCATTCGGCCTGAAGCGCGGCGCCGCCTTCGGTGGCCGCCCAATGCAGCGGCCCGCCGCGCCAGCGCGGAAAACCATAGCCATTGACCATGACCACATCGACATCGCCCGGGCGCAGGGCCACGCCCTCGGCGATCAGCAGCCCGGCCTCGTTCACCATGGCGGCCAGGGCGCGGCGCTGGATGGTGGCGGCATCCAGTGGCGCCCGCGCGATCCCCTTTTCCCGCGATTGCGCGATGATCAGGGCGTCAACCTCCGGGTCGCGCTGCGGGCGCTTGCTGTCGCCGTAGCGGTAATAGCCCGCCCCCGTCTTGCGCCCGAACCGTCCCATTTCGCACAGCAGATCGGGGATACGCACATAGCGGTCGGCGGGGTCGCGCAGATGCGCGCGGGCGCGGCGCATGGCCCAGGCGATATCCAGCCCGGACATGTCGGTCACGGCAAACGGCCCCATGGCAAAGCCGAATTCCTCCAGCGCGGCATCGACCTCATGGGGCAGCGCGCCGTCTTCGAGCATGAATTCGCAGGCGCTGCGATAGGCCGAATAGATGCGGTTGCCGATGAAGCCAAAGGCATTCCCGGCCTCGACCGGGGTCTTGCCCAGCTTGCGCGCCAGCGCCAGACCCGTGGCCACGGCGCTGTCGGAGCTGCGCGCGCCGGCGATCACCTCGGCCAGTTTCATCACATGGGCGGGGCTGAAGAAATGCAGCCCGATCACCCGTTCGGGGCGCGTGGTCGCCCCGGCGATATCGTCGATATCCAGATACGAGGTGTTGGTGGCCAGGATCGCATCCGGCGCGGTGATCCGGTCCAGTTCGGCGAAGGCCGCCCGCTTGGCGGGCAGATCCTCGATGATCGCCTCGATCACCAGATCGCAGGCGGCCAGATCGGCGGCGGCGGGGACCAGGCGCAGCCGGTCCTGCGTCTGTTGCAGGGCATCGGCGGGCAGTTTCCCTGCCTCGGCGGCCGATGCCAGCGCGGCATGCACCGTCTGGCGCCCGCGCTCCAGCGCCTGCGGGCTGGCATCGGCCAGGGTGACGGGCAGGCCCGCCAGCAACAGCGCGGTGGCGATGCCCGCGCCCATGGTGCCCGCGCCCAGCACGCCGGGGGCGCGGACCGGCAGGGGTTTGGCCGTGCGCCCTTCGGCGCCGCGGGCGGCGCCGCGTTCGGCAAAGAAAATATGACGCAGCGCGCGGGCCTCGGGCGCGGTGCGCAGGGATTCGAATGTGGCGCGTTCCTCGGCCAGGCCTTGCGCGGGCGGGGTGGTGGCGGCGGCGCGCACATGGGCGATGGCGGCGGCGATATGGGGGCGGTTGCGCCCCTTGCGCAAGGCGGTGGCGGCGGCGGTGTCGATATCTTCGGGCGCTTCAGGGGGCACGGGGCGGTCGATCACGCGGGCCTTCTGCCCGGCCATGGCGCGGGCGCGGGCCACGGCCTGCCCGCGCAGATCGTCCGGGGCCAGCGCGTCGATCAAGCCCAGCTCCAACGCGCGGTCAGCACTGACCCGCGTGCCCGCGCAGATCAGCGCAAGCGCCCGGGCCACGCCCACCAGACGCGGCAGCCTTTGCGTGCCGCCCGCGCCGGGGATGATCCCCAGCGTGGTCTCCGGCAGGCCCAGCACCGCGCCGGGGGCAGCGATGCGCGCATCACACCCCAGCGCCAGTTCATACCCGCCCCCCAACGCCGCACCGTGCAGCGCAGCCACCACGGGCTTTGGCAGGGCTTCGACGGCGGCGATCACCGCCGGAAGCTGTGGCGGCGCCAGCGGCAGGTCGAATTCGCGCAGATCCGACCCGGCGATGAAGCTCTTGCCCGCGCCGATCAGCACCGCCCCGGCGATGCTGTCATCCCCGGCCACACGCTCCAGCGCCGCCAGCAGCGCGCCACGCACCGCCGCCGAGGACGCATTGACCGGCGGGTTGTCGATGACCAGCACCGCGATATCGCCCTCACGCTCGAAGTGAACGGTTCCGCTCATGGCTCTGCCTCCATCACTGCATCCACGGCCAGCACGCCCTGCCCTTCGGGCATCACCAGAAGGGGGTTGACCTCGGCCCCGGCCACGGGGTGTGTAGCGTCCCCGGCCAGCCGCGAAAAGGCCGCAACGGTTTCGGCCAGCGCCGCCAGATCCCCGCGCGCGCCGCCGCGATAGCCCTGCAGGATGCGGGTGATCTTCAACTCATCAATCATTTCGCGCGCGGTGGCCACATCCACCGGCGCCAGCCGCATGGCGCTGTCGCGGTAGATCTCGGTGAACACGCCGCCTGCGGCCAGCACCACCACCGGCCCGACCTCAGGGTTGCGATGCAGGCCCAGCAGCACCTCGCCCAGGCCGCGCGCCATCTGCTGCACCAGGATGCGGCGCACCACGGTGCCGGGCATGGCGCGGGCCACATGGGCGCGGATCTGCGCCATGGCCTGGGCCAGCGCCTCCGCATCGGCGATGTTCAGCACCACGCCGCCCGCGTCGCTTTTATGCGGCAGGACCGGGTCCAGCACCTTGGCCACCACCGGATAGGCAAAGGGCAGGTCCGGCACCGGGGCGTCGGCATCCAGCACCAGATGCGGCGCGGCGGGCACGCCATGGGCGGCCAGCCGGGCATAGGCTTCGGCCTCGGACAGGGGGCGAGGGGTGGCGGGGGCGGCGACAGCCTTTGGCGGGCGCGGGCTGCGGCGCTGGAGCGCGGCGGCCACCGCATCGGCGCAGGTTTCCGGGGTCTGGAACATGGGCACGCCCGCACCCGCCAGCAGGCGCGCGGCCTCGGGCGCGTCAGGGACCAGGAACACGCCCAGCGGGCTGCCCGGCTGGCCATGCGAGTCCAGCGCGGGCTGCACCGCCAGTTCCGGGTTGAACCGCGCCGAAGAGCCCACCGTGGCCAGCACCATGTCGAATTCCGGCGCGGCGCGCAGCACATCCAGCGCCGATTTCATCACGTCATAGCGCGTGCCCGCCAGCGTCAGGTCCACAATCCGCCCATCGCCCGGGTCCACGCCCGCCGCAGAAAGCTTCGCGCGGGTGGCGTCCGAGGGCGTCACCACATCCACCCCGCGCAGGGCCATGCGGTCCACCGCCATGGCCGCCCCGCCGCCGGTGGTGGAGACCACCCCCACCCGGCCCGCGCGCAAGGCCTGGGCTGGCGACACCTGCGCCAGCAGCGGCATCACCTCCAGCAGGGCCTCGAAACTGTCCACCCGGGCGATCCCGCAGTCGCGCAGGAATACATCGGCGACGGCGTCATCGCCCGCCAGCGCGCCGGTATGCGACACGGCCAGTTCCGCCGCAGCCTCGGACCGGCCCAGCTTGTAGGCGGCCACGGGCTTGCCGCGCCGGGCGGCCTCCAAGGCGAAACGGCGCAGGTCATCAGCGTGGCGGAGGCTTTCCAGAAACAGCGCAAAGCTGGTCACCGCCGGATCATCCAGCGCGGCCATGCAGATCGCGCCCAGTGACAGGTCCGCCTCACCGCCCACGGATACCAGCCCCGCAAAGCCCAACCCCTTGCGCTTCCCGCGCGACACCAGCGCGCCGATCAGGCTGCCGCTGTGCGAGGCCACGAAGACCCCCCCGCGCGGCAGGTCCGGTTCGGCAAAGGCGGCATTGGCGGTCAGCACCAGATTGTGGTGCAGGTTGACGATCCCGATGCTGGACGGCCCCAGCAGCCGCACCCGCCCCGATGCCCGCGCCATGATGCCCGCCAGCCGCGCCTGCGCCGCGGCCCCGCGCGCGCCGGCTTCGGCAAAGCCCGCGGCCAGCATGGTCACCACCGGCACCCCAAGCGCAACGCAGTCTTCCAGCGTGTCCAGCGCGCGATCGGCGCCGGTCAGCACAAAGACATGATCCGGCACCGCCGGCAGGTCCGCCAGCCGCGCATAAGCCGTTTCCCCCTGCACCGTGGCGCGGGCGGGGTTGACCGGCCAGACCTTGCCGCCGAATCCCGCGCGCCGCAGGAACTGCAAGGGCCGCCCCGAGGTCTTGGCCGGATCATCCGACACGCCCACCAGCGCGACATGGCGCGGGGTCAGCAGGGCCTGTGCCCAGGGTGCATTGGTCATGGTGGCAAGCCCTTTCATCCGGGGCGCTGGCTGAAGCGGCGGTCGAACACATGTTCGGCGATCCGGTTCTTCAGCATTTCGATGGACCCGCCCGCGATCATCCAGCCCCGGGTGCGCTTGACGCAATATTCCACCAGCGATTCCGTGCTGTAGCCATAGCCGCCCATGACCTGCATCGCCTCGTTGGCAACCTCGAACCCGGCCTCGTTGCAGGCCAGTTTCGCCACCGCCGTATCAAAGGCCGAGGGCAGCGCCCCGTCCGCCCCCTGCGCGGCACGGTAAAGCAGCAGTTGCGCCGATTCCAGCTTCACCGCCATTTCGGCGAATTTCCATTGCAGCCCCTGGAATTCGCACAAGGGGCGGCCGAACTGCGTGCGCTCCAGCGCGTGGCGGCGGGCGACCTCATAGGCGTGGCGCCCCAGCGCCAGCGCGCGGGCGGCATTGCCGATCCGTTCCACATTGAAGCCCGCGATCTGCTTCTTGAACCCGCCCGGCCCCAGCAGAAGGTTCTCGCGCGGGATGCGGCAATCCTCGAAATAGAGCGGGCACCACTCCTCGCCGCTCATGAAGGCCGAGGGCTGGCCCACGGTAAAGCCCGGCGTGCCGCGTTCCACCAGCACCGATCCGATCCCCCCCAGACCGGGGCCGAAGCGGACATAGATCAGGAACAGGTTGGCCTCGGGGCTGTGGGTGGAAAACACCTTGGAGCCGTTGAGGACATAGCCATCGCCCTCCTCACGCGCCGAGGTCTTCAGCTCGGTCACCGCGGACCCCGCGTCCGGCTCGCTCATCCCCAGCGAAATCAGCGCCCGGCCCGCCAGAATATCCGGCAGGAAGCGGGCTTTCTGTTCGGGGGTGGCATATTCGGCAAAGGTGCGGATGGGGCCGAAATTGCCCGCCTGCACCACATCGGCGCTTTTGGGGCAGACCATGGCCAGTTCCTGAATGGTGATCACCGCATCCATGAGCGTGCCGCCGATGCCGCCATCCTCGGGGGTCAGAGTGATCCCCAGCATCCCCATTTCGGCCAGGCGCTGCGCGACATCCCAGGGGTAGCCGGGCGCATGGGCGCGCGCCAGCGCGCCATCGGCCAGGGTGCCTTCGGCAAAGCGCCGGACGGACTCGGCCAGTTCGATCTGATCTTGTGTCAATGCAGCGGTCATTGCGCCCTTCCCTGATCTGCAAGTGCTGAAACTGGCGCGAAGATGCGCGCGCAGGGCGGCGGCGGCAACTTGTCGAAAATCAGTCTTGCATGACTTTATGTTTAGGTTGGCCCGGTTGCACCGCCTGCAGCATGATCAACGGTAATATGCGGTTCCCTCCATCACCAGCCGCGCGGTGCGTCCGATCAGGGCCTTGCGCACCTGCGGGCCGCTGTCGCTGGCCGCCACCTCGGCGCCGACCTCCAGCACGCCGCCGGGGTGGCCGATGCGCAGGGCGTAGCGCCCGGCCTTGGCCGCCGCTTCATGCACCAGCGTGCCGGGCAGCCCCGCCGCCACCGCCGTCCCCGCCGCCCCGGACCCCGGATAGGCCTTGGAGAATTCGAACCGCGCCAGCGATCGCGCAAACAGGTCATGGTCGCGCGCGCGCACCGCCAGGTCATTGGTGGCGGCATAATCGCAGGGCGGGGCCACGGCAAAGATCAACGGGTTGGTGCTGACGCGCAGGCTGGCATCGGCCTCTGGCCCGGTGATGAAGCCCAGGCGGTCCGACACCACCTTGCGCACCGCCTCCAGCCGCGCAACCAGCGCGGTATCGGCCTGCATGTCATAGATCGAGGCGCTGCACTCCATCCCAATATCCGCCGCGCGCACGAAGATCAGGAAATTCGCCATATCGACCACGCTGACCTCCAGCGCGCCGATCCCGGGCACATCGAACCGGTCCCGTGCAGCCCCCGTGGGCAGCAGCCCGCGCCCCAGCGAGGACCCCGCGAAATCGGCGAAATCCACGTCAATCCGCGCCCCCGTCCCGGGCACGCCGCCGATGGCGAAATCGCCCGCCACCGCCGGGGCGCCGTCCTGCAGCGGCACGGTTGCCACCAGCACCCGCCCGCTGTTGACCTGGTGGATGCGCAGATGGGCGCAATCGCCCTCAACCCGCCCCGCGCCGGTCAGCGCGCCCCATAGCGCCGCCCCGGCCGAGAGGTTGCCGCAATTGGCCTTCCAGTCCACCCGGGGCAGTTCCGTGTTCACCTGCCCGAACAGATAGTCGATATCGCAATCGTCGCGCGTGGGCGGGCCCATGACCGCCACCTTGCTGGTCAGCTTGTCCGCCCCGCCCAGCCCGTCGATCTGGCGGCGGTCGGGTGAGCCGAAGACCCCCAGGATCACCGCGTCGCGCGCATCGCCCGGGGGCGGCAGGTCGCGGATGTCCAGATAGACGCCCTTGGATGATCCGCCCCGGATGATCCGGGCGGGGATCGCAGTCATGTTGAACCTGGGCTTCGGGGGCATGGGGCTTGATCCTCTGACGGTTTCGCGGTGCCCTTGTCTGGCGCAGGTGCGCGGGGCGGGACATTAACCAAAGGTCAGCATGCCTGCACCCGAAGTCTGGCAAACCCTGATCTGCAGCCTGCCTGCCCTGCCTGCAGATAAGGCCCCGCGCCCTTGATCCCGGCGCCGCCTGCTGCCAGCGTGGCGCCTGACCCCGCGCCGCGCGTTTTGCGCGCGCGCGCGCCCCGAACCTGCCCGGAGCCCCCATGACCGACGTTTTCATCTGTGACTACATCCGCACCCCCATCGGCCGCTACGGCGGCGGGCTTTCGTCAATCCGCCCCGATGATCTGGGCGCGGTGGCGCTGGGGGCGCTGATGGCGCGCAACACCGGCGTGGATTGGGAGGCCGTGGGCGATGTCATCCTTGGCTGCGCCAACCAGGCGGGCGAAGACAACCGCAATGTCGCGCGCATGTCGCTGCTGCTGGCGGGGTTGCCGGTGGGCGTGACCGGCACCACGATCAACCGGCTGTGCGGCTCCGGCATGGATGCGGTGCTGACCGCCGCGCGCATGATCAAGGCCGGCGAGGCCGATCTGATGATCGCCGGCGGGGTGGAGAGCATGAGCCGCGCGCCCCTGGTCATGCCCAAGGCGGATGCCGCGTTCTCCCGCCGGGCCGAGATCTTTGACACCACCATCGGCTGGCGCTTCGTCAACCCGGCGATGCACAGGGCCCACGGGACCGATTCCATGCCGCAGACGGGGCAGAATGTGGCCGATGACTATGGCATCTCACGCGCGGCGCAGGACGCGATGGCGCTGGCCTCGCAGCAAAAGGCCGCCGCCGCGCAGGACAGCGGGCGGCTGGCGCGCGAAATCACCGCCGTTTCCGTGCCCCGGCGCAAGGGCGACCCGCTGGAGGTCACGCAAGACGAACATCTCCGCGCGACAACGCCCGAGGCGCTGGCCGCATTGCGCCCGCTCTTTGCCGAAGGCTCGGTCACGGCTGGCAATGCCAGCGGCGTGAACGATGGCGCCGCAGCGCTGATCCTTGCCACCGCCGAGGCCGCCGCCCGCCACGGGCTGACCCCCATCGCGCGGGTTCTGGGCGGGGCAACGGCGGGGGTGCCGCCGCGCATCATGGGCATCGGCCCGGCGCCTGCCAGCCAGAAGCTGATGGACCGGCTGGGGCTGAAGGCCGATGATTTCGACGTGATCGAACTGAATGAAGCCTTTGCCGCGCAGGGGGTGGCCACGCTGCGCCAGCTTCACATCGCCGATGATGACCCGCGCGTGAACCCCAATGGCGGGGCCATCGCGCTGGGGCATCCGCTGGGCATGTCCGGGGCGCGGATCACCGGCACCGCAGCACTTGAACTGGCGATCTCGGGCGGGAAGCGGGCGCTGGCCACCATGTGCATCGGCGTGGGACAGGGGATCGCCCTGGCGCTGGAACGCGCCTGAGCCCCCTGCCCTGCCGTCACGCGGACCGGCGGGGACCGGCGGTGGTCAGCTCTTCCTCCAGCTGCATCTGCCCGGCCGAGCGCGGGGCGCTGAAGCGGGCCAGAAGCAGATAGGCCACCGGGGTCAGATACAGGGTGGCCAGCGTGGCCAGCCCCAGCCCGCCGACCACCACCCAGCCAAGCGCCTCGCGCGCTTCGGCCCCCGGTCCGGTGGACAGGATCAGCGGCACGCCCCCCAGCACGGTCGAGGTCATGGTCATCATCACCGGCCGCAGCCGGATGGTCGATGCGCGCAGGATCGCCTCATGGACCTGCGCCCCGGCATCGCGCAGCTGATTGGCAAATTCCACGATCAGAATGCCGTTCTTGGCCATGATCCCCACCAGCAGCACCAGCCCGATCTGTGAATAGACATTCAGGCTGACCCCGGTGATCAGCAGCGCAAACCCCGCGCAGGCCAGCCCCAGCGGCACCGTGGCCATGACCACCACCGCCGAGATGAAACTTTCGAACTGCGCCGCCAGCACCAGGAACACCACCAGGATCGCAAAACCGAACACCAGCAGGATCCCGGCCGAAGTCTCGTCCAGGGTGGCGGCCTCGGCCTGGGGCAGCAGGCGTTCGTTGGCGGGCAGCACCTCGGCGGCCAGGCGCTGTGCCTCGGCCAGGGCGGCGCCCAGGGGGAAATCGCCGTCCAGCCCGGCGGTGACCTGCACCGCGCGTTGCTGGCTTTCGCGGGTCAGATCCGGGGCCACGGCGCGCTCGGACAGGCTGATGAAGCTGGAAATCGGCACCATCTGCCCGGCGGCGGTGCGCACGAAGCTCTGTTCCAGATCGCCCGGGTCACGCACCGGCGTGCGGGTGGACAGCATCTGGATATCGAAGCTGCGGTCATCGATGAAGACATTGCCCACCGTGCGCCCGTCCAGCACCGCCTGCAGCGCCTCGCCCAGCCCGTCGATATCGACGCCGATGTCCGAGGCGCGCTCGCGGTCCACCTCGATCGACAGTTGCGGCTGGGTGGTTTCGAAATCCAGCCGGACCTGGCCGAAGCGGGGGTCTTCGGACATGCGGTCCACCAGGGCCTGCGCGTTATCGGCCAGATCATCGTAATTGCTGCCCAGGATGGCAAAGCGCAGCCCCTGCCCCGCACCCCGGATACGCAGCGAATTGGGCTGGATGGCAAAGGCGCGCACGCCGATGATGCCGCGCAGCCCGGCGTTGATATCGCCCACGATCTCCTGCTGGCTGCGGTCCCGGTCGCTCCAGTCGGCAAGCGTCATCACCACGAAGGCGCGGTTGTCCTGGTTGCCGAAGCCGATGATGGAAAACAGGTTCGTCACCTCACCCGTATCGCGCAGGGGGGCGATGATGGCCTCGATCTCGCGCAGCTTGGCGTCGGTATAGTCGATGGACACCCCCTGCGGCGCCGTCACCGACAGAAGCGCCACGCCGCGGTCTTCGGGCGGGGTCAGCTCCTGCGGGATGGACTGGGCGGCAAACCAGCCGGTCGCGGCAAACAGCAGCGCCGCCAGAACCACCGCGCCCGGCATGGCCAGCGCGCCGCGCAGGGTGGTTTCATAGACCCGCCCCGCCCCGGCGCCGAACCGCGCCAGGGGGCCGGGTTTCGCCGTGTCATCCACCGGGCGCAACAGCTTGCTGGCCAGCACCGGGCAGAGCGTCAGCGCCACAAAGGAGGACAGCAGCACCGCAATCGCCAGGGTAAAGCCGAATTCCCGGAACAGCCCCCCCGCCTGCCCGGGCAGAAAGGACAGCGGCACGAAAACGGCGGCCAGCGTGGCGGTGGTGGTGACCACGGCAAAGAACACCTGCCGCGTGCCCAGCACCGCCGCGGCCCGCGCCCCCATCCCCTGCGCGCGCCGCCGCACGATGTTTTCCAGCACCACGATGGCATCATCCACCACCATGCCCGTGGCCAGCACCAGCGCCAGCAGGGTCAGGATATTGACCGAAAACCCCACCAGATAGATCGCCGCCACCGTGCCGATCAGCGCCACCGGCAGGCTGACCATGGGCACCAGCGTGGCGCGCGCATCGCGCAGGAACAGGAAGATGATCGCCACCACGATCATCAGCGCCAGCGCCAGGGTCTTCAGCACCTCGACAATGGCGCCGCCGACGAATGTGGCCTCGTCCGAGGTGACGAAGATGCGCACATCCTCGGGCAGGATGTCCTGCAATTCGGCTACGATGGCGGTGACATTGCGCGAAATGTCCAGCGTGTTGCTTTGCGCCTGCCGGATGATCCCCAGGCCGATCCCGGTCTGGTCATTGGCGCGCAGGATGGTTTCGCCGGGCGCCGGGCCAAGGGTGACGCGGGCAACATCGCCCAGCCGGGTGCCCTCGCTCAGGACCAGCGCCTCGAAGGCCTGGGGCGTGGTGACATTGGCCGTGGTGCGCACCTGGATGGTCTGGCGTTCGTTGGACAGGGCACCGGCGGGCACGTCAAAGCTGACATTGCGCAGCGCGCCGCGCAGATCGGCCAGGCTGAGGCCCCGCGCGGCCAGTTCCAGCATGTCGATATCCACCCGGAAGATCGCATCGCGCGCGCCGAACACCTGCAGATCGGCCACCCCGGGGGCCGAGATCAGCCGATCCTCGACCAGCTCCTCCACCAGCCGGGTCAGGTCCTGCACCGACCGCGTGGCCGAGGTGACGGAAATCCGCATCACCGCATCGGCATCGGAATCGGCCTTGACGATCCGGGGTTCCTGCACGCCATCGGGCAGGCTGTTGCGAATGCGCCCGATGGCATCGCGCATATCCGTGGCGGCCACGTCGATATCGGTGCTGTCGCTGAATTCCGCCACCACCCGCGACCGCCCGAAGCGCGAACTGGACGAGATGCTCTGCACCCCCGAAACCCGCCCCACCGCGCCTTCGATCCGGCTGGTGACCTCACGGTCGATGGTTTCTGGACCGGCCCCGGCGAATTGCGTGGTGACGGTGATCACGGGGCGGTCCACATTGGGCAATTCGCGCACTTCCACCGCAAACAGCCCCGCCAGCCCCGCAATCACCACCAGCGCGCTGAGGACAAAGGCCAGGATGGGGCGGCGCACAAACAGCGCGGTGCCGGATTTCGCGGCTTCCGAGGCATCGAACCCGTCGCTGTCGGGGCTCTGGTTCGGGTCCTTGGTGTCGGGGCTGCTCATGGGCGTCTCCATGCGGGCGGTATGGGGCCGAGAAACCGGGGCGCAAACCGGGGCGGCAGATATCGGGGTCAGATATCAGGGCTGGCTTCTTCCTCGGCCTGTTCGGTGCGCCGGGTCAGCAGATCCCCCGCGCCGGGCGCGGCGGGGGTGATCAGCTCATCCACCGCAACCTCGGCGCCGGGGCGCAGGTTCTGCACCCCTTCCAGCACCACGCGCTGGCCTTCCTCCAGATCGGCGCGCAGCAACACCGCATCATCGCGGCGCTGGACGATCTCTATCCCCACGCGGCGGGCGCGGCCTTCGTCATCGAGCGCCCAGACAAAGGCGCCGCGCCGGTCCCACTGGATCGACAGCGGGTCCACCGCCGGATAGGCCGCGCCGGGCAGGATGACGGAAATGCGGAACGCCATGCCGGGGCGCAGCCGGTCATCGGGGTTGGCGATCTCTCCCTGAATGCGCAGGGTGCGGTTGTCCTGATCCACGCGCGCGGCAACGGCACGGATGCGCCCTTCGACCCGTTCCTGCGGGCGCGACAGGGGGCTGACCTCCAGCGCATCGCCGGGGCCGACCAGCCCCACAAACCGTTCCGGCACGTTGAATTCCACCAGCAGGGTGCTGCGGTCATCCAGCCGGGCGATCTCGGTCCCGGCACTGACCTGGTTGCCCGGTTCCAGCGCAATCAGCCCGATCCAGCCGGAAACCGGCGCAACAATCTGGCGGCGGCGCAGTTCGAATTCGGCATCGCGCAGGTCCAGCTCGGCCTGGTTCAGCGCCAGATCGGCCTCCTGGATCTGGACCTCGGTGGCGGTGCCGCTTTCACGCAGGCGGGCCACGCGGTCGGCGCGGGTGCGGGCGTCCTGCAGACGCAGGCGGGCGCGGTCCATGGCCAGTTCCTGCGCCTCGGCATCCAGCTGCGCGATCACCGCGCCCGCCTCCACCCAGTCACCGGAGTCGACCGAAACCACCTCCAGCCGCCCCGAGACTTCGGGCGTCAGGGACACGGTGCGTCGGGCCTCGGCGGTGCCGATGGCGCCCAGACGGTCATCGGCCTCGACGAGGCCGACCTCCTGCGCGACCACCCGCACACCACCGCCGCCGCCAAAGGACGGGCCACCCTCCGCGCCGTTCTCCGCCTCGGGGATCGGCAGGCCCATGGCCTTCATCGGCGCCAGCAGCCCCGCGCGGTCCAGAACGGGGTGCGAGGCCGGAAGGAACACCGCCCAGCCCGCCAGCGCCAGGGCGATCAACGCCACCGACACGGCCAGAAGCCTGATCGATTTCATGGCAATCCCCTGCCCATTGGTTCCGCAAATGATATTCACAGGCTGTCAGACGTAGCACAAAGCCGGACAGTTGACAGCTTTTGCACTGCACACGAAATGGTCAACTCCCATATTGCACACAAAATGCACAGCTGCGCGCACAGGAGCCCGGCGCGGCCCGGCGGGACCGGGCAACTCTGACATCATGCACCAGACTGCGGGCGCACAAAACCCCTTGGGAACGGCGCAAAACCGGCCTATTCTGCGCAGATGGCCCGCAACCCCACAGACTGGAACGCAGACTTCGCCCCACAGGATGAGGCTGACCTGTGGTTCCTGCCCGCCCCCCCCGAAGATGATCCCGGCCCGCTGCCCCCCCTGCCCCGCGCGCCCCGGACCGATCCCGCCCACCCGGAAGACTGGGCGCAGGCCGAGGCCGCGCAGGCGGCCGCGCTGGCGCGGGTGGCGGCCCGGCTGGGGGCGCTGGATGATCGCCTGCATCAGGGCCCCGAAGGCTGGCGCCACCGGCTGGCCCTGCTGGAGGCTGCGGACCTGAGCTGGTTCAGCGGCGACCGCGTGGCCCCGGACCGGCTGGCGCTCTGGGTGGGGTTGCGGCTGGCGGGGGTGCAGACCGATGCCGCCGCGCTGGCGCGGGTGGGCTGGGCGGTGCGGCGGCTTTCGGGGGGGCCGGGGCCGGACATGGACAGCGAAACGGCGCTGGCCGGGTTCCTGGGCCGCCATGACCCGGACACCCCCGGCCCTGAGGTGGCGCCGGACAGCCTGCGCACCCGCAGCGCCGCCTGGCTGGAGGCCCTGCGCACCGCCGAGGCGCTGCACCCGATCACCCGCGCCTGCATGGGCTATCACCTCTGGGCGCTGGCGGGGCTGGGCCAGCCCGGCGACCGGCTGGAGGCTGCGGTGACCGCCGCGCGGCTGGCCGCCACCGCCGGGCTGCACGGAGGCGCGGGCGCGGTCTTCGCGCCGCTCGCCCTGGGTGGGGCACGCGGCCTGCGCGCCAGCGGCGCCCCCGCCGCGCGGTTGGAGGCCTGGCTTTCGGGGATGGAGGCCGCAACCCTGGCCGCCCTGCGCGCGCTGGATCAGGTGGCGGAATGGAGCGCCCGGGCCCAACGGGTGATGGCGCCGCTGTCCGGGCGCACCCCCCCGGCGCTGGCGCGGGTGCTGGCGGAATGGCCGCTGGTCTCGGCCCCCATGGCCGAGGCGCTGACCGGCGCCAGCCGCGCCGCCGTCCAGCGCAACCTGGCCTGGATGGAAGCCCGCGGCCTGATCACCGAAGTCACCGGACAGGGCCGCTTCCGCATGTGGCGCGCCGCCCTGCAGCGGCAGCGCTGAACCCGGGCCGCAAAGGCGCCCCCATGGCGCGCCCCACCCGCCCACCCTTGCGCGCCATGGGGGCGCCTGGGTGCCAGCGGCAAGGGCCGGATCAACTCTGAACGGTGATTTCGCCGATGCTGTCATCCACCGCCGTGCAGGCGCGCAGGACACGGGCCTGCAGATGGGTCAGCACATAACTGGCGTGAAAGCGGCTTGGCGCGCGCAGGACCAGGCGGCTGCCCGCACGCTCCACCCGTTCCAGCGCGGCGATCCAGGTGGCGTAAAGCCCCGGGTCCTCGGCATGGAGAAGCGCGCGCGCCAGACCCCATTCGCTGGCATCGCCGGTGGCGGGGGGCGCCTCCGGTGCCGGCACCCGGCCACTGACCGGCAGGGCCACGACATTGCCGCGGCTTTCGGGGGCTGCCATGCGGTCTTCGAAATCCGGGCCGACCGCCGCCCAATGCGAGCGCGTATCCGCCAGCACCGCCGCGATATCCAGCCCGTATTCGCTGACCCGCCCCCGCGCCCCTTGCCGTTTCAGCCGCAGCCAGCCCATGGCGCGCAGTTTGGCCATCTCACGCTTGACGGTGCGTTCATCCACCGACCACAGCCGGGCGATCTCACGCTGGCCCACGGCCAGTTCGTCGCGCGCCCAGTTGTAGCGCGCTGTCAGCAGGGTCATCAGCCGCAACACCCGGCATTGCATCCCCCGGCCCGCGCCCAGGGCAAAGGCGCCCATGGCCGACAACAGGTCATATTTCAGCGCCGCCGCATTGCGGCCGACTGGGCGGGCCAGGGTCCCGCTGCTGACACGGTTGGCAGGCATGGCGTGCCTTTCTGCTGCGCCGGTGACGGCGGCCTCGGACGGTCGGGCTCTGACGGCCCTTTCTGGCGCTGGAAGGTCAAGATCCGCTTAACACAACGCTCTTTGCCAGCGCTGCCCTATTTGCGTCCGGCAATCCGATTCTGTCAAGCGGTCAATCACCGGGCGGGGTTTCTGCCCCCAATCCGAAGGATGAATCTGGGGTTCAATGGTATAGGGGGACATAGAGGCTGTCCCCTATTGCGCCGGATTTGTCCCCCAATATCTTGCGGTGGCCCCTGGGCTGTCCCCCATTATCCGCGCCGAGGCCCCGAATCGCCCGGCGTCCTGCTCAGGCTGTGGCGCGGGCTGCGACACAGGGCACTGTCCCCGCGGGGACAACGGTTTGCCACATGATATTTCCTTTTGCCAAAATTGCAAATTCAGCGTAAATCTGGAACAGGCAGAAATCAGCGTCCGCCGACCCCGGCGGGACAGGCATATGACAGAGGGGCAGCATGTTCACCCATACCGACCTGGCGCGGCTTCAGGCGCATTCGCTCAAGATGCAGGGCTGGATCCGGCAGCAGACCTTTTCCCCCGAACTGCAGAAGACCCTGCGCCGGTTTTCCAGCTGGGAGGTGGCCGAGTTGATCCTGAAGGTCAACCAGTCCACCCTGCGCGGGCGTCTGGCCGCCGATCCCAGCCTGCCCCAAGGCCAGGTGGAGGAAGACGGCCGCCAGCGGTGGTATTCGCTCGATGAGATCAACGCCCTGCGCCGCCGGCTGAAGGTCAACCGCCGGTCGCTGCTGCCGCCGCGCCCGGCGAACAAGCGCGCCCTGCGCTGCGCCATCGCCAATTTCAAGGGCGGCGCGGGCAAATCCACCGTGGCGCTGCATTTCGCCCATGCCGCCGCGCTGGACGGCTATCGCGTGCTGGCGGTGGATTTCGACCCGCAGGCCACGCTCAGCCATTCCATGGGCCTGTCGGATGTGGCCGAGGAATACACCGTCTGGGGCATCATGGCCCGTGACCTGATCCGCGAGACCGAGCGCATGAACGCCGCCGCCCGTGGCGCCGAAAGCGGCACCGCCCTGCCCCAGCGCAAGCTTCCGGCGGCGATCACCGACATGGGGCTGCATGACCTGCGCATCAATGATTTCATCAAACCCACCTGCTGGCCCACGATCGACCTGATCCCCTCCTGCGCCAATGCCGCCTTTGTGGAATTTGCCAGCGCGCAATACCGGCATCTGAATCCGGAATGGTCGTTCTTTGCCGCCGTGTCGCGCTATCTCGATGCGCTGCCCGCCGATGCCTATGATCTGGTGATCTTCGATTGCCCGCCCGCCATCGGCTATCAGTCCATGAATGCGGTCTTCGCCGCCGACATGCTGTATATCCCCTCGGGGCCCGGGTATTGGGAATATGACAGCACCACCTCCTTCATCGGGCAATTGTCCGAGGCGCTGGAGGATCTGACCATGTTCGAAGGGCTTGTCCCCGCGGGGACACTGCGCTTGCCCAAGGCCTTCTGCGATGTCCGTTTCCTGCTGACGCGCTATGAACAGGGCAATGACCTGCACCGCGCGATGAAGTCAGCCTTTGACAAGGTGTTCGAGGGTAGGGTGGCGCAACATCCGATCGAGATGACCCGCGCGGTGGAGCAATCGGGGCGGTTCCTGTCCTCGATCTATGAAATCGACTATCGTGACATGACGCGCGAGACCTGGCGGCGCGCGCGCACCACCTTTGACCGCGCCTATGAGGAATTTCGCGGCTACGCCCAGGAGGCCTGGGCCCAACTGGAGGATGAGGCATGAGCAAGCGGCGCGTCTTCGATATCGACTTTCCCGGCGGCGAACCTGCGGCCCCCGAGGGGCCCGAGCCGCAGGGCCGGCGCGGCCCCATGGCGGCGGCGATTTCCGAAAACGCCGATGCCCTGCGCGAACGCGCCAGCGCCGAGGCCGCCATCCGCGCCGAAAACGACCGGCTGGCCCATGAACATGTGCGGCTGAAAAAGGCCGGGCTGATCACCGATCTGATCCCGCTGGAGCGTATCCGCACCGACAAGCTGACCCGGGACCGCAGCGCCACCACCGACCCCGAGCTTGAGGAGCTGAAGGCCTCGATCCGCGCCATCGGCCTGTCGAACCCCATCCGGGTCGAAGCCGTGGATGATGGCTATGAGCTGATCCAGGGGTTCCGGCGGCTGGCGGCCTATCGTGCGCTGCATGCCGAAACCGGCGATGATGCCTATGCCTGCATCCCCGCCGCCCTGGTCGCCGGGGGCGAGGCACTGGAGGCGCTCTATCGCCGCATGGTCGATGAAAACCTGGTGCGGCGCGATATCTCGTTTGCCGAAATGGCGCAGCTGGCGCTGGCCTATGCCGATGACCCCGGCACCGATGTGGACAATGTCGAAGATGCCGTCGCCCGGCTCTATGCCAGCGCCGCGCGGCAGAAGCGCAGCTACATCCGCCATTTTGCCAGCGTGCTGCGCGCCCTGGAAAGCCGCCTGCGCTTCCCCGAGGCGATCCCCCGCAAGCTGGGGCTGGATCTGGAAAAGCGCCTCTCGGACCCCGGGTTCGCCACCCGGCTGAAGGCGCGTCTGGCGGCCGCCTTTCCCGCCACCGCCGAGCAGGAGCTGGAGGTATTGCGCTATGCCGCCAAGACCGGGCTGGCCACGCGCCCGGCCAGCGCGCGCGCCGGGCGCAGCGCTGCCAAGACCACCCTGCGCTGCACTGTCCCCGCGGGGACAGTCCGCTGCGCCGCCCGTGACGGCAAGGTGGAATTGACCATGGCGCGCGATTTCTCGTCCATCGACCGCCACCGGCTGGAGGCTGCCGTGGCCGCCTTCATGGCCCAGCTCGACGACTGAGCGCTGCCGCTGTCCCCGCGGGGACAGCGGTTTTCCACCCCGCGCGGCCCGCCGCCAAACCTGCCCGCCAGCACCTTTCCGCCAGTGCCTGTCCCCGCGGGGACAGGCTGCCAGACCCGCCCCCTTTCCCCGCCATGTTCCGCTGCCCTTGCCGCCCGCGCAACCCGCGGGCGACCCCTCCGGGCCGCGCGCCCTTGCCCTCGCGGGGGCAGGGCGGCTGCGCTTGGGGGGCGCCTTGTGCATGGAGGGTGCGCATGGAGGGGCGCCGCCTGTGCCATCCGTGTCAGGGCGGGTCCGGGCCTCTGTCCCCGCGGGGACAGAGGCGCCCAGAATGGCGCTGCGCCACCTTGCGCAGGGTGTCCGGGGCGCGGGCGCAGGTGAGGGGCGCACTTAACAGGCTGCTGAAAAAGAAAATTGGCCAGTGCCTGTCAGGGAAACTGTTCCTGTTCTTACATCGAAACCGGGAGCGAAGGGACGCGCCCGACCCTGGGTGGGCGCTTTGGGACCCTGGGTTTGTTGCGGTTTATGCCAGCCAAGCCCTCCATGCGCTGAGCTTTTTGCAATGTTGCAATGCGCCCTCCCGGGGGAGGGTCGGGCGCGTCCCGGGCTGGTCGCCCGGGACAGGGCTTGTGGAAAGCATGCCGAGGAACAGTTTCCCGGTCCC
>NZ_JACBXS010000017.1 GCF_013415485.1 Rhabdonatronobacter sediminivivens | reverse complement strand
AAAAGATTGCTCATTGATTGGTCTCCTTGCGGAGCGTGAATCACGCCGCAAGGCTGAAATCAATAGGTCCTGAGCCTGGCCGTGCTGCGGGAGTCCATCGCCGATGACAGCGTGGACCTGATCTATCTGGACCCGCCGTTCAATTCAAACGCCAGCTACAATGTGCTGTTCCGGGGGCCACAGGGCAACGAAAGCGCCGCGCAGATTGAGGCGTTTGACGACACCTGGCACTGGACCGATTCGGCCGAGGAGGCGTTTGGCGAGGTGCTGCGCTCGGGCAACGGTGCAGCGGCGGAGATGCTGCGCGCCATGCGCAGCTTTCTGGGCGAGAATGACATGATGGCCTATCTCGCCATGATGGCGGTGCGGCTGCTGGAACTGCACCGGGTGCTGAAGCCCACCGGCAGCCTCTATCTGCATTGCGACCCCACGGCGAGCCATTACCTGAAGATATTGCTGGATGCGGTGTTCGGGGCGCGGAATTTTCGGAGCGAAATCACTTGGAAGCGATCGTCTGCCCACAGCGACGCCAAACAAGGCAGAAAGCAATACGGGAACATTGCTGATATCATCTTCTTCTATACCAAGAGCCAAGACTGGAGTTGGAACTGGCTCTTCACAGAATACGACCGCGCTTACATCGAGTCCGCATATCGACTCACCGACTCAAAGGGTCGGCGCTACCGCCGTGACAATCTCACTGCGGCGAAGCCCGGCGGTGATGTCGAATACCTCTGGCCGGTAAGGCGCCCTATCGGTGGTGAATGGGAAGCCGACCTTGATGATGAGTTTCTAGAACCCAAGGAAGGCTGGGAATACAAGCAGGTTCCACCTTATCGAGGGAGGTTCTGGGCATACAGCAAAGAGAACATGCGGAAATTCGCGGTCGAGGACAGGCTTGCATACGCGCGGAGTGGTATGCCGGAATACAAGCGGTTTCTTGACGAGATGCCGGGCGTTCCAGTTCAGAACATCTGGACAGACATTCATCCTGTTGCGGGAAAAGATCGCCTCGGCTACCCCACCCAGAAACCCGTCGCCCTGCTGGAACGCATCATCGCCGCCTCCTCCAACCCCGGCGATCTGGTGCTCGATCCGTTCTGTGGCTGCGGCACCACCGTCCACGCCGCCGAGAAACTCGGGCGGCAGTGGGTCGGCATCGACGTGACGCATCTGGCCATCGGGTTGATCGAAAAACGCCTGCGCGATGCTTTCGAGGGCGTGGAGTTCACCACCCATGGCGTGCCGCAGGATCGGGCGGGCGCGCGCGATCTGGCGGCGCGGGGGCGGGGCGACAAGAATTACTATTTCGAGTTCGAGAAATGGGCGCTCAGCCTCATCGCCGCCCAGCCCGGCAACCTCTCGAAAAAAGGCGCCGACCGGGGCATCGACGGCAACATCTATTTCGGCAAGACCAACCGCGCCATCGTCAGCGTCAAGGCGGGGGACAATGTGGGCGTGTCCATGATCCGTGACCTGCGCGGGGTGATCGAACGCGAAAACGCCGAGATCGGTATTTTCCTGACCCTGACCGAGCCGACGAAGCCGATGATCAGCGAGGCCGCCGCCGCAGGGCAGTTCGAAATGGACGGGTTCAGTCCGGTGCCGCGCATCCAGATCGTCTCGGTCGCCGAAGCGCTGCAATTGCGCGACCGGGCGGTGCGGTTGCCGGCGCGGCGCGATGACGCCTTCAAGCGCGCGAAGCGGGAGATCGCGCCGGGGCAGGGGCGGCTGGACCTGTAGAGGACCCTTCAGAAATCCAGATCGGCGTAATGCGGCGGCGGCGGGAAGCCGGGAAGCTGATCGGCCAGCAGGGTGCGGAAGGCCGGGCGTGATTTGATCTTGGCGTACCAGTCATGCACCGTTGGCGACCGCGTCCAGTCCACATCCGAGATATAGTCCAGGCAGGACAGATGCGCGGCGGCGGCGAAATCGGCCAGGGTCATGTCATTGCCCGCAAGCCATCGGCGCTGGTCCAGCAGCCAGCCCATGTAGTCCAGATGATACTTGATCCGCGCCGATCCGGTCTTGATGGCGCGCGAATCCGGATAGCCCTGGCCCATCAGCTTCTTGTTCACACGCTCATAGAGCAGGTTTGCCGTCACCTCATGGTGGAACTTGTCGTCGAACCAGGCGCAGAGGCGGCGGACCTCGTAGCGGGCGCGCGGGTCGCGGGGCATCAGCGGGGGCGTGGGCACGGTTTCGTCGATATATTCGCAGATCGCCTGGCTTTCGGTGAGGATGCGGCCCTCGTAGCGCAGCACCGGCACCTTTCCCGCGGGGTTGCGGCGCATGAATTCGGGGCTGGCCTGCCAGAAGCGTTCCTCGATCAGTTCAACCTCGATCTGCTTTTCGGCCAGTGTCAGGCGAACCTTGCGGCAGAAGGGGGACAGGGGAACGTGATACAGGCGTGACATGGGTCCTCCGGTTCGGCGCGGTCCGGCCCTGTCATGCCCGCTGGGGGCGGGAATTTCAACTCTGGAAGCAGGCGGCGCGGCCATCGCGGTCGATGGTGGCGGCGCCATCCACGATCTGCGCGGCCCGGCGGCGGACGAAATCGCTGGGCTGGGCGGCGTCGCGCGCCTTTGGCGCGGGCAGGATCGCGGCCAGGCGCGCGGCCTGTTGCGGGCTCAGATCGGCGGCGGTGGTGTTGAAATAGTGCCGCGCGGCGGCTTCGACGCCAAAGACGCCGTCATCGAACTCGGCCACGTTGAGGTAAACCTCCAGGATGCGCCGTTTGCTCCAGAGCGCTTCGACCAGCGGTGTCATGCCTGCTTCCAGCGCCTTGCGGGTCCAGTCCCGCCCATGCCAGAGGAACACGTTCTTGACCACCTGCTGGCTGATGGTCGAGGCCCCGCGCGTGCCGCCTGCGTCGATCACGCGGCGGATCTCGCCCATGTCGAAGCCCCAATGGGTGCAGAAATTGGCATCTTCTGCCGCCACGGCAGAGCGGGCCATCACCGGGGCGATCCGGTCCATGGGAACCCATTGGCGTTCGATGCTGCCGATGCGGCGGTATTCCTGCAACATGTAGAGGCCGCCGGGCGGGTTGATGACCAGATACAGCAGCACCCAGCCCACCAGCAGCAGAAACAGCGCCGAGGCGCCCCGCACCAGCCACCAGCGCAGCCGCCGCAGCCCCCGGGCCAGCGCCATCAGCACGCCGCCGGACTTGCGCGGGGCGCGGCGGTTGCGCTTTCTGGGCGTGTCAGAGGCGGGGCGTTCACGCGGCATGGGGTCTTTAGTCATAAAGGGGGCGGCGGGGTCAAGCGGGCATGAGGTCCATCACCCGGCTGGACAAAGCCCCTGCCGTTGGTAAGCTGCGGGCATCTTTCTGGACGGAGGACCGGATGCCCCTTCCCCTTGCGCCAGCCGCGGTTCTGGCGGTGAAATATGGCTCGGTCGCGCTGGCCGGGTTCCTGCTGGCCCGCCGGGTGCAGCGCGGTGTCCTGGACCAGCGGGCCGAAGATGCGCTGGACCGCCTGCCCGAGGGCATGACCGCCCTGCGCCCCGGCGACCGGGATCAGGCCAACGCCACCGCAAGGTTCCGGCGTGTGATTCGGCTTGGCGCCGACGGCCCGGGGTTCGAGATCGACGCCGCCGCGCTGGGGCGCCTGCGGGTGCGCCGGACATGAGCGGGCTGCGGCTGTTCCATAGCCCGACCTCGCCCTATGTGCGCAAGGTCATGGTGGTGCTGCATGAAACTGGGCAGGTGGATCAGGTGGATCTGGTCGCGGCCTCGGGCTCTCCGCTGGATCCCGGCACGGCACCGGTGGCGCAGAACCCGCTGGGCAAGGTCCCCACGCTGGAACGCCCAGAAGGCGGCGCGCTTTATGACAGCCGGGTGATCTGCCGCTATCTGGATGCGCGCGGGCAGGGCGGTTTCTACCCTTCGGGGGCGCGGCAATGGGATGCGATCACGCTGGAGGCGCTTTCGGACGGGATGCTCGATGCCGCGCTGCTGATGGTCTATGAAGGCCGCATCCGCCCCGAAGAGTTGCGGTTCGAGCCCTGGGTCGAAGGGCAATGGGCGAAGATCGCCCGTGCTCTGGACATGCTCGAGGCGCGCTGGCTGCCCTATCTGTCCGGGCCGCTGTGCATAGGGCAGATTTCGCTGGCCTGTGCGCTGGGGTATCTGGAGTTCCGCCACGGCGGGCGCGACTGGCGCGCAGGCCGGACCGGGCTGGCCGCCTGGGGCGCGCGATTGGCCGAACGCCCCAGCCTTGCCGCAACCGCACCCCCTGGCTGAGTGTTGCTGCGCGCCCGGGTGGTAAACCTGCCGCAGTGCGACACCTTTACCCTGCTTAGATGCTGGACGGCTTGCCCAAACCCCGCTAAATACCGGCACAATTGGCTGCGGCTCTGCCGTGGCCTTGTTGCAATTTGACGCTCCGCCGTGACTGGCCTGGAAAGGAGAATGCCCGTGTCCCACGCTGAAGACAACGAAAGCACGCGCAGGGATTTCCTGTATTACGCGACAGCCGGTGCCGGTGTCGTGACTGTGGGTGCTGCGGTCTGGCCGCTGGTCAACCAGATGAACCCCTCGGCCGATGTGCAGGCGCTTTCGACGCTGTTCATCGATGTGGGCGGGCTGGAACCCGGCATGCAGCTGACCGTGAACTTCCTGGGCAAGCCGGTGTTCATCCGCCGCCGCACCGCCGAGGAGATCGAGCTTGGGCGCGCCGTTGCAGTTGATGAGCTGAACATCGACCGCGATTCACGCAACCCCAACAAGCCGGGGACCGATGCCAGCGATGCCAACCGCACCATGGATGATGAGGGCGAATGGCTGGTCATGACCGGCGTCTGCACGCATCTGGGCTGTGTGCCGCTGGGCGATGGCGCCGGCGATTTTGACGGCTGGTTCTGCCCCTGCCACGGCTCGCATTATGATACCGCCGGGCGCATCCGCCGCGGCCCTGCGCCCGAGAACCTGCACATCCCGGTGGCAGAGTTCATCGACGACACCACCATCCAGCTCGGCTAAGGGAGAGATACGGACATGTCGGGTATTCCCCACGACCATTACGCGCCGACGACCAAGGGCGAGAAGTGGATTCACCGCCGCCTGCCGATCGTCGGGCTGATTTATGACACCATCATGATCCCCACGCCCAAGAACCTGAACTGGATGTGGATCTGGGGCATCGTGCTGATGTTCTGTCTTATCCTGCAGATCGTTACGGGCATCGTGCTGGCCATGCATTACACGCCGCATGTGGACATGGCCTTTGCCAGCGTCGAGCATATCATGCGCAACGTGAACGGCGGCCACATGATGCGCTACCTGCACCAGAACGGCGCCATGCTGTTCTTCCTGGCAGTGTATCTGCACATGTTCCGCAACATGTATTACGGCAGCTACAAGACCCCGCGTGAGGTGACATGGATCATCGGCATGCTGATCTATCTGCTGATGATGGCCACCGCGTTCATGGGCTATGTGCTGCCCTGGGGTCAGATGTCATTCTGGGGCGCGACCGTGATCACCGGCCTGTTCGGCGCGATTCCCGGCATCGGTGAAACCCTGCAGACCTGGCTCCTGGGTGGGCCCGCGGTGGACAACGCGGCACTCAACCGCTTCTTCAGCCTGCATTATCTGCTGCCCTTCATCATCCTGGGGCTGGTGATCGTGCATGTCTGGGCCTTCCACCACACCGGCAACAACAACCCCACCGGGGTCGAGGTGCGCCGCGCCTCGAAGGAAGAGGCCGAAAAGGACACGCTGCCCTTCTGGCCCTATTTCGTGATCAAGGACCTGTTCGCGCTGGTCGTCGTGCTGGGCCTGTTCTGGGTTGTCGTGTCCTTCATGCCGAACTTCCTTGGCCACACCGACAACTACATCGAGGCCGACCCGCTGGTCACGCCGCCGGAAATCGTGCCCGAGTGGTACTTCCTGCCCTTCTACGCGATCCTGCGCGCCTTCACCTCGGATGTGTGGATCGTGATCGCGGTGAACTGGCTGACCTTCGGCATCGTTGACGCCACCTTCTTCGGCGTGCTGGCCATGTTCGGTGCGATCTTCGTCTGGGCGCTGCTGCCCTGGCTGGACACCTCGTCGGTGCGTTCGGGGCGGTATCGTCCGATGTTCAAGTGGTGGTTCTGGCTGTTCATCGTGAACTTCGTGGTGTTGACCTGGGCAGGCGCCATGCCGGCCGAGGGGATCTACACCAATATCGCGCTGATCGGCACCACCTACTGGTTCGCCTATTTCCTGGTGATCATGCCGCTGCTGGGCGTGCTTGAAAAGCCGACCACGCCGCCGGACACGATCGAACAGGACTTCAAGGAGTCGCTGAAGGCCAAGTCCGGCAATGGCGGTTCGGGCCCGGCGCCCGAGCAGGTTCCGGCGGAATAACGGCGAAACGGAAAGGATAACCAAATGAAACTGAGGACTCTGGCCCTTGCCGTCGCCGCCGCAGCCGCGCTTGCGCTGCCCGGAAGCATGGCCGAAGCCACCAAGGTGAAGGGGGAAGTCACCAACTTCGACTTCTCCTTTCAGGGCCCCTTCGGGTCGTATGACCGCAACCAGTTGCAGCGCGGGCTGCAGGTCTATCATGAGGCCTGCGCCGCCTGTCACGGGCTGTCATATGTTGCCTTTCGCACGCTGAGCGATCCGAACGGCCCTGAACTGCCCGATGACCAGATGCGTGCCTTTGCCGACATGTATGAGGTCTGGGACCCGCAACTGCGGGACTGGCGCCCGGCTGAGGGCAATGACCACTTCCCCGAATCGCAGTTCGAGGGGGCACCGGACCTGAGCCTGATGACCAAGGCGCGTGCGGGCTTCTCCGGCCCCTACGGTCTGGGGATCAACCAGCTGCTCAAGGGGATTGGCGGGCCGGAATATGTGGCCTCCTTCCTGCTGGGCTACACCGGCGAGGAAGATTTCCAGGCCGGTGCGCTGTTCTACGAGAACAGGGCCTATGGCGGCTGGGTCAGCATGGCACCTGTGTTGTTCGACGGCATGATTGAATATGCAGATGGCACCCCTGCCACCGAAGAGCAGATGGCGCTTGATGTGGCGGCATTCCTGACCTGGACCGCCGAACCCAAGATGATGGAGCGCAAGAATGCAGGCTTCGTCGGCATTGTCATCCTGGCCGTGCTGGGGTCGCTTCTGTATCTGACCAACAAGCAGATCTGGGCGCCGGTGAAGCGCAAGGCCAAGGAAAGCTGATTTCCTGACCCGGATCTGATCGTGTTGCAGGGCGTCCCGTTCGGGGCGCCCTTCTTCTTGCGCAGCTGGCCGGGATGCCGCAGTCCCGGTCCAAAAAAATCCTGGGTCGGTTCTTGAAAAGAAGATCCGCCCTCCCACCTATGTAAATGTAAATAACATTCACACCTGAGAAGAGGGAAGCACATGGCAGAAATCGCACAATGGCCGCACCAGGCCGAAGCCTGGCTGGACGGGTATGGCAAGGGTGCCTGGATCGCCGCAATGGTTCTGGGTTTCATCCTGTTCTGGCCGATCGGGCTGGCGCTACTGGCATACATGATCTGGGGGAAGAAGATGTTTGGCACATCCTGCAAGAAATCCGCATCGCGTTCTGCCATGGCATCGGCGCGGCGCAGTTCAGGCAATGCGGCCTTTGACTCCTACAAGGATGCCACATTGCGCCGCCTGGAACAGGAACAGGCCGATTTCGAGGCGTTTCTGGAAAGGCTGCGCGCCGCCAAGGACAAGGCGGAATTCGATGCGTTCATGGATGAGAATCGCGCCCGTCATGCCAAGGACCCGGACGCCGACGCGCAGGCGTGAGCGCACAGCACCAGACAATGGCCCGGCCCCGATGGGACCGGGCCAAATGCCGAGGCGCTGATCCAGCTACACCGCTGGTGCGCGACAAACCGGCGCTGTCCGGAGCAGGCTCCAGACCGTGACCGGGCCGCGCGCGGGCGGGTCAGTCTTTGGCCGAGGTTCCGGTCTTGCCTTGCGCCTCGCGCTGCTGGCGCAGGCGCAATGCCATCACCAGCCCAAACAGGAATGCATCCACAATCGGGGGTTTCTGGCCTTTCGGGGGAACCTCCAGCCCGGCTTCGCGCAGCAACCGGCGCAGCATGGCGTCCTCGTCCGCGTCCCGGCTCCGATCATCGGGTGGCGGTTCCGGCACCGGTTCGGGCCGTGCAGCAAGTCCAAGCAGGATCAGCCCAACCCCGGCAAGCACCGCCCCCATCAGGGCCGAGGCCAGCAGTGCATCCAGCCATTCGGCAAGGATGATCCAGATGGCGGCCAGCAGGAACCCGGCGCCCAGGACCACGAGGAACACTCCCGCCGCACCAAGGGCCGAGCGCCGCGCCGCATCGCGCAATCGCGCGCGCAGGCGGGCAATGATGAACACGGGCACGCCCAAAGCGTCAGCCCCCGCCCTAGCGACGTGCCAGAATCAGACCCAGCAGAAAGCCGACCCCTGCGGCCAGCCCCATGGCCGCAGCGGGGCGGTCACGTGCCAGCCATTCGGCCTCGGCGGCCAGTTCCGACAGGCGGGCCTCGGCCTCGGCGGCGCGCTCGGCGCCCTTGTCGCGCAGTTTCTCGGCCCGCGCGCGCATCTCTTCGGTCATTTCCGCGCCCTCGGCCCGGGCCATGGCGCCCATGGTTTCGATCAGCCGGGCAACATCGGCCTTCAGATCCTCGATCTGTCGGGTGAGGTCTTCGACATCGGGGGCGTCGGACGTGTTCTGATTGCGCGTGGCCATGACTGATGCTCCTGAATACGGGCTATGCTCTGAATGTGGTTGTTCCGGCCCGAACGCACAAGCCCGTTACAGAAGCGGGCTGGCCAGGGCCACGGTGTTGTTGCGCAGACGCCGGGGAATGGACCACTGCCGGACATCATCCAGCAGCACCGGGGCGGCTCTGTCGATATAACTGCCCTGGCGGGCATCCAGTTCCGCAGTGATGTCGGGATCGCTCATCAGGATGCAGTTTTCATAGTTCAGATCGAAGCTGCGGTGGTCCAGATTGCTGGATCCGATCAGCGACAACCGGCCATCGACGGTGACGATCTTGGCATGGATCAACCCGGGCCTGAAGGCCATTATCCGCACCCCCGCGCGCAGCATTTCCAGATACAGGCTTTCGCTTGCCGCTCCGATCACCCAGCTGTCGTTGCGTGCCGGAAGGATCAGCGTCACCCTGACCCCACGCCGCGCCGCGGCACAGATCGCCCCGTGCAACGCGTTGTTGGGCACATAATAGGGCGTGGTCAGCATCACCTGTTCACGGGCGCCAAAGATCATCGCGCAGATCACGTCCGAAGGTCCGGTGTCCATGTCATCGGGCCCCGAGGCGATCACCTGCGCCACGATGCCGCCGTCACCATCGGGCACCGGTTCGGACAGCAGGTGGCTCAGGTCCTCGGCATGGTGGGTCATCCAGTCCTGCAGGAACACCGCCTGTTGCTGGCGCACCACCGGCCCTTCCATGCGTATCAGGATATCCACCCAGGGCGCGTAGCGCGCCTTGATCCGGAAGGCAGCATCGGCGCAGTTGCGGCTGCCGCACCAGGTCAGGCGGTTGTCGATGACGATGATCTTGCGATGATTGCGCAGGTCCAGCCGCTGATACAGAAAGCTGATCAGCGGATTGCCCACCGGCGCGGCCTTGACCAGCTGCACCCCGGCCGCGCCCATCCGGGTCCAGAGTTCGGAGCGGATCAGATGGCGCGCGCCATGGTCATCCACCAGCACCCTGCAGGCCACACCGCGGCCGCTGGCGCGGATCAGCGCCTCGGCCATGCGGGTGCCGGTCGCATCAGGCAGCCAGATATAGAACAGCACATGCACATGGGCGCGGGCGGCATCGATGGCGTCAATGGGGTCATCCATCATCTCGTCGCCCTCGGGCAGCAGCACCGCCCGGTTGCCGACCACCGGCGCGAAATCGCTGGGCACCGCGCCGCTGGCAAACACGGCTGCATCGGCACCGCTGATCGTGACCGCGCGCGAACGCCCGGCTTC
Source organism: Rhabdonatronobacter sediminivivens (assembly GCF_013415485.1). Classification (GTDB taxonomy): domain Bacteria; phylum Pseudomonadota; class Alphaproteobacteria; order Rhodobacterales; family Rhodobacteraceae; genus Rhabdonatronobacter; species Rhabdonatronobacter sediminivivens. The sequence continues at coordinate 74,450 of NZ_JACBXS010000017.1, read as the reverse complement.
GCTGGCGGCAATCAGGCGGGCGCGCACCTCGGTCATCCGCTGCACATTGGCGCGGTGCAGGCGCACCTCGCCGAACATGACATAGGCGATGATTCCAACCCCGGGCAGGGCCGAGATCACCATCACCCAGCCCAGGCGCACGGTCGGGGCCAGCCCTTCGCGCAGCAACGCGCGGGCGATGATCGTCAGCTGCAGCAGATATCCCAGAATGACCAGGGCCAGGGTCATGGGGGCACTCCTGAAGGGGCCGCATCGGCGCGGCGGTGTCTTCAGCCATACCGCAGCGGCCCGCGGCGCGCCACCGCTTGCGCTTGTCCCGCCGTCCGTCGGTGATATGTTCCGCCGCAACCCTGCAACGGCAAGAAGGCAGTCCTGATCCGTGGCCTTGTCCCCAACCTTCGAAAGCTACGTGGCCCCGGCCCGCAGGCATCCGCAGATCTGGCGGCTGGTTCTGGGGCTGGTGGTGATTATCGCGGTCTATATCCTGTGGATGGCCGGCATGGGGGTCATCCTGTGGCTCAACACCGGGACCGATGCACTGGAGGCCCGGCTGGCCCGGATCGGTCGCGGGGGGGATCCGCTTTCGCTGTTGCTGCTGCTGCTGACCTTTGGCGGGTTGGCCTTGGGGGCGGTGCTGGCCGCACGGCTGCTGCATGGGCGCGGCGCGGGGTCCCTCTTCGGGCGCGCGCCGGTGGTGCTGCGTGATTTCGCGCTGGGTGTGGGGATCCTGGGCGGGTTGGCGGTGCTGACCGGGCTGCCCATGCTGTGGATGACCGATCTGGACCCCGGCGTGCCACTGCGCCTGTGGCTCAACTTCCTGCCCTTCATGCTGCTGGCCCTGCTGTTGCAGACCGGGGCCGAGGAACTGGTCTTTCGCGGCTACCTCCAGCAACAACTGGCGGCGCGCTTCACCTCGCCGCTGGTGTGGATGGTGCTGCCCTCGGTGCTGTTCGGGCTGGTGCATTATGCCCCTGCGGAAATGGGGGCGAATACCTGGCATGTGGTGCTGGCCACCGGGGTCTTCGGGCTGGTTGCCGCCGATCTGACCGCGCGCAGCGGGTCCATCGGGCTGGCCTGGGGGCTGCATTTCGCCAATAACGTTTTCGCCATCCTGATCGTCACTGCGGGCGGCGCGCTGGATGGCATGGCGCTGACCCGGCTGCCCTATGGCCCCGATGACGTGGAAATCATGCGCCCGCTGATCTATGCCGATATTGCCTTGATCATCGTTGCCTGGGCGCTGTGCCGGCTGGCCCTGCGCGCGCGCTGATTGCATTCCGGCACCGGCGGCTCTATGCAGCACGCAGGCATAGCTGCGCGCGTTCGAGGCCCCCATGAACTGGATCACCAACTACGTCCGTCCCACCATCAACTCGATCTTCTCGCGCCGCGAGATGCCCGAGAACCTGTGGTCAAAATGCCCTGAATGCGGGACCATGCTGTTCCACCGCGAACTCAGCGACAGCCTGCAGGTCTGCACCAACTGCAACCACCACATGCCGATCAGCCCGCGCGAACGCTTCGCCAACCTGTTCGACAATGGCATTTTCACCGAAGTGCCGGTCCCCGAACCCATCGCCGACCCGCTGCAATTCCGCGATCAGAAGAAATACCCCGACCGGCTGCGCAGCGCCCAGAAAACCACCCGCGAAAAAGAGGCCATGCTGGTGGTCGAGGGCGAGATGCTGCGCACCCGCGTGGTCGCCGCCGCGCAGGATTTCAGCTTCATGGGCGGCTCCATGGGCATGTATGTGGGCAATGCCATCATCGCCGCCTGCGAACGCGCGGTGGAGCGCAAGCTGCCGCTGGTCCTGTTTTCCGCCGCCGGGGGCGCGCGGATGCAGGAGGGGATCCTGTCGCTGATGCAGATGCCGCGCAGCACTGTCGCCGTGCAGATGCTGCGCGAGGCTGGCCTTCCCTATATCGTGGTGCTGACCCATCCCACCACCGGGGGTGTCACCGCCTCCTACGCCATGCTGGGAGATGTCCAGATCGCCGAGCCCAACGCGCTCATCTGCTTTGCCGGGCCGCGGGTGATCGAACAGACCATCCGCGAAAAACTGCCCGAAGGGTTCCAGCGCGCCGAATACCTGCTGGACCATGGCATGCTGGACCGGGTCACCCACCGCAAGCACATGCGCAATGAACTGGTCACCATCATCCGCATGCTGACCGGCGCGCCGCCCGCCGTCTATGGCGAGCTTTCCCCGCCAGCGGCCGTACCCGGGTCCGAGCCCGAGCCCGCCCCGGACCCCGCCGATGCAAACACGTCGCCGACCCCGAACACCCCCTGATCCCTCATCTTGCCCCAAATACTCTCAGGGGGTGAAGCCAGCCCCTTGCGGGGTTGGTGAGGGGGCGCGAGTGCCCCCTTTCCCCCGCCTGACAGGAGACCCCGCGCCATGACCCTGCATTCGGACGCGCTGCTGGAGCGCATGATGACCTTCCACCCGAAGATCATCGACCTGACCCTGGACCGCGTCTGGCGCCTGCTGGCCGCGCTCGATCACCCCGAACGCGCCCTGCCGCCGGTGGTCCATATCGCCGGGACCAATGGCAAGGGCTCTACCCAGGCGATGATTCGCGCCGGGCTGGAAGCGGGTGGCGCGCGGGTCCATGCCTATACCTCGCCGCATCTGGCGCGGTTTCATGAACGTATCCGGCTGGCGGGGCGGCTGATCGACGAGGCCGCGCTGTCGGCGGTGCTGGATGAATGCCTGCGCGCCAATGGCGACACGCCCATCACCTATTTTGAGATCACCACCTGCGCCGCGCTCCTGGCCTTTGCCCGCACCCCGGCTGATTTCACGCTGCTTGAGGTCGGCCTGGGCGGGCGTCTGGATGCGACCAATGTGGTGGATGCGCCCGCGCTCTGCATCATCACCCCGGTCAGCATCGACCACCAGCAATTCCTGGGCGAGACCCTGGCCGAGATCGCGGGCGAAAAGGCCGGAATCCTGAAGCGCGGCGTGCCCTGTGTCGTCGGCCCGCAGGACGACGCCGCGCTGGAGGTGATCGAGGCTCGTGCCGCCCGCGTCGGTGCGCCGCTGCTGATCCACGGCCAGCACTGGCATGTGACCGAGGAAGCCGGGCGCCTGGTCTATCAGGACGAAACCGGCCTGCTGGACCTGCCGCTTCCGAACCTGCCGGGGCCGCATCAGATCCAGAACGCAGGCGCCGCCCTGGCCGCCTTGCGTGCCCTGGGCCATGGCGCGACGGTCGAGGCCGCGGTAACGTCCGCCGAGTGGCCCGCCCGGATGCAGCGGTTGCGCACGGGGCCGCTGGCGCAAGCCGCGCCGCAGGCGGAACTCTGGCTCGATGGTGGGCACAACGTCGCGGCGGGTGCGGCGATTGCCGCCACGCTGGACCGCTTGCCGAAGCGGGACACGCATCTGATCTGCGGCATGCTCAACACCAAGGATGTCAGCGGTTTCATGCGCCCGCTGGCCGCCCATGCCACGCGGTTGCATGCGGTGTCGATCCCGGGTGAAAGCGCGACCCTCAGCGCCGCCCAGACCGCCCTGGCCGCACGGTCCGCCGGGATCGATGCGCAGGAGGCGCCGGATGTGGCCACGGCGCTCGCCTCGATAATCGCCGACACCCCCCATGCGCGGGTGCTGATCTGCGGCTCGCTCTATCTGGCGGGTGTGATCCTGCGGGAAAACGGATAACGGAAAAAAGGGGGCGCAACCGCCCCCTTTCGCCCAGCTCCGAAGCGGCTCAGCTGTCGTCGTCTTCCTCGGCGCCAAAGGTCGCCAGATAGGCATACAGGTCTTCGGCACTGCCGCGCAGGCGGTGGTTCATGTTCCCGCGCGCGCGGCTGTCATCCAGAAACTCGCGCAGATAGCCGACCGGGTCTTCGACATAGGCGACAAAGGTTTCCTCGTCCCAGACAAGCCCCTGCTCGCCCGCTTCGACCATGGCGCTGGAAAAGCGCTCATAGCCTTCGTAGGCGCCCGCCTGGCGGCCAATGACACCCCAGAGATTGGGGCCGGTGGGGGCAAGGCGCTGGATCACGTTGCCTTCCGGGTCAACGATCCCATGGCAGCTGGCGCATTGGCGGAAGTTCTGTTCGCCGGCTTCAGGGTCGCCCGCCAGCGCGGCTGTCCCGCCCAGCGGTCCGGTCATAATGGCTGCGGCGGCCAGCATCAGTATCTTGCGCATGATCTACTCCGATATTCGGTGCCCTCGCCCATGCGGGGTGCGGACACGTCCGTGTTGAAACAACCCGTAGGAAGGGTCGGTTCAATCGTAGCATGACCACACTCAAGCGCAACGCGACCTTCTGCCGTTGCGGCGGTGTCCTGCTGCCTGGAAATGCAATACGCCCCGGCCAGGGGCCGGGGCGTATCAGGTGATGCTGCAGGAGCGTGGGGCCTCAGGCCTTTTCGCCCTGGATTTCCTCGCCGGTGGCCTGATCCACCATCTTCATGGCCAGCCGCACCTTGCCACGGTCATCGAAGCCCAGCAGCTTGACCTTGACCTCCTGGCCCTCCTTCAGCACGTCCGAAGGGTGGTTCAGGCGGCGGTTTTCGATCTGGGACACATGCACCAGCCCGTCGCGCTTGCCAAAGAAGTTCACGAAGGCGCCGAAATCCACCAGCTTGACCACGGTGCCGGTGTAGATCTTGCCGACCTCGGGCTCGGCCACGATCGAATGGATCATGTCATAGGCCTTCTGGATCGCCGCCTGGTCGCTGGAGGCGATCTTGATCACGCCATCGTCATTGATATCGACCTTGGCGCCCGAGACCTCGACGATCTCGCGGATGACCTTGCCCCCCGTTCCGATCACTTCGCGGATCTTGTCGGTGGGCACCTGCATGGTCTCGATCTTCGGCGCATACTGGCTGAAGCCCGAAGGCGCGGCCAGGGCCTTGTTCATCTCGGCCAGGATGTGCAGCCGGCCGTCCTTGGCCTGGGCGAGTGCCTTTTCCATGATATCAAAGGTGATGCCCGCGACCTTGATGTCCATCTGCAGGCTGGTGATGCCGTCTTCGGTGCCCGCGACCTTGAAATCCATGTCGCCCAGGTGGTCTTCATCGCCCAGAATGTCCGACAGCACGGCAAAGCGGCCGTCATCTTCCAGGATCAGACCCATGGCCACACCGGCCACCGGCGCCTTCAGCGGCACGCCCGCATCCATCATCGACAGCGACCCGCCGCAGACCGTGGCCATGGAACTGGAGCCGTTCGATTCCGTGATCTCGGAGACCAGGCGGATGGTGTAGGGGAAGTCCGTGGCCGCCGGCAGCACCGCCTGCAGCGCGCGCCAGGCCAGCTTGCCATGCCCGATTTCGCGCCGTCCCGGAGGGCCGAAGCGCCCCACTTCGCCCACCGAATAGGGGGGGAAGTTGTAATGCAGCAGGAAGTTCGACTTCCAGGTGCCGGTGAGCGCATCCATGAACTGCTCGTCATCGCCGGTGCCCAGGGTGGCCACGCAGAGCGATTGGGTTTCCCCGCGGGTAAACAGCGCGGACCCGTGGGTGCGCGGCAGAACGCCGGGTTCGCAGACGATGGGGCGGATGGTGGTGGTGTCGCGCCCGTCGATGCGCGGCGCGCCGTTGATGATGTCACCGCGCAGGATCGACGCTTCCAGCTTCTTGAACGCCGCGCCCAGGTTTTCATCCGCCAGCTGCTCTTCGCTCAGGCTGGCGCGGACGGCCTCACGCGCCGCCGAGATGGCGTTGGTGCGCTCCTGCTTGTCGCGCAGGGCAAAGGCGGCACGCATCAGCGGCTCGCCCTTTTCGCGCACGGCGGCGTAAAGCGCGGAATAATCCGCAGGCGTGAAGTCGAAGGGCTCTTTCGCGGCTTCCTCGGCCAGGTCGATGATCAGGTCGATCACCGGCTGATAGCGTTCATGGGCGAATTTCACCGCGCCCAGCATCTCGGCCTCGGACAGCTCATAGGCTTCGGATTCGACCATCATGACCGCATCCTTGGTCCCGGCCACCACCAGGTCCAGCTTCTGCTCGCCGTTCTCGCGCAGCTTGTGCATGTCCTCGCATTCGGGGTTCAGGACGTATTCACCATCCACGAAGCCCACGCGCGCCGCCCCGATCGGCCCCATGAAGGGCACGCCGGAAATGGTCAGCGCCGCCGATGCCGCGATCATGGCGACCATGTCGGGCTCGTTGACCAGATCGTGGCTCAGCACGGTGCAGATGACCAGCACTTCATGCTTGAAGCCATCGACGAAGAGCGGCCGGATGGGCCGGTCGATCAGCCGCGAGGTCAGGGTTTCCTTCTCGCTCGGCCGGGCCTCGCGCTTGAAGAAGCCGCCCGGGACCTTGCCTGCGGCGTAATAGCGTTCCTGGTAATGCACCGTGAGTGGAAAGAAATCCTGCCCCGGTTTCGCCTGCTTGGCAAAGGTCACATTGGCCATGACGCTGGTTTCGCCCAGCGTGGCGATGACCGAGCCATCGGCCTGACGGGCAACGCGCCCGGTTTCCAGCGTGAGCGTTTCCTGCCCCCACTGGATCGATTTCCTGGTGATGTTGAACATTCAGCGTATCCTCTGGGGAGCACTCCCGGCCCCTGCCGGGTCTCCCATGTCAATGGCGGCCCCATTGCCGCCGACCCCTCCTACCTTGCTTCGAACGCCGGGGTCCGGGCGTACCGTCTCAGATGCGCGCGCCATACAGGAAAATGCGCGCCAAGGGAAGCGGTGATCTGTGATGCGCCCCTGTCAGCCGGGCCTGCGGGCATTCGCGCTTGCCCCCCGGGTTTCGCCGCATTATCCCAAGTGCCAAGCCAGTATCGGGCCAGTTTTCGGGGAGGACCACATGAGCCAGAGCCGTTTCGACAAATCCCGCCTGCCGTCGCGCCATGTGACCGAAGGCCCGGCCCGCGCGCCGCATCGCAGCTATTTCTACGCCATGGGGATCTCCGAGGAGGAAATCCACCGCCCCTGGGTCGGCGTTGCCACCTGCTGGAACGAGGCCGCGCCCTGCAACATCGCGCTCAACCGTCAGGCGCAGGTGGTCAAGCACGGGGTCAAGATGGGGGGCGGCACCCCACGCGAGTTCACCACCATCACCGTCACCGACGGGATCGCCATGGGGCATGAGGGGATGCGCTCCAGCCTCGCCTCGCGCGAGGCGATTGCCGACACGGTGGAACTGACCATGCGCGGGCATTGCTATGATGCAATCGTCGGGCTGGCGGGCTGCGACAAGTCGCTGCCGGGGATGATGATGGCCATGGTCCGGCTGAACACGCCCTCGGTCTTCATCTATGGCGGGTCGATCCTGCCGGGGCGGCTGGATGGGCGCGACGTGACCGTGCAGGACGTGTTCGAGGCCGTGGGCCAGCATCAGGCCGGGAACTATTCCGACGCTGAGTTGGCAATCCTGGAGCGGGTGGCCTGCCCCAGCGCCGGGGCCTGTGGCGGGCAGTTCACCGCCAACACCATGGCCTGCGTCTCCGAGGCGATTGGCTTGGCGCTGCCCAATTCCAGCGGCGCGCCTGCACCCTATGAGTCGCGCGATCAGTATTGCGAAGCGTCGGGCGTGGCGGTGATGCATCTGATCGAAAAGAACATCCGCGCGCGCGACATCGTCACCCGCAAATCGCTGGAAAACGCCGCCCGCGTTGTGGCCTGCACCGGCGGGTCGACCAACGCAGGGCTGCACCTGCCCGCCATCGCGCATGAGGCGGGGATCGATTTCGACCTCTTTGATGTCTGCGACATCTTCCGCGACACGCCCTATTTCGTGGATCTGAAACCCGGTGGGCAGTTCGTGGCCAAGGACCTCTATGAGGCCGGTGGCGTCCCGGTGGTGATGAAGGAGCTGCGCAAGGCGGGCCTGATCCACGAGGATTGCATGACCGCCACGGGCCGCACCATGGGCGAGGAGCTGGATATCGTCACCCGCGAGGCCGATGGCCGCGTGATCTACCCCGCCGCCACGCCGATCACCAGGACCGGCGGCGTTGTCGGCCTGAAGGGCAATCTGGCCCCCGACGGCGCCATCGTGAAGGTTGCGGGCATGTCCGAGGAAGAGCAGGTCTTTACCGGTCCCGCCCGCGTGTTCGAGAGCGAAGAGGACGCCTTTGCCGCCGTCAAGGCGCGCGAATACCGCGATGGCGAGGTGATCGTCATCCGCAACGAAGGCCCCGCCGGCGGGCCGGGGATGCGCGAGATGCTGGCCACCACCGCCGCGATCAGCGGGCAGGGGCGCGGCAAGAAGGTGGCGCTGATCACCGACGGGCGGTTTTCCGGCGCCACGCGCGGGTTCTGCGTGGGCCATGTCGGCCCCGAGGCGGCGCATGGCGGCCCGATTGCGCTGCTGCGTGACGGCGATGTGATCACCATCAACGCGCTGACGGGGGAAATCTCGGTCGATCTGTCGGATGCGGAACTGGCCAGCCGCAAGGAGGCGTGGCCGGGGCCGCGCCCGACGATCTATGCCTCGGGGGCGCTGTGGAAATACGCGCAGCTGGTCGGTTCCACCCGCCTGGGCGCGGTGACCCATCCCGGTGCGGCCGCGGAAGCCCATGTCTACATGGATATCTGAGCGGTCCTGGCGCTGTCTCCGTCAGTCCGTGCTGATCGGAGCGGCGCTGGTCCTTTCAGGGTGTTTTGACATCGGGCGCTCGGTGCCGGACCTCAGCCGCGGCGGGACCGAAACCCGTGTGTTCCGTGATCCGGGCGGGCTGGCGATCACGGGGCCCTCGGGCTATTGCATCGACCCTGAGAACGCGGTCCGGCAGGCCGATGGTGGTTTTGTGCTGCTGGGGGGGTGCGATGTGCTGGCCGGTGCCCGCCGCGGACCGCGCCATCATGCCATCCTGAGTGCGACCTATGCGATGGTCGATGCCGGTATCGCAATACGGGACTATGCCAGTTTCCTTGACACGGCGCGCGGGCAGGCCATGCTCAGCCGCGCCGATGATGCGGCCACCATCACGGTGCTGGACCGGGATTTGCGGGGCGATGTGCTGTATCTGCACATCCGCGATACCAGCCCCAACGAAGGCGCCCGGCTGGCCGCCGAGCACTGGCGCGCCGCGCTGGTTGTGAACGGTCATGGGGTGATGCTGAGCGTCCATTCCACCGAAGCATCGCCGATTGCGCCTGCAGAGGGGCGCAGCAAGATCACGGCCTTTGTACGGGCGGTGCAGCGCGCGAACTGAGCGCGCGCGCATCCCGGTCGGTGCCGCGCCCCTGACCCATGTCGCAAGCGCCCCGAGGCGCACCCACCCACCCACCCTTGCGCCTCGGGGCGCTTTTGCCTGTGGCCTGGGTGTGTGAGGCGTTCAGAGGGCGATGCGGTTGAGCAGCAGGAACAACCCGGCCGAAAGGGTTGCCGCCATCGGCACGGTGACCACCCAGGCCGCGAGGATGGTCAGGAAATGCGCGCGGCGGACGACTTTGCGCCGTTTGCGTTCCTCGACGGGCATGGCGGGGTCCGTGCGGTTCTCGTTCAGCACGCGTTCATGGTACCACTCCCGAAAGAACCCGACGCCGAAGATCCCGCCAATGGCGATATGGGTGGAACTGACCGGCAGACCCAGCCATGACGCCAGGATCACCACCATCGCCGCCGCCAGCGCCACGCAATAGGCGCGCATGGCGTTCAGGCGCGTGATCTCGCTGCCGACCATGCGGATCAGCTTCGGCCCGAAGAGGATCAGCCCCACCGACAGGCCCAGCGCACCGATGGCCATGACCCAGAGCGGGATCTGCACCGCATCCGCCGACCCGCCGGCCTGGATGGCGTGCACGATCGCCGCCAGCGGCCCCACCGCGTTGGCCACGTCATTGGCGCCATGGGCAAAGGAGAGCAGCGCCGCCGAAAACACCAGCGGGATGGCAAACAGGCCCTTGAGCGATTTCTTGGAATTGTCCAGCCCCGTGCTCTGGCGCCGGATCACCGGGCGCATCACCGCCGTCAGCACCACGGCAACTGCCAGGCCGATCAGCACCGCGTTGCCGAAGCTGATCGCGATGACCTTGTCCAACCCCTTGATCGACAGATAGGTGGCAAAAGTCCCGCCCATGATGCCGATCAGCACCGGAACCCAGAGCCGCGCCGCGGCAATCCGGTCGGCGACATAGATGATCTTGACCTTGATGAAGGCCAGAAACAGCGCCGCGATCACGCCCCCCAGCACCGGTGAGACCACCCAGCTGGCCGCGATCCGGCCCATTGTGCCCCAGTTGACGGCGGCAAAGCCCGCCGCGGCGATGCCTGCGCCCATCACCCCGCCGACGATGGAATGGGTGGTGCTGACCGGGGCGCCGATCCAGGTGGCCAGGTTGATCCACAGCGCCCCGGCCAGAAGCGCCGCGAACATCGCCCAGATGAAGATCTGCGGCTCGGCCACCGATTCAGGCGCGATGATCCCGCGCGAGACGGTGCCCACCACCTCTCCCCCCGCCAGCAGCGCGCCGGCGGTTTCGCAGATGGCGGCCACCACCAGCGCCCCGCCCAGGGTCAGCGCCTTGGCGCCCACCGCGGGGCCCATGTTGTTGGCTACATCGTTGGCGCCGATATTCACCGCCATATAGGCGCCGACGATGGCCGCGGCGACCACCACGAACCCCAGCGGTTGCTGGCCAATGAACACGGCGGCGGCAATCCCCACCAGCATCATGAACACCAGCGCCAGTCCCGGCGCCACCAGCGGGCGCGAGACATATTGCGTTGCGCGCTCAAGCTGTCCGACGCGCCCGAGGTCCTTGTGGAGTGTCTTCCACGCCTTGTTCGAATGATCCGTCACCAGTCCGAATGCCCGTCGCTGCCCGATCTGTCCTTGCGCATAACGGTTTTATGACAGTCAGACAATGTGCGGGATCAGAGTCCGCCCAAGAGCTTTCGCAGATCCGGTTCGGTGACCATTTTTGCGGCCTTGTGCGGGTGCGTCCAGGTCCTGTCCCGAATATCGCTTTCGGGGAACCGGTCGCAGATTTCATCCACGATCAGGACAAAGACATCGGCGCGGCAGTCCAGTGTCATGCCGTCCTTCCGCAGCTTGCGATAGGTGAAGCTGCCGATGGGGTGGGTCGCCACGGTCCCGCGCACGCCGCCCTCTTCCCAGGCCTCGCGGGCGGCGGCCTCGGCCAGGGTCAGCCCCTCTTCGGGCCAGCCCTTGGGCAGGATCCAGCGCTTTGTGGTGAGGGTGCGCACCAGCAGGACCTCGGGCGTGTCATTGGGGCCCGGGCGCAGGCACAGCGCGGCGGCCTGCAGCATCATGGGCCGAAACAGCCCCCCGACCGAAGCGCTCTGCACGAAAGGCAGCGCCGGGCGGCGCAGCCTGCTGCCCATGTCCAGGGCATGATCGAGTCGCTTGTTGCGCAGTTTCATTGGGGGGCCTCTCTAACCGGTGCTGTCGGGCGTCACGCGCCCGCGCAGGGCCTTTTTTGCGCTGCGCTGAGTCTTCTGGTCCAGTCGCTTGCGGTCGGCGGATCGTGGCGGGCGGGTGCGGATGCGCGGGCGCGGGGGGGTCAGGGCGGCGCGGATCAGTTCGGCCAGCCGTTCGCGGGCGATCTCACGGTTGCGGGCCTGGCTGCGGGTGTCTTCGGCGCGGATGATCACGGCGCCGTCACTGGTCCAGCGACGCCCGGCCATACGCTTCAGCCGCGCCTTGACCGACGGCGCCAACTGCGGGCTGCGCGCGGCTTCGAAGCGCAGCTCCACCGCGGTGGACAGCTTGTTGACATTCTGTCCACCGGGCCCCGAGGCACGGGTGAACTGTTCGCTCAACTCCCAGTCCTGTATGGCAATGCCATTCGTGATCTGCAACATGTCAGTCCCCCGTGGTGCGGGTTATCCCCGCGCCACAGCCCCTGTTCGCTTTCGCCACATTATGTGGGTGTGCTTAAGATTTCTACAACAACCTGCTTGGCGTCAGGCGATTGCGCCGGGATGATGCAGCGTCGGCACATCGCCCGGCGGCGGCGCAGCTTACTTGCTGGCAAAGGGGGCGTCATCGCCCCAGAGTTCCAGAACCCGTGCGTCCCGCCCGCAGGAGTTGCGATACAGGCGATACGCGTTCTGCATCTGCCGTGGGCCGAAGCGGGTCATCACCAGGTCGGTGCTGTTGGCGTAGTTCTGGTGGTAGTCCTCGGCCTCGTAGAAGGGCATGGTGTCCCGCAGGGCCGTGACCACGGGCTGGCCCAGGTCGGCGGCGGCGCGGCGCAGGGCCTGCTCGGCGCTGTCGCGCTGGGCGGGGCCGTCGGCGAAGATGGCGGTGGTATAGTGGCGGCCACGGTCGCAGAACTGGCCGCCTGCATCCAGCGGATCGATGGAGCGCATGAACAGATGCAGAATCTGGTCATAGCTGATCTGCGCCGGGTCGAATTCGATCCGCGCGGCCTCCAGATGCCCGGTGCGGCCGCGTACCACGTCATCGTAGCTGGGGTTGACCTCCTCCCCGCCGGCGAAGCCCACGCGCACATCCACCACGCCCTCGACCCGCCGGAAATCGGATTCCACGCACCAGAAACAGCCGCCTGCGACCAGCGCGCTTTCGGTCTGTTGTGCGGCCGGGGCCGAGGGCAGGGCAACGGCAAGCACCAGCGCGGCCAGCGTCGACAGGATACGGGGGAGCGTCAGTGACATCGGCGGAGCCTCCTGCAATGCGATACGGTGGGAGTATAGGGCGCAGGGCGCGCCGGGCCATGCGCAAAGCCGTGAGCGCGCGCGGTGGCCGAAAGGGCAGGCGCGGTTGCATTCCGGCGCCTGCACGGGCTAATGCTGAAGGCGCCGGGGCCTGCCGGCACTGCTGCCGGTTTCATGGCGGCCGGGAAAACCATTGTGATGCAAGACCTTCTTCACCGTATCACCGCCGGGGTGCCGGCGCGCGTCTTTGGTGCGACCTTTGCGCTGGGGCTGCTGGGCGGGGCGGTGTTCCTGTGGATCGGGGTGCCTTTGGGCATGTTGATCGGCTCGCTGGTCTGTGTGGCCACGGCGGCGGCGGCGGGCCTGCGGGTCTTTGGCGCCTTGCCTGCGGTACCGATGCGCTGGCGCGATGTGCTGGTCCCGGTGATCGGTGTGGCCATCGGCGCCAGCGTCCCCGCCGATCCGCTGGCGCAGGCGGCGGGGTGGTGGGTGTCGTTGCTGGCGCTGCTGGCCTTTGTGCCGCTGGTGCATTGGGCGGGCTATCTGGCCTATCGGCGCATGGGGCGGATGGACCCGGTGACGGCGTTCTATGCCTCGATGCCCGGCGGGTTCATCGAGGCGCTGTCCATGGGCGAAAAAGCCGGGGCCGAGCCGCAGATGCTGGTCATGCTGCAGTTCACGCGGATCGTGCTGTGCATCATCTCGGTCCCCCTGGCCTTTGCGCTGGTCACGGGGCAGGCGGTGGGCAGCGGGTCGGGGCTGGTGCTGCCGGGTCAGGAGGACCCGCTGGGCGCGCTGGACGCGCTGACGCTGGTGGCCATGGCGGGGCTGGGCTGGTGGGGGGCGGTGCGGCTGCGCGTGCCCGCGCCGGTGCTCATTGGCCCCATGGCGCTGAGCGGGTTTGCCCATGCCATGGGCTGGATCCATGCCGCCCCGCCCGATTGGGCGATCCTGCTGACGCAATGGGTGATCGGCACCTCGTTGGGCACACGCTTTGCGGGAATGGCGCCGGGGCGGCTGTGGCTGGCGCTGCGCCTGGCCACACTTTACGTGGTGGCGGCCATGGGGCTGGCGGTGGCCATCGCGCTGGCGCTCTCCGGGCCGGTGGGCGAGCCTGTGCCCGCGGTGATCCTGGCCTTTGCGCCGGGGGGGATCTCGGAAATGTCGCTGGTGGCCCTGTCTTTGCAGATGGGCGCTGTTTATGTGACCCTGCATCATCTGTTGCGGATCGTGCTGGCGGTTCTGTTCGCGCGCGCGGGCGCATCGCTGATGCCCGGAGTTGCAGACCGGCAATCCTGTCGGTGATGTGACCTGAATCAAGGACATGATCGGCATCTGTGATGCATGATCCTGCCCTGTCTGGAGGAAAAGATGTATCACCATTTACTCGTGCCGGTCGCCTATGAGCCTGACAGGCCCTTTCGCCCTGCACTGACCGTGGCGCGCAAGCTGGCCGCCCCCGGGGCGCGGCTGACGCTGCTGCATGTGATCGAGGAGGCCCCCGCCTTTGCCATCGATTACCTGCCGGATGGCTGGCGTGAGGATCTGCGCCGCGCGATCGAGGCCGACCTGGCCGCGCAGTTGGCGGTGATCGACAATGGCCAGGTGATCGTGTCCGAAGGCAACCCGGGCCGGGTGATCCTGGACTGGGCGCGCGACAACGAGGTGGACTGCATTGTCATGCCCTCGCACCGGTTGGGCGTGCAGGACATGCTGCTGGGCTCGACCTCGTCGCGGGTAGTGCGCGATGCAGGCTGTGCGGTGCATGTGCTGCGCTGATCGGCGGGGGCGGCAAGGCGCAACCAGCTTGCGCCCGCTGCGTTGAAGCGATCAAGGAATGACCAAGGAGGAGGACCCATGTACAAGAACATCCTGATCCCGCTGGCCTATGAGCCCGGGCACCCGGCCAAGGCGGAAATCGCCGCGGCGCGGTCGCTGGCCGCGCCGGGGGCCAAGCTGACCCTGCTGCACATCATGGACCCGGTGCCGAAATTCGCCGCCGCCCATCTGCCGGACTCTGCCCGCGCCGAGATGCGCAACACCATCGAACATGACCTGCAGCGCCATGCCGATACCCTGCTGGGCGCCGAAATCCGCATTATCGATGGCGAGCCCGGGCGCCAGATCATCGCGCAGGCCACCGAACTGGGCGCCGATTGCATCGTCATGGCCAGCCATCGCACCCACAAGGGCGAGTATGGCTCCACCACCGCGCGTGTGGTCCGCCATGCGCCCTGCACCGTGCATCTTCTGCGCTGAGGCACGGGTCCTGATCCCCATGCGCGCGGGTTCCGCGGGGGGCAAGGCCGCGCCACATCCGGCGGGCCCGCAGTCCTTCGCGGGTCCGATCCCGCTTGCCCGTCCCGGCCGCTGTTCCTATAACCGCAGGGACATCCGGGGGGCACATGACATTCAACGGCGCGCATTTTCTGGGCATCGACGGGCTGCGGCCGGATGAAATCACGGCGCTTCTGGATCTGGCCGAACGCTATGTGGCGCTGAACCGCTCTGCCAGCAAGCATTCGGATGCGCTGGCGGGCATGACCCAGATCAACATGTTCTTCGAAGCCTCAACCCGCACGCAGGCCAGTTTCGAACTGGCGGGCAAGCGGATGGGGGCGGATGTGATGAACATGTCCATGGCCAGCTCCAGCCTGAAGAAGGGCGAGACGCTGATCGACACGGCGCTGACCCTGAACGCCATGCACCCGGATCTTCTGGTGGTGCGCCATCCGCTGTCAGGGGCGGTGGATCTGCTGGCGCAGAAGGTCAATTGCGCGGTGATCAACGCCGGGGACGGGCGGCACGAACACCCCACCCAGGCGCTGCTGGACGCGCTGACCATCCGGCGCGCCAAGGGGCGGCTGCACCGGCTGGTGGTGGCGATCTGCGGGGATATCGCGCACAGCCGGGTGGCGCGGTCGAACATCCTGCTGCTCAACCGCATGGAAAGCCGGGTGCGGCTGGTGGGGCCGCCCACGCTGATGCCCGCCGGGGCCGCCGATTGGGGCTGCGAAATCCATGACGACATGCGCGCGGGGCTGGAGGATGCGGATGTGGTGATGATGCTGCGCCTGCAGAAGGAGCGCATGGACGGCGGTTTCATCCCGTCCGAGCGCGAGTATTTCGACCGCTACGGGCTGGATGCCGAAAAGCTGGCCTGCGCCAAGCCCGATGCCATCGTCATGCACCCGGGGCCGATGAACCGCGGGGTCGAGATCGATGGGATGATCGCCGATGACATCAACCGTTCTGTCATTCAGGAACAGGTAGAGATGGGCGTGGCGGTGCGCATGGCGGTCATGGACCGGCTGGCCGCGACCCTGCGCGACGCGCGCCAGCGCGAACGGCTGCGGAGTAGCGTCGATGGCTGAGCGGATCCCGGCGGCCCGCGCCGCCGATACGGTGCTGGAACTGGAAAAGGGCGAAAAGCGGCTTATCGACATCCGCTCGGACCGCGGCACCTATCTGCGCGACCATCTGGTGCTGGCGATCCTGGGCATGGGGCTGGTGGGGATGGTGCTTGCGGTGATCGGCTCGGACCACTGGTTCATCGGTTCGCTGGGTGCGGTGCTGGCGCTGGCGGCGCGCGGGGCCTACCTTTATTCCGAACAGATGGGTGTGCATTGGGTCCTGACCAACCGCCGCCTGGTGGGGCCTGGGGGGCGGGCCATCTATTTGCTGGAACTCATCACCGTGCGGCGGTTGTTCGGCGATGTGCAACTGGTCACCCGCGCCGGCGACAAACATCTGATCAAGCATGTGGCGGGGGCCGAGGATGTGGTGGAGACCATCCTGCGGACCCGCGACCGGCGTGCGAAACGGGCAGGGGCTTGACGGGGCGTGCCCTTGTGGAAGGTGAACGCCCGTGGGGGCGTGGGCGGCTTGGGTATTCCTGGCAAGACGAAGCAGCGAAGGTGGGCCTGACGCCCATGGGACGTTCCGGCCGGGTTGGAGCAGTCTTGGGGGCTAGGCGGGGCAATGTGGGTTTGAGGTTCTGGCGCGGGACGGAAAGAGTGGGGCGGCGATGACGCTTTGGTTTGTCAATGCACGGCTGATCGACCCCGAAGCGGGGGTGGACTATCCGGGGGCGGTCCGTGTCGAAGGCGCGGCGATCACCGAGGTGCTGGCCGAAAACATGCCGCAGGGCGCGCATGAGGGCGGGGGCCGGGTGATCGATTGCGCGGGCCGGTGCCTGGCGCCGGGGATCGTGGACATGGGCGTGCAGGTGGGGGAGCCGGGCGCGCGCCATGTTGAAAGCTTCCGGTCCGCGGGCCGGGCGGCAGTGGCAGGGGGCGTAACCACCATCATTGCGCGCCCGGACACCGACCCGCCGATCGACACCCCCGAGGTGCTGGAATTCGTCACCCGCCGCGCCGAGGCGCAGACCCCGGTACGGATCCGGCATATGGCGGCGCTGACGCGCGCGCGCGCCGGGCGCGAGATGGCCGAGATCGGATTTCTGAGCGATGCCGGTGCGGTGGCGTTTTCGGACGGATCGCGGGTGGTCGCGGATACGCGCGTCCTGGCGCGCTGTCTGACCTATGCCCGCGGTCTGGGAGTGTTGGTTATGGGGCATCCGCAGGACCCGGGCCTGTCGCAGGGGGCCTGTGCGACCAGCGGCAAGTTTGCCTCGCTCAAGGGGTTGCCGGGGGTGTCGCCCATGGCCGAGCGGATGGGCTTTGACCGCGACATGGCGCTGGTGGAGATGACGGGCGTGGCCTATCACGCCGATCAGGTGACCTGCGCGCGGACCCTTCCACCGCTGGAACGCGCGCGGCGCAACGGGCTGGACGTGACAGCGGGTGTCTCCATCCATCATCTGACGCTGAACGAGTTCGATCTGGCCGATTACCGGACCTTCTTCAAGCTGACCCCGCCGCTGCGGTCCGAGGATGACCGGCTGGCGGTGGTGGAGGCGGTGGCCGCGGGGGTGATCGATGTGATCTGTTCGATGCACACCCCGGCGGACGAGGAATCGAAGCGCCTGCCCTTTGAAGCCGCCGCCGCGGGTGCGGTGGGGTTGGAAACGCTTCTGCCGGCAGCGATGCGGCTTTATCATGCCGGGGCGTTGAGCCTGCCGCAGCTCTGGCGTGCGATGTCGCTGAACCCGGCGCGGCGGCTGGGGCTGCCGGGGGGGCGGTTGGCGGCGGGGGCGCCGGCGGATCTGGTGCTGTTTGACCCTGATGCGCCCTTTGTGCTGGACCGTTTTGCGCTGCACTCCAAGGCCAAGAACACGCCGTTTGACGGGGCACGGATGGAGGGGCGGGTGCTGGGCACCTGGATCGGCGGCGCGCAGGTCTTTCCCTTCGCGGAGGCGTAACCCATGCCGGAATTGCTGACACCGCTCTGGCTGATCGGGCTTCTGGGTCTGCTGGGCTATGTGCTGGGTTCGGTCGCCTTCGGTCCGCTGGTGGCGCGGGCGATGGGGTTGGGGGATCTGCGGGGGATCGGGTCCGGCAATATTGGCGCGACCAATGTGCTGCGCACGGGCAGCAAGGCGGCGGCGGCGCTGACGCTGGTTCTGGACGGGGCAAAGGGGGCGTTGGCGGTGGGGCTGGGCTGGGCGCTGGCGGGGCAGGACGCGGCGCAGGCGGCAGGGCTGGCGGCCTTCCTGGGTCATCTGTTCCCGGTGTTTCTGGCCTTTCGCGGCGGCAAGGGTGTGGCGACCTGGCTGGGGGTGGCGCTGGTGCTGGCCTGGCCCGTGGGGCTGGCGGCCTGTGCGCTCTGGGCCGCGGTGTTTGCGGCCACGCGGATATCCTCGCTGGCGGCGCTGGTGGCGGCGGGGCTGGCGCCGCTGGTGGCGCTGGGCACGGGGCAGGGGGATGCGCTGGTCCTGTTGCTGGCCATGGCGGGGCTGATCTTCTGGAGCCACCGCAGCAATATTTCGCGGCTGCTTTCAGGGACCGAGCCGCGTTTCACCCGGCGCTGAACACCTCTCACGTTCGCGTAGGGCGGGTTGATCCTGGCAGCGGGGCGCATACTGTCGCTTCAAGGCTGACATGGAGGGTTTTCTGGTGTTTCTGCGCGTCTCGCTTGTGGCAGTGCTGCTGCTGGCCCGTCCGTTGTGGGCGGACCCGGTCAGCCATTTCACCCTGGACAACGGGCTGGAGGTTGTCGTGGTCGAAGACCGCCGCGCCCCTGTGGCCGTGCATATGGTCTGGTATCGCGCGGGGGCGGCGGATGAACCGCCGGGCCGTTCGGGGATCGCGCATTTCCTGGAGCACCTGATGTTCAAGGGCACCGACACGCGCGCGCCGGGTGAATTCTCGGCCGTGGTCGAAGCCCAGGGCGGGCGGGACAATGCCTTTGTCAGCTATGATTTTACCGGGTATTTCCAGCGCGTGGCCTCGGACCGGCTGGAGCTGATGATGGAGATGGAGGCCGACCGCATGGCCAATCTATCCTTCACCGAGGCCGAATGGCTGCCCGAGCGCGGCGTGATCCTGGAAGAGCGCGGGCAGGTGCTGGAAAGCCGCCCCGGCGCGCAGCTCAACGAACAGATGCGCGCGGCGCTGTTCCAGAACCACCCCTACGGCGTGCCCATCATCGGCTGGCGCCACGAAATGGCGGACCTGACCGGCGATCACGCCATGGAGTTCTATGACCGCCATTATGGCCCCAATAACGCCATTCTGGTGGTGGCGGGTGATGTGAGCGCCGAAGAGGTGCTGGCACTGGCCGAAACCCATTACGGCCCCATCCCGCCCAACCCCAATGTCCAGCCCGTGGCCCGCCCCATGGAGCCACCGCACCTGGCCGAACGGCGCCTGGTGCTGGAGGATGCCCGCGCCGGTCAGCCCTATGTCAGCCGCATGTATCTGGCCCCCGTGCGCCAGAGCGGCGATCAGGCCGAAGCCGCAGCCCTGCAGATGCTGGCCGCGCTGCTGGGGGGCAGTTCGCGCACCTCGGTGCTGGAGCGCGCGCTGGTGATCGACGAAGGCATCGCGCTGTCGGCCTGGGCGGGCTACAACGGCACGGCGCGGGATTACGGCATTTTCAACCTGGGCATCGCGCCTGCCGATGGCATCACCCTGGACGAGGCCGAGGATGCCCTGGACCGGGTTGTGGCCGAATTCCTGGAAACCGGCCCGGATGAGGCCGCGCTGGAGCGGGTGCGCGTGCAGATCCGCGCCTCGGAAATCTATGGCATGGATGACGCCAATGCCCGGGCGCGCGAATTCGGCACGGCGCTGAGCGTGGGCCTGACGGTCGATGATGTCGAAGGCTGGCTGGACGCGCTGCTGGCGGTCGAGGCCGAGGACATCATGGCCGCCGCCGAAAGCGTGCTGGACCGCCGCCACGCCGTCACCGGCTGGCTGACCCCGCCCCTGATGGATGACGCGCAAGAGGAGTTGATCCAATGATCCGGTCCATGATCCACCGGGCCGCGCTGGGCTGCGCGCTGACCCTTTTCGCCGCACTGCCGCTGCGGGCGGAAATCGACATCACCGAAGTGACCACCCCCGCCGGTTTCACCGCCTGGCTGGTGCAGGATGACGCCATCCCCTTTGTGGCGCTGGATGTGCATTTCCGCGGCGGCGCCAGTATCGAGCCGCCCGAGCAGGCGGGCGCCGTGAACCTGATGACCGCGCTTCTTGGCGACGGGGCAGGCGATCTGGACGGGCAGGCCTTCGCCGAGGCGCGCGAGGAGCTGGGCGCACGGATCAGCTTTTCCTCGGGCCGGGATTCGGTCAGCCTGTCGGCGCGCCTGCTGACCGAAAACCGAGAAGAGGCCCAGGCCCTGATCCGGCTGGCCCTGCATGAGCCGCGATTTGACGCCGACGCCATTGAGCGCGCGCGCGGCCGCGTGATCTCAAGCCTGCGCAGCGATGCGGTGAACCCCAACAGTATCGCCGGGCAGGAATTCGCGCGCCTTGCCTTCGGCGATCATCCCTATGGCCGTTCCAGCGACGGCACACCGGAAACCGTGGCCGCGCTTGATGCCGATGCCCTGCGCGCAATGCACCGCGCTGCCCTCACCCGGGACCGGGTCCATATCGGTGCCGCAGGCGATATCGCGCCCGAAGAGCTGGCCGCGCTCGTGGACTACCTGCTGGCTGATCTGCCGGTGGCCGACACGCCACTGCCAGACCGGGCGGAGTTCATTGGCGCTCCCGGCGTGCATGAGGTGCCCTTCGATGGCCCGCAGACGGTGATTTCCTTCGGTCATGCCGGGATTGCGCGCGATGACCCGGATTTCCTGGCTGCTTTCGTGGTGAATGAGGCCTTTGGCGGCGGGCGGTTCGGCACCCGGCTCATGCGCTCCCTGCGTGAGGAACGCGGCCTGACCTATGGCGTGGGCAGCTTCCTGGCCACCGGCGCGCTGGGCGAAAGCTATCAGGGCCGACTGTCCACCGATCCGCAGCATGTGTCCCAGGTTCTGGACATTCTGCGCGACGAATGGCGCGCCATGGCCGAAGACGGCATCACCGAGGATGAAGCCGCCCGCGTGCGCACCTATCTGACCGGCGCCTATCCGCTGCGGTTTGACGGCAATGCCTCCATTGCCTCGATCATGGCCTCCATGCAGTTCCAGGGGTTCGATATCGACTATGTGAATATCCGCAATGACCTGATCGAGGCGCTCACCCTCGATGACCTCAACACCATGGCCGCGCGGCTCTTTGACCCTGAAGCGCTGACCTTTGTGGTCGTCGGCGGTCCGGGCGCCGAGACGAACTGAACCCGGCACGCCGCATGGTGCGCGCCGATGCAATCCCGGCGCGCGCCTCCCCCCTGCTTCATCCTGCCCGAAATACTCAAATCCTGCCGCTCCAACCCGTGCATCGCGGGGGCAGGGGCGCTGCCCGTCCCCCTGCCCATCCTTCCCGGCTTGCCCATCCTTCCCGGCTTGCGTAGCCTGCGCCCAACCATCACACCCGGGAGGATCCCATGACACCGCCGACCCACGGTTTCGACACGCTGCAGATTCACGCGGGCGCCCGCCCTGACCCGGCCACCGGCGCGCGGCAGACGCCCATCTACCAGACCACGGCCTATGTGTTCCGCGATGCCGACCACGCCGCCGCGCTCTTCAACCTGCAGGAGGTCGGCTATATCTACTCGCGCCTGACAAACCCCACCGTGGCCGCGCTGCAGGAACGCATGGCCGCGCTCGAAGGCGGCGTGGGGGCGGTGTGCTGCTCTTCGGGGCATGCGGCGCAGATCATGGCGCTGTTCCCGCTGATGGGGCCCGGCAAGAACATTGTCGCGTCAAACCGGCTCTATGGCGGAACGGTGACCCAGTTCAGCCAGACCATCCGCCGCTTCGGCTGGTCGGCGAAATTCGTCGATATCGACGACACCGACGCCCTGGCCGCCGCCATCGATGATGACACCCGCGCGGTATTCTGCGAATCCATCGCCAACCCCGGCGGGCATATCGCGGACATCGAGGCCATCGCCGCCGTGTCCGATGCCAAGGGCGTGCCGCTGATCGTCGACAACACCACCGCCACCCCCTACCTGTGCCGCCCCATCGAACACGGCGCCACGCTGGTGGTGCATTCGATGACCAAGTACCTGACCGGCAACGGGACCGTGACCGGCGGCGCGATCATTGATTCGGGCAAGTTCGACTGGTCCAACGGCAAGTTCCCCTCCTTCTCGGAACCCGAGCCCGCCTATCACGGGCTGAAATTCCACGAAACCTTCGGCCCGCTGGCCTTCACCTTCCACTCCATCGCCATCGGTCTGCGCGATCTGGGGATGACGCTGAACCCCCAGGCCGCGCATTACACCATGATGGGGATCGAAACGCTCTCGCTGCGCATGGACCGGCATGTGGAAAACGCCGTGAAGGTCGCCCAATGGCTCGAGCAGGACCCCCGCGTCGCCTATGTCACCTATGCGGGGCTGCCATCGTCGCCCTCCTATGCGCGTATGGCCAAGTATTGCCCCAAGGGCGCGTCCTCGCTCTTCACCTTCTCGCTCAAGGGCGGGTATGAGGATTGCGTGAAGCTGATCGATGCGGTCGAGATCTTCAGCCATGTGGCCAATCTGGGCGACACGCGCTCGCTGATCATCCATTCGGCCTCAACCACGCACCGACAGTTGACCGAGGAACAACAGATCGCCGCCGGGGCCGCGCCCGATGTGGTGCGCCTGTCCATCGGCACCGAAGACGCCGATGACCTGATCGCCGATCTGGACCAGGCGCTGACCAAGGCCAGCGGCCCGGCCTGATCCGCGAAAGCGCCAACGCCGGGAATGGTGATCGCCCCGGCGTTGCGCGCGGCGCGCGGCGGGGTGTAATTTCGGCGGAAAGTCGCTATATGGGATGCGCGCCCGTCAAGCGGACTCCCCGCCCGCGTTTGCCATATGCTAGAGGCAGAGCATGAAACCACAAATCGCCATCAGCATGTCGCGCGACGGGATCGAGGTGCTTCGGCGCATGGCCGATGGCTGGCGCAACACATCCCTGATCCCGCTGAGTGATCCGGAGTTTTCGGCCCGGGTCCGCGCGGCCCATGCCGAAGCCCAGGCCGCCGGGGGGGGGCGGGATGCGTCCGATCCCTCCAAGCTGATCATTCCGGGCACGGAAATCCTCTACACGTCGGTCCACGCGCCGGGCCCCGAAGACAGCGACCGTCAGGAGCAGATCGGCCGCGCCATCGACGGGATGACCCCCTATGGGGTGGACGAACTGGTCTTTGACTGGTGCGGGATCGGCGATGATCTGCAGGTGGCCGTGGTTGCCCGCGACACGCTGCAGGAGGCCGAGGGCTTCGCCGCCGAGCATGGCATCGACGCAGTGGCCTTCGTTGCGGCGCCGGGCCCGGATCAGTTCATGGGTGAGGTCTATTTCGGTCGCACACAAATGGCGGCCCGGCTGCTGCCCAAGGGCGCCGTGATCGAACGGGATCTGGCGCCGGTGCAATCCGTCGGGGCGCTGGCCGATGCGCCGCCCCCGGCCGCAAGCGCTGCGGCCCCCGAAACGCCTGCAGCTTCCGGCGATGACGCGGGGCAAGGGTCTGCGGCCCCCTCCGATCCCCCTGCAAAGGCCGCTTCGGCAAAGGCCCCCTCCGCAAAGGACTCGGACGCCGCACCCGAGAAGCCGATCGCAGAGCCAAAGACTGATACGCCGAAAGATCGCGCCGGGAAATCGAAGCGCAACAAATCCAAAGGTCCGTCCAAGCCACCGGTCAAGGACAAGGTGACACCGCCCGCATCGCTCCTGCCGTGGCTGTCCAAGGGCAAGGGCAGCGCAGAGCCCGCCGAACCGGAACCGGTCGCGCAGTTCAGTTCGCGCCGCCCGGCAGTCGCGGCCACCGGGGCGGGCGCACCGGATGCACCCTCTGCGGCGCCGGCCACGCCCCCCGTTCCCGCCGCCGCAGAGAGCGCGGCCCCGGCGCCCTCTGCCCTGGCGCGGCTGGGCGGGCTGGGCAGGAAGCTCGTGCCTTCGCGGGCGCCCGAAACGCCTGCGGCCGAGGCCGGGACCGACCCGGCGGCCCTTGGCGCCGCCGATCCCGCAACCGGCAAGCTGCTGGGCAGGGCGCGCGCGCTGCTGAAACGGACCGAAGGCGCCAGCGCGGCGAAACGCCCACCCGCCGCAGACCCGGCGCCAGAGCCTAAACCCGCCAGCCCGAAGCCACCCCCGGCCCAGTCCGACACCAGGGCGCCTGCGGCGGCGGGATCCCTGGGCGGCCCGGAACTGAAAGAGGCGCTTGCAGCACCGGTCCGCAACCTGGCGGACAAACCTGGCCGCGGCACCCCCTCGGCCGATGCTGTCGGCACCGAGGCCGAGAAGCTGACCATCTTTGGCGCCCGCGGCAACGTCCCCGCCGAGCGCGGTTTTCTGGGGCGTGGGCTGCTGCTGACCGGTGCCCTGATCCTCGCGCTGGCCGCGGTTGCGGTCTGGGCCGTGTTCTTCATCCGTGATCCGGAAACCGGCGTCCAGTTGCCCACAACCGCGCCGTCGCCCGCCGAGGACCAGGCCGCCGCCCCGCTTCCGCTGGATCAGGACACGGATGCCCCGGTCTTTGACGAGGAAGCGCAGATCGATGCCGCCCTGGCCGAGCTTGAAAGCGCCATTGACACCGGCAGCACCGAAGAGGCCGCCCCCGCCGCCCCCGAGGTGGAAACTGCGGGTGAGGGGCCTGCCGCCGGGGTCGGCATGGCCGAACCCGCGGGCACCGCAATGCCCGAGGCCGAGGCATTCCTGGACGGGGGCGCCACCGATGGCAGCGACGCCCTGCAGACCACGCCCGAGGTCAGCGGCATGGAGCCCTTTGCCCTGTCCTCCCTGACCCCGCCCTCCAGCGCCGCGGCACAGATGCCCGAGGCCCCCATGGCGCCGGCGCCCTTCGGGACCGAGGACATCCCCGGAATGCTGTCGTCGCCGGATTTCGCCCCCCCGCCCGAGGTGATCGACGGCCGCCCCGCCGCGGTGCCGCCGCAACGCCCCGAAGGCCTGGCCCCCGAGGAACCGGCCCCCGATCAGGACGCGCAACTGACACCGGCGCCATCCGGCGATGACATCCAGTTGGCTGCCTTGCCGGTGGAGAGCACTTCCGCCGCCGCCGCGCCGCGCGATGACGCCGTCCAGCAGCAGGCGCCCACCGAAACCGCCACCGCAGAAACCACCACCGAAACCGCAACCGAAACCGCAGTCGCCCCGGACGCCACCCCGGACAATGACACCGCCGCGCAGCGCGCCAGCCTGCTGCCGGAGGAGGAAACCGACACCCCATCGGCCGCCCGCGCGGCGCTGGAAGCGACCGCGCTGGCCCAGGGGATCGCCCTTTTCACCGAGGCCGCGCCGGAATTCGACGGGTTGCGCCCCGCCGCCCGTCCGGCCGCGCTCGAGGTTCCGCAATCCGTCCTGACACAGGCCGAAGCCACGACCGATGCCCTGGCCGAAGATACCGCCAGCGAAGACACCGCTAGCGAAGACACCGCCAGCGAAGACATCGCGCAGGCCGCGGCGGATGCGCCGGATGTCAGCGCCACCCCGGGTGGGCTGGTGCTGACCGCCCTGCGCCCTGCCGCCCGCCCCGATGACCTGGTCACCCGCCCCGCCGAGGCGGACCCCGCCGCGGCATCTGCCCCGATCGAAAGCGACAACCCGCTGGCGGTGGCCAGTTCGCTGCGCCCCAATGAGCGCCCGGACGGTTTCTCGCGCCGGGTGCAACAGGCCATCGCTGCCGCCCAGTCGGCGCCGCGCCAGCAGGCCGCACCCACGCCCCGCGCCACCCCGTCGATCCCCACCTCGGCCTCGGTCGCGCGGGAGGCCACGCAGACCCGCGCCATCAATCTGCGGCAACTGAACCTGATCGGGGTCTTTGGCACCAGTGCCAACCGCACCGCGCTGGTGCGCCTGTCCAACGGGCGGATCGAGCGGGTGCGGGTCGGCGACCGGCTGGACCGGGGGCAGGTTACCGCCATAGGCAACAGCGAACTGGTCTATCAGCGCAGCGGGCGCACGCACCGTTTGCGCATTGCCGAACGCGGCTAGGTCGGGCATCAGGCCCACACCCAGAATCGAAACCGACAGTTCGGAGTTGAACGGCATATGCAGGAACGGAATGTCCACCCGGGGCTGAAACTCGCGCTGGAGCTTGGCCCTGTGCTGCTGTTCTTTGTCGCCTATGTCTGGCTGCGCGATGACAGTTTCGTCATCGGTGGCACCGAATACGAGGCTTTCATCCTCATCACCGCCGCCTTTGTCCCGCTGATGGCGGCCTGCATGGGGGTGCTGTGGCTGCTTTCGGGGCGGCTGAGCCGGATGCAGGTGGTCACCTTGGTGCTGGTGGTGGTCTTTGGCGGGCTGACGGTCTGGCTGAATGACGAACGCTTCTTCAAGATGAAGCCGACCATCATCTATGCGATGTTTGCGCTGGTGCTGGGGCTGGGCCTGTTGCGTGGCGAATCCTGGCTGCAATTCGTCATGGATGGCATGATGCCGCTGCAGCGCGAGGGCTGGATGCTGCTGACCAAGCGGCTGGCGCTGTTCTTCGGGGTTCTGGCCCTGTCGAACGAGCTGGTCTGGCGGCTCATGTCCACCGATGCCTGGGTGAATTTCAAGACCTTCGTGCTGCCCGCCGCGCTCTTCGGTTTCTTCATGACCCAGGCCAAGCTGTTCGAACGCTACAGTATCGACAAGCCCGAATAAGCCCGCTTGCAGGACAGACCCATGCCCGATTACCCCGCCCTTGCCGCGCGCATCCGCTCTCTGACCGAGGGCGAAGATGACCCCGTCGCCCTTATGGCGACCTTGGCCTGCGAGATCCACCATTGCGACCCGCGTTTCGACTGGACCGGCTTTTACCGCGTCACCGAACCCGGGTTGCTGAAGATCGGTCCCTATCAGGGCGGGCATGGTTGCCTGGTGATCCCGTTTTCGCGCGGGGTCTGTGGTGCGGCGGCGCGCACCGGGCAGGTTCAACTGGTCCCCGATGTGGATGCCTTTCCGGGCCATATCGCCTGCGCGTCATCGACCCGGTCGGAACTGGTGCTGCCGGTGCGCAACAGCGCGGGAGAGGTGATTGCCGTGCTGGATATCGACAGCGACCAGCCCGATGCCTTCACGGATGAAGATGCCCAGGCGCTTGGCGCGATCCTGGATGCGGTCTTTGCCCACACCTGATCGCAGCAGGACCGCCCCGGCAGGTCCCCGGTTCATGTCCTTGCAAAGCGGCACGCCCGGGCATTGGGGGGCATGCGCCTTGCGGCCTTGGCTCAGGCGCGATGCGCGCCCTCGGCCAGCCCGGCGACGAACGCCAGCACCTCGGGCACCGGGCGGCCTTCCCCCACCATCTTGACGATGGCCGAGCCCACAACCGCGCCGTCAGCCACTGCGGCAATCGCCGCGGCGCTGTCAGGGGTGTTGATGCCGAACCCCACGATCACCGGCAGATCGGTGGCGGATTTGATCCGCGCCACCTCGGGGCCGACGTCCCCGGCCTGTGCTGCGGCGGCGCCGGTGATCCCGGTGATCGAGACGTAATAGACAAATCCGGAGGTGTTCTTCAGCACTGCCGGCAGGCGGCGGTCATCGGTGGTGGGGGTGGCCAGGCGGATGAAGTTCAGCCCGGCCGCCTGCGCGGGGATGCAAAGCTCGTCATCTTCCTCGGGCGGCAGGTCCACCACGATCAGCCCGTCCACCCCGGCGCTGACCGCGTCCTTCAGGAACTGTTCGACGCCCCGGTTGTAGATGGGGTTGTAATACCCCATCAGGACGATGGGTGTGGTGGTGTCGCCCTCGCGGAAGGCGCGGACCATGTCCAGCGTCTTTTCCAGCGTCTGTCCAGCTGCAAGGGCGCGCTGGCCCGCGGCCTGGATGGTGGGGCCATCGGCCATGGGGTCGGTAAAGGGCACGCCCAGTTCGATGATATCCACCCCGGCGCCGGGCAGACCCTTCATCAGCTCCAGCGCGGTTGCATGATCCGGGTCCCCCCCCATGATGTAGGAGACGAAGGCCTTGCGCCCATCGGCGCGCAGTCGGGTGAAGGTATCGTCGATTCGGGTCATGCTCGGGGGTCTCCTTGGGCCTTTGCGTCCCGGGTTTGCCCGGATGGGCGCGAAAAATCAATGCACGCCTTGCATTCTGTCAAAGCCCCGTTCGCAAAGCCCCCCGGCGCCATCCCCCGGATCATCCGGCCCGGCGCCCGGGCCGCCGGGCAGGGTCACCGCAGGGAAAAACCACCCCGCACGGGCATGCAGGCCCTTATACGGGGTTGACTTGCCTGTGCGCTTTGAAAAATGCTGACATCTCGCCCCCGGCATGAGGGATCACGGTGCCGGATGACCCGAACAGGCAGCGGACCGGGGCACCGCTGCTGCAGGCCGAACATCTGAACGATCCATCATTTGACAGGAAAGACCATGAGCAAGCAGTTGTTGATCTACGAAAACGCGGTGCCGATTTCCGCCGAACATCATCAGGATATTTCGATCCGCACCGGCGAGAGCTGGGCCTTTGCCCGGGACTTGCATTCGGTGCCGTTGGTCGCCGCGGAATTCGAACAGGCCGGCGCCGAGATGCCCGTGGTCTTTGCTGGCGAAGGCGATGACCTGACCCCGGTGGGGCTGCTGGGACTGGAAGCGGGTGAAAACCTGTTCCTGGATTCGGATCATCGCTGGCAAGGCCGCTATGTCCCGGCCTTCCTGCGCCGCTATCCCTTTGTCTTTGCGTCGACCGGTGAAAACGGCGAGACCCTGACCCTGTGCATCGACACCGGGTTTTCCGGCGTGAACACCGAAGGCCGCGGTGAGCGGCTGTTCGATGCCGATGGCAACCGCACCCAGTATCTGGAGCGGATGCTGCAATTCGCATCGGACTATCAGGCGCAGCACCAGTTGACCCGCGCCTTTGGCAAGCGGCTGAACCAGCTGGGCATCCTGGAGCCCGCCATCGCCAATATCAGCCTGCCGGGGGGCCGCAGCTTCACCCTGCGTGGTTTCCAGCGCGTCAACCGCGAGAAGCTGGCGGCGCTGTCTGACGAGGTGGTGGTCGATCTGTTCCGCACCGACATGCTGGGGCTGATCCATTTCCACCTGGCCTCGCTCAGCCAGATGAACCGCCTGCTGGAGCGCAAGCAGCCTGCCGTGCCCGCGCCAACCCATGCCAGCGAACAGGAAGAACCCGCCTGAACCGCGACCGTCAGAGGCGTTCAAGCGCGTCAAGCGCCATCCGGGGATGCGTGAACAGGATCGTCTGTCCCGCATCCTCGGCGATCTGGACCTGTGCGCGTGCGCCCAGGGTGCGGCCAAAGGCTTCGACCGAAGCGGCCGAGACCACCGGATCATGGCGGCCGTGAAGCAGCCCCACAGGGCATTTGCTGGCGGCGACCCGAGCGCTCCAGTCGCGCACCACGTGGTAGCTGTCGATCTCGAACGCCCTGTAGCCCTGGGCCACGGCAAATCTGACCCCGTCGGCGATGGTGGTGCCGATCTCGGGGGTTTCAAAGGCGGCCAGGTCGATCGGTGATCTTGCATAGAGC
Source organism: Rhabdonatronobacter sediminivivens (assembly GCF_013415485.1). Classification (GTDB taxonomy): domain Bacteria; phylum Pseudomonadota; class Alphaproteobacteria; order Rhodobacterales; family Rhodobacteraceae; genus Rhabdonatronobacter; species Rhabdonatronobacter sediminivivens. The sequence continues at coordinate 44,935 of NZ_JACBXS010000017.1, read as the reverse complement.
GCCCGCACGAACTGCTCTACCCCGCCGGATTCGATCTGGCGCACCCCGGCATGGAGGATCAGCGGCAGCGCCTTCGGGGTGAAACGTGCGGTATAGGCGACGGTGCGCTGGCGCGGCGACATGTGCCGGAACTGCGTCAGCGATCTGATGGGCACGCCCCCGGCGACATTCAGCACGCCGCGCACCCGTTCCGGCGCCTTGGCCGCCAGGGTAAAGCTGTAGACCGACCCGGCCATATGCCCGATCAGCCGCACGCCGTTCAGATCATGGGTTTCCAGCAGATGCGTCAGATCCGCCGCCAGCGTGTCAGGCACCTGCGGGATGTCGACATCATACCCCGGTGCGGCCCCGAACCAGGGTCTTTCCGGGGCGATCAGCCGGATGTTGCGGGTGGTCAGCTCCTGCAGGAAGGTGGCGCCGATGTTCAGCCCGTCCAGCATGCCATGCAGGAACATGACCGGCGCGCCCTGCGGCGGGCCCATCGTGCGAAAATGCAGGTTGCGCCCATCGGGCAATGTGTGAACCTGAAACGGGGCCTCGGAGGCGCTCAGGTCGGCGCCGCTGGCATCAAGATGCGAGGCCAGGCTGAGCGTCAGCCGGACCAGCTGCGCCTGTGAGCGGGTCTGGGTCTTGCGCAGGACGGATTTCAGTTGCGTGCGCAGCGTCGAAAGCTGCCGGTTGCGGGCCTTTGCAATCTGGGAAAGCGTTTCGCCCTCGGCCAGCCGGGCAACGATTTCGGTTTCGGCGCGCGACAGGGCGAATGACCCCTGCAGAACCGCCTCGATCGCTTCATTCCAGCCGGTGTCGGCCTGATCTAGGACCAGCAGATCGGGTTGGCCGTGCTGCGCCAGCCGCTGGCCGATCATGAAGACCTGCGCGCCATCCCCCGGCGGGTGCAGCAGGACCACCAGCGGCAGATGGCGCCCCAGCGGCCCCGGCGGGCGTTCGACCTCCTGCCCCAGCGTGGCCAGTTCGCTTTCCAGCCGTCGGCGCGACGTGTCGTCCATGGGCAGCGTTTGCGCCGTGCTCTGCCGGGACAGCGCAAACATCCGCAGCGCCGAACTGTTGTACCAGACCACCTTGCCGGCGGCATCCAGAACCAGCTTCGGCAGGCTTGCGCGTTCCGCCTCCGGGGTTTGCTTTTCCAGCCGGCGCGCGGTGTCAAGCCGCTCGAACAGACGCAGTGACGTATCCAGGTAGCGGATCGATTCCGAAAGATCGAGCGTCACCATATCCTGTGAGCCGTCCAGATCCGTATCTTCAACCTGAGCGAGGGCGTTTTCAAGCCGGACGCTCCAGGTATCTACCAGATCGTCGTAATTGTCAGGGATAAGCGCGGTTTCATAGATCGTCTGCAAAAGCTCCAGGTCGGCGTTGAGCTTCGGCAGCGGTATGGAAGAGCGATCCTTCACCCCCGCAAGCCCGGTTTGCACGCCCGGAAAAGGACGCAATCGCGCTGCGTTGGTCCGGATTCAGGAAAAACTGCGTAGCGGCACCCGGACACGAAAGTCCACCTCAGGATTTCTTAAAATATGCAAATGGATAACAATTTTTCGCGCTCTTGTGAAGTCCGGTTTCTGCGCACCGGTATCTGGCCCCGCTTCGGGCGCCCTGCGGGGCCGTGGGTTTGCCCCATTGTGTCCCTGTGGCGCCCTGGCGGTCAGGGGGCTGCGGCGTTGCAGGCAACAAGTGCGTCCCAGGCGCGGGTCAGACCCATGAGCGATATCGGAGTGGCCAGAACCGGGCTGGCGGGCAGGGGGCGAAAGGCGACGGTGATCCGCGCGCCGGCCTTCAGCGCGGCCAGCGCGCCCGCGTCGATGGTGGCGGTGGCCATGCAGGTCTGTGCGTCGCAATACTGCCACTCAAGCGTGGTTTCGGGGGCGCCGGGGGCATGCACATAGGCGATCCGTTCTCGCAGGCTGGCACCGACCGGAACCTCGGCCGCCATGAGTGCGCCGCCAGCGCCATCGGCGGAAAGCGACACCGCCACCAGCAGCGTGTCGGTGCTGCGCAGATGGACCCGTGTGCTGATCACGCAGGTTGCCTCATCCCGCTCCAGCACCCAGTCCCGGAACGGCTGTGCCTGCGCCTTCGCGGGCGGCACCAGCTCCAGGCAGGCCAGCGCCAGGCAGGCCAGCACCAGCACCCGGCGCCCTGGCCCGCCGCGATGGAACGCTCTGAGGTGGTGTCTTGGGGCTCTCATGCGACAAGCTTGGGCGAAATCGACCGGGAAATCCATTCAGAACTTTCCTTCGACCAGAGGCTCCGAAAGGGGCTGCAAGCGCGTAGCGGGCGGCATCCGGTGCCGTGCCCGCGCGCGGATCAGGGCCGCCGCGCCACCATGTCGATTTCGACCAGGGCGCCGACCGCCAGGCCATTCACCCCGATACAGGTGCGCGCAGGCAGCTTTCCCGCTTCGAAATACCCGGTGTAGACCGCGTTCATGGCGGCGTAATCCCGGTCGAAATCGGTGATATAGACGCGGGCCTGCACCACGTTCCGCAGACTCAGATCCAGGCCCTGCAGAACCAGGATCAGGTTGTCCATGACCCGCCGGGTCTGGGCTTCGATCCCGTCTGGCAGGGGGCGGTCAGGCTCTGCGGGCCAGGTGGGCATCTGGCCGGTCAGATGGACCCAGCCATCGACCTCGGCGGCATGTGAAAACGGGGCGACGGGCCGGGGCGCGGCATCGATCATGTGAAAGCTTGGCAGGGGCATTCAGCGGTCCTCTTGCGGTTGGCGGTCAGGTTCAGGAAGCCACCGCCAGCCCCCGCGGTCAATCGGTTTGGGTGTCCTGTCGTCTAGCCACGAACCGGGATGCGGCGGGGCGCCACCCGCCGCATGTCCGGTCTTCGGTGGCTCAGCGCACCAGCGCCTGGGTGTATTCGCGTTCGGCCCCGGCGTGATGAAGCTCGTTCTCCAGCCCCGGCAGGCAGCCGCGCAGGGTCTGGCGGCTGTTGTAGACGATATCGCCCGCAGCCTCGACATAGATCCCGTCGGTGGCCGTGTTGTTCGAGTTGAACACCACATCCCCCTGGCTGGCCATCAGCACGCCGCGCAGGATGTTGTTCGAATTGAACACGATCCCCTGCTGACCCAGGACATAGCCGCCATAGACGCCGCGGTCGCAATATTCCAGTTCGGACCCGCCGATCCGGATATTGGAGTTGAAGGTGATAAAGCCTTCGGCGGCCAGCACCACATTGTCGAAATCCACGTTCGAATCGACCGTGATGTTTCCGCCGGCCACGATGGCCATGTTCTGGAAGCTGCGCGGATCGCGCAGCGCCACATCGCCACTGACAATATAAAGCGTATCGGGGCTGAGCGCGTCATCCTGGCTGATGGAGGTGCGATAGACCGGCCCCAGCGTGACAAAGGGCGGCAGCCCGGCCTCTTCCAGGGTGCCTTCGCGCATCATGCTAATCACATCGGGGATGCTGTCGAGCAGCCTGAATTCGTGGCTGTAGGCGCGCAGCGCATCCTCGGCGCCGGGGTTGTTGTTATGGGCCTGGAAATCGGCCAGGTTCGGCATGGTGATTTCCGCGCCCGAGGTGAAGCGGTTCTGGTTGTGGAACTGCACCCCGTCTTCACCGTGCAGGCAGAAGCCGTCGCTGTAGTCGTTCGAACTGTTGCCGACGCTGCGCTCAAGCGCAAAGAACCCGCCGCCACTGCAATGGGCAAAGCCACCAGTGGTCGCCGCCACCGAAATGGCCGACACCTGCAGCCGGTCCACGCCGACAAGGTGCAGCAGGTAGGTGGCCACCGGGTTGGCGTTGCGGTTGTCGCGGCGGGTCTGGACCGCCACCGCGTTGATCGGTTTGCGGCCGTTGCTGGCCGTGGCGCCATGTCCCGGCCAATGCGTGAACATGATGTCCGAGGCGTCCAGCAGGCCGGGGCGGTGCGCATCGGCGATGGCAAGGGCGGCGTCGCGCGCGGCATCCTGGCCTTCGCGCAGTTTGGCTGCACCGGCGCGGGCGGCGGCATCGGCGACAACCTGTGCCTGGGCGCGGGCCGACACGGCCGATGTATAGTCCACGGCCGTCCCGCCGATGGTCAGCGCCACGATGGTGATGATCAGCCCCGTGACCGACCCGGTGCCAGCCTCATCCCCGGTGAAGCGCCGCAGCTTGGGGCCAGCCTGCGCAAGAAGGTGTGTTTTCTGTCCGGTCATAGCTCCACTCCTGGTTCCAGATGCTGCAGGACGGTCACCTGCATGTCGCCCATGAAGGACAGCATCATGCCTGTCCCGATCCCGTCGAAGGGCCGTGAAAGCCGCACGGCGATCAGCTCTTCGGTGTGCTGCACGGAAAGTGCATAGCCTGCGGTGGCGTTGACAAAGGTTGCGGCGTCGTCGATCGCGATACGGCCGGTGGCGATCGCGCGGGAGATATCGCCCGCCGCCTGCCACATGGCGCTTTGCGCCATGAACGCCGCCGAGGCATCGGCCACCAGCAGCAGCAGCGCCATGATCATGGGGGTCCAGATAACGAACTCGACCGTCACGCCGCCGTGTTCATCCCGCCTGAGCGCCGAGAGTCGGTCCCTGCTCCACTTCATCCTGAAGTCCTTCCGAAATGTTTCGGCGCGTCACTCGGAAAACGGAACAGAAATTACGGACGCCTTGACCTGCAGGTCTCGTCGGCAATTGTGGTGAATTTACGGCAAAACAAGGAAAAGATTGGTGTGGCCCCGGGGACTGTCGAGCGGTGGTGCAGGGGCGGTTGCTGCAGGGTCAATTGCGCGATGCCTGCCGTGGTGAGTGGCGTGGATCGTTTTCAACCAATGCTGCATTTCCGGTGATCCCTTATGCGTGGCACCCGGTTCCAGGCCGGGCGGCGCCGCGCTGTGCGCTCCGGGGGGAACCCCGGGACGAACATGCGCAGGGTGCCGCGCCAGGTGGCGGCTGTGCCGCGTGATACAGCGGAGGCGCGTTGCTCAGATGGGCCTGCGTGTGAAACCCAGGGACTTTTCAAGCTTGTCGGCGCGGCGCAGGACGCCCTCGCGGCGCAGGCGCGCCCGGGCCTCGGCGGCGCGCTGCGCGCGCCACCGCAGCAGATGCGCCAACACGGCAGGAAGGCGTCGCAGGCCGCCTGGCAGCAGCCCCGCCACCGCCCGTTGCATCCGCGGGGCATGACGGCGGAACAGGTCATCATCCAGGGCGACCAGAGCCTCGGTGCTGCCCGGATCACCCTGGCGACCGGCACGGCCCACAAGCTGACGGTCGATGCGCGGACTTTCGTGGTATTCGGTCAGCATGACATGCAGACCCCCTGCCGCGCGGGCCTCGGAGGTCAGCCGGATATCGGTTCCGCGCCCGGCCATGTTTGTGGCCACCGTCACCGCACCGGCGGCGCCCGCGCGGGCGATCAGCGCGGCCTCATCCCCGTCCTGGCGTGCGTTCAGCACCACATGCGCCAGGCCTGCATCGCCCAGCACCCCGCCCAGGCGTTCCGAAACCTCGACCGAGCGGGTGCCGATCAGCACCGGGCGCCCGCGGGCGACCATGCGCGCGGCGCGGGCCGCCACGGCCTGCAGTTTCGCCGGTTCATCCCGGTAGAGGCGCACCCCCAGATCACGGCGGTGCAGCCGACGGTGACGCGGCACCCGCGTGACCCCCAGCCCATAGGTCCCCCATAATTCGCGCGCCACCTCGGCGCCGGTTCCGGTCATGCCGCCGAACCACAGGTAGCGGCGGAAGAACCCCTGATAGGTGATCTGCGCCAGCGTCCGGCGCGAGGCCCCGGGGGGCAGGCCCTCCTTGACCTCGACCATCTGGTGCAGCCCGGCCTGCCATTGACGGTCGGCCAGAACGCGGCCGGTGAATTCGTCCACGATCTGCACCGTATCCTCGGCCAGGATGTAATGCTGGTCGCGGTGATGCAGATGCAGCGCGGCCAGGGCGTGGCGGCACAGCTCCTCACGCGCGCGGGCGATCTGCCACAACGCGGGCGCGTTCCAGTCGGTCCCGGCACGCGCGGCCAGCAGGGCGCGACCGGCGCGGGTCAGCTCGGCCCGGCGCTGCGCGTGATCGAGCCGGAAATCCTGCCCTTCGGCCAGCCCGCGGGCATGTGCCAGGGCATGGCGGCAATCGGCCTCGGACAGATGGGTGTCAGGGGCGGCGATGATCAGGGGGGTCTGGGCCTCGTCGATGAGGATGCTGTCGGCTTCATCCACGATGCAGAACCCCAGCGCATGGGGCATCGGCGGCGGCACGGGCCTGCCGCGCAGGGTGGCGGCAGCATGGCGCTGCACCGTATCCGGCCCTTCGCGCCCCAGACGGCTGCGCAGGTAGTCGAACACCAGGGTCTTGTTGGTCACATAGACGATGGGCGCGCCATAGGCTGCGATCTTTGCGGCCGGGGTCATGTCGGCGTCAATCCAGGCGCTGCGCAGGCCCAGCCGGGCAAAGACCGGGGCAAGCTCATCATGATCCCGCCGCGAGAGGTAGTCATTCACGGTCACCACATGGACCGGCACCCCGGCCAGCGCAGCAGCCACCGCCGGCAGGGCGGCGGTGACGGTCTTGCCCTCGCCCGTGGCCATTTCGGCAACGCGCCCGGACAGGATCTGTGCCCCGCCGCGCAGCTGGACGGCATGATGGGCAAAGCCCAGTTCACGGCGCAGGGCCTCGCGGCAAAGCGCAAAGGCCCGGGCCACCGTGCCGATCCGGAACCCGCGGCGCAGCAGAACGGGGCGCAGCGCTCGGGCTTGCATCTGCAGCGCCGCATCCGATGCAGTGCGCAGCCTTCGCCCATGCCAGAGGGTCAGCGCCACCACCAATCCATCGCGCAGGCCGCTGCGGTAAAGCGGCGGGACAAGCGCACGAAAGCCGGTGGCAAGGGCTTCGTCATACCATGTCTGGACCGGCCAGCGGCGTTCGGCGAAAAAGGCGGGCGCCCGGTCGCGGATGAGCCAGGGCTGGCTCATGTCACGCCGCGCCCCGGGTGAAAAGTGACAGGAATGCCACCCGCGCGCGCCGCCACAGCCTGAAACCCACGGGTTCCAGCCCTAGGTCGAACTTCACCTCGACCCGCTGGCCGAAGCGCGCCTGCTCCAGGCCGGGCACGCTCAGGTCCAGCGTGACCAGCGGGTCCAGCGCACGCATCCCTTCGGGGTCGCCGGGGTCCGTGGCAATACGCCCGCCTGCGGCCCGGCCCAGCGCGGCGGCGGGCAAACGCTGGCTGGCCATCGGCACCCGGCGCAGGTCGGTCGCCTGCAGTGCCAGGCCTGCGTCCCCGGGCAGGCGCAGGGTGACCCTGCGCAACCGCGTGTCCAGGAATTCGGCCTTCGGTTCGGGCAGGCTGGTGCGCACCCGTTGCGCCCGGTCCGGGAGCACATGCGCGATGACCGCGCCTTCGGGGAAATATCGCCCGATCGCCATGTCCGGCAGGTCCATGTAGAACCGCCCCGCCACGGCCGCGCGCAGTTCCAGCCGCGCGACCCGCTGCGCGGCATGGGCGACATCGGCATCATGGCGCGGAAGCGCGGCCATGGCCTGACGCCATTCTGCCCGGTCGTTGACCTGGGTCGCGCGGGCGTGGATGTCGGCCTCCAGCTGCCGGGCGCGGGCCATCTGCAGGCGGGTGGTTTCCGCAGGCGCGTCCAGCACCGCCAGCACCGCGCCCGCCGCCACCCAGGTCCCGGGTGCGATCGGCAGATCGACCAGCACGCCCCCGGTTTCCACCCGCAGATGCGCCCGTTCGGGCAGCCAGACCACGCCCTGGGCGGTCTCGCGCAGGGGCAGCGGTACGCTCAGAAGCAGCAGCGCCGCCCCCGCCAGCCCCGCCAGCATCGACGCCCAGGCCCTGCCGCGCCGTTCGGCAAGCCGGGGATCGGACCACAGATGCCCCAGCGTCTTGAACAGCGGCACCACCAGCGCCTGGACCATGCTCCAGACCGCGATCAGGACCCCGGCGATGAAATACTGCGTGGACACCATCACCGCGATCGTCAGCATGATGAAGATGCGATAGACAAAGGCCGCCGGCGCATAGAGGTAGAACACCCAGGCCTCGGCCCGGGTGCGGGGCGCGTTCCGGGGATCTTCCAGCCCCAGCAGCGCCTTGGCCAGCCGCCCCCAGGCCTTGTTGGCGCGCGGTCCCAGGTTGGGCATGCCCAGCAGGTCGCACAGGACATAGTAGCCATCGAATTTCAGCAGCGGATTGCCATTGACCAGCACGGTCGAGATGCCTCCGATCAGCATGACGTTGAACATCATGTCCCGCAGCAGCCCTGGTTCCGCCGCCAGCCAGATCAGGAACGCCCCTGCCGCCAGCCACAGTTCGGCCAGGATCCCCGCACCGCCCACCAGCGCCCGTGCCCGCCGCTGCGGAAAGAAGGCCGAGGACGAGGCATCGACATAAGGTACCGGGTAGAAGACCAGGAACATGATGCCGGTTTCATGCACCGCCCCGCCATGACGCTTGGCGGCCAGCCCATGGGCCAGTTCATGCAGGGCCTTGACCACCGGATAGACGCAGGCCATCAGCACCAGATTGTCCAGCGCCAGCCATTCGCGCGGGCCGGTGCGGGTCAGGGCCTCCCAATGCAGTGGCAGAAGGCCCAGCGCCGGGATCACCACGGCCAGCCAGACCAGCGCCCAGAACAGCCCGGCCCGGCGCCCCTGCACCAGCGGCGCCAGACGGTCCAGAAAGCGGTCCGGGTCGAACAGCGGCAGCGGAATGGCCAGGGGGTTCTTGTAGAAACGCTGGCGTTTCTGGCGCCGCTGGCGCTGCATCCGGTCCAGCAGTTCGGCGGCATCGGGAGTGGCATCCACGCTCAGCAGATCGGCCTGATAAAGCTGCGAGAGCAGTTGCACCGTTTCCTCCTGCGACGGGGCCTGCGGGCCAAGCTCGGCCAGGGCGGCCTCCCATATGCGGGCAAGCGGCTGCTGGCCGCGCATGCGCCCCACGATCTGCCAGGCCTGCGCCGTGAAACGATAGAGCTTGCCCGTCACCGGGTCGCGCAGCACATGCCAGGCCTCGCCGCCGTAATCGTGCAGGGTGACCTCGACCTGCGGTTTCAGCGCCGGTTGCAGATCGGCCAGGCGATACCAGAGCGGGCTGAAGAAACTGTCGGTCATCGGCCGGTCCTCAGGGTGACAGCCGCCACAGAAGGTGGCGCAGGCGCAGCATCAGGTTCCGGCTGAGCGCATGAAACAGCGATGCCTGGCCCGCATCGATGCGGGCGCGCCCGGCCATTCCGGGGCGCAGGGCGGCCGGGGGCGGGGTGATGAAGCGCGCCTCGGCCATGAAGGCGTTCTGCCCCCGGGTGATATCGCTGACCGCGCCCAGATGGTCGATGCGGATGGCCAGCGGCGCGCCGGACAGCCCCACCAGCGCCACGCGCCCCTCGGCGCCCCGGGCGATCAGGTCAATGTCATGCTCACCCACCTCCAGCGCCACGATATGACTCTCATGGGCGGCGACCTCGAACAGGACATCGCCGCGACTGACCGGCGCCCCCAGCGACTGGCCCAGATCCCCCGAAACGATGATCCCGTCCAGCGGCGCGCGCAACATGGCCCGGTCCAGCCGGGTCGCCACCAGCGCCAGTTCCGCCTGCACCGAGGCCGCCCGCGCATCCAGCATCGCCAGCCCCACGCGGTTGCCCTCGGCCAGGGTCTGCAGGCGCTCGGAGTCGATGCGGGCGGCCTCGGCCTGCAGCCGGCTCTGCTCCAGCGCCAGATCACGTGTGTCCAGAACGGCGATCACATCGCCCGCTGCCACGGCATCTCCGGCCCGCAGGTGCGCGGCCTCGATATAGCCATCGAAGGGAGCGACCACGGCGCGCTGCACTTCGCCAAGCACCCGCGCAGGCGCGCTGAGCGTCACGGTCCAGGGCAGCAGCGCCAGCACCAGCGCCAGCGCGACCGCCAGCCCGGCCCCGAGTTTCAGCACCGGATACCCCGGCCCGAAAAGCCGCGTCCAGCCCCGGCCCAGCATCTCGACCAGACGCCCGGAAAGCAGGCGATGCGCGCGCATCCGGCTGTGAACGGCGGGTGCAACGCTGGCGCAGAGCGCCTGCGCTAGCGCGACCTCGGCGCGGGTAAAGGCCCCGGCCGTGGCCTGATCTCCGGGGGCATCGCCGGACTGCAGCCGTTCCAGAGTGATTACGCCAAGCAGTTTGCCCCGCAGCATCAGCGGCAGGCTGATCATGGCCGCCACCCCCGCCCGGCGTGCATGGGCGCGGTGTGCGGCCAGGACCGACAGCCCGTCATCGGCCGGATCTGGCCAGATCAGGGGGCGGCCCTGCAGCCGGGCCTCGTTCATGGCCTCGTGCAGGCTGCGCATGTCGCGCATCCGACGGTCGGCCTCGGCGGTTTCGGAAACCGCCCGCAGGCGCAGTCGGCGGCCCTGCAGCAGGGTGACGGCGGCGCGGTCCGCCAGCAGCCGCAGCCGCAATTCATTGACAAGGCCGCGCATGGCGCCGTCCAGCCCCTCGGCGTCTTCGGCGGCGGCCAGCATGTCCAGCGCAATGCCGCTGCGTTCCGCCGCATCGGTTGCGGCCATCTCGCGGCTGCGCTGGACGATGGCATGGACCCAGCCGCTGCCCCAGTGCAGCCGGCGCAGCGCCGCCTGCAGGGCCTCGGGGGGAAGCGGGTCACAGGCCAGGGCGATGACCCCGTGCAGATGCGATTCGATGAACAGCGGAAACCCGATGCGCTGGGCCCCGTCATCGCGGACCAGCAGCGTCCGGTCGGGGGTCTGGGCCAGCCGCTGGGCCAGCGGGACCAGCGGCGCAGCCGCCGAAGCGTCCGGCCATTGCACTGCGGGAACCAGCGTTCCGGCGGTCGATTCCAGCATCAGAACGGCGCTGCGCACGCCGTCGATCTCGGACAGCAGGATGCTGAACCAGGCCTCAAGGAACGCGCCGGCATCGGCCGGATCGGAGAACCCTGCCCAGTCCGGGGAAACGCCCGTCGCCCCGCGCGGGTTGAGGCGCAGGTCAAGGGTCAAGGGCAGCCTCCTTGTCTTGCGCGCGGCGGGTGGGGTGGGGCGTCTTGCGTCCGGCGGCGCCCGTCAGCGCGGCTAGTGCGGCGCCCAGCGCCAGGGCCTGCGCCCCGGCGGGCGCGGCTTGCTGCGCGGCCCCGCTATCGGGGGCCCGGGCTTCAGGCGCATTGGTGTCAGGCCCGGGATCGGCCAGGGCATGTGCGGCCTGGTGCAGCGCCGGAATGGCCGGGCCGGTGATGGTGGCGGCGGTTTCGGGCAGGTCGGTCGCACTGGGGGCGGGGTCCGGGACAAGGCCCATGATGCGCGCACTCAGCGCCATGCCGGTATCGCGCAACCAGATCACCCAGGCGCGCCCGTTCGCTCCGGGCACCGTGGGCCAGTTCTGCTGCGCGGCCAGCGCGTCAAGCGCATCGCGCAGGGCCTGGGGCAGGTCCGCGCCGCGCCAGAGGCCCGGCGCGGCGTCGGCGTCATCCGGCATCGGCGGCAGGGTGATGCCCAGGAACATCATGTCCGAAATGCACAGCGCCGCCCCGTCGGGCATGTCGGGCAGGGTCTGCAGCAGGTTGCGGATCGCTTCGGGCAGATCGGCCTCGGTCCAGATGCAGCGGCTGCCCGGAAGGCTGGGCGGCGCCATGGGCGGGTCGCCCGGGCGGGCCGAGAACGGCCCCGTGGTCAGCTCCACGCCCCCACCCCCGGCCATGGCCGGGGCGCGAAAGGCCGGCACACCGCCAAGCGCCAGCCCGGCGCCAGCCGCCGGAGCCCCGCCACGCGGGGCCGGGCGGTCCTGATCGGAGGGGCGATCGGGTTGCTGCGGCCCGCCGGGCGTGTCCGGGTCCTGCGGGGTGGTGGGGAGCTGCGGGTCGGTGGGATCGGGCTGTTCCGGGCCCGGGTCGGTCGGGTCCGGCTGCTGCGGATCAGAGGGGAGGTCAGGGTCTTGCGGGTCCGCCGGCTGCTGCGGGTCGCCTGGATCGGCGGGGTCAGGTTCGCTGGGGCCCGGGTCGCTTGGATCCGGGTCGCCCGGTTGCGGGTCGCCCGGGTCCTGCGGGTCTGTGGGGAGGTCAGGGTCGTCCGGGTCTGCCGGGTCGCTTGGGTCGGATGGGCCCGGGTCGCCCGGCTGCGGGTCGCTCGGGTCCTGCGGGTCTGAGGGCAGGCCGGGCTCTTGCGGGTCTGCGGGGTCAGGGTCTGCCGGGTCGGGTTCGGAGGGGTCAGGGTCGGTGGGGTCAGGTTCAGCCGGGTCCTGTGGTTCCGAGGGGCCGCCCGGGTCTGCCGGGTCGCTTGGGTCGGATGGGCCCGGGTCGCCTGGCCCCGGATCAGATGGGTCAGGGTCGCCGGGGTCAGGGTCGCCAGGGGTGGGGTCAGCCGGGTCCGGCTCCGAATGCAGCGCCGCGACCAGCCGCGCGGGATCGGTCAACGGGAAGGCCGCAAAGCCGGTGTCCAGCCCGGCGCTCACACGCGCCGTGGCGGTTTCATCGGCCGCGTCGATCACGCCATCGGCGGTCACATCGCCGGGCAGTTTCGCGATTTTCAGCGCGCGTCCGGCAACCTGGCCCACCGGCGCCCCGTTCAGGGTATCCAGCACGAATCCCACCTGCCCAAGCTGCCCGTAGTCGCGCGTGCTTGCCTTGCCCAGCACCAGACGGCCCAGGGTGACCGTTCCGGGCGCCAGCGGGCTGGACAGGTTCAGCGCGAAGCGCACCCGGTCAAACCCGTCATCGCCTGTTTCCGTGCCCACCGGCGGCAGCAGGCCGCCGCCCAGGTCCGCATCCAGTTGCAGGCCCGCCACGCTCAGCGCGCCCGTGGGCACGATCAGCGTGAACCCCAGCGCGCTGATCCCGCCCGAGGAGTGCAGCCGCACCGGCACGCCATCGGCTGGCTGGACGGAAGCCCCCGGCGGCAGGATGATGTCGCCCGCTTGGATTGCCACCTCTCGCGCGGCAATGGTGAAGGATGCGCGGAAATCACCCCCCGCCTGCCCATCGCCCGGGCCGTCCAGATCCCCCAGCGGGCCGGTCCAGGCATCGGCGGCGCTACGCAGGATCAGCTCATGGTTGCCGGGGGCAAAGCCGCCGGTCGGCAGGAACCAGAAGCCGTCATCGGTGAAGATCAGGCTGCCCGGCACCGGGTTTGCATCCGGGCCGATCACGCGCAGATCATCGGGCAGATCGGGGCCGGGGCCATAAAGCGCAATGGTCGCACGGTTGAAATCGGCGTTGAAGCCAATCCGCAGCGCATCCGGTTCCGCATCCAGCGTCACCACGCGCAGGGTATCAGCGCGCAGCACCGGTTCGACCTGGGCGATCACCACCTGAGACCCCAGCGCCCCCAGCCCGATCAGGTCGAACTCCAGCCACAGGGGCGTGTTGGCAAGCACGGGCAGCGGCAGATCCAGAACAACGGTTTCACCCGGTGCGACCGGCCCCGCGCCGCTTGTGCGCAGCACGCTGTCGGCCAGGACCAGCGTCCCATCGGCCTGCAGGTTCACGGCGGCATCGGTGCCGTCCAGCGGGGCCACGGCCAGCGCCATGCCATCGGCGCCACGCAGGCGGATCTCGAACGCATCCGGCAGGCCCGGCGTCAGGGCCATGCGGTTGGTCAGCGTTACCCGCAGATGGCTGGCCCCCGCGGGGGGGATGAAGAATTGCGCGGCCCGGCCATTGCCGGTCAGCGCCTCGGTCAGGACCAGACCCTCGGGCCCGGTGGTGGCCGCACCGGCAAGCTGCCAGCCAAAGCCCGCATCGCCCGAGGGGGTGGCGAAATCGCCGTTCAGGAACGGTCCCGGTTCCTCGATCGGATCGACGCCGGGGGAATTGGCCGTAAACCGCCCATCGGGGAAGGCCGCGTCATGGTCGCGCAGCCGGTCCAGATACCATTGCGCCAGAATGCGGCCCTGATCGGGGCTGGGCGACAGGCGCGGATCATCCAGTGCCAGCGCCAGAACCGCCAGGTGTTCCGGCGTGAAATCGGTGTTGTAGAGCGTCGAAAGCGGGGTGGGGCGCAACGGATCGCGCGCGAGGCCATCGGCGCCATATTCATTCACCAGCCCCAGGTTGTGCAGGTATTCATGCGCCACCAACCAGCCGATCCGGTCGGAGAACCCGCGCATGTCCAGCGCCACATCGCCCGCCAGATGCGCCAGCGCATAAGACCGCAGCGCACCATCGACCGCCAGCCGGATGGCGGGCGTGGCGTCCCGGATGGCGGGGTTGAGCACCGCCTGCAGCCGTTGCAGCGCCTGCGCCGGGGTCAGGTCCGGGCGCAGCCGGTATGGATCATGCGCCAGCACCAGCGCCTCCAGCGCCTTGCGGTCGATATCCAGCCGGGCCTCGGCGCGGGGGGTGGGGTCAAAGGGGGGGCGTTCGGCGGCGGGCAGGGCCAGCCAGTCCTGGATACGGGCGAATTCAGCTTCGCTCAGCGGTTCCAGCCGGTAGAGCGGCTGGTTCGACATCTGGCCGGGGCCCAGATCCATGCTGCCCGCGGCCACAAAGGGGGCAAACAGGCTCAGCACCCCCGGCAGCGGATCAAGCGCGGAAAAATCCGTCCCGCCCGCGCTTTCGCGCAGCAGCATTTCGATCACCGGGGCGTAAAGCGCCTCCATCTGCGCGCGCATGTCCGGGTCGGACACTGCGGGATCGATGCCCACAAACCCGGCATCGCCAAAGCTTTCCAGCAGCAGTTCCAGCCCGCGGATCAGTTGCGCCGGGTTCACGTCCAGGGCGTTCTGCTGGCGGATCGGGGCCTTGAAGACGATGCTGCCGGATTTCTCGCCGCCGAAGCGCAGCTCGGTCTTCAGCTTCAGGTAGCCGTCACTGCGATTGACCGGCAGTTCGGGCAGGAAGTTCAGGACCAGATCCTGCGATGCGGCTGCATTCACCAGTTGCAGCCAGCGCCCCATGTCCAGCGCATCGGCGCGGAAGTTGCTTTCCTGCATCGGCTTGGTCTTGGTGCCGTCCTTGTAGATGTCCGAGGTGGCCAGCGGGATCGAGACTTCGAAGGGCGCGCTTCCGGGCAGGACGAACACCCGCTCCTGCCCGGCGACGGTGGGCGGCAGGGTGATGATGCCGTCTATGGTGGAGTCATCGCCGATATCCAGCAGGTAGAACAGCCGGAAATCATGCACCTTGCCCAGGGGCTCATCGCGCCAGAACTCGGCAATCCGCAGGCCCGCGTCGATGATCCCGGGGCCGACCATGCGCTGCAGCTCATGCAGTTCCACCGCGGCATGGAGCTTCAGCGTCCGGGTGGTGCCCGCCGCCAGCGAGATCTCGATCCGGCGGGTTTGCGTTGCGTCCGACCAGGTGATCGGGGCCAGCTCGATATCGGCATCGGTCAGGTCGCTGCTGATCGCCGAGGACACCTGCAGGCCCAGGAACAGGTTCGGCTGCAGGGTGATGACGATCTCGGCGTCGCTGTCGGTCTTGTTCTCCAGCACCAGTTCCTTGAGGTTGGCGCCGTCCTTGAAATCCTTGGTGCCGCGGGCAATCGCCTCCAGCCCGCTTTTCTGCGAGTCGCTTTTCTTAAGCGTGTCGGTGAACAGCCACTTGCCGGCCTTGGAATTTGGAAAATCGAAATCGACGCTTTCTGGCTGGGGAACTTCGGGGTCGGGCTGTGGCTCCAGCACCGGAGGGGGGGCGGGTTCGGGGTCCGCAGGTGTGGGATCGGAAGGTGCCGGATCAGAAGGTGCGGGGTCGGAGGGGGCTGGATCAGACGGGGCAGGGTCGGAGGGGGCCGGATCGGCCTCTGGCGGGTCCGAAGGTGCCGGGTCGGACGGCGTGTCCCCGGTGCCGTTCTCCCCTGTGGGGGGCGGGGTGGGGCCGGGATCGGTTTCGCCGCCGTTCTGTTCGGCGGGATCGGTCTGCGGGTCATCGGTATCGCCCGGGTCTTCGTCCAGTTCCGGTTCGGGATCGATGGTGCGGAATTCGATGGAAATGCCATCCACGCCGATATTGTCGATCCCCACGAAGCGCGCACGTTCCAGGAATGTGGTGTGCTGGCCCTGGAACTCGAACCGCAGGCTGCCCGATGTTCCGCGTATTTCAGATGGAATTGCAGCGACATAGCGCTTGCGCGGGGTGGTTTCTTCCAGATTGATGAACATGCCCACGTCACGGATGATCAGGCGCGTTTCCGTGCCATCCATACCCACCCAGAGCACGCTCAGGCTGCCTGCCCCGAACGCGCCGGGCCAGGCATCGAAACCGATCTGCGCCACATCCTGCGGCAGGTAGAAGCGGTTGCTGGTGGCGATACCAGGCACGAAATCGCGGCTCATCAGGCTCATGTGATAGTCCACCGCATTGGCCTGCAGCCAGAACAGCAGCGTTGGCAGCACGCCGGTGGCGAAATCCTCCATCGCTTCGGCGGCGGCGCCATAGATGCCGAAGGGCAGCATCAGGTTGGGCCCGTTAAGCGCGATATCCGTGAACTCGCGCCGGAAATCGGTGAACATGGAGTATTGCGAGGTGGAGTAGAGCGTGGATTCATGCAGGGCGCGGGTGATCTCGCGCAGGTCATCAAGGCCGATACGGCCATCAAAGAAATTGCTGAAATCGGCCGCATCCATCACCGCGCGCACCGCGTCGGTCATCGTCCCGCCCTGGATCAGCGTATCGGTCAGGGTGCTGACCAGACCCAGCAACCCGTCCAGCCCCTCCACGAATGCCTCGGCCGCGTCGGGGCTGATGCCCAGACCGGCAATGACGGCTTCAACCTGCGGGACCTGCAGGCTGAGGCCCAGAAGCCCGTCGATCTGTCCGCCCTGATAGGACCAGCCGGGGAACTGGTATTCCAGCGCACCCGGCGGCGAAAGCCCGGTCGCCGCCAGCGGCGTGCTGAGGAACCCCGGAAGCACGATCCGCCCGTAATAGGGCCGGAACCCGGCCTGGAAATCGCCGTTGAACACCACCGGGACCGCGTCCGGCAGCGCGCCGTGGCGGGTGTTGTTGAATTCGCCCGCAACGGGGCGGTCCGGGGTGCCCGTGGCCTCGGGGCGGCTGCCGTCGATGCCGCGCACCGCAAAGGGATCGCTGCCGCCGCCCAGCCAGGAATAGAACCACCCCTCGCCGATGCCTTCCCAGGGGTAGCCATCGACCAGCGGCCCGCTGGGTGTGTCGCCCGGCGCGCTTTCGAACAGGCCGAAACGCTGCACATCCGCAAAGGCCCGGTACCAGCCCTGAGTGTTTTCGGTTTCATCCAGATAGGGCGGGTAATAGCGCGATTTCACCCCCAGCAGCCAGCCATCGGTTTCGATCCCGCGGTCGCTCAGGCGCCGCCAGATGGGTTCCCCGCTGGAATAGGCAGAGCCGATGCGGTCGATGTTCAGCGCCGCCGTGCCCGCATACCAGGCGAGCGTCCGGTCATGCAGCGTTCCCAGACCGCCGTTGAAGCCGGTGTAACGCTGGATCAGCGGCCAGATGTCATCTTCGACAAAGCCGGGCAGCCCGTCCAGGCTGCGGTTGATATCGGCCTGCGGGATGCTGCGGCCCCAGACGGTGAGCGAGGTGTTGAACTGGTCCGGGTCCAGCCCGGTCCCGGTGCGCGCCCACAGCCGCGCGGCCTCGCCCAGCGGGTCGGATTGCAGCCGCTCCAGCGCCCCCGGCCCCCAGTTCGATGCCGCCAGGTAGGGCAGTATCTCGGTCGCATCGATCACCGCCTGCTGCTGGTAGTAGCTGTCGAAGAAATCGATCCCCTGCCAATAGGTGATCTGCGGATCACGGAAACTGCGCCAGTCAAGGTATTGCAAGCCCATCAGCCGCGCGAAATCGGACGTTCCGGACCACAGGATGCTCTTGGTAAACGACTTGGCCGCCTCCCAGGCCGGGATCGGATTGCGGGTCAGAAGTGCAGTGCCTGCGCCTTTGAGCGTGGCGCGGAATGCGCCCTTGGCCTTGGCCTTGGCGAAGGATTCGAAATCGATCGCCAGCGAGGGGATGTCATGGTCATGCGGGTCCAGCGCGGTGAAATGCAGGTCCGGCATGGTCTTGCCCACATGGAACAACAGCCGTTCCACGATCTCGGAATTCACCACGGCGCCGCGCCCGTGGCCGATGAAATGCATCGGCAGGGCAAACAGATCCTGCGCGGTTTCGGTGTTCAGATGCATCAGCCCGGCAAAGATGGCGCTGGCGGCAGCCTCGGTGAAGCCGGAATCATTGATGGCGCTTTCGCGGTACCAGTCCGTCATCAGGACCAGCGCCCCTTGCGGGTCATCCAGATTGCGCCCCGGCGTGGCCGAACGCCAGATCCCGGTCTGCGAGTCATGGACCGCCACCATCCCGTCATTGCGCCGCGCAATCTGCTGGGCCAGCTCGAACATCGCGGATTCGGTCGGTTGCGGCCCCCAGAACGGGTGGAAATTATGGGTCAGGACCGTGACCGAGCTGAAGCCGCCCTGCTCCTCTGCGGGGGCCACGCGGAACAGCTCGGACATGGTCTGCAACCTGCGGCCTTCGTCGTTGACGCTGATGCCCCAGGCATAGAGCTGCCCGCGTGTGAGCGGGAACGGCAGGGTGAAGCTCAGCACCTCCTCGGTGCTGGCGTTGAAATTCTTGGCAAAGACCCGGTTGCGGTTGCCGTCCAGGAACAGGTCCGAGGCGGTCGGATCATCCTCGAATGTGGCATCGCGGAAGCCTGCCTCGCGCAGGGCTTCGATCAGGGCGCTGTCGCTTTCACCGGCAAACAGACCTCCCGAGGCGGATTGCACCGAAACCCAGAGCGTATGATCCAGCGCCTTGCCGCCCAGCGACCATTCGAAGGTCACCACCGGCGGCACATCCCGGTCGCCGCGGGTGGGCGAGATCAGCCCGATCACCGGCGCCTGGCTGACAATCCCCTGCGGGCGGCTGGTCGCACCGGTGCCGATGGGCGCATTGGGCGATTGCGGGTCCGAGGGGCGCTGCTCGAAGCCGCCCTCCGAAGGCCACCATGCGAAATCGGCGCGCAGGTCGATTTCGGGGTTCACCCCGGCCCGCTGCTCGGCCGAAAACCCGCCCGTGAAGGAGAAGTTGATCAGGCTGCTGCCGTCAGGCGCCAGATCGTTGAGCGGGTTGAACCCGCGCAGGATCGGCTCATCGGCGGTGGCGCGCAGCTGCGCGATCAGGGCATCCAGGTCATAGGCAAAGATGGCGTTCTGCGCTTCGAAGGCGGCGTAGAGATAAAGCCCGTCCCCCGAGACCGCCAGCCTGGTGCCAAAGCCGTTGGACACGGGCCGCAGCGCGCCAACCAGTTGCGGGGCCTCGCCCAGAGGGTCGGCGATGACCGCGATGGCAGACCCCGCGGCCACCGCCGGGCGGGGTTGGCCGGGGTCAAAGACATTGGGGAACACCTCCAAGATCTGGGCGCGGTAATTGGGGTTGCGGGTGACATCATCGACCGCAAAGCGGTTCTGCCCCATGACAAAGGCATAGGACATGTCAGGCGACAGCACCACCTGTGCGGCGTTGTTCACCTCGAAGCTGTCGCGGCGCATGGCGGCGGCCAGCGGGTGGTTGAAGGGGATCGGCGGCGCCAGGGTAAAGGGCACCTGCGCGCGCGCATCCCAGAAGAACGAATCCCGCCGCGCGAAGGTGAAAACGCCTGCGGCATCGTTGTTGCGGTCGGTGACAATGGCGATATCTTGCCCGGTCACATCGCGCAGCACCTGCAGGCCGTAGGGCTGGCGCAACTGCGCGCCGTCGGCGGTCCGGGTTTCGATCTGGGTGATGAAATCGGGTTGCCCACCCAGAAGCTCGCTGAGGAAGAAATCGAAGCTGAGGATGCCGATGAAGGCCACGCGCCCGGTGCCCTGCCCGTCATGGGGCACGCCGTCGGTGGCGGTGACCACCAGCGATGCCTCATCCTGGGTCAGGGCGATCTCGCGCAGGCCGAAACCGTCCAGCCCGGTGTTGAAGGTGCCCAGATGCACCAGCCGTTCGCCGCTGATGTCGATCACATGGATCAGCGGGCGCTGGGCGTCGCTGACCAGCGCGTAGCGGTTCGAACGGTCCAGGATGATGTGATAGGGCGCCGCCGCCCCCGCGCCCGCGCCGCCGCCATCGCTGCGCAGAAGCGCCGACAGGTCCAGCAGGTCCGCCTGTTCGCCGGTGACCAGGTTGACCAGCGCCAGCGTCCCTGCCCGTTCCAGCGTCACCACCGCGCGCGCGCCGTCGTCGAAGGTGACCGCGCTGCGGGGCAGGGCTGTGCCGCGCGGGGCCGGATCATCATCATCGGGCCAGCCGTCCAGGGCGATCCGGCGCAGGATATCGGGCGGGGCACCCGGTTCCGGCACCCCCAGGACAACGATCTGGTCAACTCCGAAGGCCTGATCCCTGAAGGCGCCATTGGCCACCAGCCCGACCGTCACGTCATTATTGTTGTTCAGCCGCCAGAGATCCGACACCTGCGGCCGGGGGCCAAGGAAGGTATCGCCCACCCCGCCGGCGGTGGCACCTGCGGGCACGCCCCCGGCGGCACTGGCACTGTTGAGCGCCTGATCCATGCGGATCACGCGCAGCTCCAGCACGTTGACCCCCAGCCCGGTGGGCAGATCGACCATCAGCTCGGAATTGCTGATGTGGTCCGGGGGCACGGCAAGGGCGATCATGCCGCCGCCCTCCGTGCGCTCGGCATCCTCGTCCGCCCCGGCTATGGCGGCCAGCAGCGCCTCCAGGTCGCCGCGCCCAAGCGCCAGCCAGACGCCGCCCTCGGGGACGTTTTCGCCATCGGCAAAGGCGGGGCTGCGGGGGGCGAATTCCTCGCCGCGCAGCGTGAGCGTGCTGGAGGTGCCGTCGCTGTCCACCACGCTGCCGGTGATGACCGGCACCATATCTGCCGGGTCCGCCACCTGCCCGATGTTGAAGATCGTCACGTCAAAGGCATCGCGGATGCCATCAGCCAGAGTGTTGATGGTCTGTGTCACGCTTTCGATCAGGCCGCTGGGCGAAATCGCGCTGAAGGTGGTCTGGATTGCTCCGATGGGCATGTGCAATGTCACCCGCGGTGCGGGCGCGGTCGCGCCAACGGTAATCCCCCCGGGCAGGCTCATGACCGCGCCCATGCTGGCGTTGTTCTGGGGGAATGCGGCAAAGGCGGTGCCCCCCTGGCGGGCAACGCCGCCCTCGCGCGGATTGGTCACGGCATAGAAGCTGTTGGCCACCAGCCCCAGATCATCGCCGCCGATGCTGCGCGCCACCCCGTCGGCGCCGACCAGCCCGCTGGCCACCTGCTGCCAGCCCATGACCCAGCCTTCGGGGCCGGGCAGCGGAGCGTGGCGATAGATCACCACCTCGGCGCCCTCGGGCAGATCGGTGGGCAGGCTGAACTGCGCCGGAACCGCCATCAGCGCATCATCGATGGTGAAGCGGAAGGCATCGACGAAATTCCAGCCCAGATCCTCGGGCGGGGGGGCGATGGGCAGATCGGCGCGGGCGATCTGGCGGATTTCGGCCTCGACATCATGGCCCAGCGCGCCCGGGGCAATCGCCACGGTCATGCCCGCCTCATTCGCGATCACGCCGCCATCGCGCCCCAGCGTGGTGGCACCGGTCTGCGCCGCAACCACCCTGACCGGCACCAGCCGCTCCAGCCCGCCCAGGATGGCGGTGATCACGGCCTCGCCCGCGGCACCGGCCTGCAGGCGGCCCTGGGGATCGACGGTCACAACCGCATCGTTCGAGCTGAAGAGCGCCAGCGCGCCGGGCTCTGCCTCCAGCGGAGTGCCGGAGCTGTCGGTGAAGCGCAGGTGCGCGGTGCCCTGACCGGCCTCCAGCGTGATGGCGCCGGGGACCACCTCCAGCCCCATGATCATGTCCAGCAGATCGTCCAGCCCTTCGTTGCCGACGCTGACGCGGGTCACGGCGCGGGTGCCGTCGCGTTCTGCAATCACCAGGCTTGCGCCCTCCATCAGGCCGCGCAGCAAGCCGTCCTCGCGCAGCTCCAGAACCTCGGGTGCGGTGAAGCTCAGGTCCAGATAGTCCAGCGGCAGGGGCACCCCGCTGGCCGAGGGGAAATCGCCCACCACCATCAACGCCCCAAGCCCGCCGATATTCAGTTCGGAGCCGCGCGTCAGGAAATCGATGGCAAGGGGGCGTTCATCCAGAACCGTGATCTGCAGGTCATGGACCGCCGAAACCGCGAAGCCGTCATCGGCGCGCAGGCCCAGCCGCGCGGTTCCAGAAAACCCGGGGTCGGGGGTGAAGATCAGGCTGCGCCCGTCCGGGGCAATCCGCGCCGCGCCGCCCAGCGCATGGTCAACCCGCAGGAAAACCGGGTCGCCTTCGGGGTCATGGGCAAGGTCGCCAAGGGACAGATGCAAGGGCAGACCGACAAAGCTGCGCAGCTCTGCGGCGTCGATCACGGGGGGCAGATTGACCGCGAAACCGGCATTGGCGGCGATGATCCGCGCATCCGCAGCCCCGGCTTGCCCGTTGCCGGTGATATCGACCGGACCCAGTTCGAAAGCTTCGGCATCGCGCGCGTCCACGCGCCCGTCGCCATCCAGATCGCCCGGTGTGAACACCTCCAGCGTGACACCCGCGCCGGCCGCGCCCTCCAGCGCGATCAGATGCAGCCCTGCGGTTTCGGCGGCAAGGATATGGGTCTGCACCCCGCCCGTGGTTTCCGAGGACAGCCGCTCCAGCCCCGTCAGCGCCTGCGGCATGGCCCCGTTTCCATGGATGCGCAGCCCCAGCAGCACCCGCCCGCCCGGGCCTGCAACCTCGCTGCCGCGCACCACCATCGAGACCACGGCCCGGCCATCTTCGGCCAGGGTCACGGCCTGCGATGTCCCGGCAGCAACCGCCAGGGGGCCGAATGACCCGGCCAGCGGGCGCAGTTGGTCGCCGTCCAGCCAGAAGCCGCCCGCCCCGGTGCCGCCCTCCCCGGTGTCGCCCGCCCCGGTGTCGCCCGTCCCTGTGCTGCCCAGAAGCTGGCCCTCCGGCCCATAGGCCTGAAGCGCGGTATCGGTGGCGCCGACCTGGCGCACCCGGTCCAGAAGCCCGTCCCCACGATAGCCAAACAACACCCGCGCCCGGTCCGAGGTGACCTCGGCCAGGCGTCCGCGGTGGTCGCGCTGCAGGGCCGCAACCACCCCGTCAGGGCCCAGGATCGCCGTATCCGACAGGGCCAGCGTGGTGCCATCGGCAAAGGTGATGGCGCGCACCTGCCCGGACCCGTCCAGCACCCATTCGGTGCCATCCGGCGCGCGCAGGCGCAGGCGCAGCTCATCGGTGGCCAGCGGGTCCAGGGCGCGCCCGCTGCGCAGGTCATAAAGCCGCCCGCCTGCGGCGATCAGCGGGGGCGATTCGGCCTGCAACTGCCAGTCGCCGGGCATATCGGGCACGAACACCGGCTGCGCAAGCTGCAGGCCGGGGTGGGGGTCAAGCTCCAGCCGGACCCCGAAGGCCAGGCGCGTGCCATCGGGCAGCGACAGATGCAGCCGTGATTCACGCCCCAGTCCGCGCGGCACCCCGTCTTCGGCCCGCCCGGTCGACAGCGGGTCATATTCGACGGCGAAGTCCTGCCAGACCGGGCGCCAGCCCTTGCCCAGCAGCCCCGGGCCGGGATTGGCCAGCGTGTCGAACTGCCGGGCCAGCGCCAGGGTATTGGCGCCAACCTGCAGGGTCAGATCGGTTTGCGTCAGGATCGCGCGGGGGGCATCCGTATCCGGCAGCAATTCAAGTGTCTGCGCCGCCGTGCTCCTGCGCCCGCTGACATCGACGGCCTCAAGCTGCAGCCGGTAGAAGCCGCTGGCGAATGCGGCCGGGTCCAGGGTCAGGCTCTGGGTGCCGGTCTGGCGGCCTTCGGCCAGAAGCTGCACCCCTCCGCTGGCGATATGGTGCAGCTCCAGCCGCCAGTGATCCAGATTGCGGTCCTCGATACCAAAGGACAGCGTCTGCGCCCGGTCCAGCGGCGCGCGGTCAAGCGCGGGCGGCAGGGTGACGACAGGGGCGGCGGTATCGTCCGGGTCGCGCACACGGATCACGCTGCTGGTGCGTCCCTCCTGTCCGGCGGTATCGGTGACGATCCCTTCCAGCGTCAGCACACCGGGGGCGGTGACCGTGATCTGCGCGCGCCCGTTGGCATCGAGCGCGACCTCGGATCCGTTCAGCAGCAGCCGCGCTGCGGCAACCGGCAGGAAGCTGTCGGCGCGCAGGCTGACGGTGATGCGCTGGCCGGGCAGCACCGCAAAGTCAGGGGTGGCCACGAGCAGCGGGCGCGGGGGGTCCGGTTGCGCCACAACCCGCAGCACAAAGGGCGCAGACACCTGCGCCCGCACGTCCGAGACCCGGGCGACGACCACATGATCCCCCAGCGCACCGGGGCCGGGGGTGAAACTGACCGTGCCGCTGTCGGGGTCGAAGGTGGCGCCGGGGGGCAGGCCGGTGAATTCATGGACAAGCGCATCGCCATCAGGGTCCGAGGACGCAACCGAAAAGCGCAGCTCCTCGCCCAGGATGGCGATCTGGTTCGCCGCAGCCAGCACCGGGGCGCGGTTCACATCGGCGATGTCCAGCGTCACCGTGGTCAGGGCCTCGGCGCCCGAAGGGTCAAGCGCGGCAAAGGCAAGCTGATAGGTGCCTGCGGCGTCAAACCCGGGGGTCCAGCGGAAGCTGCCGCTGGTGGTGTCGAACTCTGCGCCGCGCGGCAGCGGGTCGCGGGCTTCGAAGACAACCGGGTCGCCATCGGGGTCGGCGGCGATCAACTGGAAGCGCGTTTCGGTCCCTTCGCGCCCGAATTGCATGGGCAGGGGCACCAGCACAGGCGCGCGATTGACCGCGTTCACGGTGATCGAGATGGTCTCAAGGCTGTCGTCGGCGCCATCGGTGACGCGCAGCTCGATCCCCTCGTATATCCCGGCGGCGTCGGGCGGCGGGGTCCAGCGCAGGCGGCCGGTGGCGCGGTCCAGCACGGCGCCGGGGGGCAGGTTGCGGGCGGTGAAGGTCAGCAGGTCGTCATCCGGGTCAATGGCGGCAAGCTGCAGATCCAGCGTCTGGCCTGCATCCACCTGCTGCGGGCCGACCGGCAGCAGCAGCGGGGCGGCATTGGCCGCGCGCACCACCAGCCGCAGCGGCGCCTGATCCGTGCCGACGGGTCCCGCGCCGTCATTGCCATTGTCGCGCACGGTGATGACCAGATCATGCACACCCGTGTCATCCGGCCCGGGCGTCCAGACCAGCACCGCGCGCCCGTATTGCGCCAGCGGCTCTATCCGCGCCCCCGGGGGCAGCGTGTCGGCAGAGAATGTCAACGGGTCCTGATCCGGGTCCGTGGCGTCCAGCGGCACCACCAGTTCACGCCCCACCACGGCCACCGCCTGGGGCATGATCGTCAGCCGCGGCGGTATGGAGGGGGCCTCCACGGTCAGCACGAAGCTGACTTCATCGCGGCTGATCAGGGCGGGTGCGCCGCCGCCGTCATCCTCGACCTGCACGGTGATGACATGATTGCCGCGGTCGAAAGGGACCGGGGCAAAACGTAAAAGCCCAGTGCCGTCGCCATTGTCGATGAATTGCCCCAGCCCGTCCCCTTCGGCGGTCAGGGCGCGCGGGCGCAGGTCAAGGCCTGTGGCGCCAGACCCCGGGGCGGGGGTCAGCAGGGCGCTCAGGCGCAGCGGGTTGCCATCCGGGTCGGTGGCGGTGACCGGGATCTCCAGCGCCGCGCCCGCGGCCACCGTGCGGTTGCCGATCGGGGCCAGTTCCGGCGGCCGGTTGAGGTTGAGGACATGCAGCGCCACGGTCTGCGTGGTGCTGGCGGGCTGGCCGGTGCCATCGCCATCGTCGGTTGCGGTGACGGCAAGGCTGTAGCGCCCGGCCTGGCCGAAATCCGGTATCCAGTGCAGCCTTGCGGTTTCGGGGTCAAAGACCGCGCCTTCGGGCAGGCCGCTGACCGTGTAGGTGAGCGTGGGCGCGATGAAGCGGTCCTCATCGGGCACGGCAACGCCGTCAATCCGCACCGGGGGCGCGTAGCGCGGGTTGTCGGGGTCGATGGCCCAGAGCGCCAGGTCCAGGGGCTGGCCTTCGAACAGGGTGAGTTCATCCAGCGGCGCAAAGACCGGCGGTGCATTGACGTTCAGCACCTCGACCTCCAGATGCACCTGGGTGCTGCGCTGCCCGTTGGAGATGACAAAGGGTATCCGGTAGCGCCCGGCATCGGTGAAATCCGGGGTCCATTCGAACAGACCCGACTGCGCATCAAGGCGCCCCCCCGAGGGCAGCGCTGGGCTGCCAAAGCGCAGGGGCGTGCCGCGCGGGTCCGAGGCGACCAGTTGCACGCGCAGGGTCTCGCCTTCGCGGATCACGCGTTCGGCGGGGGGCGCGACCAGCGGCGGCGCCGCGCCTTCGGCGACCAGAATGTCAAACCGGTGGACGGTTTCGCCGCGCCCGTCCGTGGCAATGAGGCGCACATCGGCATAGCTGCCCGCCTGCCCGTAATCCGGCTGCCAGACCAGCGCGCCCTGTTGCGCATCCCAATAGGCGCCCATGGGCAGGTTTTCGAAGCGCAGGAACACGGCTTCGCCATCGGGGTCATAGGCGGCGAATGGCTGCGCCAGCGGCATGCCTTCGACGGCCAGCACCGTATCCGGGGCGATCAGGAACCGGGGCGGATGGTTGCCCCCGTCGACACCGATCTGATGCAGAACCTCGCGCCAGGCACCGAAACCGTCATAGATGCGCAGGCGCATCTGCACCGATTCCGCCGTGGCGGCGGTGGGGGTAAAGGTCAGCAGCCCGTCGCGCGACAGCTCCAGCCCCTCGGGGGCGTCCAGCAGCACGAAGACCGGGCTGGTGCCATCGGGGTCCACGGCCTGCAACCGGGTGCTCAGGGTCTCGCCGACCACGGCGCGTTCGGGCAGGGGCGCGGTCAGCTCGGGCGGGGAGTTCGGCATGGGCAGGCTGAACAGCGCATGGTCGATCCCGATCTGGCTGCCGCGGGGCAGGGCCAGGACCGGGGTGGTTGTCACCGCAGCACCCGGGGCCAGGGTGCCGCTGGCCGGCAGATCGCCGCTCAGGTCCAGAAGCCACAGATCGCCCGCCTGTTCCGCCCCGATCGCGGTGCCGCCAAAGGCGCGGTCCGGGTCCAGCACCAGGCGCAGCGGCACCGGCAGGGGGGCATCGCTGATATTGGTGATGCGCACGTCATAGCGCAGCGTCCCATCCTGCGCCGAACTGCGCACATTCGTGAATTCCAGCGCCACACGGTCCGAGAAATCCAGCAGCACCGCAAAGCGGCTTTCGACCCGTTGCGCCATCTGGACCCCGGCCTCATTGCTGACCTGGCGGGCGATGGCGATCAGGTATTCCTCGGTCGTCAGGGGATCGACGCTCAGGGTCGCGCTGCGTGTGGCCGGGTCCCAGACAACCCCGGTCACGGGGATCTGATGCCCCTGCCGGTTGGCAATGCGGTAGTTGTCGGGGTTCAGCACCGACCCGGGTTCGGTGCCGGTGCCGGTCAGCATGTCGCTGTCAAACTGCACGATGATGCTGCGCAGCGGTGTGGTGATGATCTGCGAAAGCGCCGGGGTGATGGCGCTGACCGCCGGGGCGGTGACCGGGTTGAGCACATCCACCTGCGCGCCCTGCACCGACAGCACGCGCCCGTCGGCCAGGGTCAGCAGATTGTCGCCCCGTTCCGCGCTCTGGCCCAGGACAAGCCAGTCGCGCGTGGCCATATCCACCAGATACAGCGCGGATCTGCCATCTGCCCCGCGGTTGCTTGAGGCAAACAGCAACCCCTCCTGCGCCTGCAGGCCCAGGCTCAGGCTGTCCACCGGGCCGGGAAGCTGCAGCATCTGGCTGGCCTGGCCCTGCGCATCCAGCCGCAGGATCGCCCCGCGTTCGGGCCAGGCCGCCGCCCAGAGCTGCCCGTCTGGCCCGAAGGCCAGGCTGCCCGCGCGGGTTTCGCTGAAGGGGGCAAAGGTTTCCGCAACCGGATCAAAGCGTTCGATCCCGCGACCTGAGGTGATGAAGATCACCCCGCTGGCCGGATCGACCGCCAGGGCCTGGGTCAACCCGGTGCCGTGGCGTGCAAGGATCATGCCGCTGTCGGGGTCAAGTTCAAGCAATTCGGCGCCATTGGCGGCCCACAGTCGGCCATCGCGCCCAAAGGCCAGATCATGGATGGGGGTGTCCAGCATCGCAAAGGGCAGGGGCGCCGGGCCCCCGGTCGGTGCCACCCTGTAGAGCGCGCCGCGCCCCATGCCGCCAGCCACGATCACGCTGCCATCGGGGGCCTGCGCCAGCGCCGTTGCGCCCAGTCCGGCGGCATCGGCAGCGGGCAGGCCGCTGACGAACCCGGCGGCGGCGAACGGGGCCAGGACCTGTGTCAGGCTGGAGGGGTTGGCGCTGGCCACCGGCGCGGGCACCCGCCCGCTGGCCGCGACAAACAGCGGATGCGGGGTTGCATCGGCCGGTGGGGGCGGGGTCGGGGCCGGGGCGGCGGGCGTGGGCAGCAGCATCCCCGGCCCGCCCAGATCGGCCAGCACCGCGCTGCCGGGGACCGAGACACCCAGCGGCGGGGGTTCCACATTCCCGGCCAGATCGCGGGCCAGGGCCAGGAATTCGTAGCTGCGCCCGGACTCGCCCTGGAAGCTGAAGAAACCGCTGGGGCCAAAGCGGTCGAACAGGCGGAAATCACCCCCGTCGGTAGCCACATAGAGGGCCACATCCCGCACGCCCGCGCCCTCGTCATCGGCCACCCAATCCAGCGCATGGATCGCCGATCCGGGCACCCGCGTCACCTCCAGCGTGGTGCGGGGCGGCTGGGCGTCCAGGCGCTGGGTCAGGGTGTTGGTGTCCTCGGGCGGGGCATTGTCGAAGAAGACCCGTGCGCTGGCCGTGATCTCGGCGCCATCCGGCGCCGATGCCCGCGGCTGGACGGTGTAGAACACCCGTGCCGTGCCATCCGCATCGGCAAAGAGCCCCCGCAGCCCGTCGCGCGGCGGCTCGCCGGTTGCGGGGTCGATCGCCTCGATCAGCCAGGTGGCGATCCCGCTGGCCGCATCCACCCCGGCCGAGACGCGCATCACCACCCCGCGCGTGCCCTCCAGGTTCAGCTCGGTCTGGAACAGTTGCCGGTCCGGCGGCACGGTGATGGTCACGCCATCCACCATGATCGCGCCCAGGCGGAAGCTGCCCGGGTCCAGCGCGGGGTCCAGCGCGGTGACGATCCGCAACTCTGTTGCCGGGCCGCTTGCCGCCTGCGGGGCCTCGACGCGGATCTCGTAGGGAAGTGGTGTCCCCGCGGGGACAAACGTGCCGTCGCCACCGGTCCGGGGGCCGATGAGTGCCGCCGTGCGGCCCAGGGTGTCGGCCTCCTGCAGGTAGCGGCCCAGGTCCAGCGGGTCCAGCGCGCCGCCGCTGAGGGCTGCGCCCACATCGAACCCTTCGGCTGCGCCAAAGGCCGAAAACACGTTGAAGGCCAGGAATTGCGTGGGGTTCGCAAGGCCCAGCGCGTAATCCTCGAACACGGGCAGTTGCGGCACCGGTATGTCCAGCGGCGGGATGTCCGGGAGCCGCTCGCGCAGATCCAGCCCGGCCAGCGGGGCCAGCGTGTCGCTGTCGGTGCCATACCATTGCCGGACCTGGGCGAAGAATTCCACCAGATCGCCGCTGCTGCGCAGCGCGTCGCCTTCGGGGCCCAGCACAAGCCCCATGGACAGGGTCGATACAAGGCTGGTCACAGCGCCCAGATCGCGCACATAGGGGGCGTCTTCGGCGGCGCGCAGGATGCCGGCATCTTCCAGGGCGGCCAGATAGCCTGCCAGCCAGAGCGGTTCATCCGCCGCAAGCGTCATCAGCGCGGGCGGCGCGGTTTCATCGGCCAGGATCGCGGCGCGCAGGGACTGTGCCTGCGCGGTCTGGAAGGCCAGGAATTCGGCATGGGTCATGGGGGTGGCCGCCGCCACCACGTTGAACTGGAACGGCGCATAAAGCCGCACGGCATCGTCGATCACCTCGACCCGCGGGTCGTTGAAGATCGCCGCCCACAGCGGGTTGAGATCCTCGAGCGCCGAAGGCCCGCCGTCCAGCGCACCGGCGGCGCGCAGGGCCGGGTCGCGGGCATAGAGGAATGCGCGCAGCGCCGCGAAATCGCGCTCTACCAGCGCCTGCAACGCCGGATAGGTCTGGGCGTTGAACGTGGCCTGCACCACGCCACCGGCGGGAATGGAATGAACGAACCCGGGCGCCAGAATCTGCCCGGCGCGATTGACCAGCGGATCGGCAACGGCCCAGTCAATGCCGCGCGCATCGCCAGAGGGCGCGCCGGTGACATTGGTGGCAAGTTCCAGGAAGGGCAGGTTCCAGACCCCGGGGGCGGTGCCCATTTCCGGCACGCCGAAGGTGAAATGCACATAGGGCGCATCGGTATTGCCGAAATTCGCAAAGCTGACCGAATAGGTCCCTGCGGCGCCGACCTCGACCACGCGCGGGCCGCCGAGCGCCATCTGCACCTGATCCTCGATCCGCCGTTCGATCAGGTAACGATATGGCGCAACGGCCATGCTGCCATCGGGGTTGATGACCTCGATGTCATAAAGCCCGCGCGGGGCATCCAGCAGGTCGAAGACGGCGGTGATCGTGGTGCCGCGCGAAACCTCGATCCGTTCGGGTTCGAAGGCGGCCACGCCGGGGCGGGTCAGGCGCAGGACGGCATCGGGGGCGAAGCGCGCGCCCTCGACCGCAAGGGTCACGAACCGCCCGTCCCCGCCACGGTCCAGCGACAGGTCGGTGATCGACAGCGGCAGCAGGCGGGGGGTCAGGGTCAGTTGCTGGACCGTGTCGCCCCCGGGCAGGGCGCGGACCAGCACATAATGCGCCCCCGCCACGGTATTGCCCAGCACCGCCACCGGATCGGCCCGGGCCGGGCCGCGGTGGGTGGCGTCATGGCGGGTGTCATCGGGGGCGGTGCCTGCGCGCAGGAACAGCGCGTTGCGGGCCTCGGCCTGGTCCGATTGCAGAGCGATCTGCAGGGTTTCAGCCGCGCCGGGGGTGACGCGGAACAGCCGTTCCTGCCCCGGGGCAAGGGTCAGGGCCGTGGGGGTGTTCAGCGACAGCTCGGGCACATCCACATGCACGGCGCTTGCGCTGACGGCGATGTTGTTGCCGGTGGCGCCGTCCTCGAAGATCTCGTTGCGGATATCGGCGCGGACGATGAAGCGGTAGAAACCCTCGGTCACCGGTGGTAGGGTCACGATCAACTCGGCCTCATAGCTCTCGCCGGGGGCCAGTTCGGCAGGCCGCTCCAGCCGCCCCAGCAGCCGGTCGCCGATATCCCAGGTGCTGTCGGTCGACAGATAGACCGCATCGGTCCAGCGCCCCTGCGCGGGGCTGTCCGAAGCGTTCGTGACCGTCCAGCGCAGTGTCACCTGGTTCCCCGAGGTCAGCGCCCCTTCGATCCGCACATCCGAAGCCACCAGATCCGCCGGGGACGCCTGCCCGAAGAGCACCGGCTGGGCCGTGGCACGGATGTTGTTGCCCTCGCCCGCCCCTTCGAAGACGCGGCCATCGGGGTTGGCGGCATCCGGCAGATCGGTGCGCACCACCACATACCAGGCCCCGTCCAGCAGCCGACGCGGGTCCAGATCCGCCGTGACCGTATAGCTTTCGCCCACGGCCAGCCCGCCCACGCGCTGGAACTGACCCAGAAAGATGTCATTGCGCGGGTCCAGCGTGGTGTCGCGCGACAGATAGACGGCATCGGTCCAGCGTGCATCGTCGCGGGTGTCGGCCTCGCCCAGGTTGGTAATGGTAAAGCTGACCGGCAGGCGCTGGCCGCTTTGCAGGGCTTCGGGGATGTCTGTGGCGGTGATGCGCAGATCGGGGGTGATGCCGCGGGTGATGGTCAGGGGGGCGGCGGTCTGGTTGTCGCCGGTGTCGCGGAACTCGGGCACGCGGCCCTGCCCGGTGCCCAGGCGCAGGCCCGAAAGCCCGCTGCGGATATCGCTCTCGGCCCGGGCCAGTGGCGTGGCCAGGCTGTCGGTGTCCACGATGATGTTGAAATCGCCTTCGATCCCGTCCGGCAGGCGGATCATCACGGTTGCTTCATAGCTGTCGCCCGCGGCCAGCGGGGCGATCCGGCGGACCTCGGCCAGCATGGTGTCGCCCGCATCCAGCGCCCCGTCGCGGGACAGGAAGACGCGGTCCATCCAGTTGCCCACCGTGGTGTCACGGGTGCCAATATTGGCAACGGTGAAGCGCAGTTCGATTTCGGTGCCGGCCATGGCCTCGGCGGGCAGGTCGATCGCGCTGACCACCAGATTGGGTTCGGAATAGGTGACATCGATCTGCCGACTGGCCCGGTTGTCGGCGAAGGCGTTGGCTTCGAACACGCGGTTGTGGTAGATGCTGCGCAAGCTGTCGGCCGCGCCGGTGGTGCTGTCGCTGTCGAAGGGGCGGCCGCTGATGGACGAGACATTGCTGAACACATGCAGGTAATACGGCCCCTCGATCCCGCCGGGCAGGGTCACATCCGCCTGCGCCGCATAGCTGCCGCCGCTGGGCAGGCCGCCTTCGGGCCGGACGGGCACCACCGCCAGCAGCGTCGCCCGGGAAAAGTCAGGCACCGGATCGGGCGAGGCCCAGAGCGCATCGAACCACTGTTCGGTCCCGTCCCAGACATCGGCGCCGGTGTTTTCAACCTGCCAGCTTGCCGAAATCCGCCCGCTGGAGGTGGCGCTGACCGGTGCCTCCAGCCCCAGAAGCCGCAGGTTCGATGCCGCGCGGGTCACCATGACCGGGGTGGTGGCGGTATTGTTGTCCTCATCGGCTTCGGTCACACCGGGCCAGCCCTGCATCACCACATCGGCACGCACATGGACATACTGCCCCGCGGCCGAGGGCGGCAGATCGAAGCTGCGGCTGCGCGTGTAGCTTTCGCCCCGGCCCAGGCCGTCCAGATGCGGCTCCAGCGCCAGGGTGATGACCTGCGCGCCCGGGGCGCCCCATTCGGGGCTGTCGCTCAGATAGACACCGTCCAGCCAGCGCGCCCCCGAAGGCGTGTTGCCCGCGCCGTCATTGCGCACCTGCCAGGTCACCTCAAGCCGGTCCTGCCCGGCGCGCACGGGCGCGGTGGCGTCGGCGATCACCTGCGGCACAAGGTCAGGCAGGCTGATGACCTGCCCCAGGATGTCGATCGCGCGGCCCTTGTAGTTGTTGTTGTCCAGCTCATCAGGGTCATCGGGGTTGATGTTGATCGCCAGGGTGTCCTCGATCACCAGCCCGGTGCTGTCGGCCCAGGGGGTGATGTAGTAGCGCCCGCTTTCCAGAGTGTCGGGCAGGCGGACGCGGGCGATCACCTCGTAGCTTTCGCCCACCGCCAGCACGCCGCTGCGCGGGATCGTGGCCAGCAACTGCGCACTGTTGCCGCGCACGAAGTCGATATCGCCCGGGTTCTGCGGGGCGGGGGCGGCGTTGGGGCGGCGCGGGTCGCGCGCGATCCAGATCGAATCCTGCCAGCTGCCGACAAAGGTTTCGCCCAGACCGTGGTTCGCCACGGTGAAGCGGACCTCGATCTCGGCCCCGGCGACGGCCTGCTGCGGGGCAACCACGCGCTCCAGCACCAGATCGGGGCGCGGGGCGGGGGTGACGAAGAGCTGCTGGCGGGCGGTGTTGTCATCCTCGAAGGGGAATTCATCGACCGCGTTGCCCGCATCGGTGACCACGATCACCCAGGCATCGCCGCCGAAACGCAGCGGCACCTCGACCGGTTGGGTGGTGGTGGCGTAGCGCGCGCCCGGGGCCAGGGCGGCGCCATTGGCGAATGTGCCCAGAAGGATCGCCCCCGCCCCCAGTTGCGGGCTGGCCGACAGATACACGCGGTCGATCCAGGTGCCGGTGGCCGCGACCGCGCCCTGGTTGATCACCTCGAAATCGACCTGGAGGGTGCCGCCTGCGTCCACCGTATCGGGGGCGGTGATCGCGGCCACCTGCAGATTGGGGCGGGGCAGCGGCGTGACCGTCAGCGTCCGGGCGCTGGTGCGGCTGTTGTTTTCGGCAAGTGGCCCGTGTTCATAGACCGTGCGGGTGGCATTGGTGATGACCTGTATCTGCCATGCGCCCACCAGCCGCGCGGGCAGCACCACCTGTTCCGTGCGCTGATAGGACAGCCCCGCGGCCAGCGGCCCGGCGGCATTGAAATCACCCAGCACCACCGGTGCGGCATCCTGCCCCTGGGGCACCAGCACCACCCGGTCCACCCAGCCCCCCGCGGCGGTGGCCGCCCCGGCGTTGGTCACCTGCCAGGCAATGTCGATGGCGCTGCCTTCGATCGCCGTGTCAGGCAGGGCGATGTCGCCGACCTGCAGATCGGCCGAGGGCGCAAGCGTCACATCCACTGGCGCCAGGGCGCTGCGGTTGTTGTCATCAAAGATGAATTCGAACGGGCGTTGCGTGCCCTGAGGCGCGGTTTCAAGCTGCAGCCAGTAGCGCCCGGACAGGCCCTCGGGCAGGGTGATCTGGGCGCTGCGGCTATAGGATTCGCCAGGGGCCAGGGCGCCGATGCGGGTCAGGTCGCGCGTGGCCACAAGCTGCGTGGCCGCGTCATCGGCGAAGATGCGGATGCGATCCGTCCAGCCATTGCGATCCGTCACCCCCGGGCCGACATTCGCCACGCTCCAGCTCAGCGCCAGGGATTGCCCGCTCTGCCCCGTCGGGTCAGCGTCGAACCCGGTGACGATCAGATCGGCATTGGGCGCCGGCATGATATCCACCGGATGCGGCGGGCTGGCCAGGTTGTTGTCGGTCAGCCCGGCCTCGAACACGGTGTTTTCGGCATCGGCCAGCACGAACAGTGTCAGCCGGTCGGAAAAGCGCGGTGGCATCAGGATGTCGGCAAAGGCGGTATAGCTTTCGCCCGGCGCCAGCGGGGCGGTGCGGGCGACCTCGGCCAGGGTGATATTGTCGGCTGCCCCCGGCACCCCGCTGCGCGAGGCGATGATCCGGTCCACCCAGCCGGTTTCCGCACCCTGCCCGCTGCCGATGTTGGTCACGGTCCAGCCCACGGTGATCATGGCCGGGTCGCGCGCGGTGACGGGCGGGGCCACCACATCGGAAACGGCCAGATCGGCATGTTCGGCCAGGGTGATCGTCAGCGGCGCGGTGGCGCTGTTGTTGTCTGTATCGGCTTCGACCAGCACGCCATCGGCATCGCTGCGTACCAGCAGTTGCCAGTCGCCTGACAGCGCGATCGGCACAAGGCCCGTTACGCTGCGCAGCCAGGCCGCGCCGGGGTCCAGCGGGGTGTCGCGCAGGCTGCGGTCCAGCAGCACCGCGTCATCATCCACCTGGCCGCTGCGGGTCAGCCACAGCTCATCGGCGAAACCGGCCAGCGCCTGCCCGGCGCCGCGGTTCTCGACCCGCCATTCGACGGTGATCTCCTGGCCCGAGATCACCGCGCCGGGGGCCGCGGTGATCACCGGCGCCAGATCGGGGCGGGCGATGCCCAGGGTGGTTTCGGCCTCCAGCCGGTTGTCATCGGTGGCCGCGCCTTCGAAGACGCGGTTCTGCCAGTCGGTGATCACCGCCACCCGCCAGGCGCCGCTGCCCAGCGCGGGCAGGGTGACATCCAGATATGCATCATAAGCGGCGCCCGGCGCCAGATCGAAGGTGCGCGCCACGCTGCCCAGGACGGTCTGCGCGCCGGTGTCTTCGGACACCAGCACCACCCGGTCCGCCCAGGGCGCGCGCGCCACGCCCGCGCCTGCGTTCTCCACCTGCCAGCCGATGCGCAGGGCCTCGCCCGGCACGGCGTTTTCCGGGACCTCCAGGCGCACCGGGCGCAGGTTGGCGGCGGTGGGCAGGGCGACCGTCACCGGCAGCGGGCTGGCGACAAGGTTGTTGTCCCGGCGCCCGGCTTCGAACACCACCTGGCCGGTGTCGGTTTCCAGCACGAAGAACAGATCGCCGTCCATGTCTGCGGGCAGGGTGACGCTGGCCTGGCCGGTATAGCCTTCGTCCGGGGCAAGGGGCAGGGTGCGCGGAACCTCGGCCAGCAGCGTGGCCTGGGCCGACAGCGCGGGCGTTGGCGACAGCCAGAGCGCATCGGACCATGTGCCGCTGGCGGCGGCTTCGCCGGTGTTGACCACCCGCCAGGTCAGCGTGACATCGCCGCCCGCCAGCGCCGTTGCGGGCCCGGTGATGACCTCGGCCAGCAGGTCGGCGGCGGGGGCGGTCAGAGTGAGCGCTTGGTGCAGGACGTTGTTGTCCCGCGCGCCGGGTTCGTTCAGGGCAGCCTCTGCATCCAGGGTCAGCACCAGCTCCCACGCGCCCGAGAGCGCCTCGGGCAGGGTCACATCGCGGCTGATCTGGTATTCGGCGCCTGCGGGCAGATCGGCGGTGCGCGGAATCTCGAGCAGGGTCAGGGGGGCGCCGCTGCCATCGGCGCGGCGCAGCTGGACCCGGTCAATCCAGCCGCCCGGCGCCAGCGCACCCCCGGCGTTGGTGGCACGCCAGAACAGGGTGATCGCGGACCCGGCCTCGGCGCTGGCGGGGGTGTTGAATTCCAGCGCGGCAAGATCGGGGTCGGCGGCCAGTTCCGCGGTGACGGTGATGCGGCGCGTGTTGTTGTCATAGGCGGCGCCGGTGGGGCCTGCCTCGATGATCCCGGTGCGGTTGGAGGTATCGCGGTTGGTGATGACCCGGATATCCAGTGTGCCCGCGCCCGCCGCGCCCTCGGGCAGGGTGAAGGTGAAGCTGCGCGCGGCGGTGCCACCTGGGGGGATGCCGCCCAGGGCATCGGCGTCATAGGGCACCGCCTCGGACAGGATCACCGTTCCGGTGGTCTGGTTGAGGATCCACAGCCAGTCGGTGAAATCGCCGCGCGTGGCAATATTGCCGTCATTGCGCAGCGTCCAGTTGAGGGTCACCGGCTGGCCGGATACCGGCGCAGGGTCGGACAGGGACAGCGCCGCCACCACAAGATCCGGCGCCGACACCTGGTCCAGGCTGGTAGCATTGTTGCTTTCGGCGGTGCCATCGGCGTTGGCCTCGGGCACGTCATCGGCGACATCGGTTGTCACCGTGACCCGGTAGAGCCCGGTTGCGATTGTGCCTTCGGGCCAGACCAGTTCCAGACTGCGCACGGCCGCTTCCCCCGGGGCCAGGGTTCCGGCGAAGTCCAGCGTCTGCAGCGTGACCTCGGCATTGGTGGCGATGTTGCGGATGCGCAGCTGTTCCCGCCAGGGGCCGACGGCGGCGGCCTCGCCGGTGTTGCGGGTGGTCCAGCGCACCGTGATCGTATCGCCGGGCTGCCAGTCGGCGGCTGGATCAAGCGCCACATCCGTCACGATCAGGTCCGGCAGCGTATCAGGCAGCGCGGTGACACCCAGACGGGTGCGGTTGTTCGCCTCGGCCCGGCCATCGGCGCTGATTTCGGCGATCTGGCGGCGGATGTCGGTTTCGACGCTGAATTCCAGTTGCCCCGCGCCAGCCGCGCCCGAGGGCAGGTCCAGCATCACGCTGCGCGCGCGTTCGGCCCCCGCGGCAAGGGCGGGGCCGTCATGGGGCAGCTCCAGCACCATAAGCACAAGGTCCAGGTCCAGGTTGCGCAGGACAATGCGTTCGCTGAAACTGCCTGCGGCCATGGCGTCGCCCGCGTTGCGGGTTGTCCATTGCAGTTGCACGGGCTGGCCGGCCTGCACCGGCCCGGCCGCGCTGGCCGCCATGTCGCGCACCACCAGATCGGGGGCCGGGGTGCTGCCCTGCAGGGGGGTGGCACCGGCCTGTGCCGCGCCGGGATGGAGAAACAGGTTGAAGGCGTAGAGCGCGGGATCGGTGCGGCTGTTCGCCCCTTCGATGGTCAGCAGGTAATCGCCGTCCAGTCCCAGCGTGACCCCCGAGATGTCCGCCTGCGTGGATCCCTGCGCCAACAGGTCCCCCGTTGGCGCAAAGAGCCGCCACCAGGCGTTCTGGCCTGCTGGTGCGGTGCTGTCCAGAAACAGCCGCTCTCCGGTCGCACCGGCCACCAGAAAGGCCCGCGCGCGCGATCCCGGGTCCAGCACCCCGGCCACGTGCTGGCCCGGGGCGATCCGCGCGGCGCGGTCAAGGTCCAGCATGCGGAAGCGGTAGGTGCCGGTGGCCGTGCCATCGCCTTCGATGATCAGCCGATAGGCGCCCGGACCCGACGCATGGATTTCCGAGCCTGAGCTGTCATTGTTCAGCCCGGCCGTGCGCAGGACACCATCAGGCCCCTCCAGCGTCCAGCGCAGGTCGTTG
Source organism: Rhabdonatronobacter sediminivivens (assembly GCF_013415485.1). Taxonomy (GTDB): domain Bacteria; phylum Pseudomonadota; class Alphaproteobacteria; order Rhodobacterales; family Rhodobacteraceae; genus Rhabdonatronobacter; species Rhabdonatronobacter sediminivivens. The sequence goes on along the minus strand of NZ_JACBXS010000017.1, from coordinate 6,798 downwards.
CGGTTGGTCAGGGAATCGAAGAACAGCCGCGTTGGCGCGGTCAGGGTGAAGGCGTGGATCTGTCGCTCTCCCGGGTGGGCGAGCGTGCCGGTGACATCCGTGTCCAGCGGCAGGGACTGCACCACATCGCCGGTGGCGGTTATCTGCAGGGTTCCGTTGGCGCTGCCGGTTGCCGTGGGCTGGCCGTCCAGCACCAGCCGATATGCACCATCCTGGGGCAGCAGGAACCGGCCGGGATGCGATGACAGCAGCCCTTCGGCAATCAGAAGCATGCCCGGCCCGAACAGGGACCAGTTCGGCGCGGGGCCGCTGGCGGTGCCGCCTGCGATGAACACCTCGGACCCGGCGGTGCCGTCAAAGGTATAGGCCGCCGATCCCGAGGCCGGGTCCAGCGTGAAGGCCGTGGCCTCGGGCCCCAGAACGGGCAGGTCCGCGCCCAGATCGCGCAGGGCAAAGGTATAGTCACCTTCCGCCCCGCTGCGCCCCTTGATCACCAGCTCATACACCCCCGGCGCCAGCACCAGCCGCCCGTGCGTGCCCAGCAGGGTTGAGCGCAGGTCGCGCGCGGGATGCACGATCTCGCCATCGCGTTCCAGCCACCATTCGATCGCCTGCGCGCTGGTCCGGGCATCAAGGAACAGCACACCGGGCGCGTCCATCTCGAACAGATGCCGGTGGGTGTGACCCGGGGGCAGGGTCCGCAGGGCGGCATCGCCGGGGGCAATGTCGAAGCGGGTGGTCTGGTGCACCCCGGCGCTGGCCTCGATGTCATAGGGGCCGGTGACGGTCAGGCCGGGTTCGAAGCTTATGTAATGCGTCCCGGTGACATGCAGCGGCAGGTCCCAGTTGCCCCCGCCCAGATTGGCCGAAAGGCGCGACCCGTCCGGTGCCAGCAGTTGCCAGCGTGTGGAGAGGGTGCTCAGCCCCGGGCTGGCGGTGCGGACCCAGGCGCTGTCTCCGGCCTGTGCCTCCAGCCGGAACGCCGCCATGGCGGTGCCGAATACCGGCTGGGTGACGGCATCGCCGCCGGTCAGATCGGCGCCCGCGTCAAGGTCCAGCAACGCAAAACCATAGCTGCCTGTGGCCGTGCCGGTGGCCGACACCCGGACATGGTAGTCGCCCGGGTCCAGCGTGATGAAGAACGGATTGTCCCCGGTCCAGACCCCGCCATAGGCTGAAAATCCGGTGGTGTTGAAGGCGCGGCTGGCGGTGATCGCGCCATGGGCGCCGTCGATCTGCCAGCGCAGCGCGCTGCTGTTGGTGCGCGAATCGAAGATCAGCCGCGTGCGCTCGGTGAGGGTGAAGCGGTGATGCGCGACATCGCCTGCGGCGGCGATCTGGCCTTCGACCAGCGTGCCGGGGGCGAAGTCTGCGCCCTGCAACGGTGCGGTGGGCTGCGCGCTGCGGGCCAGCTGGAAGGTCAGATCCACCGGCGCGCTCAGGTTCGATCCGCCGTCAAGGATCAGAAAATACCGCCCCGACAGATGCAGGGTCTCGGAGTCCAGCGGCTGGAAACTGTTGCGCCGCGCCACTTCCAGCCCGCTTTCGTGCACGATCCGCCAGGACAGGTTCCCGCGCGATGCGCCGTCGATTTCGGGCGCGGCCACCGCCAGCCGCTCGCCCGCCAGGGCGTCGAACGCGAACAGGCGGCTTTCGCGGCCTGCCTCCAGCGTGACCGCGACCGGGGTGTCGGGGGCGATGGGTTGCGCATCGGCGCTGTCCAGAAGGCGGAAGCCATAGTCGCCCGTGGCCGCGTTCTGCCCCGTGACCCGCAGCACATACTCGCCCGCCGACAGCAGATGCGCGGCCTCATACCCGCCGCTTTGCGAGTTGAAGGCCCGCGCCGAAGTTATCTGCGCCCCGTCCGGCGTTTCGATCCACCAGCGCAGGCCAGAAAGCGGCGTCAGGCTGTCGAAGGCCACCAGCCGGTCGCTGGTCAGGCTGAAGGCATGGCCCGGCGCATCACCGCGCAGGATGGTGCCGGTCACCGCCGCGCCCATGTCCATGGGCACCACATCGGACTGGGGTGCCCGCACCGCCACGCGCACCGATCCGGCAGAGGAGTTGCTGCCTTCAAGGATCAGCGTGTAGCGCCCGCCCTCCATGTAGCTGCGGGTATCCACCGGCCCGGCGCTGGACCACAGGCCCTGCCCCGAAGGCGCTATCAGGCGCGCCTGTGCCGAACTGGCGGCGATGTCGAAAAACAGCGCCTCGCCCGCCACGACATCAAGGGACAGGGCTGCCACGCTGCCGGCCGGGTCCAGGGTGACGGTGACATCCGTGTCACGCTCCAGCGCCGTGGCCTGGCCCAGATCGACGATCCGGAAGGGCACCGATTGCCGGATATCGCTGGTTGCCGTCACCGTGACCAGGTAATCGCCCGCGGCCAGTTGGTGCCGGTTTCCGAAGCCGGTGGCATTGGCCGTGCCCGAGGCAACCGTGAACCCGTCCGGGGTGCCGATCTCCCAGCGGACCTGGCTGGCGGTGGTCTGCGCGTTGAAGAAAACGGTCGTATCTTCGGCCAGTGTCAGATCGAACCGGGCGCGGCCGGGGGCGGCGGTGAAATCGGCTTCGGCCAGGCTGTCCAGCGCCAGGGTCGCGCGGGTGTCGGTGGTCTGGACGAACTGGAACCCTGCGCTGAAAGCGCCCCCGGCGGAAAACGTGCGCCCGAAGCTGAACCAGATGCCGCCATCACGCGCCAGGGCAGGCGCGGTTGCCGAACCGATCAGCCGTTGCGGAATGATGGTTTCGGCGGCGTCATGCGCGGCCCAGTAGATCGGCAGGCCCGTTGCCCCGCCCAGATAGCGGGCATGGACCTGGGTTCCGGCCGGGACCGGCACATGGAACAGGCGGCTGCCCCCGGTTTCCGGGATGGTGATCTCCACCTCGGCACCAAGTTCGACTTCCGTCGCATCGGAGGCCCGCAGCAATTGCAGCGCATAGCTGCCGGTTTCGACTGTGGTGGCGGTCACCTCCAGCCGATAGCTGCCCGGTCCCAGCACCGTTCCCCGCAACGCACCCGCCGCGCCGTTGGGGTTGTGCCCTGTCCAGACCGTGCCCTGGGGGCCCACCAGTTGCCCCCGGATCGTGCTGTCAGCCGCCAGCCAGTCCACGAAGATGCGTTCCTGGCTGTCCAGGGTGAATGTGTAGACATGGCGCGCGCCGGTTGTGGACAGGGTGCCGTTGACCGGTGCATCGAACCCGATGGCCTGCGGGGCCGGATCGGCAACCCGGTCAAAGCGAAAGGCGATATCAACCGGCGCGTCGGTGAAGTTGCGTTCGTTGAGCATGACGTAATGGCGCCCGCTGACGGGCAGCACCGTACGGGCAAGGCCATCGCTGCGGGTTGCCAGAACCGCACCCCCCGGACCAAAGAGCGTGTATTGCGTATTTGCCGCGGCGCTGGCGGCGGTTTCGCGCAGGCCCACCACCGTGCCTGCCTCGGCATCGAAATGCCAAAGCTGGGCGGCCCCGCTGGGATCCTGCTGGACCTGGACCTCGGCGCCTTCGGGCAGGGCGGTGGCACTGGCGGCAGACAGCAGCGCGAAGCGGCCGGTGCCGGTAAATCCCCCGGTGCCGCTGATTTCCAGCAGATGCGTGCCCTTTGGCAGCATCAGGGCGCGGGCGTCACTGCTTGCATTGGCAAAGCTCAGTGACGGTTGGGCCACCGCGCCGGTGCTGGTATTCAGGCGCCAGTTCAACTCCACCACCCGGCTGCGCGCGTCGAACACCACCAGCCCCGGTTCATCCAGTGTCACCGCATAGCGAAGGACCTGCCCCGGTGCCGTGATCTCGGCGGTGACATCGGTATCCAGCGCAAGCGGGGTTTCCGTGCCATCCAGTTCCAGGACTGGCGTATCCGCCGGGCGGGCCAGATCAAGGGCGTAATCGACCCCTCCGGTGCCGTTCGATTCCAGCAAAAGGGTATGGCGCCCGGATTCGAGCAGCCCCGAAAGGGCGAAATCTGCAACCGCCCCGCGGTGAATCTCATGCCCACCGGGTGACAGAAGGATGAGAGCGCCAACAACCGAAGTTGCCGCGTCATCGATGGAAATGGAGATCCCCTGACCGCTGGAAATGTCGAAGCCGAAAGCCACCGATTGGCGTGGGTGTTCCAGCGTGCCCGTGATCTGCTCGGCGCTGTCCGTGGCGGCGAAATCCACCACCGGTGCGGCATTCAGATCCTTGAGCTGGAACAGATAATCGCCAGTTGCATCGCCCACCCCTTCGACGCTGAAACGATAAGTCCCGGCAGCCAGTGGAATGGCGCGCGGGGCGGTGGCGGTGCGGCCATTGGTCGATGCTTCGGTCGCGCTGCCCAGAACGGTCTGTTCGGCGTCAAGGAGGCTCCAGCGGACGGGGGCGGCCAGCCTGCTGTCCACATGCAGCAGCGCCTCCTGGTTCAGGGTGATCACATAGGCATCCGTTTCGCCCGGAAGATCAATCCGACCGTCAATCGGAATGAAATCCGCCGACAGAAGAAGCCTTGGCTCCAGCGCCTCGAACGCAAATTCCACGCGCGATTCGGTGCCTCGGTTCGAATGCTTAACCTTCGGATACATTGGGGAAATCCGAACAGGAATATTCGCAGGTAGAGGTCAGGAAAACATACGCATACAGGTGTTGAATGCGTATATGTTAAGTTGCTGGGCATTGGCCGGTCAAGCCTGCTGGTCAGGGCGGTTTCAATGTTCTACCTGAGCGCGAGGAACGGCCCGCCATGCGCGTTTATGATGAGCCTTCATCCCGAATGATCGGTCCCGGCGGAGAGGAATGCCCCTTGCAGTGCCATTGGCGCCGCGGCATGAAGGCGCCATGGATTGGGTGAAGATCATACATCTGCTGACGGTCATGGGGTGGATGACCTCGATCTTCGCCGTGCCGCGCGCGCTGATCTACTGGAAGCGCGAGTTCGCGCGGTTGGGTGACTTCGGCCCGCTGGGGGATCTGACCATCCGGCTTTATCGGTTTTCGGCCGGGCTGGCGGTGATCGCGCTGATCACCGGGGTGTGGCTTGGCTGGCAGGTCTGGGGCTTCATGCCCTGGGTCTGGCTGAAGCTGGGCATGGTGCTGGTGCTGGCGGGGCATTACGGCTGGACCGGCCTGCTGGTGCTGCGCGCCCGGCGCGGCGAGTTCCGTGAAAGCGACTTCTTCCTGCGCGTGTTCAACGAGGTCAGCGTGGTCCTTGTCATCGCCGTTCTGTGGGTGGTGGTGGTCAAGCCCTTCTGAGCGGCGCTTGCCCCCGTGGCGCAGGCGTTGTATCCGGCGCCGGTCAGCAGCGGAAAGGGCATGGCATGGGATTTCGCATGGGAATCGTGGGGCTGCCGAATGTGGGCAAGTCCACGCTGTTCAACGCGTTGACGCGGACCGCCGCGGCGCAGGCGGCGAATTTCCCCTTCTGCACCATCGAACCCAATGTGGGTGAGGTGAACGTGCCCGATGCCCGCCTGGACAAGCTGGCCGGGATCGCCGGGTCCAAGCAGGTCATCCCCGCGCGGATCACCTTCGTCGATATTGCCGGTCTGGTGCGCGGCGCCTCGCGCGGCGAAGGTTTGGGCAACCAGTTCCTGGCCAATATCCGCGAGGTTGACGCCATCGCCCATGTGCTGCGCTGCTTCGAAGATGACGACATCACCCATGTCGAGGGCCGGATCGACCCCGTGGCCGATGCCGAGACCATCGAGACCGAGCTGATGCTCGCCGATATCGAGTCGATCGAGCGCCGGCTGGCCAATCTCTCGCGCCGTCTGCGCGGCGGCGACAAGGAGGCGCTGGACCAGGACCGTCTGCTGCGCGCCGCGCTTGAGGCGCTGGAGGACGGGCGCCCCGCCCGCACCGTCCAGATCGCCGAGGATGACCTGCGCCAATGGCGCCTGCTGCAACTTCTGACCGCCAAACCCGTGCTGTTTGTCTGCAATGTCGAGGAAAGCTCCGCCGCCGAGGGCAACAGCCAGAGCGCCCGGGTGGCCGAAATGGCTGCGGCGCAGGGTGCCGGGCATGTGGTGATCTCGGCCCGGATCGAAGAGGAACTGGCCCAGCTTCCCGCCGACGAGGCCGAAATGTTCCTGGATGAAATGGGTCTAGCAGAGCCTGGCCTGAACCGCCTGATCCGCGCCGGTTACACGCTGCTGGGGTTGAGCACTTATTTCACCGTCGGCCCCAAGGAGACCCGCGCCTGGACTATCCCCGCCGGCACCCTGGCCCCGCAGGCCGCCGGGGTCATCCACGGCGATTTCGAACGCGGCTTCATCCGCGCCGAAACCATCGCCTATGACGATTACGTGGCCCTGGGCGGTGAGGTCGGTGCCAAGGACGCAGGCAAGATGCGCGCCGAAGGCAAAGGCTACACGGTGCGCGATGGTGATGTCCTGAAGTTCCTGCACAGTGGCTGAATGGCCTGGCCTTGGGTCCGAAAAACCGCTTGTTTTCACCGGGGCCGATCCTTATAGGGGTCAGCGGAGACGTGGCCGAGTGGTCGAAGGCGCTCCCCTGCTAAGGGAGTAGGCCCGGAAGGGTCTCGTGGGTTCGAATCCCATCGTCTCCGCCATTTTCTTGACAGAAAAAGCGGCAAGTCCTTAAACTCCAAGGAAAACAGGCCTATCGAGGCGCTGTTCCGAGGAGATTTGCTATACAAACTGCAATACAATCTGTGTTACAAGCCCATTGATTCACCGGGGGCAGGCATATGGTGATCAGGACGCGGGGCGGCTCGAAGAAGGGGACGCTCTACCTCTACAAGCGGGTGCCGAAGCGCTATGCGGCGGTTGAGCCGCGCAAGTTCGTCTGGGTAAGCCTGCA
>NZ_JACBXS010000016.1 GCF_013415485.1 Rhabdonatronobacter sediminivivens | reverse complement strand
GCCCACATCCGTCGCCTCACCCGCCTCATCGCAAGAACCTGAAATCATTCAGACCATTATGAATCGGACTCTCAGACGGCGCGCGCCTCGCGGATCAGCGACAGGATGTTGCGCGCCGCGTCGGGGATATTGGTGCCGGGGCCGAAAATGGCCTTTACCCCCGCATTGCGCAGGAATTCGTAATCCTGCTGGGGGATCACGCCCCCGCAGATGACGATGATATCCCCGGCGCCTTCAGCGCGCAAAGCCTCGATCAGCTTCGGCGCCAGCGTCTTGTGACCGGCCGCCTGGCTGGAAATCCCCACCACATGCACGTCATTGTCTATGGCATCCTGCGCCGCTTCCTCGGGCGTCTGGAACAGCGGGCCCACATCCACGTCAAACCCGATATCGGCAAAGGCGGTGGCGATCACTTTCGCCCCACGGTCATGCCCGTCCTGGCCCATCTTGACCACCAGCATCCGCGGGCGGCGGCCTTCATCCTCGGCAAAGGCCTCCACATCCGCCTGGATGGCGGCGAAGCCCGCGTCGCCCTCATAGGCCGCACCATAAACGCCCGCGAGGGTCTTCACCTCGGCGCGGTGACGCCCAAACACCTTTTCCATCGCCATGCTGATCTCTCCGACCGAGGCCCGCGCACGGGCCGCTTCCACTGCCGCTTCCAGAAGGTTCCCGCCCTCGGCGGCGCGGCGCGAAACCTCCTCCAGCGCCGCATCGCAGGCCGTCTGATCACGGCTTGCGCGGATCCTCTCCAGCCGCGCGATCTGGCTGTCGCGCACTTTCACATTGTCGATATCCAGAATGTCGATCGGGTCCTCTTTCTCCTTGCGATACTTGTTGACCCCGACAATCACCTCCTCGCCCCGGTCGATCTGGGCCTGACGGCGGGCCGCCGTCTCCTCGATCCGCAGCTTGGGCATGCCGGTGGCGACGGCCTTGGTCATGCCGCCCATCTCCTCGACCTCCTCCATCAAGGCCCAGGCGGCCTCGGCCAGATCATGGGTCAGCTTTTCCACGTAATAGCTGCCCGCCAGGGGATCGACGACATTGGTGACGCCCGTCTCCTCTTGCAATATCAGCTGCGTGTTGCGCGCGATCCGGGCGCTGAAATCGGTTGGGAGCGCAATCGCCTCGTCCAGCGCATTGGTGTGCAGCGACTGCGTGCCACCCAGCACTGCGCTCATCGCCTCATACGCCGTGCGGATCACGTTGTTATAGGGGTCCTGCTCCTGCAAGCTGACGCCCGAGGTCTGGCAATGCGTCCGAAGCATCTTCGACTTGGGGTCCTTCGGCTCAAACTCCTCCATGATCCGCGACCACAACAGCCGCGCGGCACGCAGCTTGGCGATCTCCATGAAGAAATTCATGCCGATGGCAAAGAAAAAGCTCAACCGCCCGGCAAAGCGGTCCACATCCATGCCGCGATGGATCGCCGCACGCACATATTCGCGCCCGTCGGCCAGGGTAAAGGCCAGCTCCTGCACCAGGTTCGCGCCCGCCTCCTGCATGTGATAGCCAGAGATCGAGATGGAGTTGAACTTCGGCATCTCCTCGGAGGTGTATTCGATGATATCGGCGATGATGCGCATCGAGGGTTCGGGCGGATAGACATAGGTGTTGCGGACCATGAACTCCTTCAGGATGTCATTCTGGATGGTCCCCGAAAGCTTTGCCCGGTCCACGCCCTGCTCTTCGCCGGTGACGATGAAATTCGCCAGAATCGGGATCACCGCGCCGTTCATGGTCATGGACACGCTGACCTTTTCCAGCGGGATGCCATCGAACAGGATCTTCATGTCCTCGACCGAATCGATGGCGACGCCGGCCTTGCCCACATCGCCCATCACGCGCGGGTGGTCGCTGTCATAGCCGCGGTGGGTGGCCAGATCGAAGGCCACCGACACCCCCTGCTGCCCCGCCGCCAGCGCCTTGCGGTAAAAGGCGTTCGAATCCTCGGCCGTGGAAAACCCGGCGTACTGCCGGATGGTCCAGGGGCGGCCGGTGTACATGGTGGCGCGCACGCCGCGGGTATAGGGGGCCTCGCCGGGGATGGTGCCCAGATGCGGCAGCCCGTCCACGTCGTCGGCCAGATAGAGCGGCTGGACAGGGATACCCTCCAGCGTGTTCCAGGTCAGATCCTCCAGCGGACGGCCGCGCAATTCCTTTTCGGCCAGGGTCTGCCAGCGTTTCCTGTCGTCACTCATGGCGTTTTCCTTCGTTGCGGCGCGGCCTGTGACATGTTGGCCGCGGTATCTGGTGTTTTTCTCCCGAACGCCCCTATATGAGGAGAAGCAGGAGGCAGCATGAAACCGTTCTTGATCTTTGTTTTTGCAGCATTGGTGCCGCTTGCGGCACTGGCAACCGATGCCCCGGCCGAGCCGGAGCCAACGGCCGAGGATCTGGCCCCCGGGACCGAGGCCATGAGCGACGCCGCCACAACCGACACCACGGAATTGCCCGATCCCGACAGCGAGCTGCTGTTCCTGGACGCGCGCGAGATCGACGTGCGTGAGTTCATCTGGACCCGGCGGATCGTGGTTGTCATGGCCGACACACCCAATGACCCGGCGTTCGAACGCCAGCTTGAATCATTGCGCGACCGCGCCGAAGAATTTGTTGACCGCGACGTTGTGGTGATCTTTGACGCCCACCCAGAAGACAACACCGCGCTGCGGCAGGTGATGCGCGCGCGCGGTTTCATGGTCGCCATCATCGACAAGGACGGCGAGGTCAAGGCCCGCCGCCCCGCGCCGCGCAGCGGGCGCGAGTTGATGGCCGTGATCGACCGCTTTCCGCTGCGCCGGCAGGAAATACTGGAGCGCAGCCCGGCGGGACGGTAGGCGCACAGGCACAAACGGGGCGCGGCGGGGGGTGCGCCCCTCGGCGCCCCCTGGCCGGAAACCGCAGTCGGGGCAAGACCGGTCATTCGAAATACCCGATCCGCTCGGCCCAGCCGGACAGGATCCACCAACCCGGCCCGAATATCCCCACCAGCCAGAACAGGATTGCCGCCGTGGGTGTGAGCAGCCCCAGCCAGACCGCCCCGGCCAGCAGCGCGCCCAGCCCATAGACCAGCGCGCCGCCCACGGCCAGGAACTCCAGCCCCAGACGGATGCGGCTGATCAGAGGGAACAGCCCGTGGAACACCGCCATCCCGCCCAGCGGCGGCAGCAGCAGCAGGATCCATTGCCCGTCCTGCACGCCGCCGGTCAACTGCAGCAGAATGATCCAGGCCGCCACCAGCGCAACGGCGAATGTGGCCAGATAGACAAGGAACAGGCGCAGGGGGCTGCGGGTCTTCATGGGCAGGGCTCCGTTCGGCGCAGAGGGTGGGCGGGATCAGGCGGCATGGCTGGTCACCTGCGGCTGCATGGGGGCCAGGATGCGATCCAGCTCGGCCCCGTTGGCAACAATGCCGCTTCGGGTCAGCAGCCGGGTGACAATGGCATGATGGTGCGCGGCCATGCGCCGCACCGCCTGGCGGTGCAGGCCCAGGCAGGCGGCGTCTTCCGCAACCGCCTCGGCCAGGACCGATTCCAGCAGCTCCGGGTCGCCCCAGACCGTGTAGGACCGCACCAGCCCATCCGCAAAGACCTGGCGCACCCCGCCCCGAAACGCGTTGCAATAGGCGTTGATCAGCATGAATTCGGTGGCGTTGTTCAGCCGGAAGGCAAAGAAATGCTGCACCGGACCCCTGCGGGCTTCCAGATGCGCCAGGATTTCACGCAAGAGCGCGGTTTCAATGGCAAAGGGTGTCACGAAACAGGTAATCTCCTGCGCGCCGGGCCGTGCCCGCAGGCCCAGCGCCTGCTGCGAGTTGGCAAGCCATTGCGGGGTGCGCCCCTCATGCGGCAGGAACCAACTGCGCGCGCGGCCATCGGGCGTCACGAAATCATCGGCGGTAACGGGGCGCACAAGGATGTTCTTGGTATCCAGAAACACGGTCATGGCCGTGTCCACATTGCGCCCGGCGGCCAGCTTGAACGCCTGTTGCACACGCCAGCCATCGTTGCCGTTCCAGCCACCGCGATTGATCAGTTGCAGGCGCGGATAGCGCGCCACCATGCGATACAGCCAGCCGCGAGGGGTGGCGGGCGAAGCTGCGGCGCCAAAGGCCTCGGCCGCGCCCATGACGCGCACCCGGTCGGCCAGCGGGCCGTATTCCGGCACCATGGCGCGCACACGGTTCCTGACCTCGGCCTCGTTGCGGTCATTGACATAGACATGGATGGCGCTGACATCGCTGCCGCGCATGTTCCGGGCAAGCGACCGCGCCTGCAGCACCAGCAGGGGCAACTCCCCCGCATGGGCCACAGTCACCAGCGTCAGCCCGCCCGGCTGGGTCATTCGAACTCCATGATCACGTCATCCACGGCCAGCGAGGCGCCGGCTTCGGCGTTGATCTTCGCCACCCGCCCCTTGCGTTCGGCGCGCAGGATGTTCTCCATCTTCATCGCCTCAACGGTGCAGAGCGCCTGCCCCTCGAACACCTCGTCGCCCTCGGCCACGTTCAGGCTGACCACCAGCCCCGGCATGGGGCACAACAGCAGCTTCGAGGTATCGGGCGGCAGTTTTTCCGGCATCAACGCGGCCAGTTCCGCCATGCGCGGGGAAAACACCTGCGCGCGCAGGTCAGCCCCGCGCAGCCGCAGCCGGTAGCCGCCGGGGATGCGCGCGACCTTCATCACCAGGGCCGCGCCATCCACCATCAGCCGCGCCAGCGGTTGCCCCGGCTTCCAGTCCGAGGTGATGCGGTATTCAGACCCATTGAGCCGCACCGTCGCGCCTTCGCGGTCGGCATTGATGGTGACGGCGTATTCCTGCCCCTGCAGGCGGATCACCCAATCGGCGCCCACCACGCGTTCGTGGTTGTCCATGCGGCCGGAAACGCGCGCGCGCCGGATCTCGGCCACGCGGTTCATTGCGCAGGCGCTGGCGGCGACGCGGCGCAGCAGATCCTCGGGCAGTTCCGCGCCTTCAAAGCCTTCGGGGTATTCCTCGGCGATGAAGGCGGTTGTGATATTGCCCGAGGCAAAGCGCGGATGATCCATCACCGCCGAAAGGAACGGCAGGTTGTGGCCGATCCCCTCCAGCTCGAACTCATCCAGCGCCAGGCGCATTTCCTGGATGGCGGCATCGCGCGAGGGCGCCCAGGTGCAGAGCTTGGCGATCATCGGGTCATAATACATGGAGATCTCGCCGCCCTCGAACACGCCGGTGTCGTTGCGGATGGCGCGGGCGGGCTCCACCACCTCGGCGGGCGGGCGGTAGCGGCTCAACCGCCCGATGGAGGGCAGGAAGTTGCGATACGGATCCTCGGCATAGAGGCGGCTTTCGATGGCCCAGCCGTTGATCTTCAGGTCGCCTTGGGCAAAGGGCAGCGCCTCGCCCGCGGCCACCCGGATCATCTGTTCCACCAGATCGACGCCGGTGATCAGTTCCGTGACCGGGTGTTCCACCTGCAACCGGGTGTTCATCTCCAGGAAGTAGAAATTCCGCGCGCCATCGACGATGAATTCCACCGTGCCGGCGCTGGTATAGCCCACGGAGGCGGCCAGCGCGCAGGCCTGCTCGCCCATTGCCTTGCGTGTGGCTTCATCCAGAAACGGCGAGGGCGCTTCCTCGATCACCTTCTGGTTCCGCCGCTGGATCGAACATTCGCGCTCATGCAGATAGACGGTGTTGCCATGGCTGTCGGCCAGCACCTGAATTTCGATATGGCGCGGCTGGGTCACGAATTTCTCGATGAAAATCCGGTCATCGCCGAAACTGGACGCGGCCTCGTTCTTCGAGGACTGGAACCCCTCGCGCGCCTCGGCGTCATTCCAGGCGATGCGCATCCCCTTGCCCCCGCCCCCGGCGCTGGCCTTGATCATCACCGGATAGCCGATGTCATTGCTGATCTTCACAGCCTCATCGGCATCGGCGATCAGGCCCATGTAGCCGGGGACCGTGCTGACGCCCGCTTCCTGCGCCAGTTTCTTCGAGGTGATCTTGTCGCCCATCGCCTCGATCGCGCGCACGGGCGGGCCGATGAAGGCCACGCCTTCTGCCGCCAGCGCCTCGGCGAAGGCCTTGTTTTCCGACAGAAACCCGTAGCCGGGGTGCACGGCTTCGGCCCCGGTCTGGCGGATGGCCTCCATGATCTTGTCGATTACGATATAGGACTGGTTCGCCGGGGGCGGACCGATATGGACGGCCTCATCCGCCATTTCCACATGCAGGGCGTTGCGGTCGGCGTCGGAATAGACGGCGACGGTCTTGATACCCATCTTGCGGGCGGTCTTGATGACCCGGCAGGCGATCTCGCCCCGGTTGGCGATCAGGATCTTGGAGAACATGCGATGCGGCACTCCCGAAAGGTTGCAAAGAGATGGGTTCGCACGGCGCCCGGGGCGGACCCGCAGCGGCGATGCAAAAGGGGCGGCCGGGCATTGCTGCCCGCCGCCCCGAATTCCGGCCCGATACCTGACCCGGTGGTCAGGGTGTCAGCGACACTCGGCCGGATAAAGCTGGCAAAACGCGACATTGCCGCCCGCGCCGACAACGGCGCCGACCAGCGGGTCACCGCCCACGACCGCGCCGGTGACAGCGCCCGCCGCGCCCCCGAAGAGCGCCTGTTCGCCGACCGACTGTCCACAGCCCGCCAGAATGATGGCGCAGAACGCGCCGATGGTTGCAGCCTTGATCCGCATGGATGCCTGTCTCCTGCTGTTGCCTTGCGGACAGAGGATAGGGCACACGCAGCAGTTGTGCAGCCTGATGCCGCCCCGGGCCGGGCGCCATGGGCGGTGCCTTGCCGATCGGGCCCGCTCATGCGCCACCCCCATCGCCGAATATCTCGGGGAAGCTGGCGCGGGCGCGCTTGAGGTCCACGCGCAACAGGGCCTCATAGCTTTCGGGATCAAAATCGTCAGGTTCGGCGCTGACAACCTCGCGCCCGAACAGCCAGGACAAGCGGCCCGCGTCCAGGTTGCCGCGCTCGAACGGTTCTTCGCCGAAATGTTCGATGAGGGAGGCCAGGAAAAACGCGTCGGCGCGGCGGTCAGCCGGTCGCCGGTCGGCGTAGCGTTCGCGCGCGATCAGCGGGCTGGCACCCTTCTTGTTGGCGCGGCGAATGACGAATTGAAAATCGGTGCCGGGCAAGCGCCCGGGAAAGCCGCGATGCTTCAGCATGGGGCGCCCCCCCTGCATGGCTGCGGCAAGGTCGGCGCGGGGGCAGTGCGCCCCCACGCCGGGAATTCCAGATCAGCCCTTGATCGAGACCGGCTCGACGTAGATCGGCTCGGGCTGGGGTTCAACAACCGGAGCGCGATGCTTGGCGCAGGCGCCCAGCACGACGGTTGCAAGAAGGGCTGCTGCGACGGTAACCTTGGACATACGAGTCTCCTGCTCTCATGTTCCGTCCGGACGATCGTTTTTCGCGCCGCCCGGAGTTTGCGATATTGACCGATGCCGGTCATGGCATCAGGTGGCAAGATACGCGATTTCGAACCCGTGATCCACTGCATTCCTGCGTAGCCACGCCCATGTGGCGTAGCTGCACCAACTGCCCCGGCAACGGCGCGACAGACCACAAGATGCTGAGTAGCCATCAGAACTCATCCCATATGCAGTTGCCATCCTGGACCAGGAACGCCTCGAAGAACTGCACCACATCCGGGGCGGTGTGCCCGAATTCGACGGCCATGGCCATCATGGTGACGGTCACCCCATCCCAGGCGTTGCCGTCGTCTTCGATCATCGCCAGCCCCGGCCCGGCGCAGAGTGATTCCATATCAGCAAAGACCGCATCATGGTCCCGGGCATAGGCGTCATCGCCCACCGCCGGGACGACAAAGCGCAACCGCAGGGTGCCGCTGTCTTCCTCCCAGAAACTGTCATGCAGCCGGGCCTCCTGCCCTGAGGGCAGCGTCACCGACCCGGCCAGCGCGCCCCCGGACAGCGCAGCGGCGCACAGCACGCCCGCCAGCAGCAGACCCATTCGCCGACTCATGACCACACCACCATCAACGCCGCCCCCAGTCCGCTGACCCCACCGGCCCAGTAGGCCAGCGAATAATGCCAGCGCGACAGCCGGATCAGTCGGATCAACCCCTCCTCGGTGTGGGCCTCGCGCAAGCGGAACGCGCTGATCAGCCCGCGTCCGACAAGCGTCGGGCTGTCCCCCTCCATCCGCGCTGCGGCCAGCCAATAGGTTGCGTAGTTCACGATATACACCTGCCAGATGCAGCAATAGACGAAGCTCAATATGGACACGGTCGCCAGAACCCGCACCACCTCCCCTGCCCCTGCGATGGTGCCGATCTGCGTCAGCAACAACGCCAGCGGCGCCCCGGCGGCAGCCAGCGCCAGCCGCTCGCTTTCCAGCAGGCGGTCGGCGGCAAAGGCGCGCGCATCCGGGTGACCCGGCGGCGTCACAGGGGGATATTGTCGTGCTTTTTCCACGGATTGGTCAGCTTCTTGTTGCGCAGGCTTGCAAAGGCACGGCACACCCGCTTGCGGGTGGACTGGGGCATGATGACCTCGTCGATGAACCCCTTTTCGGCGGCCACGAAGGGATTGGCGAAGCGGTCTTCGTAATCCTTCGTGCGTGCCGCGATCTTTTCGGGCTCACCCAGTTCGGACCGGTAGAGGATCTCCACCGCCCCTTTGGCGCCCATCACCGCGATCTCGGCGGTGGGCCAGGCATAGTTGAAATCCCCGCGCAGGTGCTTCGAGGCCATAACATCATACGCCCCGCCATAGGCCTTGCGGGTGATGACGGTGACCTTGGGCACAGTCGCCTCGCCATAGGCAAAGAGCAGCTTGGCGCCGTGCTTGATGACTCCGCCATATTCCTGCCCGGTGCCGGGCAGGAAACCGGGCACATCCACAAAGGTCAGGATCGGAATTTCAAAGGCATCGCAGAAGCGCACGAAGCGCGCCGCCTTGCGCGAACTGTCGATATCCAGACACCCCGCCAGAACCATGGGCTGGTTGGCCACCACGCCGACGGTGCGTCCCTCCAGCCGGACAAAGCCGGTGATGATGTTCTTGGCGAATTCGGCCTGGATCTCGTAGAAATCGCCCTCATCCGCGACCTTGTGGATCAACTCCTTCATGTCGTAGGGCGTGTTGGGGTTGTCCGGGATCAGCGTGTCCAGGCTGGGCTCCAGCCGGGCGGGATCGTCGAAGAACGGGCGTTTGGGCACGCCATCGCGGTTATTCAGCGGCAGCAGGTCCACCATGCGGCGCACCTCGATCAGCGCCTCCACATCGTTTTCAAAGGCCGCATCGGCAACGCTGGATTTGCGCGTATGGGTGATGGCGCCGCCCAGTTCCTCGGCGGTGACCACCTCGTTGGTGACGGTCTTGACCACATCGGGGCCGGTGACGAACATGTAGCTGCTGTCCTTCACCATGAAGATGAAATCGGTCATGGCGGGAGAATAGACCGCGCCCCCGGCACAGGGCCCCATGATCACGCTGATCTGCGGGATCACCCCGCTGGCCATGATGTTGCGCTGGAACACATCGGCATAGCCCGCAAGGCTGGCCACCCCCTCCTGGATGCGCGCGCCGCCGGAATCATTGAGCCCGATCACCGGGGCACCGTTCTGGATGGCCATGTCCATGATCTTGCAGATCTTCTGGGCGTGGGTTTCCGACAGCGACCCTCCGAATACAGTGAAATCCTGGCTGAAGACATAGACCATGCGCCCATTGATCGTGCCCCAGCCGGTGATGACCCCGTCGCCATAGGGGCGGTCCTTCTCCATGCCGAAATCGGTGCAGCGATGGGCCACGAACATGTCGAATTCCTCGAAGCTGCCTTCATCGAGCAGCAACTCGATCCGCTCACGCGCGGTCAGCTTGCCTTTGGCGTGCTGGGCATCAACCCGCCGCGCACCGCCGCCGGCCCGCGCCTGCGCACGGCGTGATTCCAGTTCCTGAAGAATGTCTTTCATGCCAGCCTCCCAAATTCGGCGGAACAATAGGG
This sequence comes from Rhabdonatronobacter sediminivivens, assembly GCF_013415485.1. Classification (GTDB taxonomy): domain Bacteria; phylum Pseudomonadota; class Alphaproteobacteria; order Rhodobacterales; family Rhodobacteraceae; genus Rhabdonatronobacter; species Rhabdonatronobacter sediminivivens. The sequence continues at coordinate 79,974 of NZ_JACBXS010000016.1, read as the reverse complement.
CCAACCCTGCCGCAACACAAAGGGAAAACAGAAAATTTGCAAAGTTCGGGCGGCAACATCAGGCTAATTTGCAAACCCACGTTTGCGCCGAATCAAGGACAGCCGCGCGCGCAGGCAGTATCATCGGGCGCCAGAGGAGGAGGACCCCATGATCAATGAAAATGACATTCTGGATTTCTGTGACCTGACCCGCGCCGAAATCCACGCCATCGCACTGCATGAACACCTCAGCGAGGTCGAGGCCGCTGAGCTGGGCGATTACCTGATCCATATCCACCACGGCGCGCAAAAGGTGCAGGGGATGATCTGCGATGACATCCGCGATGCGCTGCACAAGGGGAACCTGGCCGAGGCTCGCGCACTCTACAAGACCCTGCACGAATTCCTGGCCACCCACCCCGAAGCCCTGCGCGGCAACGCCTGACGGACCACGCCCGGGCGGAATGACAGGGAACCGCCCCGCCCCGGCGCGCATTGTTAATTGCGCGTCAACCTTCGCGCATTAGTCTGAGATCATGCCCACGGAACCTTCGGGGCCACGGGCATTTTCCTCCCTGTCAGACTGGCCGCACCTTCGGGTGCGGCCTTTTTTCATGGCAGAATTCACCCTTGCACCTGTCGATGCTGCGACTTTCTTGGCCAAACGCGGCGCAGTTGCACGCCGCACGGTCAATGCTGAACAGGATCACCCTGATCCGCCGCAAAAAATTCTCACATGCCCTGTTGACGGAAAAAAACTTTACCCATAGTCTCCCGTTCAATTCGTCGGCCGGTCCGACAGGGAGCATAAAAAACCAAGATTGATGAGGGCCCTCCGGGGCCCTTTTCGTTTGCGCGGGGCGCGGCTTCGGCGGTACCCGTTCTGACCTGACAGCCTCGTGTCCCGGCAAGGGCGGACGGGGCCTGACAAGGCGCATGGACCATGCTACCCATCGGCCGAAACACGCGGCACCATAAAGGGGTGAAACCATGGCCAGAACTGCTTCTGCTCTGACATTCGCAATCGTCGCGGCGATGGGCCTGTCCGCCCATGCCCAGGACACCGAAACCGACCCGGGCCTGTCCATGGGCGATGAGATTGGCGTCGATACCGGGGCGCTGGACCCGGGCGGCATGGGCGAAAGCTATCTTGACGAAACCTTCCAGGACTGGGAGCGCGTCTGCGTGAGCAATCCCGATGGCGAAGATCCCTGCCAGATGTATCAGCTGCTGATGGATGACACCGAAAACTCGGTGGCTGAGATCAGCATCTTCCCGCTTCCCGAGGGCCAGGAAGCAGCCGCCGGCGCCACCTTCCTTGCGCCGCTGGAAACGCTGCTGACAGCCGATCTGGTGCTGCGCATCGACGGGGGCGAACCCCGGGCCTATCCGTTCAGCTTCTGCAGCGCCATGGGCTGCGTTGCCCGCGTGGGCTTCACCGCCGCCGAGATCGAGCGGATGAAGCGCGGAACCGAGGCCACCTGGCGTCTGATCCCCGCCGCCGCGCCTGATCAGGAGGTCGTGGCCACCATGTCGCTGATGGGCTTCACCGCCGCCTTCGACTCGCTTGGCCAGTAACATGCAGCGCAGCAGGCACTACCCCGGCCCGATGGCCGCGCAGGCATGATCCCCGAACTGGACGGGCTCTGGGCGCGCACGGCGCCCGCGCCCCCCGCCACGGCGCCCCTGGATCAGGACAGCGAAGCCGAGGTCGCCGTCATCGGCGCGGGCTTCACCGGGCTCTCGGCCGCGCTGCACATGGCGCGCGCCGGGGCGCGGGTCACAGTGCTGGATGCGGACGCCATCGGCCAGGGCGGCTCCGGGCGCAATGTCGGGCTGGTCAATGCCGGCCTCTGGCTGATGCCCGATGAACTGGAGGCGCGCCTGGGCCCGGACCATGGCCCGCGCCTGCTGTCGGCCCTGGGCGAAGGGCCTGCGCTGGTCTGGGACCTGGTGCGCGCGCATGGCATCGACTGCGATTCGGTGCGCAACGGCACACTCCATTGCGCCCCCGATCCCGCCGGGCTGGAGTCCCTGCGCGCCCGCGCCGCGCAATGGCAACGCCGCGGCACCGCCCTGCACCTGCTGGACCGGGACGAGACCACCGCCCGCATCGGCTCGGATGCCTTTGCCGCCGCCCTGCTGGACCCGCGCGCCGGGACCATCCAGCCGCTGGCCTATGCCCGCGGCCTGGCCCGGGCAGCCATCGCCGCCGGGGCCGTGGTCCATACCGACACGCCGGTCACCGCCCTGACCCAGGACAGCCTGCCGCAGGGCCACAATGGCCCCGGCTGGCGGCTGCAGACCCCCCACGGCACCCTGCGCGCGGCGCGGGTGCTGGTGGCCACCAACACCTATTCCGCCAGTGCGGGCGCCGCGCTGCGCGCCCATCAGAGCGTCCTGCCCTATTTCAACCTGGCCACCGCACCGCTTCCGTCCGAGCTGCGCCAGACCCTCTTGCAAGGGGGTGAGGGCTGCTGGGACACGGCCAAGATCCTGACCTCCTTTCGCATGGACGCCGAAGGGCGGCTGATCCTCGGCTCGGTCGGTGCACTGGGGGCCGCGGATGGGGCGGTGCATCGCGGCTGGGCGCGGCGACGGTTGCGCCAGTTGTTTCCGGCCCTGGCGGATGTGGCGTTTGAAACCGAATGGCATGGCCGGATCGGCAACACCCCCGACGCCCTGCCCCGCTTTCACCGGCACGGGCCGGGCATGTGGTCAATCTCGGGCTACAATGGCCGCGGGATCGCCCCCGGCACCGTCTTCGGGCAAATGCTGGGGCGGCTGGCCCTTGGCGAAACCGGCCCCGAAGCCATCCCCCTCCCGCTTCAGGACGCCCCCTCACCGGACCCGCTGCGCCACCTGCGCGAACCCTTCTGGCGCGCAGGCGCGGCCATCTGGCACCTGGGCAGCGCCCGAGGCTGAAACCCATCCACACCAACTCCTGACCGGCGTTCACGCCGGTCAGCGCCCCCGAGGCGCACAGGGTGGGTGGGTGGGTGCGGCTCGGGGGCGCTTGAACACCACCAGCCGCCCGCGCACGGACGGCTGGGTCAAATCAGGGCTGGATCAGATCACTACTGCAGGATGCGCCCGTCGATCACCGGGGCAAAGGGCTCATGCGCGCTCAGATACTGCGCCAGCACCTCGGCCATGTCGATGGCGGTGTCATAGCCGTTCATGCCCTCGGTCGCCAGCATGGCATAGCCATCCCCGCCCCCGGCCATGAAATTGTTGGTGACGATCCCATAGACCGCCTCCGGGTCGATGGGTGCCCACGCATCCCCGTCGCGCACCTCCACCTCGGAGACCCGGCCTTCATTCGGCGCCACCGACGGGTCCAGCCGGAAGCGCAACCCGGCCACTTGCGGGAAACGCCCGGCGCCGTCCTCGATCGCGTTCACCCCGTGCTCCAGTGCGGCGACCAGCGTCGCCCCCGTGACCTCCAGCGTATAGAGCGTGTTCTGGAACGGCAGCACGGTCAGCACGTCGCCCAGCGTCACCGTGCCCTCGCCCAGCGAGGCCCGCAGCCCGCCGCCATTTCCCAGCGCGATGGTGATGCCCTGCCCCTCGACCGCCTCCAGCAGCGCATCGCCAACGGTGTTGCCCATCTCGCATTCCATGGCGCGGCAGCTTTCGCGCGACCCGTCGATCCCGGCAGCCAAGGTGGCGACCGGCGTGCGCACCATCTCCTCGATCGGCTCGGCCAGCTCCTCGATCCGTGCTTTCAGATCCTCGGCCTCGGCAAAGGAGGCATCCAGCAGGATCGTATCACCCGAGGCCGCGACCACCGCGCCGTCATCCCCGAATTCCAGCTCCAGCCGCCCCAGATAGCGCGAGAACGCATAGGCCTGCACGATCGGCACCGCCCGTCCCGCGGGGCTTTCCACCAGCGTCGCATAGGCGGGCGCGTCTTCGACCGTGTTGGACAGCAGCGTATGGCTGTGCCCGCCGATGATGGCGGAAATCCCGTCCACCTGGGCCGCGATCTGCTGGTCGCGCCCAAAGCCCACATGGCTCAGCAGCAGGATCTTGTCGATCCCGTCACCGCGCACCCGGTCCACGGCCTCCTGCAGGTAGACAATATCATCGGTAAAGGTCACATGCGGCCCGGGCGAGGAGATGAAGGCCGTATCCGGCGTGGTCACCGCCAGCACGGCGATCCGTTCGCCGTCACGTTCAACCACTACATATTCGCCCAGCACATCGCCCAGCGGCCCTTCGGCCACATTGGTATTGCCGGAAATCACCGGAAACTCGGCCGTGGAGATCATCTCGGCCAGGCTGTCGGGGCCGTTGTTGAATTCATGATTGCCCAGCGCCATGGCATCGAAACCGATCATGTTCATCATCTCGATCTCGGCCCGGCCGCGATAGGTGGTGTAGAACAGCGTCCCCTGCGACTGGTCGCCCGCATCCAGCGTGACATGGGCCAGCCCGTCCCCATCCATGTCCGCGCGGTGCTCACGGATCGCGGTGGCCAGGCGCGCGGCACCGCCAAAGCAGTTGCCATCCGCCGAATCACCGTCCGAGCAGGTGGAATTATGGCGGCTGATCTCGGCCAGGCGGCTGTGCATGTCATTGATATGCAGAACACCCAACCGGAACCCGCCCCCGGCCCGCGCCGAGGTCATGGTAAAGGCGCCCGCGCCTGTCATTGCCAGGCTGGCGCCGGCCAAGGCAAGGAAACCGCGCCGACTGACGCCGCGCAGAGGTTGTCCAGCTTTATCGGCCTTGAAGTTCTTGGTCATGTCATCCCCCGGGTTGTGCCCGCCCGGTCTGGGCACCGGGCATCATGGCATTGCAGCGCCATCTTCGCCCGGTGATATGACGGCAGGATGTCACCCGGGCATCCTGGCTACAGGACAAAAGCCTAAGCGAAAGGGGACACATTGCAACGGTTTTGTAACAGAGGCCCGCGCGCTGCAACCGGGTGCCGAAACGCCGGGCAGTGACTGGGCGCCGCGGCTGTCCGCAGCGCCCGTGGGTCAGTCCTCGATCCGGACGCGGGCCATCACATCGGGGTCATCCATGACCGCCCCGTTCTGCCCGCGACCGCGCTTGATGGCGTCCAGAACCTCGATCCCGTCGATGATCTGACCCAGCGCGGTATACTGGGTGTTCAGATGTGGCGCCGGGGCGAACATCAGGAAGAACTGGCTGTTGGCGCTGTCCGGGTGCTGGCTGCGCGCCATGCCCATCACGCCGCGTTCAAACGGCAGGTCCGAAAACTCGGCCGCCAGATTCGGCAGCTCCGACCCGCCGGTGCCCACCCGCGTCAGATCGCCGCCTGCGCGGCCATGCTCCACATCGCCGGTCTGCGCCATGAAGCCGTCGATCACCCGGTGAAACACCACCCCGTCATAATCGCCCCGCTCGGCCAGGGTGACCACACGCTCCACATGCGCCGGCGCGATATCCTCGCGCAACTGGATGCGGATGGTGCCATTGGCCTCGCCTTCAACCTCGATCACCATGACCGGGCCTTCGCCGGAAATCACCGGCTCATAGGGGCCCGGGTCCGAGGCCCGCGTGGCCCCCACGTAATAGCCGCCCAGGATCATCACCCCGACCAGAAACAGCCCTGCGAATATCAGACGATCACGCATCGGCGGCCACCTTGACGCTGATCATGGCATCCGGGCTTGCGGGCGGCTCGCCACGGGTGATGGCATCCACATGCTCCATCCCCGCAATGACCCGGCCATAGACGGTATACTGGCGGTTCAGGAAATGGTTGTCGGAAAAGTTGATGAAGAACTGGCTGTTGGCGCTGTTGGGGTTCTGGCTGCGCGCCGCACCCAGGGTGCCGCGGTCATGGGGCACGCCGGAAAACTCCGCCGGAAGGTCCGGCTTGTCCGACCCGCCGGTGCCCGCGCGACCCAGATTGCCATCGGCGCGGCCATGCTGCACATCGCCCGTCTGCGCCATGAAGCCATCGATCACCCGGTGAAACACCACCCCGTCATAGGCGCCCTCGCGCGCCAGCTCCTTCATCCGCGCGCAATGCTGCGGCGCCACGTCCGGCAGCAGCTCGATCGTCACGGTGCCATCCTTCAGCTCGATGAGGATGGTGTTCTCGGGGTCCTTGATCTCGGCCATGGGTGCCTCCTGATTTGCATTTGGCCGCACTATACCAAGGGCAGGCGCGGACGAAAGGGCGTTTGCGGTCGCACGGTTGGCAATTGATCTTGACGCCCCCGGTCGATAGCACTTGTCTGTCCCACCGTGCAGGAGTCCCCATGTTCCAGAGCTTCGAGGCCACCACCCGCCCGCAGGATGGCCCGCCCCGGCTGGCAGCCCTGCGTGAGCGGCTTCTGCGCGCAGGCGTCACCGGCTGGCTCTGCCCCCGCGCCGATGCTCACCAGGGCGAATATGTCGCCGCGCGCGATGAACGGTTGGCCTGGCTGACGGGGTTCACCGGGTCGGCGGGGTTCGCCATTGTGCTGCCGGACCGGGCAGGCCTGTTCGTGGACGGCCGCTACCGGGTGCAGGCGCGGCTGCAATGCGCGGCCGAGTTCACCCCCGTCAACTGGCCGGAAACCCGGCCCGCCGACTGGCTGCGCGCCGCCCTGCCCAACGGCGGCGTCATCGGCTTCGACCCCTGGCTGCACACCCCGCAGGAAATCGAAACCCTGACCCGCGGGCTGAAGAACAGCGCCATCACCCTGCAGCCCATGACCAACCAGATTGATCCGCTCTGGGCCGACCAGCCCGGCCCGCCCGCCGGTCCGGTATTCCCCCACCCCACCGAATTCGCGGGCGAAAGCCTCGCCTCCAAATGCACCCGCCTGGCCCAGTCCCTGACCGAGGCCGGCGAAACCGCCGCCCTCCTGACCCTGCCGGACAGCATCGCCTGGCTGCTCAACATCCGCGGGCGCGACCTGCCCCGCCTTCCGGTGGCGCAATGCTTTGCCATCCTGCATGCCGGCGGCCATGTCAGCCTGTTCCTGGATGACACACGCCTGCAGCCCGGCGTGATCACGCAATTCGAAGGGATCGTCACCCTGCGCCCGCCCGAGGCGCTGGAGCCCGCGCTGCGCACCCTGGACGGGCCGGTGCGGCTGGACCCGGCCACCGCGCCCCAACGCCTAGCCGATGTGCTTACCCAGGCCGATATCGCCATCAGCCGCGCCGCCGACCCCTGCATCCTGCCCAAGGCCCGCAAGACCGAGGCCGAGATCAACGGAACCCGCGCCGCCCATCTGCGCGACGGTGCCGCCATGGCCGAATTCCTGTGCTGGCTGGACACCCGGGTCAAAGCCCTCTGCGCCGCCCCCGACACCAACCCGCTCACCGAAATCGACATCGTCCGCGCGCTGGAAGCCTGCCGCGTGGCCACCAACCAGCTTGAAGACATCAGCTTCGATACCATCGCCGGGTCCGGCCTCAATGGCGCCATCGTCCATTACCGCGTGACCGAGGCCAGCAACCGCAACCTGCGCCCCGGCGACCTGATGCTGGTGGACTCGGGCGGCCAGTACCGCGACGGCACCACCGACATCACCCGCACCATCGCCATCGGCCCCGCAGGCGAGGACGAATCCCGCGCCTTCACCCGCGTCCTGCAAGGAATGATCGCCATGTCCCGCGCCCGCTTCCCGCGCGGCGTCGCCGGGTCACATCTGGACGCGCTGGCCCGCTTTCCGCTCTGGCTGGCCGGGCAGGACTATGACCACGGCACCGGCCACGGGGTCGGCTCCTTCCTGTCGGTTCACGAAGGCCCCCAGCGCCTCTCACGCGCCGGCACCACCAAGCTGGAACCGGGCATGATCCTGTCGAACGAACCCGGCTACTACCGCGAAGGCGCCTTCGGCATCCGGATCGAAAACCTGGTGCTCGTCCAGCCCGCCCCCGCCCTCGACGGCGCCGATGACCGCGACATGCTGGCCTTCGAGACCCTCACCCTCGCCCCCATCGACCGTCGCCTGATCCGCGCTGACATGCTGACCACCGATGAACGCGCCTGGCTGAACGGCTATCACACCCGGGTCCGCAACGCGCTGACCCCGCTGGCCACCTCCGCCACCGCCAACTGGCTGCAACAGGCAACCGCACCGCTCTGACGGCTTCCCGGTCACCGCATACCAGCATGCCGCCCTGCGCCCGCAACGGAGTATGCCCTGCCACGCGGACAGCTTCGCCCGCAGCTGACATTTTCTTGCCTGAAAATACTCTCGGGGGTGAATGCGCGCGCAAGCGCGCAGAGGGGGCGGAACGCCCCCTTAACCCGCACGCATGTGCCAGAAGGCTCGCGCCCGCGGCACGCGGGCGCTCCTTCAGATCACGGGAAAACCGTCAGCCTGCGGCCATCTGGTTATGCTTGCGCGCCACGTAATCCTTGGCCATCTCCACCGCCACGGCCGCATCGCGGCAATAGGCGTCGGCACCGATGGCGCGGCCGAATTCCTCGTTCAGCGGCGCACCGCCCACCAGAACGATATATTCATCGCGGATGCCCTGCGCGACCATGGTGTCGATCACCACCTTCATATAGGGCATCGTCGTGGTCAGCAGCGCCGACATGCCCAGGATATCGGGCTGCTCGCGCTCCAACGCTTCCAGGTAGTTCTCGACCGGGTTGTTGATGCCCAGATCCACAACCTCGAACCCGGCGCCTTCCATCATCATGGCGACAAGGTTCTTGCCAATGTCATGGATGTCGCCCTTCACCGTGCCGATCACCATCTTGCCCATGCGCGGCGCACCGGTTTCCACCAGCAATGGCTTGAGGATGAACATCCCGCCCTTCATCGCATTGGCCGCCAGCAGCACTTCGGGGACGAACAGGATCCCGTCGCGGAAGTCATGGCCGACGATGGTCATGCCCGCGACCAGCGCCTTGGTCAGGATGTCATAGGGGGTCCAGCCGCGTTCCAGCAGGATGTTGACCGCCTCTTCGATCTCTTCTTTCAGGCCATCATAGAGATCGTCCATCATCTGCTGGACAAGTTCGTCGTCGTCGAGTTCGGACAGGATGATTTCGTCTTCTGTGTCGCTCATGGCGAATCTCCAAGCCTTGTTCAGGCCTTGATGCGACCGATTGCCCCGCTGGACTTGGCGGTTTGCGACATGGTCCGGTCCGGTGCCGACCTGCCTGTCCGGGGCGGCGCCGGGTGTGGCCGGAAAACCCTCGCGCAGGTTCGTGTTTCGTTCTAGGCTCGGGCATGGATTCGTCGCAGCACTCCAGACCCGCGCCCTGGCGGCGCCTGCCCGGCCGCGGGGCCAGGCTGAACATGGCCGGTCGGTTCGAGGCAACCCACCGCGACGACAGCGCCGACGGCTGGGACATCCCCGAAGAGGTCCCCCCGCTGCGCACCGAAACCCGCACGGAGCGCCCGCGCAGCATGATCGCGCGCAACCGCTCGCCCGATCTGCCCTTTGACCGCTCTGCCAACCCCTATCGGGGCTGCGAACACGGCTGCATCTACTGCTATGCCCGCCCCGGCCATGCGCATCTGGGCCTGTCTCCGGGGCTGGATTTCGAATCCCGCCTGATCGCGCGGCCCGATGCGCCGGAGGTGCTGGCCGCCGAATTGTCAAAGCCCCGCTACCGCCCTGCGCCCCTGTGCCTGGGCAGCGCCACCGACCCCTATCAACCGGTCGAGGCACGGCTGCGAATCACACGTGACCTGCTTGACACCCTGTCTGCCTTCAACCACCCGGTCACCGTGATGACCCGCGCCACGCTGATCGAACGTGATCTGGACATCCTGGCCCCCATGGCCGTGCGCGGGCTGGCGCAGGTGGGGGTGTCAGTGACCACGCTGGACCGGCATCTGGCCCGTCGGCTGGAGCCTCGCGCACCAGGGCCGGACCAGCGGCTGGCCATGGTGCGCGCGCTGGCCCGGGCCGGGGTGCCGGTGCGAATCATGGTCTCGCCCGTCATCCCCGGCCTGACCGATCATGAGGTCGAGCGCATCCTGGCCGCCGGGGCCGAGGCTGGCGCCCGGGCCGCCAGCTGGGTGCTCCTGCGACTGCCCCGTGAGGTCGCACCCCTGTTCGAGGACTGGCTGGACCGCCACGCCCCGGACCGCAAGGCCCGGGTGCTGAACCAGTTGCGGCAGATGCACGGCGGCGCGTTGTATGATGCCCGTTTCGAAACGCGGATGCGCGGGCACGGCGTGATGGCCCGGCTGCTGGCGGACCGTTTCCGCGCCGCGGCCCGGCGCTGCGGACTGGACCAGCCGCTTGCACCGCTGCGCTGCGACCTGTTCACCACACCCCCACGCCCGGGCGATCAGTTGAGCCTGTTCTGAGCTACCATGCCGCGCATGGAGCGCGGCCAGACACCCGCGCCGCAGTCGCGCCGCAGCCGGGCCAGAGGTGGATCAGTCGCGGCGGCGGCGGCGCCCCCCGGCGCGGCGGCCGGACGTGCCCTCGGGGAGCGTGTCCTCAGTCCCGTCATGGGCCGAGGAAAAGCCCCCCAGCGCCGCGGCGATCTGCTCCAGCGTCGGACGGGCGCCCGGGGCGCGGCTTTCCAGCGCGGCACGCATGGCGCGCAGGTGGTCCGGCATGGTGCCGCAGCAACCGCCGATGATCCGCGCCCCGCAAGCGCGCGCCAGCACGGCGTATTCGGCCATCAGTTCCGGCGTGCCGTCATAATGGATATGCCCCGAGACATACTTCGGTATCCCCGCGTTGCCCTTGGCGATCACCGGCAGCACCGGCCCCTGCGCCATGATCCCCAGCACCGTGCGCAGCAGATCGGACGCCCCCACCCCGCAATTGGCGCCAAAGGCCAGCGGCGGATGCGCCAGCTTGCCCACCATCGCCGCCAGATCGGCCGAGGTGAACCCCATCATGGTGCGCCCGGCGGTGTCGAAGCTCATGGTGCCGCACCAGGGCATGTCGGCGCGGGCGCAGGCTTCGGCGGCGGCGGCGAATTCCTCGGCCGCGCTGATGGTTTCCACCCAGAGCACATCGGCGCCCCCGGCCTTGAGCCCCTCGGCCTGTTCGTGGAACATCTCCACCGCCAGGTCATGCGTCAGGCTGCCCATGGGGGCCATGATGTCGCCCGTGGGCCCGATGGAACCGGCCACGATCACCCTCCGCCCGCTGGCATCCGCAACCTCACGCCCCAGGGCGGCAGCCAGGCGGTTGAGTTCCTGCACCCGGCCCTGGGCGTCATGCAGCTTCAGGCGGCTGGCATTGCCGCCGAAGGAGTTGGTGAGGAACAGATCCGATCCGGCCTCGACCGCGCCGCGATAGAGCGTGCGGATCTTGTCCGGCGCATCGGCATTCCACAACTCCGGGGCATCCCCGGATTGCAGGCCCATGTTGAACAGATTGGTTCCGGTCGCGCCATCGGCCAGAAGCCAGTCGCGTTCGGCAAGTGCGGCGCTCAGCGCGTCGGTCATGTCATGCCCTCTGGTCACTGCGGTTGAATGCGGCCCGTCAGCAGGCCGCACCGCGGTCCGCGCGGTTGCAGGTTGCATGCCACGTTTTGCGCGCCCGGGCAAACCCCGGCGGGCCGGGAAACAGGCGCAGGCCGCGTTTTTCCGGGCTCAGCCCTTCTCGACGATCTCGCACTTGGCTTCGGCCAGAAGCTCCTCCATCCTGGCGCGGATGGTGGCTTCATCGGCCTTGCCCTGCAGATCGGCCTGAACCTTGCGAAACACGTCTTCATGGCCGGCCTCTTCGAAATCGGCGCGGATCACTTCCATGGCGTAGTCCTCGGCGGCCTTGCCATCCTTGCCCAGAAGCGCGGCCGCCCAGAGGCCCAGCTTCTTGTTGCGCCGCGCAACGGCCTTGAACTGCATTTCCATGTCATGGGCATATTTGTTTTCAAACGCGCGTTCGCGCTCGTCAAAGGTGCTCATCGCTCCAAACCCCTCAGGTGCTGAACTTTCTTCTGATATGGCCAAGCGCGGCCCCTGCTGCAACCCGAAAACGGGACCGGGGCGCCATGACGCAGCCGCGCTTGCCCCATTGCACGGGTTGGCGTATAGCAGCGCCAACTCCCGTTGGCGTTCCATGTAGCCAACCCCCGTATCGCTGCGCGCGCCCTTCAGGCGCCCAACCGGAGACCGCAATGGCCCGCCGCAACAAGATTTACGAAGGCAAGGCAAAGATTCTGTATGAAGGCCCCGAACCGGGCACACTGGTGCAGTATTTCAAGGATGATGCCACTGCCTTCAACGCCGAAAAGCATGACGTGATCGACGGCAAGGGCGTGCTGAACAATCGGCTGTCGGAATATTTCATGTCCGGGCTGAACAATATCGGCGTGCCCACGCATTTCATCCGCCGCCTGAACATGCGCGAGCAGCTGATCCGCGCGGTGGAGATCATCCCGCTGGAGGTGGTGGTGCGCAACGTCGCCGCCGGATCGATCAGCAAGCGGCTGGGCATCGAGGAAGGCACCGCCCTGCCCCGCCCGATCGTGGAATTCTATTTCAAGGATGACAAGCTGGGCGATCCGCTGGTGAGCGAGGAACACATCCTGGCCTTTGGCTGGGCCACGCATCAGGATCTGGATGACATGGTGGCGCTGGCGCTGCGGGTGAATGATTTCATGTCCGGCGTGATGCTGGGCGTGGGGATCAAGCTGGTGGATTTCAAGATCGAGATCGGGCGGGTCTATGACGGGGATTTCCAGCGGCTGATCGTGGCCGATGAGATCAGCCCGGATTCGTGCCGGTTGTGGGACATGAAGACCGGCAAGAAGCTGGACAAGGACGTGTTCCGGCGCGATCTGGGCAATCTGTCGGACGCCTATACCGAAGTTGCCCGGCGTCTGGGCGTGATGCCCAATGCGGCCACGCCCATGACCAAACCGAAGCTGATGAACTGAAAGGCGCAAGAGCGATGAAGGCCCGTGTGGTGGTGATGTTGAAGGACGGCGTGCTGGACCCGCAGGGCGAGGCGGTGCGCCATGCGCTGGGCTCGCTGGGGTTTGACGGCGTGAACGGGGTGCGTCAGGGCAAGCTGATCGAGCTGGAGTTGGCAGAGACCGACCCTGCCGCCGCCGAGGCGCAGCTGCGCGACATGTGCGAGAAGCTGCTGGCGAACACGGTGATCGAAAGCTACCGGATCGAATTGCAGCCGTGATCCATTGGTGACGGGGTGCCGCGGGATGGCAGGCGGGGGAATGCCCCCTGAGCGCCGCCCACCCGCCCACCCCGCGGCCCTCAGGGGGCGTGCGGCCCGTATTGGCGGGCCGCTGGCATGTGGTGGCTGAGGTACGGAACCCGCGAAGCCGTGCCTTTGGCCGATGATTGGGGCTTGTGCCCGGCGGGACGGGCCGCGATGGTGCAGGCCTGACCAGAGGGGGAGCCTGTCCATGCGTGCCGCTGTTCTGCGCGAATATCGTCAACCGCTGAGCCTGGAGACCGTGCCGGACCCGGTGTGTGAGCCTGATGGCGTTGTGCTGAAGGTGCTGGCCTGCGGGGTGTGCCGGTCGGACTGGCATGGCTGGGTTGGGGAGCATCCGCGGGTGAAGCCGGGTCAGATCCAGGGCCATGAGTATTGCGGCGAGGTTGTTGCCGCCGGGCCGGAGTCCGGGCGGCGCGTGGGCGAGCGGCTGATCGCGCCCTTCATCCTGTCCTGCGGCACCTGCCCGTCCTGCCGCGCCGGGGCGTCGAGCACCTGTGCGGACCAGCGCTTGCCGGGGTTTGTGGAGCCGGGAGCGTTTGCGGAATATGTCTCGGTCCCGCGGGCGCATAACCTGTCGGAACTGCCCGAGAGCATCTCGCCCATGCTGGCCGCCGGACTGGGCTGCCGGGTCACCACCGTCTGGCATGCGCTGACCGACCGCGCCGCGCTGGCGCCGGGCGAATGGGTTGCCATCCACGGGACCGGGGGGATCGGGTTGTCGGCGCTGCTGCTGGCGCAGGCCATGGGGGCGCGGGTTGTTGTGGTCGATGTGGTGCCTGAAAAGCTGGACCATGCCCGCGCCCTGGGCGCCGAGGTTGCGGTGGATGCCCGTGACGGCCGGGTGGCCGAGGCGATCATCGAGGCCACGGGCGGGGGTGCGCATGTGTCGATCGAGGCGCTGGGGATCGAGGCGACGACCAATGCCTCGATCGAGTGCCTGCGGCCGTTGGGGCGGCATGTGCAGGTGGGGATGCCGGTGGGGCATACCGCCCATATGCGGATCAACATGAACGCCGTCTACATGAAGAACCTGGCGCTTTATGGCACACGCGGGATGCCGGGGTGGAAATATCCCTCATTGCTGGGGCTGATCACTGCCGGGCGGGTGGATCTGTCGCCGCTGGTCGCGCGCGAGGTGCCGCTGTCAGCGGCCAGCGCGGAACTGGCGGCGTTCGACGGGCCAACGCCGCCGGGGGTGGCGGTGATTTCGGATTTCAAAGGCTGAGCCGATTGCCACCGGGGTTCGGGGGCGCTGCCCCCGTCCCCGCAAGCGGGGACTCCCCCGGGATATTTTTGCAAGGGTGAAATGGGCGCGGCCGCTGGACAGGGGGCCGCGCCGCGATGGGTCATGGCGTCAGCCAAAAGCGTCCGGTTCGGACGCCTTGCGGCGGGCGACATAGTCCGAAAGCGCCTCGTTCACTGCCGGGTCGAGGGCGGGTTGCTGGTAATCGGCCAGCATCCGGGCGACGCGGGCCTCGGCCAGGGCCTGGGTGTCACGGGCGCCCTCTTCGTCCCAGGTTTCGAAGGGTTTGTAGTCCAGCAGGTCGCTGCGCCAGAACGCGTCCTTGAAATTGGCCTGGGTATGGGCACAGCCGAGGAAATGGCCGCCCGGGCCGACCTCTCGCAATGCATCCATGGCCTGGCCGTTGTCGGACATGTCCACGCCGCGCGCAAGGTGATGGAGCGCGCCAAGCTGGTCGGCGTCCATGACGAATTTCTCGTAGGAGGCCACAAGCCCGCCTTCGAGCCAACCGCAGGAGTGGAGCATGAAGTTTACCCCCGCCAGAAGCGCCATGTTGAGGCTGTTGGCGGTTTCATACGCGGCCTGCGCATCGGGCAGTTTGGAGCCGCAGAAGGACCCGCCCGAGCGGTAGGGCAGCCCCAGCCGCCGTGCCAGTTGCCCGGCGCCATAGGTGATGAGCGCGGCCTCGGGCGTGCCGAAGGTGGGGGCGCCGGAGTTCATGTCGATCGACGTGACGAAGGCGCCGAAGATCACCGGGGCGCCGGGGCGGATCAGCTGGCTGTAGGCCACGCCGACCAGCACCTCGGCCAGGACCTGGGTCAGGGTGCCGGCGACAGTGGTCGGCGCCATGGCACCGCCGACGATGAAGGGCGAGATGATGCAGGCCTGGTTGGCCTTGGCGTAGACCTCCAGCGCGCCCATCATCACCGAATCGAAGGTCAGCGGCGAGTTGATGTTGATGAGCGAGGTCATCACCGTGTTCTGATCGACGAAATCGGCGCCGAACAGCAGCTTTGCCATTTCCACCGAATCGGCGGCGCGGACCGGTTCGGTGACCGACCCCATGAAGGGTTTGTCCGACAGCGTCATATGCGCGTGCAGCATGTCCAGATGGCGCTTGTTCACGGCGACATCCGTGGGCTCGCACACGGTGCCGCCCGAGTGATGCAGCCATTTGGACATGTAGCCCAGCTTCACGAAATTGCGGAAATCCTCCATGGTGGCATAGCGCCGCCCGCCACTGGCCGAGCGCACGAAAGGCGGGCCGTAGACCGGGGCCAGGACCAGGTTGCGCCCGCCGATCTCGACGTTGCGGTCGGGGTTGCGGGCGGCCTGGGTGAAGCTTGCGGGCGCGGTGGCGCAGAGCTGGCGCGCGAGGCCCCGCGGGATACGCACGCGCTCGCCCGTCACCTCGGCCCCGGCAGCGCGCCAGCGCTCCAGCGCCTCGGGGCAATCGACGAAATTGACACCGATCTCGGCCAGGATGGTCTCGGCATTGGCCTCGATGATCTCCAGCGCCTCGGCGTTGAGGACCTCGAAATCGGGGATGTTGCGCGTGATGTAGCGCGCGGTCTCCACGCTGACCGCCGTGCGCGCCGCACGCCGTGCGGCGCCACCGCCCCCGCTGCCACGTGTGCGCCGTCCTGCCGTAGCCTGCGCTGCATCTGCCATGACCACAAACCCCTTCGCTGATCCGCGCCGGACGTCCGGGCGGCTGTGTTTTCCCTGTCATACGCAGACACTGCACCGCAGCGCCGCCGGTTTGCGCCGTTTGACCGCCAAAAGCGACATCACCCGCCCAGCGCTTCCCGATCGGCACGACACGCTTCCGGCAGGAGTTGACGGCGCAAGCACAGCGAGCAGCCCCCCATGACGTTGCGGTTTTCATGCCCGGACAAGCCGAACCGGGACCAGCCTGCAGTCGACGGCCGCAAGGCGGGTCTGCGCGCCTGTCTTGCAGCACCTGGCGCGGACCGCTTCCCTACGTCACTGCGGCTGGGGCCGGAGCGTGTGCGCTTCTACTGGCAGGCTCCCGACACAAGACACCGTGTGACGGATTGGAGCCCTGAGCGGTCGCTTCCCGGCGCGGAATCAAGGGCGTCAGCCCGCCGCGCCTCGCCAGGCCGCCCCCCGGCACGGCGACTTGGCTGCCACAACTGCATAGCCTGGAAGTTTCACGGATCTGGCTGCCATGAAACACGATAGCTCACAGCACGGATCGCCGCACCGCGGCCCGACGCAGCGCGGCTTCGCGCCCAATGACCAACGGCAGAAAGGTCCCGCATCGCTGCCCCGCGCCTCACATTGCGGAAGCTTGTATCAGGTGGCGAACACCATGTAGGCAAGGGGAAGGGTTTGAGTGTGCTGCAGCATCGGCTGGAAGCGGGTCAGGTGCTGCGGTTCCGAATCGATCAGGCATTCGACGCCGCGCCCGAACAGGCCTGCCTGTTGCGCGAGAAGGCGCTGGTTGAGCAGGACCCGCAGATCCCACGGGTCAGGGCCCTGCTGTGCGCAGAGGAGATCGACGCGTGGCAGGTGCTGGCGAGAGGATGATCTTGCGCAGGGCGCGCGCGCGGCCTATGGCACTGCCATGACCCAGAGCGCATCCCATGATCTTCTTCTTGTCGTCGATTTCGGCAGCCAGGTGACGCAGCTGATCGCGCGCCGCCTGCGTGAGCTGAATGTCTATTGCGAAATCCACCCCTATCAGAAGGTGACCGAGGCGCTGCTGGCCGAGCGTGCGCCCCAGGCGGTGATCCTGTCAGGGGGGCCGGATTCGGTGACGCGCCCGGGCAGCCCGCGCGCGCCGGAGGCGCTGTTTGCCATGGGGGTGCCAGTGCTGGGCATCTGCTATGGCCAGCAGGTGATGATGGTGCAACTGGGCGGTGCCGTCGAAGGCGGGCACCATGCCGAGTTCGGGCGCGCCTTTGTCGAACCCGCGCCGGGGCACAAGGGTGACGGGATCTTCCACGGGCTGTTCGCCGCCGGGCGCGAGGAAGTCTGGATGAGCCATGGCGACCGGGTCACACGCCTGGCGCCTGGGTTCGAGGTGATCGGAACCTCCGGCGGTGCGCCGCTGGCCATGGTGGCGGACCCGGCGCGGCATTTCTATGCCGTGCAGTTCCACCCCGAGGTGCACCACACCCCCAACGGCCGCAAGCTGCTGGAAAACTTCGTGCGTCTGGCCGGGTTCAGCGGCGACTGGACCATGGGCGCCTACCGGGCCGAGGCGGTGGCGCGCATCCGCGAACAGGTGGGCGACGCCAAGGTCATCTGCGGGCTGTCGGGCGGCGTGGACAGTTCCGTGGCCGCGGTGCTGATCCACGAGGCCATCGGCGACCAGCTGACCTGCGTCTTTGTGGACCACGGGCTGCTGCGGCTGGGCGAGGCCGAGGAAGTGGTCACCATGTTCCGCGACCATTACAACATCCCGCTGATCCATGCCGATGAATCCGAACGCTTCCTGTCGGCGCTGGAGGGTATTTCCGATCCGGAAACAAAGCGCAAGACCATCGGGCGATTGTTCATCGACGTGTTCCAGCATTACGCCGACGGGATCGAAGGGGCGGCGTTTCTGGCGCAGGGGACGCTCTATCCGGATGTGATCGAAAGTGTCTCGTTCAGCGGCGGGCCGTCGGTGACGATCAAGAGCCATCACAATGTCGGTGGTCTGCCCGAGAAGATGGGCCTGAAGCTGGTGGAGCCGCTGCGCGAGCTGTTCAAGGACGAGGTGCGTGCGCTGGGCCGCGAATTGGGCCTGCCGCCGAGCTTCATCGGCCGCCACCCCTTCCCCGGACCGGGGCTGGCGATCCGCTGCCCCGGCGAGATCACGCGCGAGAAGCTGGAGATCCTGCGCCGGGCGGATGCGGTTTTCATCGACCAGATCCGCAAGCACGGGCTTTATGACGAGATCTGGCAGGCGTTTGTCGCCATCCTGCCGGTGCGTACCGTGGGGGTGATGGGCGACGGGCGGACCTATGACTTTGCCTGCGCGCTGCGCGCGGTGACATCGGTGGACGGGATGACGGCGGATTACTATCCGTTCAGCCACGAATTCCTGTCGGAAACGGCTACGCGGCTGGTGGGCGAGGTGCGCGGGATCAACCGAGTGACATATGACATCACCTCGAAGCCGCCGGGGACGATCGAATGGGAATGACCTTTCGGAGCTGAGCCAGCGGAGCGCGCGTTCCGCGCGCAAGCCTTCTGGCGCTGCGCGCGGGTTGGGGGCTCTGCCCCCGGACGGCTCCGCAAGCGGGCCGTCCCCCCCGGGGGCGCGCTCTACGCCCCCTGCCCTGCTGCGCTGCCGGTACCGTAGCAGGCCAGGAACATCCGCACCGCCCCCTGCACCACGCGATCAACCTCGGCCCCGGTGAAGCTGAGCTGAACCTGGCAGGCCACGCGGTCCATCAGATCCACATGGCACAGTTGCAGGAACTGGTCGGCGGCCAGGTCGATGTCGTCGATGGCAAGCTCTCCGCGTGCCGTGGCCGCTTGCAGATAGCCGCCCAACCGTTCACGGGCCAATTGCGGGCCGCTGTCGTAGAAACGCTGGCCCAGTTCGGGGAAGCGGTCGACCTCGGACACGCAGATGCGGAACATGTTGCGGCCGAAATCCGATGTGTAGAACGCGATGATCCGGCGGGCGACCGCGTCCAGCACCTTGGCGGGCGGGGCGGCGGAGTCGATCAACTCATGCGCTTCATCGGCCTGGCGCAGGCATTCGCGGCGGGCGACTTCGGTAAACAGCACCTGCTTGTCCGGGAAATAGCTATAGAGGGTTGCCTTTGAAACGCCGGCCACGCGGGCGATTTCGTCCACGCTGGCGCCATCATAGCCGGCCGCCATGAAGACCGCGCGCGCGCCTTCGACCACCTGTTCGAATTTCCGCCCCTTGCGCAGGCGGGGTGCTGCGAATGTCATCTTGCCTCCGGCTTCGGGGGCAGCATAGTCGCTTCGGACGGCAGGTAAAACCCTGTCAGGTTCTGGTAGAGCGCCGGGGCTTCTGCTAACGGCGATGTGACCATGGTTGAGATCTTCCTCAAGACACTGCCGTTCTTTGCGGTGATTGGCCTGGGCTTCGGCGCCGGGCGGGCGGGTGCCTTTGGCCCCGAGGCCACGGCCTGGCTGACGAAATTCGTCTTCTACTTTGCGCTATCGGCCATGCTGTTCGGCTTTGCGGCGAATCTGAGCCTGGGCGATCTGTTCCAGATGCGGGCGTTTTCGGCTTATCTGTGGGCGTGTCTGGTGCTTTACGCGCTGGTGATGGGGGTGGCGTTCCTGCGCCGCCGCCCGCTGTCCGAAGCCACGATCGAGGCGCATACCGCCACCATCGGCAATACCGGGTTTCTGGGGGTGCCGATGCTGGTGGTGCTGCTGGGCCCGGAGTCGGTTCCGGCGGTGCTGATGATCCTGACAATTGACCTGATTGTCTTTTCGTCGCTCTTCACCATGCTGATCACCTTTGCGCGTGAAGGGCGGATCAGCCCCGAACTGCCGGGCATCCTGCTGCGCGCGGTGGGGAAGAACCCGATGGTCATGTCCATGGCGCTGGGTCTGCTATGGTCCGCCAGTGGCGTGCCGCTGCCGGGCACGATCAACGACTTCATGGTGCTGCTGGGGGCGGCGGCCACGCCCTGCGCGCTGTTTGCCATCGGCGCTTCGCTGGCCGACAAGCGGGCCGAGCGGCTGGGCATCGTCAGTTGGCTGTGTTTCGGCAAGCTGGTGCTGCATCCCGCCCTGGTGGCGCTGGCAACGCTGGTGATCTTTCGCGTTGACCCGGTGACGGCGGGGGTGATGATCGCGGCCTCGGCCCTGCCGGTGGCCGGCAATGTGTTCATCCTGGCGCAGCAGTATCAGGTGGGGCCGGCGCGGGTGTCGGCAGCGATCCTGATTTCCACCGTCATCAGCATAGCCACCATTCCCGTCATCATTGCATGGGTCAGCGGCTTCTGACAGAACCGCGCCAAAGCATCGGAGGTCCCCATGAAGACAGTTTCGGAAAACCGCGCCTTTGGCGGTGTGCAGGGTGTCTATACCCACCAGTCCCAGGCCACGGGCGGTGAGATGACCTTCGGCCTGTTCCTGCCGCCGCAGGCGCAGCACCGCCCCGTGCCGGTGCTGTGGTTTCTTTCAGGCCTGACCTGCACCCATGAAAACGCCATGGTCAAGGCGGGCGCGCAGGAACATGCCGCGCGGCGGGGGCTGGCGCTGGTCTTCCCCGATACCTCGCCCCGGGGCGAGGGCGTGGCTGATGATGACGCCTATGATCTGGGCCAGGGCGCAGGGTTCTATGTCAATGCCACGCAGGCCCCTTGGGCGCCGCAGTTCCGCATGTGGGATTATGTGGCCGACGAACTGCCGCGCGTGCTGTTCAACAATTTCCCGCTGGATGAGGGCGCGCAGGCGATCACCGGGCATTCCATGGGCGGGCACGGGGCGCTGACGCTGGCGATGTCGCTGCCGGGGCGGTATGCCTCGGTCTCGGCCTTTGCGCCGATTGCGCATCCGACCGCCAGCGACTGGGGGCGCAAGCAGTTTGCGGCCTATCTGGGCGCGGATGAGGCCCCTTGGGCCGCCCATGACGCCACACTGCTGATGCAGAGCCAGGGCTTTGATGGTGAGGTGCTGGTGGATCAGGGCAGCGCGGATCAGTTCCTGGACCTGCTGATGCCCGAAGCCCTGGCCCAGGCCATGGCCGCGCGCCGCCAGCCCGGCACCTTCCGGATGCAGGCGGGCTATGACCACAGCTATTTCTTTGTCTCCAGCTTCATGGCCAGCCATATCCGGTTTCACGCCCGCGCCCTGGGCCGATAGGGCGTGACCACGATCTATGTGGATGCCGACGCCTGCCCCGTCCGGGCCGAGGCCGAGGCTGTCGCCAACCGCCACCGCGTCCCGCTGGTGCTGGTGACAAATGGCGGGCTGCGGCCTTCGGCCAATCCGCTGGTGCGCATGGTCTATGTGGATCAGGGGGCCGATGTGGCCGACAAATGGATCGCCGATCACGCCGCGGCGGGCGATGTGGTGGTGACCGATGACATCCCGCTGGCCGCAAAGGCCGTGGCCGCGGGCGCGCAGGTCTTGCGCCATGATGGCAGCGCGCTGACGGCGGCCAATATCGGCAATGTTCTGGCCACGCGCGATCTGATGGCCGATCTGCGCGCCGCCGACCCCATGCGGGTGCAGCGCGGCGGCAAGGCCTTTTCCAGATCCGACCGCGCGCGCTTTTCGCGGGCGCTGGACAATGCACTCCGGCGCGCAGGCGGTTGACCCCTGGCATTTCTCTGGCAAAAAAGGATAGCCCGAATGGAAATCGAGATCATCGGACCCGAGGTCGAATCCCGCATGAGCTGGCGGGCTTTGCTGAAAGCCTTTGCCGAAGGGCACCAATTGCCGCGCGCTGAAATCGGCGACACCTTTCTTTACCGCGATCCGGATACGCTGCTGTCCCGCGCGGCCTGGATCGACGGCCTGGGCAGCGCGGTAAAGACCGCCACCATTTTCCCCCGAAACCCGGGCGCCGGAAAGCCCATGGTCAACGGGGCCGTCAATCTTTATTCCGACAGCGACGGAACGCTGGAGGCGATTGTCGATTTCCATCTGGTCACCAAATGGAAAACCGCCGGGGACAGCCTCTATGCCGCCAGCCTGCTGGCCCGCGCCGACAGCCGCAACATTACCATTGTCGGCGCGGGCACCGTCGGCGCCAACATGATCGAAGCCTACGGCGCTTTGTTTCCGGATGCGCAATTCTCCATCTGGAACCGCAGCCCCGATGCCGCCCGCGCCCTGGCCGCGCGCCATGCCAATGCCCGTTTCGCCCCGGACCTGGAGGCGGCCGTGCGCGGCGCCGACATCATCTGCACCGCCACCATGTCCACCACACCCGTGGTCCAGGGCGACTGGCTGCAGCCCGGGCAGCATCTGGACCTGATCGGCGCCTACCGCCCCGACATGCGCGAGGTCGATGACACCGCCCTGCGCCGCGCCACGGTGTTCGTGGACAGCCGCGCCACCACCCTGGACCATATCGGCGAATTGAAGATCCCGCTGGCCGCGGGCACCATCACCCGCGATGCGATTCGCGCCGATTATTACGACGTCCCGAACGGGCTCTTCGCGCGCAATGCGGACACGGAGATCACCATCGCCAAGAATGGCGGCGGGGCGCATCTGGATCTGATGACCAGCCGCTATGTCCTGAAATGCTGGCGCGGAGAATGACCCGGTCTGCGCCTCCGTAATTCCTGCAGGGCCGGTTGGCAATTCCCCGCGCAAATCCGCGTGGGCGGTCTTTACAAATCGCCCGGGGTTGTTCAATGCTACAGGCATGGAAATTCGGAGCATGAGAATGAACGACCTGAATCAAATGTCGCTGGAAGAGCTGAAGAAGCTGCGCCGGGATGTGGAAAAGGCAATCGAAACCTACAAGGACCGCGAAAAGATCGCCGCTCTTGCCGAGGTGGAATCACTCGCACGTGAGAAAGGATTCTCCCTTGCGGAACTTCTGAAGTCCGGCGGCAAGAAATCGCGCAGCGGGTTGCCTCCGAAATTCGTCAACCCTGCTGATCCCAGCCAGACATGGACCGGGCGTGGACGGCGGCCGAAATGGATTGAGGCCGCGCTTGCCGAAGGCAAATCCCTGGGCGACCTGGCCATCGCGCAGTGACTTTGGGCCGGATTGCACCCGCGGTCCGGACACTCCTCGCGGTCAATGATACAATGGGGGCGCGCCGGATTGATCTGGCCGCCGCCGGCGTTGCATTCTACGGGATATTTGCCCTGTTCCCGGCCCTGGCCGCGCTGGTGTCAGTCTTCGGCTATTTCGCGGACCCCGAGATCATCGAAACCGCGTTCCGGGACTATTCCGAACTGCTGCCACCCGAGGCCGTGGACCTTATCGGCGCGCAGCTTCAGGGGCTGATGCAGACCCATGAATCGACCCTGGGCTGGACATCGCTTCTGTCGCTGGCAATCGCGCTGTGGTCGGCGCGTCTGGGCGTGGGGGGGCTGTCGCGCGGGCTGACGGCGGTTTATGGCCTGCCGGCGCGCGGCGGGTTGATGTTTTACCTGCACGGGCTGGCGCTGACCGTTGCCATGGTTTCGGTCGGTGTGACGGCGATGATACTGCTGGTGGTGCTGCCCATCGTGCTGGCCTTTGTGCCGCTGGGCGGGTTCTATGCGGTGATCGCCGAAATCCTGCGCTGGATGGTGGCCCTGGCGGTGGTGGTGGTGGGGCTGGCACTGTTCTATCGCTACGGGCCCAACCGCGATGGTGCGGCTGAACCGGGTATGGTGCTCTGGCCCGGGATCGTCGTGGCGGTGGCATTGTTGCTGGGGGCTTCGGTCGGATTGAACTGGTACCTAGCGCATTTTGCCGATTACAACCGGCTCTATGGCTCCATCGGCGCGGTGATCATCATGCTGCTGTGGTTCTATGTCGCCGCCTATGCGGTGCTGCTGGGCGGGGTGACCAATGCCGTGCTGGAGGGGCGCGCCAACAAAGGCTGAGCGCCCTTCCCCAGGGACTGCTTCCGGCGCAGACTGGAGTTTCGCAGCAGGGATGCCATCGCATGGTTGAAACCGCCTTTCTGATCACCACCTTCGTCACCCTTCTGGTGGTGATCGATCCGATCAGCCTGGCGCCGCTGTTCGTGGCGCTGACGCAGGGGATGACCTCTGCCCAGCGGCGGGGCGTGGCGCTGCGGGCCTGTGTCATTGCAGCCGGGCTTCTGCTGGTCTTTGGCCTTTTTGGCGATGCGCTTCTGGCCTTCATCGGCATTTCCATGCCCGCCTTTCAGATCGGCGGGGGGATATTGCTGTTCCTGACTGCGCTGGACATGCTGTTCGACCGCCGCACCCAACGCCGCGAAGGTCACGCCGATGTGGTTGAGGACCCTTCGGTCTTTCCCCTGGCCATGCCGTTGATTGCCGGACCGGGCGCCATGGCGGCGATGATCCTGCTGATCAACGATGCCGGGCGCGTCTGGACCGGGATCGTGGCCGTCAACCTGATCATGCTGGGGGTGGTGGCGCTGTGTTTCGTGCTGTTCCTGGCCGCCGGAATGATCGAACGCGCCCTGGGGCGGACCGGGTCCATGGTGGTGACGCGCCTGCTGGGGATGCTGCTGGCGGCGCTGTCGGTGCAGTTCGTCCTCAACGGTCTGGGCGCAATCGGCGTGCTGGACCTCTGAGTCACGCGATTTCGGTATACATCGGCATACAAGTCTTTGCATCCTGCCCCGCTTGCTGTATGAGACGCTGGAACCGACTCACCCCAAGCGGAGGCACGCATGACCAAGATCAAGGTGGATAACCCGGTCGTCGAACTTGACGGCGACGAAATGACCCGGATCATCTGGGACTTCATCAAGCAGAAGCTGATCCTGCCCTATCTGGATATCGACCTGAAATACTATGACCTGGGCATCGAGGAGCGCGACCGCACCGATGACCAGATCACCGTCGATGCCGCCCATGCGATCAAGAAATATGGCGTTGGCGTGAAATGCGCCACCATCACCCCGGATGAAGGCCGGGTCGAGGAATTTGGCCTCAAGCGCATGTATCGCTCGCCCAACGGGACCATCCGCAACATCCTGGGCGGCGTGATCTTCCGTGAGCCGATCATCTGCAAGAACGTGCCCCGGCTGGTTCCGGGCTGGACCCAGCCGATCATCGTCGGCCGCCACGCCTTTGGCGACCAGTATCGCGCGACCGATTTCCACTTCCCCGGCGCGGGCAAGCTGACGATCAAGTTCGTGGGCGAAGACGGCACCGTGATCGAAAAAGAGGTGTTCGACGCCCCCGGCGCCGGTGTCACCATGGCCATGTACAACCTGGACCAGTCGATCATCGATTTCGCCCGGGCCTCCATGAACTATGGCCTTGCGCGCGGCTATCCGGTGTATCTGTCCACCAAGAACACCATTCTGAAAACCTATGACGGCCGTTTCATGCACCTGTTCCAGAAAGTGTTCGACGAGGAATTCGCCGACAAGTTCAAGGAAGCGGGCATCACCTATGAGCACCGCCTGATCGACGACATGGTGGCCTGCGCCATGAAATGGTCCGGCGGCTATGTCTGGGCCTGCAAGAACTATGATGGCGACGTGCAGTCCGACACCGTGGCGCAGGGCTTCGGCAGCTTGGGCCTGATGACCTCGGCGCTGATGACCCCGGACGGTCAGGTGGTCGAGGCCGAGGCCGCCCACGGCACCGTGACCCGCCACTACCGCCAGCACCAGGCGGGCAAGGAGACCTCGACCAACTCCATCGCGTCGATCTTTGCCTGGACCGGCGGGCTGAAGCACCGCGCCAAGCTGGACAACAATGCCGAGCTGCTGCGCTTTGCCGAGACGCTGGAGCGCGTGACCGTCCAGACGGTTGAGGATGGCCATATGACCAAGGATCTGGCGCTGCTGGTTGGCCCGGATCAGAAATGGCTTAGCACCATGGGCTATCTGGAAAAGGTTGACGAATACCTGAACAAGGCACTGGTCAGCTGAGCGCGGCCACTGTGCGACAACCGGAAAAGGGGGGCCACACGCCCCCCTTTTTTCTGCGCGCAGCTGTGAACGCCTGCGGAATTGTCGCGCGGTCGCGGGCACGCTAAACTCCGGCCTGTATCAAAGGGGACAGGTATGCGGAACTTCACCTTGCGCGGCGTGATCGCGGTCATGGCCCTGGCGCTGGCGGCCTGCACGCTGGAGCCTCTGCCCCCGGTCAGCACCGCGCCGCCCTCTGCTCCCGCCCCCTCGGCCCCCGGCACCGCCACCACCCGCGCCGATTTCGCGCAGGTGGTGACCCGGATGCGCCCCGCCGCCAATCAGGTCTGCCGCGAACGTGCCCCGCATCTGGATTGCAACTTCCTGGTGGTGCTCGATGATCGCCCCGGCCAGCCCCCCAACGCCTTTCACACCCGTGATGAACGCGGGCGCCCGGTGATCGGATTTACCCTGGCGTTGATCGATGACATGCGCAGCCCCCATGAGATCGCGCTGGTCTTCGGCCATGAGGCCGCCCACCATATTGCCGATCACCTGCCCCGGATGCAGGAACAGGCCATGACCGGCGCGCTGCTGGGCGGGCTGGTGGCGGCGCTCTCGGGCGTCAGCGACGCCACCGCGCGAGAGTTGGTGAATGTCGGCGCCACGGTGGGCGCGCGGCGCTATTCCAAGGCGTTCGAGCTGGAGGCCGACCGCCTTGGCGCGCTGGTCGCCGCGCGTGGTGGCTACGATCCCCTGCGCGGCGCCGAACTGTTTCGCCGTCTGCCGGATCCGGGCAACCGTTTCCTTGGCACGCACCCGCCCAATGCCGAACGCCTGCGCGAGATCGAGCGCGCCGTCGCCAACATGAACGCCGGCCGCCCGATCTGAGCGCTCACATCACCCGGTCCAGGAAGCGCAGCAGCCCCGACCAGCTGTCGCGGTCGGCGCGCAGATCGTAATCCCCTGACCCCCAGACGGTGAAGGAATGGCGCGCACCGCCAAAGACCTGCGCATCATGGGGCACCCCGGCGTCTTGCAGATCATCCAGAAGCGCTGCCAGATCCGCCATCCCGGACACCGGATCGGCCGAGCCATGAAACAGCATCACCGGCGCGGCGACGGCGCTGTAATCCTGCCCTTCTGGCAGGTCCAGCCCACCGTGAAAGCTGACGAACCCGTCCAGCTCCGCGCCCGCGCGGGCCGCTTCCAGCACCGCCGCCCCGCCAAAGCAATAGCCCATCATCACCACCGGCCCGCCCGCCCCGGGCAGGTCCGCAGCCGCTTCGATCCCGCCCATCAGACGGCTGCGGAACATGTCCCGGTCGGCATACATCTCGCCCGAAAGGCGGCGATAATCCTCGATCCCCTGCGGGTCCGCATCGGCGCCATAGACATCGATGGCAAAGGCGGTGAACCCTTCGGCCGCCAGCATCTCGGCGCGCTGGCGTTCATAGGCGTCAATCCCGTTCCAGTCATGGACAATCAGCACCGTCCCGCGGGACTGCTCTAGATTGCTGTTCCAGGCGACATAGCCCTCATAGGCCATCCCGTCGATCTCGTAACTGACGGTGTCACCCATGATCTCGGCCGCCGCCATGCTGCTACCCATGGCGATCGCCAGCGCCGCAAATCCGGCCAGCGGTGCACGCATCCTGTCCATCGGCTTCATGAAACCCTCCTGTTCGCTGCCGGACTGGACGTAGCGCGAACCCGCCCCCGGTCCAGAGCCGCCGCCCGCTTGCCCCGGGCAACAGATTCTGCGACAGCTTGCGTCTGAAACCCTCGCACCCCGGAGTCCGCCCATGCACTGGCTGTTTCTCGGCCTCGCCGTCCTGTTTGAAACCATCGGCACCACGGCGCTGCAGGCCAGCCAGCAATTCACCCGCGCAGGGCCGTCGGTGGTGGTGGTCTTCGGCTACGGGATTTCCTTCTACCTGCTGTCCATCACCCTGCAATACATGCCCGTGGGCGTGGTCTATGCCATCTGGTCGGGCCTGGGGATCTGCTTCATCGCGGCCATCGGCTACCTGGTCTTTGGCCAGAAACTGGACCTGCCGGCGCTGGCCGGTATCGGCCTGATCATGGCCGGCATCCTGGTGATCAACCTGTTCTCCGACACGGCGATGCACTGATCCGATGACCACGCCAACACCCCCAGCCCCCCAGCCGCATTCCCTGCTCGAAGATGCGCAGGGCCTGCTGTTCGGTTCCCTGATCTGCGCCTTTGGCGTGCATGTGCTGACCTCGGCCGGTCTGGTGACGGGCCAGACCGCCGGGCTTGCAGTGCTGATCTCCTACGCTACGGGCTGGAGCTTCGGCCCGGTGTTCTTCGCCATCAACCTGCCGTTCTATGCCCTGGCGCTCGCGCGCATGGGCATGGGCTTCACGGTGCGCACATTCGTCGCCGTAGGGCTGCTGTCACTCTTCAGCGCTCTCATCCCGCTGCTGATCACCTTCGACAGGCTGCACCCGCTGGGCGCGGCAATCCTGTTCGGCGTGGTGACCGGTCCCGGGCTGCTCGCGCTGTTTCGCCACCGCGCCAGCCTTGGCGGTGTCGGGATCCTGGCGCTCTGGGTGCAGGACAGGCTCGGCGTGCAGGCGGGCTGGGTGCAACTGGCGGTCGATGCAGGCATCTTCGCCCTGGCCTTCGCGCTGATCGACCCGATGCTGGTGCTCTACTCGGCGCTCGGGGCGCTGATCGTCAACCTTATCATCGCCATCAACCACCGCCGCGACCGCTATATCGGCACCTGATCGAACATCGGCAGGAAGGGCTGGAGCGGGTAGCGGGAATCGAACCCGCCTCCTGGGCTTGGGAAGCCCATGTAATAACCACTATACGATACCCGCAGCTTCGGTCCCATTACTCCATCACCCGGCGCTGCGCAAGTGCTCTCACGCAGCGCCGGGCGATGGCGAAAGCGCCAACCGGTCGCGCAGATCGGCAAAGCCCGGATCCTCGGCATATAGCCGCTCAAACGCGCGCCGCGCCTGCGCTCGGCGGCCCATCTGCTCATGGAGCACCGCGCGGTCATACCGGATCTGGCGCATCAAGGTAACGGGGCGGTCCTTGCGGCGCCGGTTCGCCAATGTCAGCACCTTGATCGCGGCCTCCGGCAGGCCCAGCGCCACCAGCGCCCGCGCGCGATACAGCAGCACCGCCGTATCCACCGGGGTCTCATTCACGTGCCCCGCGGTCACCTCCACCACCCGCTCCATCAAAGCGCGGTCCCCGGGTGTATCAAGCGCCAGTTCGGCGAAGGAGAGCACCACCACCGGATCGCCCGGGCCCGCCACCAACAATGCCTCGATATGGCCCATGGCGCTGGCGGGATCGCGCTCGGCCTGGGCTATCTCCACCAAGGCCAGCCGAGTCCCGCGCTCCCGCGGCCGGACATGGGCGGTGATCTCATCGGTCACCGGCAGGCTGATCTGCGCATCGATCCCGTATTTGGCATAGAGCACGCCCAACTCCGCCCGCCCCTCCAGCGCCCGGGTCAGATGTGCGCGGGCAGTGGCCAGATCCTCGCGCTGCAGACGCAGCATCCCCGCCATCCAGGCCGCGTCAGGCAGCGTGCGCGCAGCCTCCAGTTCTTCCAGCGCCACCGCGTCCTTGCCGTCGTTCAGGGCGCGCAACCCATCGACAAAGCCACGCTCATCGGCGGGCGTGACCAACCGGCGAAAGAACCCCAGAGACAGCCGGTCCCGCTGCGGCACCCGCGCGCCGCCCGGCCGGTCATGCACCGTATAGAACAGCCCCGTCCCCGGCAGCCCCACGGTGGAGCGATTGCCCCGCGGGCTGATGGTGTATTTGGCCCCGCGCGGCCCGAACGAGACCGAGGCCGTGGACTTCGACAGGTTCAGCGTGACACCGGGCGCCAGTCGAACGCGCCGCCAGAACCGAAAACTCATGCAACCCCCTTGCAATGCACCCCCCCGAACGTGCCCGAAGGCTGGCATATCCCCGGCCGCCCGGCAACCGCGCCGATCGGTCACGGCAGCGGCGCCCGGGCCGGGCGGCCCGCTCCACGCCCGGTCCAGGGCCGCACCCCCGCGCGCTCGGCCACGCTGACCCCGCGCAGCGCGCCGTTGCGGTCCAGCGCATAGGCCAACGCACCGCTGTCGCGCAGGTCCGAGGGCGCGAGGATCAGACACCCGCCGGGGCGGTCCTCGGGCTCGACCGTGATCACCACCACCCGCCCGGGGCGGCAGGCATCCGCCAGCGCCGCGCGCGCGCCCCGCCCGCTCAGATGCACGAACTCCGTTTCTCCCAGCCGCAGCACCACTGCGCCGCGGTCTTCGGGGGTGAAACGGCGGGCAAAGGCCTCCGCCTGCGCGGCGCCGTCACCATCGCCTGCCAGCCAGTTCGCCGCCGCATAGCCCGAGGATCGCGGCTGGCTCAGCACCCGGCCCTGCGGCGTCATCGCCCCCACCAGAGCTGCATCCCCCGAAATCAGCACGCCCGGCCGCGGCGCCATGCCCCAGCCCAGCAGGGCCAGGGCGCAGGCAGCTACCCCCGTTGCCCGCACCCACCCCGGGATCAGGATCACCCATAACGCCCCCAGCGCCATCACCGGCAAGACCCAGCCCGGGGCGGCGGGGACCGGCATCACCGCCCCCTCCAGCCCCGCCACCCAGGCCGCCACCCAAAGGATCCAGCGGGTGCCCAGATCCATCAGCCACAACCCCACCCACTGCAACCCCAGCGGCGCCAGCACCGCCGCCAGCACCGCCGCCGGCATGATCAGCGACCCCATCAGCGGCACCGCCAGCAGATTGGCCAGCAACCCGTATTCCGAAACCCGGTGGAAATGCGTCGCCGCAACCGGTGCCGTGGCCAGCCCGGCCACCACCGAACAGACCACCAGCCCCACCACTGGCATCGTCCAGCGCGGCATGCGCGCGCGCCAATCCCGTTCCTCGCGCAGGGCGCGGAACACGGCAACCAGCGCAATCGTGGCCGCAAATGACATCTGGAACCCGGCCGAAAGCAATGCCTCGGGCCGCAGGCACAGGATCAGCGTTGCCGCAATCGCCACCGACCGCAGCGAGATCGCGCGCCGGTCCAGCATCACCGCCACCAGCATCACCGCCACCATGACAAAGGCGCGTTCCGTGGCCACATTCCCCCCCGAGAGCAGCAGATAGAACGCCCCTGCCCCCAGCGCCCCCAACGCCGCCATCTTGCGCGTGGGCAGGCGCAGCGCCAGCGGCGGGATCAGCGCCAGCCCCAGCCGCAGGGCGCCAAACACCACCCCCGTCAACAGCCCCATATGCAGCCCCGAGATCGCCAGCAGATGTGCCAGGTTCGAATCGCGCAGGTCCTGCAGCCGCTCACGGCTGATGGCCCCGCGGTCGCCGGTCAGGATGGCGGCGGCAAAGGCGCCGGTATCGCCGGGCAGTTCCGCCTGCACGGCCGCCGAAATCCGCATCCGCAACCGCTGCACCGCCAACCCTGCGCTCCCCTCAACGGCCGGCGCCAGCGCGAGGACGGGCGTGCGCGTGTAACCGACTGCGCCCAGCCCTTCGAACCAGGCATGGCGGCGAAAATCGAACCCGCCGGGTTCCGAGGGCGCGTTGGGCGGCGACAGATGCCCGGTCAGGATCACCCGCATCCCCGGTTCGGGCGTGATGAAGCCCTGCTGCCCGTGCAGCGAGACCCGCACCCGCTCCGGGGTGCGCCCGGGGCTGATCCGCTCCAGCACCACCTGATCCAGCGTCAGCCGCAGCGCATCGCCCGAGGATCGGTCGATCACCACGATCCGCCCCTCGATCGCGCCGTAGTAGTGCCAGCCCAGCACCGGCGCGGCGACCAGATGCGTGCGCAGGCCCGCCACCCCCAGCCCCGCCCCCAGCAGCGCCAGCCCCAGCGCCAGCGGCGCGGCGTTCTCCGGAAGTCGCCAGGCCGCACCCGCCAGGGCCAGAACCGCCAGCCCCAGCGCCGCCCATTCCTGAGGCGTCGGCTCTCGCGGCAGGGAAAAATAGGCGCCGATCCCGCAGGCCAGCACCACCGGCACAAACAGGAACAGCCGCCCCCGCAGCCCCGCCACCCAGGCCAGCGAAAGCCCCCCGGGGGCCAAACCCCGTGGCCACCCCCGCAGGGGCGCGGTGACATCCTGCAGCACTCTTGCCACCCTACTGCCGATTCCCTAAGACATTGCCACTGTGTCCTTGCGCCTTAGCTGACACGCATCTTGGTTACAGAAAGGTTAACACCCGCAATGACACCCCCGAACACCCCGACCCCGGTTGTGACCCGCTTTGCGCCTTCGCCCACCGGGTTCCTGCATATCGGGGGAGCGCGCACGGCGTTGTTCAACTGGCTGTTCGCGCGCGGTCGCGGGGGAAAGTTCCTGCTGCGGATCGAAGACACCGACCGCGCCCGCTCCACCCCCGAGGCGACCGAGAAGATCCTGACCGGCCTGCGCTGGCTGGGGCTGGACTGGGACGGCGAGGCGATCAGCCAGGCCGCCCGCGCCGACCGCCATGCCGAAATCGCCCATGCCATGCTGGCCAGCGGCGCCGCCTACAAATGCTTTGCCACCCAGGACGAGATCGAGGCCTTCCGCGAGGCCGCCCGGGCCGAGGGGCGCTCGACCCTCTATCGCTCGCCCTGGCGCGAGGCCGACCCCGCCACCCACCCCGATGCCCCTTATGCCATCCGCGTGAAGGCCCCGCTGGAGGGTGAGACGGTGATCGCGGATGCGGTGCAGGGGGATGTGCGCATCGGCAATGACCAGCTCGATGACATGATCGTCCTGCGCTCGGACGGGACGCCGACCTATATGCTGGCGGTGGTGGTGGATGACCATGACATGGGCGTGACCCATGTGATCCGCGGGGATGATCACCTCAACAACGCCGCGCGGCAGATGCTGGTCTATGCCGCCATGGGCTGGGAGGTGCCGGTCTGGGCGCATATCCCGCTGATCCATGGCCCCGATGGCAAGAAACTGTCCAAACGCCATGGTGCGCTGGGGATCGAGGAATACCAGCGCATGGGCTATCCCTCTGCGGCCATCCGCAACTATCTGGCGCGGCTGGGCTGGAGCCATGGCGATGACGAATTCTTCACCGATGCCCAGGCGCTGGAGTGGTTCGGGCTGGAGGGGATCAACAAGGCCCCCGCGCGGCTGGACCTGAAGAAACTGGACCATCTGACCGCGCTGCACATGAGCGCGGGCGACGATGCTGCACTGCTGCATGAACTGGAGGAATTCCTGGCAATCACCGGTGCCCCCCCCTTGACCGAAGGTCAGCGCGATGGCCTGATGCGCGCCATGCCCATGGTCAGGGATCGCGCGAAGGGTTTTCCGCAAATTATTGAAAAGGCGCATTTTGTAATGACTTCGCGCCCGATCGAGCCGGACGCGAAAGCGGCCAGGGCACTGGACGATGTATCCCGTGGTATACTGAGGGAATTGACGCCGCAGCTGCAAAATGCTATCTGGCAGCGCGAGGTTCTGGAGGGGGTTGTCACCAAAGCGGCCGAAGCGCGCGACCTGGGGCTGGGCAAGCTGGCCCAACCGCTGCGCGCGGCCCTTGCGGGACGCATGGCCACCCCGAGCGTGTTTGACATGATGCTCGTACTGGGCCGGGAGGAAACCCTGGCCCGGATCGAGGATGCTACAGCCTGACAGCGGCGGCAGATGGCCGCCCATAGAGGGCTCAACCGCCTGCTTGGCGCCCCGGCGCGCAGGCTTCTGGGAAAGGATGTGCTATGGCTGAAAACACCTCGAAGGCGACGCTCAGCTTCAACGGCAAAACGCTTGAACTGCCGATGCAATCGCCCACCGTCGGCCCCGATGTGATCGACATCCGAAAGCTTTACGCCGATGGTGATGTCTTCACCTTCGATCCGGGCTTCACCTCGACCGCATCCTGCCAATCCTCGATCACCTATATCGACGGCGACCTGGGCGAGCTGCTGCACCGCGGATATCCGATCGACGAACTGGCTGACAAGTCACATTACCTGGAGGTCTGTTACCTGCTGCTCTATGGCGAATTGCCCACCGCCGCGCAGCTGGAGGATTTCGAAACCCGCGTCACCCGTCACACCATGCTGCATGAACAGATGCAGTATTTCTTTCGCGGGTTCCGGCGCGATGCCCATCCGATGGCCATCATGGTCGGTGTGGTCGGCGCCATGTCCGCCTTCTACCATGACAGCACCGATATCAGCGACCCCTGGCAGCGCGAGGTCGCCGCGATCCGCATGATCGCCAAGATGCCGACCATCGCCGCCTGGGCCTACAAGTATTCGATCGGCCAGCCCTTCGTGTACCCCAGGAACAACCTGGATTACGCGGCCAACTTCCTGCACATGTGCTTTGCCGTTCCGTCCGAGGAATACGTGGTTGATCCGATCCTGGCCAAGGCCATGGACCGTATCATGATGCTGCATGCCGACCATGAGCAGAATGCCAGCACCTCGACCGTGCGCCTGGCCGGGTCATCGGGGGCCAATCCGTTTGCCTCGATCGCCGCCGGCATTGCCTGCCTCTGGGGGCCGGCCCATGGCGGGGCGAACCAGGCCTGCCTGGAGATGCTGCGCCAGATCGGCACCGTGGACAACATCCCGGAATACATCAAGCGCGCCAAGGACAAGGATGACCCCTTCCGCCTGATGGGCTTTGGCCACCGGGTCTACAAGAATTTCGACCCGCGCGCCAAGGTCATGAAGGAAAGCGCCGATGAGGTGCTCAACCTTCTGGGGATCGAGGATAACGAGACGCTGAAGGTCGCCAAGGAGCTGGAGCGAATCGCGCTGGAGGATGAGTTCTTCGTGGAGAAGAAGCTCTATCCGAATGTCGATTTCTACTCCGGCATCATCCTTGAGGCCATGGGCTTTCCGACCTCGATGTTCACACCGATCTTTGCGCTGTCGCGCACCGTCGGCTGGATCAGCCAGTGGAAGGAAATGATCGGCGATCCCCAGCAGAAGATCGGGCGGCCGCGTCAGCTTTACACCGGGGCGCCGCGTCGGTCCTATTCCGAAGTTGAGGATCGCTGACCCCGGACGGGGTTTTCCGGGCTCAACCGGCGGGCAGGCAGCGCCCATGCGTCGCGCCCGCCCACCCACCCCGCGCCGCATGGGCGCTGCCCGGCACGAATGCGTGCCGGGCGTTTTCCTTTGCAGGGCTACGCGTATATATCCCTGCCTGCAGAGTACTTTGGCAGGTGATGCTCATCCTGTCCGAAGCCCTGCAGGCTTGCCACGGCGGTCTGCCGCTGCACCCTGACCCGCGGTGGCGCATGAAATTGCGATCCCGTCCCGCCCGGGGGGTTTGACAAGCCCTGCTCTGCGCCCTATCGCTTCGCCTGCTCCTTGCGATCAGAGGGGCGCAACATAGCGGAACGTTGATGGACGGCGGTTCCAGTCTGGCCCCGAAAGCGGGGGCAGGCCTATCAGCGGGGCAAGCGCCCCGGAACATGACGCGCAGGGCCGCGCCCGGCATGCGGGAGTGATCGCCTGCTGCCCCGCCCTTGCGCTTTGGCAGGAGGATCGGGGATGACGAAACACACCACCCTTGCGGATTTCCGATTTGATCCCGATGCTCAGCAGGACGGCTATGTCGATGCTGCCTTCATCGCACTGGAAATCACACGCCTGTTGCGCGACAACGAGCTGACGACGGTCCGCGAATTCCTGGAAACGCAGGAACTGGCCGATGTTGCCGCCTATGTCGAAGAGCTGGACGCAGACCATGACCTGCAGGCCATGCGCCTTTTGCCGCTGCATGATCAGGCCGAGTTGATCGGCTATCTGCGCCCTTCCAGCCAGGTGGCGATTGCCACCGCCCTGTCACGGCGCGAACTGGCGCGGCTGATGACCGCCATGAGCCATGACGAACGCGCCGACCTCTACAAGCATCTGGAGCCCGAGGCGCAGGAGGCCATCCTGCCTGCCCTGACCAAGGCGGAGCGCGAGGATCTGCGGCGGCTGGCGGCCTATGAGGAATGGACCGTGGGGTCGGTGATGACCTCGGACTATGCCACGCTGCGCCCGGAGATGACCTCGAGCGAGGCGATCGAGGCCCTACGCGCCCAGGCGCTTGAGGCCGAGACGATCTACAATGCCTATATCGTCAATGACGCGCGCCAGCTGGTGGGCGTGGTCAGCCTGCGCGACCTTCTGACCGCGCGCCCCCGCCAGCCGGTCTCGGACGTGATGGAGACCGATCCGATCTGGATCCGCGCCGAGGCCGAGCAGGAGGAAGCCGCCCGCATGGTCGCCCGCTATGACCTGCTGGCGCTGCCGGTGCTGGATGCCGAGGACCGGCTGGTGGGGATCGTCACCGCCGATGACGCCATGGACGTGGTCGAAGACGAAACCACCGAGGACATTCACAAGAGCGGGATGGTCGCGCCCTTTGAGACCTCGGTGGCCGAAGCGACCATCGCCATGCTTTACAAGGCGCGGATCTACTGGCTTGTGCTGCTGGTCTTCGGCAACATCTTCTCGGGCGCGGGGATCGCGGCCTTCGAGGATACCATCGCCGCGCATCTGTCGCTGCTGTTCTTCCTGCCGCTGCTGATCGCGTCAGGCGGGAATGCGGGCACGCAATCGGCCACGCTGATGGTGCGCGCGCTGGCGACGGGCGATGTGCGGGTCAGCGATTTCGGCTGGCTGTTGGGGCGTGAGGCGGTGATTGCGCTGGCGTTGGGGCTGACCATGGCGCTGGCGGTATCGCTGATCGGGGTCTGGCGCGGGGGGCCGGAAATCGCCGTGGTGGTGGCGCTGTCGATGGTGGCGATCGTGCTGATCGGGGCGCTGCTGGGCATGTGCCTGCCGTTCATCTTCGCCAAGGTTGACCGCGACCCGGCGGCGGCCTCGGGGCCGCTGGTGACCTCGATTGCCGATGTGCTGGGGGTGCTGATGTATTTCGGCATCGCTTCGGTGCTGCTGGATTTCTGAGCGGGCAGCGCGCGGGCAGCGGGGGCTCAGCGTCCTGCCACGGCGGCGACCTCGCTTTCCAGCAGGCTGCGGCAGCGCCGGATCGCCGCGTCTATGGCGGCAAGGCAGGCTGCGGGGAATATGCCGCCGTGCAGGGCCTTTTCCGCCTGAATACACAGCGTGTTCAGATCGTCGCAGCCGGCATTCGAGGCCACGCCGCGCAGGGCGTGCAGGGCAGCGATCACCCCCTCCCGCCGGGAAACCGCCTTGCGCAGGTGTGCGTGTGGCTCCTCCATGTCCTGCAGAACCTGCCGCAGAAGCAGGACATAATCCTTGCCCATGAGGATGCGTAATTCGCGCAGGCGCTTGGGATCATTCATGATGTCACTCTACATGACCACCCCCCCGAGGCAACACCCCCGGGGCTTCAGGCACGGGCGGGTTGCGGCGTTCGGGGCCGCAGCGTGCGGCTCAGGATCAGCAGCATGATGGCAATGTTCATCGCGTTCCAGACGATCCCGTTGATGAAGGCCAACTGGTACGAGCCGGTGACATCATGGATCCAGCCCGACATCCAGCCCCCCAGCGCCATGCCCAGGATGGTGGCCATGATCACGAAGCCCACCCGGGCGCCAGCCTCACGCGCGGGCATGTATTCGCGCACGATCAGCGCATAGGCCGGCACGATCCCCCCCTGCGCCAGCCCAAAGACCAGGCTGACCATATAGAGCGAAACCAGCCCCCCCGCAGGCAGATACAGGAACAGCGCCAGCATCTGCAGCACCGATCCAATCAGCAGCGTCAGCACGCCCCCCAGCCGGTCCGCCACCAGCCCCGAGACCACGCGCGAGACCACGCCCCCCAGCAGCATCAGGGACAGCATCTCGGCCCCCACTGCCGGGCCATAGCCCAGGTCCACGCAGAGCGCCACGATATGCACCTGCGGCATGGACATGGCCACGCAGCACCCCACCCCGGCCAGGGCCAGCAGCCAGGCCAGGGCCCTGGGGGAAAATCCCGTGCCGCCGCGCGGACCCCAGGCATGGCCCGCCGTTGCCGTCATGGTCAGCTCCGGCACCCGGCGGCGCAGCAGCAGCGCCAGCGGGATCACCAGCACCGTGACAATCACCGCCAGCGCCAGGCAGACCGCGCGCCAGCCATGGTCCGCCAGCACCCCCGCCAGCACAATTGGCCAGATCGCCCCGGACAGGTAGTTGCCGCTGGCCGTGACGGCCACGGCAATGCCCCGGCGCCGGAAGAACCAGTGCGAGATATCGGCGATGAGCGGCCCGAAGCTGGCCGCCGTGCCCAGCCCGATGACGAAATGCACCAGCGACAGCATCAGCATCGACCCGCTGGCCGCCGCTCCCAGATAGCCCAGCCCCGACAGCAGGCTGGCCCCGATCAGCGCATAGGTCACGCCAAAGCGGTCCACCGCGCGGCCGATCACCAGATTGCCCAGCGCAAACCCCAGCATGGTCAGCGTATAGGGCAGCGCGCTGTCCGCCCGCGAGACGCCGAACTCCGCCTGCACCGCAGGCAGGATCACGATGACCGACCACATCCCCACATTGCCGATGGTGGCAATGACCAGGGTGACCGCCAACCGGGTCCAGGAATAGCGGCTGTCAAAGATCTGCGGGTCGGACATCGGGGGCTCGGTCTGCTCTGGGGCGGGGCGGGGCAAGGGGCGCGGGGTTACTCAAGCCGGGCGGGGAACCCCTCGGCGCGCAGGTCGGTGTCCAGCAGATCCTCCAGCAACCTGGCGATCATGGGCGATTCCGCCGACCCGCCATAGGCGGCACGCGCGGCCACATAAGTCTGTTCCGTGGCCGATGCCAGATCCAGCGGCACGCCGAATTCGCGTCCGAATCCCAGCGCAAAACCCAGATCCTTGAGCGCCAGATCGATATTGAACCCGATGTCATACGAGCCGTTCAGGATCAGCGCGCCTTCGGTTTCATGCACGAAGGAATTGCCCGAGGACGCCTGGATCGCCGCCCAGGCCTGGCCCAGGTCCAGCCCGCCGCGCTTTGCCAGCATCAGCGCCTCGGCGCTGGCTTTCAGGTGGATGAAGGCCAGCATGTTGGTGATCACCTTGATGATCGACGCAGACCCCAGCGGCCCGATGTGAAAGACCCGGTTGCCCATGGCCTCCAGCGCAGGCATGTGCAGCTCTACAAGATCGACATCGCCCCCGGGCAGCATGGTGATCTCACCCCGCGCGGCCAGATGCACGCCCCCCGTCACCGGCAGTTCCAGCATCCGCACCCCATGGGCGCTGGCGCGTTCGGCAAAGGCCAGCACATCATCGCGCCCCAGGGTGGACATTTCGATCCAGGTTGCGCCGGGGCGCATCTGCGTCAGGATCTGGTCCAGGACCTGCGCCGTCACCGCCGGAGACGGCAGGCAGGTGATGACATGATCCACCGCACCGGCCAGATCGGCGGGACTGTCGGCCCAGGCCGCGCCCAGCGCAATGCACGGCGCGGCCTGGGTCCGGTCCAGATCATGCACGCTCAGCCCAAACCCCGCCTGCGCCAGCCGCGCCGCACAATGCCCCCCCAGATTGCCCAGCCCGATATAGCCATAATGCATCGCCGCTTTCTCCCTTTATTTCAGATTACTGCGCGGCAAAGCTCAGTCATCGCCGTAACCGACCAGCGCCTTCAGTTCGCAGAAATCATGGATGGCCCAATCGGCATATTCGCGCCCGTTTCCGGATTGCTTGTAGCCGCCAAAGGGTGCGTGCACGTCCCAGTCCGGCGCGTTGATCTGCACCTGCCCGGCCTGCAGGCGCCGCGCCACCGCGCGGGCCTCATCGGGGGCGCCCTGGACATAGGCGGCCAGGCCATAGACCGTGTCATTGGCCATGGCCACGGCGTCATCCACGCTGTCATAGGGCAGGACAGACAGCACAGGGCCAAAGATCTCCTCGCGCGCGATGGTCATGGTATTGGCCACATCCCCGAACACCGTGGGCCGGGCGAAATGGCCCCGGTTGAGGCCTTCGGGGCGGCCCGGTCCTCCGGCGATCAGGCGGGCGCCTTCGGCCATGCCGGCCTCGATCAGGGTCTGAACCTTGTCGAATTGCGCGCGGCTGACCAAAGGGCCCATATCGGTTTCGCTGTCCAGCGGATCGCCCACACGCTTGGCATCGGCGCGGGCAGCTGCGGCTTCCAGCGCGCGGGCATAGGTATCGCGGGGCACGAACATGCGCGTGGGCGCGTCACAGCTTTGCCCCGAGTTGTCCATGCAGGCATCGACCCCGGCGGCCACTGCCGCGTCCAGATCGGCCGAGGCCAGGATGATGTTGGGCGATTTGCCGCCCAGCTCCTGCGCGACGCGCTTCACCGTGGGCGCCGCGGCCACGGCCACCTGCACGCCCGCGCGGGTGGAGCCGGTAAAGGACACCATATCCACCATCGGATGCGCGGACATGGCGGCGCCGACCTCGGGGCCGGTGCCGTTGACAAGGTTGACCACACCGGGCGGCACGCCCGCCTCATGCAGGATTTCAGCAAAGATCAGCCCGGAAAGCGGTGCGATTTCCGAAGGTTTCAGCACCATGGTGCAGCCCGCCGCCAGCGCCGGCGCAACCTTGCAGACGATCTGGTTCATGGGCCAGTTCCAGGGCGTGATCAGCGCCGCCACGCCGATCCCCTCGCGGATCAGCCGGGTGGTGCCGCGCGTGTCTTCCCATGCGAAACGCTCGGCGGCCTCGATCGTGGCGGCCATGTGCAGATCGCCCGCCGCCACCTGCGCCTCATGCGAGAAGGTGATGGGCGCGCCCATTTCGGCGGTCATGGCATGGGCCAGATCATCGGCCCGGTCCAGATAGGCGGCGTGGATACGGCGCAGCAGGGCGATACGCTCGGCCACGGGGGTGGCCATGAAGGCGGGCCAGGCATCGCGCGCGGCACCTGTGGCGCGATCCACATCCGCCGAGGTGCCACAGGCGATATGGGTGACGGTTTCCTCGGTCGCGGGGTTTTCGACGGCAAGCGTCTGCGCGCCCGGGGCCGGGTCTACCCATGCGCCACCGATATAGAATTGCGACGGATGCTGCGGCAGGGTCATGGCGGGTCTCCGGTCATCAAGGTCATCTGTGCGCAGTGATGCAGTTTCCCGCCGCGATTCCAAGCGCCTTCTTGCGCCGCGGCGCTGCGCTTTACTTTTCCGTCAGCCGATCGCAGTCTGCGCAGCCTGTTGCCCCGACCAGAGGATCCCCCATGCCCCCCATCCCCGTGAACCCCGACCGTCTTCTGGCCGAACTGGACCACCTGCGCACCATCGGCGCCGTCGGGACCGGCGTTGCGCGCATTGCCTTCAGCGCCGAGGATATCACCGCGCGGCGCTGGCTGGCCGAGCGCATGGCCGCCGCCGGGCTGGAGGTCACGGTGGACGCCTGCGGGAACCTGTTCGGCCTGCCGCCCGGGGATGCGCCCTGCCTGCTGGTGGGATCGCACAGCGATACGCAGCCGCTGGGCGGGTGGCTGGACGGGATCTATGGCGTGGTTTGCGGGCTGGAGCTGGCCCGCGCGGCGCTGGAAACCGGGGGCTCGCGGATTGCCGTGGTGTCCTTTCAGGATGAGGAAGGCCGCTTTGGAGGTCTGGGCGGCAGCGCGGTCTGGGCGGGCCGGATGACCCTGGCCGAGGCGGATGAGACAGTCGATGCCGAAGGTGTCCGCTTTGGCGATGCCCGCCAGGCGGCCGCGCAGATCGGCCCGATGGGAGACATGCCGCCCGCACGCTTTTCGGCCTATGTGGAGCCGCATATCGAACAGGGCCCCGGGCTGGAGGCCGCCGGGCTGGCCCTTGGCGTGGTTGAGGCGATTGTCGGCGTCCGGCGCTGGAGCTTCACCTTCACCGGACAGGCAAATCACGCAGGCACCACGCCCATGGCACTGCGGCGCGATGCGGTGCAGGCGCTGGGGCAGTATATTCACGAGCTTAACGGCGTCTTTGCGCCACTGGTGACCGAGCGCACCGTCTGGACCCTGGGGCGCATCACGGTGGACCCCAATGCGCCCTCGATCGTGCCCGGGGCGGCGACGGTATCGGTGCAGATGCGCGATGCCGAGGCCGCGCGACTGGATGCCATGCGCGATGCGGCGCTGGAACTGGCGCAGCGGGTGGCCGCGCAGCGGGGGCTGCAACTGGCCACCGAGGAGGGGCTGAAGCTGGACCCGGTGCGTATGGATGAGGCCCTGGTGGACCGGCTGGCGGCAGGGGCCGAGGCTGTGGCGCCGGGGCGCTGGCAGCGCCTGCCATCGGGCGCGCTGCATGATGCGTGCAATGTCTCAGCGGTGGTGCCCTCGGCGATGCTGTTCGTGCCCTCCATCGGCGGGATCAGCCATAACCCGGCCGAAGACACGGCCCGCGCGGACCTGCGCACGGGGCTTCTGGCACTGGCCAGCGCCCTGGGCTGAAACGTCACCGGGCCTGGCAAGCGCCGCAGAAGCGCCCCCGGGCCGCGCCCACCCACCCACCCCGCGCGCCCCGGGGGCGCTGCCCCTGCCGATGGCAGGGGCAGGATATCGCAGCCGCGCAGCCCCTTTCGGCACCGCCTGATTTTTGAGCCTGTCGCCCAAATTCCGTGCATCGAAGGACGGTCGAGCGAACGTCCCGCCCCCATCCCCGCCGCGCAAGATTGAGCTTCGCCCGCCCTGGTGTCTTGGTCATGGGCGAACGGGGGAAGGGCATGAACGCGCAGGCCGGGATCGAACAGCTGCAGCGAAGCAAGGGCGCGGCCCATGCGGGGTTTGCCCTGTCGGACCGGCGCATATGTCTGCGAGAACTGCACCAGTCCGGGTCAGCCAAGGCGATCGTGCTGCCGGGACCCGCGCCAGAGGTGGTATTCCTCAACACTTCGGGCGGGCTGACGGGCTGTGACCGGCTGGATTATGCGCTGACCCTGGGCCCCGGCTGCCATCTCACCGCCACCACCCAGACCGCCGAGCGCATCTATCGCAGCCCCGGCGGGCTGGCGCAGATCGGCGTGCGGGCGCAGGTCGGCGCGGGCGCGCATCTGGACTGGCTGCCGCAGGAGACGATCCTCTTCGACCACGCGGCCGCCCGCCGCCGGACCGAGATCGACCTTGCCCCGGACGCCACCTGCCTGATGGCGGAAACCGTGGTTCTGGGCCGCGCCGCCATGGGCGAGAGGGTAGCCCGGACGGCATTCACCGACTGGCGCATCCTGCGGCGGGGCGCGGTGCCCCTGCATATGGAAGTGCTGCGCCTGTGCGATGCCGCCCTGCGCATGGGGGCGGCGGGGCTGGACGGGGTGCGGGCGGTGGCCTCGGTCATTCTGGCGGCGCCGGGGGCGGCGGATGCGCTGGGTCCGGTGCGCGCGTCCCTGGACGTGGATGGTGTGCGGGGGGCGGCCTCGGCCTTCGCGGGGCGGCTGGTGATACGCCTGATGGCCGCCGATGCCTGGCCCCTGCGGCTGCAGATGGTGCGCCTGCTGTCGGTGCTGCGCCCCGGCCCCCTTCCCCGCGTATGGCAATGCTGAAAGGACGCGCATGAACCTGAACCCGCGTGAAAAGGACAAGCTGCTGGTTTCCCTGGCCGCCATGGTGGCGCGCAACCGGCTGGACCGGGGTGTGAAGCTGAACCACCCCGAAGCCATTGCGCTGATCACCGATTATGTCGTCGAAGGCGCCCGCGATGGCCGGTCCGTCGCTGATCTGATGGAGGCCGGTGCCCATGTCATCACCGCCGATCAATGCATGGCCGGGGTGCCCGCGATGATCCATTCGGTGCAGGTTGAGGCCACATTCCCCGATGGCACCAAGCTGGTCACCGTCCACCACCCCATCCGTGAAAGGGCAAGCGCATGATCCCGGGCGAAATCATCACCCCCGAGGCCGAGATCGAGGTCAACACGAGCCAACCCGTCACCAGCCTGATGG
Organism: Rhabdonatronobacter sediminivivens; assembly: GCF_013415485.1. Classification (GTDB taxonomy): domain Bacteria; phylum Pseudomonadota; class Alphaproteobacteria; order Rhodobacterales; family Rhodobacteraceae; genus Rhabdonatronobacter; species Rhabdonatronobacter sediminivivens. The sequence goes on along the minus strand of NZ_JACBXS010000016.1, from coordinate 36,345 downwards.
TGGCCAATACCGGCGACCGGCCCGTGCAGGTGGGCAGCCACTATCACTTCGCCGAGGCCAACCCGGGGCTGGAGTTCGACCGCACCGCCGCGCGCGGGCAGCGGCTGGACATCCCCGCAGGCACCGCCGTCCGGTTCGAGCCCGGGCAGAAACGCGAGGTGCGGCTGGTCCCCTATGGCGGCGCACGCGCGGTTTATGGGTTCAACGGGCATGTGATGGGGGCGCTCTGATGGCCTACAGCATTTCCCGCGCAGCCTATGCCGACATGTATGGCCCCACGGTGGGCGACAAGGTGCGGCTGGGCGATACCGACCTGATCATCGAGGTCGAGCGCGACCTGATCGCCGAACGCGGCGGCTATGGCGAGGAGGTCAAGTTCGGCGGCGGCAAGGTCATCCGCGACGGCATGGGCCAAAGCCAGATCACGCGGGCGGATGGCGCGATGGATACCGTCATCACCAACGCGCTCATCGTCGATCACACCGGCATCACCAAGGCCGATGTGGGCCTGCGCGACGGGCGCATCCACAAGATCGGCAAGGCCGGCAACCCTGACACGCAACCGGGCGTCGATGTCATCATCGGCCCCGGGACCGAGATCATCGCCGCCGAGGGCAAGATCCTGACTGCGGGCGGGTTTGATGCGCATATCCATTTCATCTGCCCCCAGCAGATCGACGATGCCCTGCATTCCGGCCTGACCACCATGCTCGGCGGCGGCACGGGTCCGGCGCATGGCACGCTGGCCACCACCTGCACGCCGGGGCCGTGGCATATCGGGCGGATGCTGCAGGCGGCGGATGCCTTTGCCATGAACCTCGCCTTCGCGGGCAAGGGCAATGCGTCCCTCCCCGCTGCCCTGCATGAACAGGTCCGCGCGGGCGCCTGTGCGCTGAAACTGCATGAGGATTGGGGCACGACGCCTGCGGCCATCGATTGCTGCCTGTCCGTGGCCGAGGCCACCGATATTCAGGTGATGATCCACACCGACACGCTGAATGAATCGGGCTTTGTCGAAAACACGCTGGCGGCCATCGCGGGCCGGACGATCCATGCCTTCCACACCGAAGGCGCGGGCGGCGGGCATGCGCCGGACATCATCAAGGTGGTGAGCAGCCAGAACATCCTGCCCAGTTCCACCAACCCCACCATGCCCTACACCGTCAACACGATCGAGGAACACCTGGACATGCTGATGGTCTGCCACCATCTGGACCGCAAGGTGCCCGAGGATGTGGCCTTTGCGGAATCCCGCATCCGGCGCGAGACCATCGCCGCCGAGGACATCCTCCATGACATGGGCGCGTTTTCGGTCATTTCCTCGGACAGTCAGGCCATGGGCCGGGTGGGTGAGGTGATCACGCGGACCTGGCAGACCGCGCACAAGATGAAGCTGCAGCGCGGGCGGTTGGAGGGCGAACAGGGCGACAACGACAACCTGCGGGTGCGCCGCTATATCGCCAAATACACCATCAACCCGGCCATCGTGCACGGGCTGTCGGCCCACATCGGCAGCGTCGAGGACGGCAAGCGCGCCGATCTGGTCCTGTGGAACCCGGCGTTCTTTGGAGCGAAGCCCGAGATGGTCCTGATCGGCGGGTCCATCGTGGTGGCGCAGATGGGCGATCCCAATGCCTCGATCCCGGTGCAGCCCATGCATTCGCGCCCCATGTTCGGCGCCTTTGGCCGGTCGGTCGAACGCAACGCCGTCACCTTTGTGTCCCAGGCCGCGCAGGAGGACGGCATCGCCGAGGCGCTGGGCCTGGCCAAGGACACGCTTGCGGTCGAAGGCTGCCGCGGCATCGGCAAGGCGGACATGGTGCTCAACAATGCCACACCGCAGATCGAGGTGGACCCCGAAACCTATGAGGTGCGCGCCGATGGGGTGGTCCTGACCTGCGAACCGGCCAGCGAATTGCCTCTGGCACAACGGTATTTCCTGTTCTGATGGCGGGCATCCGTATTGGGCGGGAACCCGCCGCCCGTGATCTTTCTGCACCGCAGCAAATCGTGATCGGCGCGCGGGGCGCGGCAAGGAGACGTTCATGCTATATCGGTATCAGGGAGGGGATGACCTGCCTGATGGAGATGCCGATGCGCTTTCGTCCAGCAAACTCCCCGCTCAGCCCGGCGCAATCCGCCGCGCTGGACTGGTTTCTTGCCGCACAGGGTCAGGGGTTCAACCCCGGGATTGACCGCCCCGCGCGCGAAGCCGCGCTGGCACAACTGGACGCCCTGCCCGATGGCGCGCTGCGCTCCATGGGGCTGAGCCGCGCCACCCTGCCCGCCCATGTCTATCGTGACCTCATCCCGAAAGGCCCCACATGACCGACCTGCCCCCCGCCGCGCGCCTGCTGCGTGATGCCCCCGCAACCTGCCATGACGTGGTGGTGATGGATTATGACGCCCGGCTGATGCGGCGCAAGCGGCTGGTCACGGCGGGGGGCGACGGCTTCATGGTGGACCTCCCCGAGGTCACGAACCTTGATGCCTTCTGGGGGTTCGAACTGGCCGACGGGCGCTGCATCGGCATCGAACCGGCCGAGGAATCGGTGCTGGTGATCACCGGCGACCTGCCGCGGCTGGCCTGGCATATCGGCAACCGCCACACGCCCTGCCAGATCGCGGCCGACCGCCTGATCATCCGTCAGGACCATGTGCTGGAACGCATGTTGCAGGGCCTGGGCGCCACCATCACCCGCGCGCAACTGCCCTTCACGCCCGAAGGCGGCGCCTATGGCCATGGCCGCACCATGGGCCATGACCATGGGCATTCACACGACCACGGGAATGACCACACGCATCACCACCACACCGCCTGAGCCATGGACAGCGCCACCCTGCAGCTGACGCATTGGCTGTCCCCGGCCTTTCCCACCGGGGCCTTCGCCTATAGCCACGGGCTGGAGCAGGTGATCGCCCAGGGCGCGGTCAGCGATGCCGCCAGCCTGGAGCATTGGCTTTCGGACGTGCTGCACCATGGCGCGGGCTGGCAGGATGGCGTGCTGCTGGCCCTGGCGCTGGAACCCGGCGCCGATCTGGACACGCTGGACGCCATGGCGCAGGCGCTGCAACCTTCGGCCGAACGGTTGCAGGAAAGCACCGAACAGGGCGCCGCATTCGCCCGCACCGTGGCGCGGATCACCGCCCGCCCCCTGCCCCCGCGCGCCCTGCCCATCGCCGTGGCCGAGGCTGCGCGCCCCCTGAACCCGGACCCCGCGCAGGTCATCGCCCTTTACCTGCAGGGCTTTGCCACCAATCTGGTCACCATCGCCATCCGCCATGTCCCCCTGGGCCAGGGCGAGGGGCACGCGGTGCTGGCCCGCCTGCTGCCACCGATCACCGCGCTGGCCGCCCGCGCCGCCCGCGCCGGGATGGAGGATCTGGGCACCGCCTGTCTTGGCGCCGACATGGCCGCCATGGACCACGAAACCAAGGAAGTGAGGCTGTTTCGCACATGAGCATCAACGGACCCCTGCGCGTCGGCATCGGCGGCCCGGTCGGCGCGGGCAAGACCACCCTGACCGAACATCTGGCCCGCGCCCTGGCGCCGCGCCTGTCCATGGCCGTCATCACCAATGACATCTACACGCGTGAGGATGCCGAGGCCCTGATGCGCGCCCAGGTCCTGCCGCAGGCGCGCATTCGCGGCGTGGAAACCGGCGGCTGCCCCCATACCGCCATCCGTGAAGACGCCAGCATCAACCTGGCCGCCGTGGCCGATCTGACCGCCGCCATCCCGGATCTGGAGCTGATCCTGATCGAATCGGGGGGCGACAATCTGGCCGCCACCTTCTCGCCCGAACTGGCGGATCTGACGATCTATGTCATCGATACCGCCGCCGGGCAGGATATCCCGCGCAAGAAGGGGCCGGGGCTGGTGAAATCGGACCTGCTGGTGGTCAACAAGACCGACCTTGCCCCCCATGTGGGCGTTGATCTGGCGCTGCTGGAGGCCGACACCCGCGCCGCCCGCGGCCCTCGGCCCTATGTGCTGGCCAGCCTGCGGGACGGCACAGGGGTTGGCGCGATCATCGACATCCTGGCGCGCGAAGGCGGTCTGGCCCTGCGCCCGCTTGTGGCCGAATAGCGCGGGCTTGCGCCCCGCGCGGCCCTGTGGAAACTGTGCGCACGCGCCGCAACCCGGGATACCACCTCATGGGCCACGCCATGTTCTACCACCTCACGCGATCCTCGCTGGAGGACACGGTGCCCATGCTGCTGGGCAAGACCCTGCAAGCGGGCTGGCGCGTGCTGGTCCGGGGCACCGATGCGGGGCGGATGGACTGGCTGGACGAACAGCTCTGGCTGCGCCCCGAGGACAGCTTCCTGCCCCATGGCCGGGCCGGCGGGCCGCATGACGCCGACCAGCCGGTGCTGCTGACCACCGGGGCGGATTTGCCCGATGGGGTGCAGTACCTCATGGCCATCGACGGCGCCCGGATCACCCCGGGCGAGGTCCGCCAGATGGAGCGCGCGGCGATCGTGTTCGACGGCAATGATGCAACGGCGGTCGAGGCCGCCCGCGCCCAGTGGCGCGCTCTCACCGGCGCCGGGGTCAAGGCGCAATACTGGTCCGAAGACTCGGGCCGCTGGCAGAAAAAGGCCGAGGCCTGACACCGCCCCGGCACGCAATCGCCCCCTGATCGGCATTGAACCGCCCCGCCCGCGCCCGGTTTGTCTGGTCTGATGGACAGTAGTCATCATCCCGGAGAGGTCCAATGCCCAACCCCCCCGCCCAGCCCCCGCGCACATCGGCGCGCCGCCCCGCAGGTTCCGGCCTGAGCGCCGACCCGCGCCCCGGCCATCCGCGCAACGCCCGGACCACCACCTTCCGGTTCCGTGACTGGGCGATGCTCTAGGCTTCGCCACCTTGGGAATGCACCCCGCGCCCGGGCCGTTTCGACCGCGCGCGGCAGCACTACGCAGCACTCCCGCCGTTGGCGCCTTTCGCGCGAAACCGCGTGGCGCATGACTGCAGTGTTGCGACAGGCGATCAGAGAGCCAATGCACCTGACGGCAAGCAAATCCGCAGCGGCTCAGGGCTGCGCACGGGTCGCGGCCCGATCACCGGCCCGGGCGCGGCGTCATGCCAAAGTCATGCCTTCGGCATGGCGCGAGGCGGCGGGATGGCGCCTGCGCTCCGCGCCAGAATGCGCGCTCCGGGCGCCAGCCCGTCAATGGATGACCTGTGTCAGGTGGCGGGGATCAGCCCGCAGGGGTGGAGCTGACGCCAACCTGCGCGGGGCGCAAGAGCTGGTCATGCAGCTTGAAGCCTTCGGCCATGACCTGGATGATCTGCCCGGCCTTGTAATCCGGCACCGGGGCTTCGAACATGGCCTGATGGTGATGCGGGTCAAAGGCATCGCCGGGTTCGGGGCAGATGCGGGTTACACCGTGCTTTTCCAGAATGTTGGTCAGCTCGCGCAGGGTCAGTTCGATCCCCTGCACCAGGCCGGGCGCGGCCGTGCGCGCCTCGTCCGAGGCGGAATTCAGCGCGCGGGCCAGGTTGTCATAGACCGGAAGCATGTCGCGGGTCAGCTTGGAACCGCCGTAAAGCGCGGCGTCGCGGCGGTCCTTTTCGGCGCGCTTGCGGGTGTTTTCAGCATCCGCCAGCGCGCGCATCAGACGGTCGCGCATGGCATCGCGCTCAGCCTCCAGGGCAGCAACGGGGTCCGGCTCGGCCCCCTCCGGCGGGGTGTCGTCCCGGGGTTCGGTGCCCTGGGCTTCGGCCGGGTCATATGCGGGATCTTCCTGCGGCTTTGCCTGCTGGTTTGCCATGGTTTTCCTTCACCTCAGTCCTGGGCGCGGTCGGTGAGCATGCGACCCACCAGCTGCGCCGTGTAATCCACGATGGGCACGATCCGCCCATAGTTCAGCCGGGTGGGACCGATAACCCCAACCGCGCCGACAATCTTTCGATCCGCGTTCATATATGGAGAAACCACCAGAGAGGAACCCGAAAGCGAAAAAAGTTTGTTCTCGGCCCCGATGAAGATGCGCACCCCGTCGCCGGTCTCGGTCAGTTCCAGAAACTCGGCGATATCGCGCTTGCGCTCCAGATCGTCGAACAGGCGGCGGATGCGTTCAAGATCCTCGGCATGGGGGCTTTCGGCCAGCAGGTTGGCGCGCCCGCGCACGATCAGCCGCTCCTGCGGCTCACCCTCATTCTCCCAGACGGCGAATCCGCTTTCCACCAGGGCCTGCGCCAGATCGTCGATCTCGGCGCGGCGGGTGGCGATTTCGCTGCGAAAACGGCTGCGCAGCTCCGACAGCGTCAGCCCTTCGATCATGGCGTTGAGGAAATTCGCGGCCTCGCGCATGGAACTGGCGGTCTGGCCGGGCGGCGGGGTGAAGACGCGGTTCTCCACATGGCCGTCGGAAAACACCAGCACCACCAGCGCGCGGTCGGGGGCCAGGCTGACGAATTCGATATGGCGGATCGGCGCCTCATGCTTGGGCGACAGCACCAGCGAGGCGCCCTGCGTGATCCCCGACAGCGCCGTGCCCACCCGGTCCAGCAGCGTGCCCACATCGCGTTCATTGCTGCCGAAGGTGGCCTCCAGCGCGGCGCGGTCGCGGTCATCGACGGGGGCGATCTCCAGCAGGCTGTCCACGAACAAGCGCAGGCCCAGATTGGTGGGCACCCGCCCGGCGGAGATATGGGGGCTGTCCAGCAGGCCCAGGTATTCCAGGTCCTGCATTACGTTGCGGATGGTCGCGGCGGAAACACGCTCGCTCATATCGCGGGTCAGGGAGCGCGAGCCGATGGGACTGCCGCTGTCCAGATACCCTTCGACGACGCGGCGAAACACCTCGCGCGAGCGGTCATTGAGCTGTTCCAGCACCCTGGTGCCTTCGGTCTGGATGGTCATTGTGTTCCAGCGGTCTCCTGTCAGGCCCGGGCCTGGGTCCTTGTCATTATGACGGGACGAACGGGCCGGTAAAGGGTTGCATCGGCGCGCACCCGGCCTGTATCTGGCCGCAGCTTGCAAGAAAGGACCCCTGATGCGCCCCTCTGGCCGGAACTTAAGCGATTTGCGCGCGATTTCAATCGAACCGGGCGTGGTGAAACATGCCGAAGGGTCATGTCTGATCCGCATGGGCGACACGCAGGTGATCTGCACCGCCTCGATCGAGGAGCGCACGCCGCCCTTCCTGCGCAACACCGGGCTGGGCTGGGTGACGGCGGAATACGGCATGTTGCCGCGCGCCACCAACACCCGCAACCGGCGCGAGGCTGCCAGCGGCAAACAGACCGGGCGCACGGTGGAAATCCAGCGCCTGATCGGGCGGTCCCTGCGCGCGGGCATTGACCGCTCGGCCCTGGGCGAACGGCAGATCACCGTGGATTGCGATGTGATCCAGGCCGATGGCGGCACCCGCTGCGCGGCCATCACCGGCGGCTGGGTGGCGCTGCGGCTGGCGGTGAACAAGCTGCTGAAGGCGGGCGATGTGGTGTCTGACCCGGTGGTGGATCATGTGGCCGCGATCAGCTGCGGCATCTATGCGGGCCAGCCGGTGGTGGATCTGGACTATGCCGAAGACAGCGTGGCCGGGGTGGACGGCAATTTCATCATGCTGGGCTCAGGCCGTCTGGTCGAGGTGCAGATGTCCGCCGAAGGGGCCACCTTCTCGCGCGGGGAAATGGGCCAGCTCATGGATCTGGCCGAGGCCGGCTGTGCGGAGCTGGTGGCCGCGCAAAGGGCGGCGCTGTGACCCGGCGGCTGGACGGGGGCGCGCTGCTGGTCGCCTCGCACAATGCGGGCAAGCTGATGGAGTTCGGCCAGATCCTGGCCCCGCGCGGGATCACCGTGACCGGGGCCGCCGACCACGGCCTGCCCGAACCCGAGGAAACCGAGAGCACATTCGTCGGCAATGCCCGGATCAAGGCCCATGCGGCGGCGCGCGCCACCGGCCTGCCGGCGCTGGCCGATGACAGCGGGCTGGTGGTCGATGCGCTGGACGGGGCCCCGGGCGTCCTGACCGCCGACTGGGCCGAAACGCCGACGGGGCGCGATTTCGGCATGGCGATGGAAAAGACCCATGGCCAGCTGATCGCCCGGGGGGCGCCGCGCCCCTGGCGCGCGCGCTTTGCCTGCACCCTGGTCCTGGCCTGGCCCGATGGCCATGACGAGGTGTTCACCGGCACCGCCGAAGGTCAACTGGTCTGGCCCATCCGCGGGCGCGACGGTCATGGCTATGACCCGATGTTCCAGCCCGATGGCGAAACCCGCACCTTCGCGGAAATGAGCTGGGACGAAAAGAACGCCATCAGCCACCGCGGCCAGGCCATCGCCGCGCTGCTGGCGGGCCTGTTCGACTGATGCGCGCCCCCGCGCGTCGCCCACCCGCCCACCCCGACGCGCGGGGGCGCGCGGCGGCGCAAAGCGCCGCCGGAGGGGTTGCGCAGGCGGCGCGGGGGGGCGATGTACCGCGCGAAGACTGGCAGGAGGCGGGTTTCGGGATTTACCTGCACTGGCCGTTTTGCGCGGCCAAGTGCCCCTATTGCGATTTCAACAGCCATGTCAGCGACCGGATAGACCAGCATCGCTGGGCCCGCGCCTATTGCGCCGAGATCGACCGCCTGGGCACCTTGCTGCCCGGACGCGTGGTGCAGACGGTGTTTCTTGGCGGCGGAACGCCCAGCCTGATGGACCCAGAGCTTGTCGCGCAAGTGCTGGGGCGGATACGCGCCACCTGGCCCATGGCGAACGATCCTGAAGTCACGCTGGAGGCCAATCCCACCTCGGCCGAAGCGGGTCGCTTTGCCGCCTATGCCCAGTGTGGGGTCACGCGGCTGTCGCTGGGCGTGCAGGCGCTGAATGACGATGACCTGCGCCGTCTGGGCCGGTTGCACAGCGTGGCCGAGGCGCGCACCGCCTATGACATGGCCCGCGCCGTCTTCGACCGGGTCAGCTTTGACCTGATCCATGCCCGCCAGTACCAGACCCTGGCCCAATGGCGCGCAGAACTGACCGAGGCGCTGGCCATGGCGGTGGATCACCTCTCGCTCTATCAGCTGACCATCGAGGATGGCACCGCCTTTGGCGCACGTCATGCCCGGGGGGGCTTGCGCGGCCTGCCCGATGATGACCTGGGCGCCGACATGTATGCCCTGACGCAGGACCTGTGCGATGCTGCCGGACTGGCCGCCTATGAAGTGTCAAACCACGCCCGCCCCGGCGCCGAATCGCGCCACAACCTGATCTACTGGCGCAGCGGCGACTGGGCGGGGATCGGACCTGGCGCCCATGGGCGGCTGAGCATCGGCGGACAGCGGCTTGCCACGTCAACCCCGCTGGCACCGGGGGCCTGGCTGGCGGCGGTGGAGCGCCAGGGCAGCGGCGCGCTGCCCGATGAGCCGCTCCCGGCCGAGGAACAGGCCACGGAATACCTGATGATGAGCCTGCGCCTGGCCGAGGGGTGCGATCTGGCCCGCCATGCGCGGCTGGCCGGAGCGCCGCTGGACCATGCCCGCATTGCCCCGCTGGCCGAAGCCGGACTGGTGCAGCAGCACGCAGACCGCCTGCGCTGCACGCCGCAGGGGCGCGTGGTCCTGAACGGGGTGCTGCGCGCGCTGCTGGGGTGAGCGCGCGCAGGTGCCGGGGCGGCGCTAGCCTGCCGACATCTCGGCCCGCAGCCCGTTGGTGACCCGCACCAGTTCGGCGGTGATCCCCGGTTCGGACAGGGCGTGCCCTGCCAGCGGGACCAGATTCATCTGGCTGCCTGGCCAGGCCCGATGCAGGTTCCACGCGGCAACCGGCGGGCAGATCATGTCATAGCGCCCCTGCACGATCGTCCCCGGCACATCGGCCAGCCGCGCGGCGTTGTTCAGCAGCTGCCCGTCTTCCTCGAAGAAGCAGTTGTTGCTGAAATAGTGATTCTCCAACCGGGCAAAGGCGCGGGCATATTCGGCCGGCCCCTCGGCCCCGGTCAGGCTGCGCGTTTCGATCGAGGCCAGCGCATTTTCCCACCCCGCCCAGGCGCGGGCAAAGCGGGTTTCGGTGCGGATATCGCCGCAGAAAAGACGCCGGTTGTAGGCCGCGATCAGGTTGCCGCGCTCGTCCTCGGGGATCATCTCGGCGAAACGGGCCCACAGGTCCGGAAAGAACCGCCCAGCGCCGCCGCCATAGAACCACTCCAGCTCCGTTGCCCGACCCAGAAACACGCCGCGCAGGACCAGATGGGCCACCCGATCAGGATGCGTCTGGGCATAGGCCAGCCCCAGAGTGGCGCCCCAACTGCCGCCAAAGACCATCCAGCGGTCGATCCTCAGGGTCTGGCGAATCGCCTCGGCGTCCTGGACCAGATGCCAGGTGGTGTTGGCGGTCACGCTGGCATGGGGGCGCGAACGCCCGCAGCCGCGCTGGTCGAACAGCACCACGCGGTAATGGCCGGGATCGAAATAGCGCCGCATGGCCGGGCTGCATCCGCCGCCGGGGCCGCCATGAAACACCACCACCGGCGCGCCGCGGGGGTTGCCGCATTGCTCGACATAGATGCTGTGACCATCGCCCACATCCAGCATGCGCTGGTCAAACGGATCGGTCAGCGGATACAACATGCCTGCTGCGCTGTTCTGGCCAGAGGATTTATCCATTTCCGCCCTATATAGTTGCCTGAACGGCTCCATCATCCGGAGCATACAGGATTTGGCACGGAGGCACCATGCAGACCACGATCGACCCGGGCGAAGTTGCGAAATTCGAGGCCATGGCCGCCGAATGGTGGGACCCCAACGGCAAGTTCAAACCGCTGCACATGCTCAACCCCTGCCGGCTGGACTATATCACCCGCCAGATCGCCGCGGAGTTCGACCGCGACCTGTCCGCGCCCGCCCCCTTCAAGGGGCTGCGCATTCTGGATATCGGCTGCGGCGGCGGGCTGCTGAGCGAACCCATGGCGCGCCTGGGCGCCGATGTGGTGGGGGCCGATGCCGCCGAACGCAACATCCCCGTGGCCCAGGTCCATGCGCAGGCGCAGGGGCTGGAAATCGACTATCGCCATACCACCGCCGAGGCCATGGCCGCCGCGGGCGAAGCCTTCGATGTCGTGCTGAACATGGAGGTGGTGGAACATGTGGCCGATCCGCTGGCCTATCTGACCGCCTGCCAGCAGTTGCTCAAACCCGGCGGGCTGATGATCTGTTCGACCATCAACCGCAATTCGAAATCCTATGTCATGGCGATCATCGGGGCCGAACATGTGATGCGCTGGTTGCCGAAGGGCACCCATGAATGGTCCAAGTTCATCACCCCCGATGAGCTGTATGACCTGATCCGCAAGGCCGGACTGTCCCCGGTGGACCGCAAGGGCTTTGTCTTCAACCCGCTGCGCTGGGACTGGTTACTGTCCGAACGCGACCTGTCGGTGAACTATGTCACCGCAAGCGTGAAGCGATAACCGGCAGAGAGCGGGCGTCCGGTATCTGCAGTGCGGCGGGCTGAAGTTTTTGATCCCCGGCCGGGGACCGTCCAGCCTGTCGCCCGGGCGCGGATGGGTGTTCTGTGTCAGGCGGCAAAGACCGGGCACAGCGCCCATGCCATGGGCGAAATCCTGCCCGAGAGTTGCCCAGAGGCGCCATCGGTTCTGGACGCAGCCTGAAATTGCAGGAATAAAGTTGCGCAGCAGTCATATCAGGCACCCCAGCATGAGCGATCCCGTCTCAGCGATCCGCAATATCGGCCCGGCCATGGAAAGCGCCCTGGGCCGTGCGGGGATCGGCAGCGCCGCCGAATTGCGCGCCCTGGGGGCCGATGCCGCCTATGCCCGGCTGCTGGAGACCGGCACCCACCGCCCACATTTCATTGCCTATTACACGCTGGAAATGGGGTTGCATGGCCGCCCCTGGAATGATTGCAAGGGCACCGAGAAGGAGCGCCTGCGCGCCCGGTTCGATACCCTGTGCGCCCGCCACTACCGCCCCGCGTCCGGCACCGCCGCGCTGGAACCGATCCTCGAATCGCTGGGCGTTGTCCCTGCCTCCAGATTGCACAAGGACCTGCCATGACCCCGCTTGCCCGCCGCCTGGCCCTTGCCGCCGCTGTGGCCACCCTTGCCGCCTGCGGTGGCAGCCCCGATGTCGCCTCGCGCGCGGCCAGTTCATCGAGCGACCTCTATCCCGGCGAAACCCAGCAGATGCGCCAGATGATCCGCCGCGCGGCCCGGGAACATGGCATCCCCGAACGCCTGCTGCACCGGGTGATCCAGCGCGAAAGCGACTACCGCGCCCATGCGCGCAACGGACCCTACTGGGGGCTGATGCAGATACTGCCGCAGACCGCCCGCACCATGGGCTTTCGCGGCAACCCGCCCGAGCTTCTGGACCCCGAGGTGAACCTGCGCTACGCGGGCCGCTATCTGCGCGGGGCCTGGCTGGTGGCCGATGGCGATATCGACGCCGCCGTCATGTGGTATGCCCGCGGCTATTACTATGAGGCGCGCAACCGCTGCATGCTGGTGAAGACCGGCCTTCTGGATCGTGAGATCCGCCGCGATTGCAGCAGCCGCCGGCGCCGGTCGGCGTAAAACACCCGGCAGCGGCCTGGACCTGCCGCCCGCGCGGACCCTGATGCGCGGCATGGCGGGCTCAGGGCGGTGACCCTGCCTGCCGGGTTGCAGATTTGCGCGGCGCATCGCTTACCTGCGCGGCATCCATGCCGATGCGGGGCGCCCTGATGCCACGGCCGTTGGCAGGCGCCCCGCCCCGGTCGTGGGTCAATGCAGCGCACCCTGCAGCGAAATCCTTGCATCCGCCCCTAGACCCCGGAAGGTTTTGCGTTACCTCCCGCAGGTCATCGACAGGAGGCCGCCATGACCCCGATCCGCATCCTCTGGCTGGTGCTGGCCGTCTGGGGCACCATTCACCCCATGTACTGGTTCATCACCTGGTTCATGGAGAACGAATGGTCGATCATGGCCATGGTGGACGCCTGGCATGCCAACGCGGCGACCTCGGGGCTGGTGTGGGACCTGACGGTGGCCGCCGTGACCCTGACCCTGTGGGTGATCATCGAATCGATCCGCACCCGCAACTGGCGCGGGCTGCTGGCGATCCCGGCGACCTATTGCATCGGCGTCAGTTGCGGGCTGCCGCTGTATCTGTTCCTGCGCCGGGGCTGATCCGGCGGGGCACGTCCCCGGGCAGTCCCCGGCAGTCTGCGCCACCACTTGCCCCAACCGGCGCTAGGCCCCTGGCGCCGCTGTGCAACCGCGATCATGGCAACCGTGCATGATCTACAGGGTCGGTTGCGTGTCGATCCGCGCCTGCAGGGCACGGACGAGCATCTGGCTGCGGTTTGTCAGCTCGGCCGCTTCGGCCACCGCGCGCAGGGCGGTGTCACCCGTGCAGCGGGCCAGACCGCCGACAAAACGGCTTGTGTAGGACAGGGTTTCGTCATCGGCCGCGCGGGACAATGCCCGTGCGGCGCGGGCAAAGTCATCGCGCAGCGCCAGCGGGTCCGGGCGGGGCAGCGCCCGGTCCTGCGCGGTCAGGGCAGCGCAGAGCCAGGGCATGACGGGTTCAAAGGCGCTCTGGAATTCGGCCAGCGTTTCAAGGGGCTTGGGCAGGAACACATCGGCCCCGGCTTCGAGCGCGAGATGCTCCAGCTCCGGGTGCCCCGAGGTGGCGACGACATGGACGCCCATGCCCTGCCGGGCGCGCAATTCGGCGATCAGTGACGCGCCCGAGCCATCGGGCAGGCCCATGTCGATCATCACGGCCTCGGGGCGGTACAGGAGCAGATGGCGCCGGGCATCGCAAAGGGTTTCGGCCCGGCGCATGCGCGCCCCGCTGGCGCGCAGAAACATGCGCACGGCATCGGCGCTGAAGCGGCTGTCTTCGACCACCAGGACCGTGCAGCCGGGCATCCTGGCCTGCCCCTCGGCCGACGGGACGGTTGGGCTGTGGGGGGCGCCCCTGTGCCAGCGGGCGGGTTGGGCTGTACCTTGCGTCAGGGGCATTCTGCAATCTCCTTCCACGATCCTGCGCCATGACAGACGATTCTCGCTAATGTGACGTTAACGCACAGGGGGGCGCGGCTTGCATGCGCGGCCCGTAGCCGTCATAACCCCGTCCACACCCGTGAGAGGAGACGCGCATGATCGGTCGGTTGAACCATGTCGCCATTGCCGTGCCGGACCTTGAGGCGGCGGCGGAGCAGTATCGCGCCACCCTGGGCGCCGAGGTCGGCCCGCCGCAGGATGAGCCCGACCATGGCGTGACCGTGGTGTTCATCACCCTGCCTAACACCAAGATCGAGCTGCTGTATCCGTTGGGCGAGAACAGCCCCATTGCCGGGTTTCTGGAAAAGAACCCCGCGGGCGGGATCCACCATATCTGCTATGAGGTCGAGGATATCCTGGCCGCGCGGGACCGGCTGAAGGCGGCGGGCGCGCGGGTTCTGGGCACGGGCGAGCCGAAGATCGGCGCCCATGGCAAGCCGGTGCTGTTCCTGCACCCAAAGGATTTCAACGGCTGCCTGGTCGAACTGGAGCAGATCTGATGTCTGTCATGTCCGCAATTGCCCTGTTCGGCATCATCTGGTTTCTGGTGCTGTTCATCGTGCTGCCGATCCGGCTGGAAACCCAGGCCGAGACCGGCGAGGTAGAACCGGGCACCCCCGCTTCGGCCCCGTCAGACGCGAAGATCGTGCAGAAGTTCAAGATTGTGACCGTGGTGGCCGTGGCCCTGTGGTGCGTGGCAGCCGCGGTGCTGATTTCCGGGCTGCTGACCCTGGAAAGCATCGATTTCTTCCAGGAGTGGCGCGAAAGCTACTGAGCGGTCCCGGGCGCGGCTGTCGCCAGCGGTGCCACTGAATCGCCCCCCCCCAGAGGAACAGCCGCCGGGATCAGTCGCTGCTGTCTGCCGGGGCTGCGTCCTCGGACGCGGGTTGCGCCATGTCCATGGGGCGCGCCACGCCGACATAGGGGGCGATCAGATCGGCCAGAAGGCCGGTGGCCGGGTCCGGGGCCACGATCTGCGCAAATATCCCATCGGCGGGCTGATCCTGCACCAGGGGCGCGGTGATTTGCGCGTAACCATCCGGGCCGTGATAGGCCAGCAACAGGCCCTTGGCCGCGAACCCCAGCACCCCCAGCGCAATCACCACGCTGAAAAGGACGCGCAGCGCGCCGGGCCTGCGTTCACGCTGGAAGGCCTGCCATTCGGGGTCCAGAGCGGCGTGCTTTTTCAGGATGCGCGCGCGGCGTTGCAGAAAGGCGTTCTTCTGTTCGATGCTCATGGCTTCTGCCCCTGCTGTCATGGTGAGGCCGCGCGCGCAGACCCACAGGGTCCGGCGCGTGGCCATGTTCAGCCTGCACCCTGACAGGCGAATCGGGCAGAAATCAGGCCTAAACAGGCTGCTGAAATAGAAAGTTGGACAGCGCCTGTCAGGAAAACTGTTCCTGTTCTTGCATCGAAACCCGGAGCGAAGGGACGCGCCTGACCCTGGGTGGGCGCTTTGGGACCTTGGGGTTAATGCGGTTTATGCTGGCCAAACCCCTCCATGAACTGAGCTTTTTGCAGCGTTGCAATGCGCCCTCCCGCGGGAGGGTCGGGCGCGTCCCGGGCTGGTCGCCCGGGACAGGGCTTGTGGAAAGCGTGCCGAGGAACAGTTTCCCGGTCCCGTGCCTGACCATTCGGAGGCGGGCGGCTTTCTCAGCAGCCTGTTAGGGCGCAATTACGCGGCGCGGCGCAGGGTCAGGGTGCTCCAGCCTTCGATATCCAGCCGGGTCTGCAGGGTGAAGCCCTGCGCATCATAGGCGGCCAGCACCTCTTCCGCCTGGCGCTCCAGCAGCCCCGAGAGGATCACATGCCCGCCGGGCGCCGCATGGGCGGCCATGGCCGGGGCAAGGTCGATCAGCGGCCCCTTCAGGATATTGGCCAGGATCAGGTCAAAGGGCGCGGCGGCGGCGATCTGCGGGTGGTCGAAGCCCACCGCCTCCAGGCACTGCACCCGCCCGTCCAGCCCGTTGGCGGTCACATTGGCCTGCGCCACATCCACGGCGACCGCGTCGATATCGCTGGCGATCACCGGGTCGCACTCCCATATCCGCGCCGCGCCCATGGCCAGCACGGCGGTGCCGCAGCCGATATCGGCGATCCGGCGGGGGCGGTGGCCGGCGCTGTCCAGCGCATCAACGGCGCAGAGGCAGCCCTGGGTGGTCCCGTGATGGCCGGTGCCAAAGGCCATGGCGGCCTCGATCAGCAGGCCCACGCGGCCTTCGGTCAGCTTGTCGGCGTCATGGCTGCCATAGACGAAGAAGCGCCCGGCCTCGACCGGGGTGAGTTCGCGCCGCACCTTGGCAACCCAGTCGATATCCGGCAACTCGGACACGGCAAAGGGGCGGGCGCCGAATGCGGCGGCCAGAAGGGCCAGTTCGGCCTCGGAGGGGGGGGCGGTGAAGTAGCCGCCGACCTCCCACAGGTTTGAACCGTCCTCGAGTTCGAACACGCCCACGCCCGCAGGCGCGGGGGTCATGTCCTCCATCGCCACGCCCAGGGCCTGCGCATTGGCGGGATCAGGCAGCGTGGTCAGGGCGGAATAGGTGGGCATGGGCGGAACCTGCGGCTTGGGGGGTTGCGCGCCCTTAACCGCCGCCCCGCCCCGGGTCAAGCGCGCGTCCGTTCAGGCGTTCAGCCCCACCGGGCAGGTCACGCCGGTCCCGCCGATCCCGCAATAGCCGCCGGGGTTCTTGGCCAGATACTGCTGGTGGTAATCCTCGGCGTGGTAGAAGTCGGGGGCGGGCAGGATTTCCGTGGTGACGGTGCCATAGCCCGCATCGCGCAGCCGGGCGGCATAGGTATCGCGGCTGGCCTGCGCGGCGGCCAGTTGACCGTCGCCATAGGCATAGATCCCCGAGCGGTACTGCGTGCCGGTGTCATTGCCCTGGCGCATGCCCTGGGTTGGGTTGTGACCTTCCCAGAACAGCCGCAGAAGCGCGTCATAGCTGATGACCGCCGGGTCAAAGATCAGATGCACGACCTCATTATGGCCGGTGCGCCCCGAGCAGACCTCCTCATAGGTGGGATTGGGCGTGTAGCCGCCCGCATAGCCCACGCGGGTCATCCAGATGCCGGGCTGCTGCCAGAAGATACGCTCCACCCCCCAGAAGCAGCCCATGCCGAACATGGCCTGGTCCATGCCCTCGGGGACGGTGCCGGTCAGGGGGCGGTCAAGGGTGTAATGCCGCGTGGCGGTGGGGATCGGCGCGGCGCGTCCGGGCAGCGCGGCATCAGGGGCAACCATGGTGGTCTTGGCGGCAAGGAAAGAGAACATGGGCTGGATCCTTTCTGAAGTTGCCCTAGACATAGCAATTCGCTGCGCCGGGACAACCGGGCATGCGCCGCTGTGGTTGGCGCACCACGCGCCGCAAGCGATATGGGCGCAGCGGCGCAAAACCGCTTGCATCCGGCCCCCGGCGCGTGATGAACCGAGCGGATAGCGCGCATGATAGCGCCAACATCTCTGGCCCCGAACGGGTGCAGACCGACAAGAGGCTGCAATGACTGCTCAGGAACTGCAAAAGGCCGTGCTGCGCCATCTGGAACTCTCGCTTGGCAAGGACCTGGCCCATGCCACGGTCTATGACATCCGCATGTCATTGACGCTGGCGGTGCGTGATCAGGTGATCGCGCCCTGGTTCGAAAGCACGCGCAAGACCTATGCCGCGCAATCCAAGCGGGTCTATTACCTGTCCATGGAGTTCCTGATCGGACGGCTGCTGGAGGATGCGGTCAATAATCTGGGCCTGAAGCAGACCGCGCAGGAGGCCCTGGACGCATTGGGGTTTGATCTGACGCAGGTGATTGCGGATGAACCCGATGCCGCGCTGGGCAATGGCGGGCTGGGACGGCTGGCGGCCTGTTTTCTGGACAGCATGTCCACCATCGGCTGCCCGGGCATGGGTTATGGCATCCGCTATGAACACGGGCTGTTCCGCCAGAGCTTTCACGATGGTGTCCAGATCGAGGAGCCCGAGGACTGGCTGCGCCAGCCCCACGGATGGGAGTTCGCGCGCCCGGAAGCGGTCGAACGCATCGGTTTTGGCGGCACGGTCGAAGCGCATGACGGGCGGATGCGCTGGTCGCCCGCCGATGCCGTGCTGGCCAAGGCCCATGACACGCCGATCATCGGCTGGCAGGGCCAATGGGCCAACACCCTGCGCCTGTGGGGAGCCGAGCCGATCCAGGCGTTTGACCTGGAGGCCTTCAACCGCGGCGATTTCGTGGGCGCGGCAGAGCAGGAGGCCTTTGCCCGCACCATCAGCCGTGTGCTCTACCCCGATGACACCAACGGCGAGGGCAAGGAACTGCGGCTGAAGCAGGAGTATTTCTTTACCGCCGCCAGCCTGCGCGACATCCTGCGCCGCTTCCTGAGCGAACATGACGACCTGGAGCTGCTGCCGCAGAAAGTTGCGATCCAGCTCAATGACACGCACCCCGCCATTGCCGGGCCGGAACTGATCCGCATCCTGCATGACGAACACGGGCTGGAGTTTGACCACGCCATGGCGCTTGCCCGCAACACGCTGTCCTTCACCAACCACACGCTGCTGCCCGAGGCGCTGGAACGCTGGCCGCAGGCGCTGATGGCCCGCGTGCTGCCCCGCCATCTGCAGATCATCGCCCGGATCGAAGAGGCGTTCCTGGCCGCGCAGCCCGAAAGCCCCGTGCGCATCCTGGAAGACGGCGATGTCCGCATGGGAGAGTTGAGCTTCATCATGGCGCACCGGGTCAACGGGGTCTCGGCGCTGCATACGGGGCTGGTGAAATCCACCGTCTTTGCCCAGTTGCACCGGACCTTCCCCGACCGGATTGTCAACCAGACCAACGGCGTGACCCCGCGCCGCTGGGTGCTGGGCGCCAACCCGCGCCTGTCGGCGCTGATCACCGACCGTATCGGGCCGGGCTGGGTGGATGACCTCGAACAGCTTGGCGCGCTGGAACCGCATGTCGAAGACGCGGGCTTCATGGCGGACTATGCGGCGTCCAAGGCCGGGAACAAGGCCGATCTGGCCGCATGGATCGCGGATACAACCGGGATCGCCGTGGACCCGGCGGCCATGTTCGATGTGCAGATCAAGCGCATCCATGAATACAAGCGCCAGCATCTGAACATTCTGGAAACCATCGCGCTCTGGCAGGACATGCGCGCCAACCCGCGCGCGGGCTGGGTGCCGCGGGTCAAGATCTTCGGCGGCAAGGCCGCGCCCGGCTACGTGCGCGCCAAGGAAATCATCCGTCTGATCAACGATGTCGCCCGCGTGATCAACGCCGACCCGGTCACGGGCGATCTGCTGAAGGTGGTCTATCCCGCAAATTACAATGTCTCGATGGCCGAGAAGCTGATCCCCGCCTCGGACCTGTCCGAGCAGATCTCGACCGCGGGCAAGGAGGCCTCGGGGACCGGCAACATGAAATTCGCGCTCAATGGTGCGCTGACCATCGGCACGCTGGACGGCGCCAATGTGGAAATCCGCGAACATGTCGGGGCCGAGAATTTCTTTCTCTTCGGCATGACCGCCGAAGAGGTCGTTGCCCGGCGCGAGGACCCGCAGCATCAGGCGAAGGCCATCGCGGCCTCGCCCCGGCTGGCAGGGGCGTTGAAAGGGATCGCCGATGGCACCTTCAGCGACGGGGATGGCGCGCGCTATGCCGCGCTGCTGGCCGATCTGCGCGGACATGACTATTTCACCATCTGCGCCGATTTCGACAGCTACTGGAACTGTCAGCGCCAGGTTGACGCCGCCTTTGCCGATCCGGCGCGCTGGATGCGCATGGCGGCGCTGAACACGGCGCGGTCGGGGTGGTTTTCATCGGACCGCACCATCCGCGGCTATATGGCCGATGTCTGGGATATCACGCCGTTGATCTGAGACTGAGAGGCGCGGCGGGCCGCGCCCGCCCGGTGCAGGCGCGCATTGGCCAGTGTCGGCAGCGCCCCCGAGCCGCGCCCACCCACCCACCCTGCGCGCCTCGGGGGCGCTTTCCCGGGCGCGCGGGCGCCCGGGAAGGGCGGGCTGCAGCGGCAATGCCTTGTTCAGGGCCACGATCAGGCCCTGTTCAGGCGCCGGTGTCGGCGGTTTCGGTCCAGCCCACGGTGGCCTCGGCGGCAGTCATGGGGCCCTTGGCACGCGCGGCGCGGTCAAAGCGCAGATAGGCGATCCCCTGCCCCCCTGACTGGGTGTAAAGGGTACCGATTGCCTTGCCATCGGCGGTGATTTCGGTCCCCGGTGGGGCGCTGCCTTCGACGGTGACGGTGGTCAGGCCCTTGCGCAGCTCGGTCTTGTGGCGCATGCGGGCGGTGACCTCCTGGCCGACATAGCAGCCCTTGCGGAAATCCACACCGTTGAGCCGGTCAAACCCGCATTCCAGGATGAAGCTTTCGCCGGGGATCAGCTCGACCCCCGTTTCGGGGATGCAATGGGCCACGCGCAGCGCCTCCCAGTCGGTGCCATCGCAGCCCCCCTCGGGACCATAGAGCCGCCAGCCCAGCGCGGGGTGGCGGGGGTCTGCCAGCGCGCCTTTGGGGGCCGGGCCGGTGCCGCGGCGCACGGACAGATCCGTTGCCTCCAGCGTAACCGGGGTGCGCAGCTTGTACATGGTCAGCCGCTTGAGCACATCCGCCCCAAGGGGTGCGGCGACATCCAGCAGCACATCCGGCCCATCGGCCAGAACCAGGAAATCGGCCAGATACTTGCCCTGCGGGGTCAGCAGGGCGGCATAGACCAGACCCTTCTGATCCAGCGCGTTCAGGTCATTGCTGACCAGCCCCTGCAGGAACCGTACCGGATTGTCTCCGCTGATCCGCAATATGCTGCGCTCTGCCGCTTCGGTGCCCATTCAGTTACCGCCTGCCTTGTGTTATCTTCCGGGACTGTTGATATAGGTATGTTCTCGGGCAGGAACAGGGGCGACAGGACCTGGGGCGGCAGGGGCCTTGCGGGATCAAGGCGCGGCCCCTCTCTGGCGCCTCTTTTAACGATTGACGATGGATCATCCGGTGAAGGATCATCACGGCACAGGGGTCGATGACCCGCAGGGCGATGGGCCCGGGGCGGCGCAGTCCCGGCAGCGGCTGGAGCAGATGCAGCGGCTGGTGGTGCTGACCATCAATGACCTGCTGTCGGCCGATGGTCCCAGCCTCAACCGGCGGATCAGGGCCGCGCTGCACCAGCTTGGCCGCGTCACCGGAACGGACCGGACCTATGTGTTCCAGTTCCAGGACGAGATCTACATGAACAACACCCATGAATGGTGCGCCCAGGGGATCCCCCCGATGCGGGCCCTGCTGCAGGATGTGCCGATCGCCATGGCGCCGCATTGGTGGGCGCGGATGGGCAGCCAGGGCTGTCATGTCCTTGCCGACCTTGACGAAGAGCCCGATGACGAATTGCGCGACCTGCTGGCGCAACAGGGGATCCGCTCGCTTCTGACGGTGCCGCTGATGCGCGGGCCGGAACTGGTGGGCTTTGTCGGCCATGATGCCGTGCGCGCCCATCGCCGCTTCAGCCGCGCCGAGATCGAGCTGGTGCGCTCGGTGTCCAATGTCATCGGCACCGTCCTGCACCGGCAGGCGATCGAGACGGAGCGCCGCCACGCCCAGCGCGCCCTCGCGCAGGAGCGTTCGCGCCTGCATGCCATGATGCGCGCCCTGCCCGATCTGGTGCTGGAAGCCGACCATGACGGCATCTTCACCGGCTTTCGCCAGAACGCGCCCATGGCCAGGACGCTGGAGGCCGAGGATGTTGTCGGCAAGTCGCCCGAACAGACCCTGCCCGCGCCCGTCGCGGCCCTGGCCCGGCGCATGATGCGGACCATCGACCGTGATGGCCATGCCGGCCCCGAGGAGTATTACCTGGACGCCCCCGATGGGCGGCGCTGGTTTGTGGCGGTGGGGTCGGCACGGCTGGCCGAAACACGCAACGCGCCCCACAGCTATGTCTTTCTGGTCCGCGATATCACCCATGAGATCGAACAGCGCCGCCAGATTGCCCGGCTGAGCGCCATGGCCCAGCAAAGCACCAACAGCGCAATCCTGACCGATTCCGAATTGCGCGTGACCTGGATCAATGCCGAAGGGGAAAACCGCACCGGGCTGACCGCCGGGCAGGTCATGGGCCGTGACCTGGCCGCGGTGCTGCGTCTGGATGTCGATGGCAAGCTGCAGCTGCGGCGGCTGCGCGACCGGCTGTACAACGGCGATTCGGTCCTGGTTGAGCTTTGCGCCACCGACGATGACGGCAATGGCTGGTGGTGCGAACTGGGGGCACGCACCTTGCGGCTGAAGGGCGATGAGGCGCCCAGCTTCATGTTTGTTCTCAGCGACATCACCCAGCGCAAGCAGAGCGAGGCCGCCAAGGAACAGGCCGCCGCCGAAGCCCAGGCCGCGCGGCTGCGGCTGGAGGAGGCCGTCGGCGCCCTGCGCGATGCCTTTGTGTATCTGGACCGGGACCGGCGGATGGTGCTGTGCAATGCGCCCTATCGCGCGCTTTACCCGCGCACGGCCCACGCCATGGTGCCGGGGGCGCATTTGCATGACCTCATCGCCGAAGCCGACCGCAATGATGAGCTGACGCACCCCCTGAACGGCGCCCCGCCTGCGTCCCACCCGGTCGCGCGGCGCTTCGGCACCTCGGCCCGGTTCGAATCCGAAAGCCAGCGCCCGGACGGCCGCTGGATGCGCGTGGTGGAACAGGCCACCGCCGATGGCGGGCGCGTGGCCATGCTGGTCGATATCACCGCCCTGAAGGATGCCGAGGCCCGCGCCGTGAGCGACCGCGCAACCCTGCTCGATGCCTCGCACGAAGGGATCGCCTTTGTCGGCCCCTCGGGGCGGCTGACCCATGCCAACCCGGCCTTTCTGGCCCTGTTCGGTGCCGAAGACGCCGCGCAGGTCGTTGGCCTGCACTGGACCATGGTCTATCCGGCAGCGATTTCGCAGTTTCTGGAGGACACGGTGACACCGGCGCTGCGGGCCTGCGGCTTCTGGCGGGGCGAGTTACATGATGTGACCGGCACCGGCGATGACACGGTCCATGACCTTTCCATCACCCGCGCCAGCGGCGGGATGCTGCTGTGTATCCTGCGTGACATCACCCGCCAGCGCCGCTCACAAAAGGAACAGCTGCGCCTGCGCGAGGAGTTGCAACTGGCCCAGCGCCGCGAGGTGATCGCCCAGCTTGCCGCCGAAATGGCGCATGATTTCAGCAACCTGCTGTCTGCAATCTCCGGCTCGGCAGAGCTGATCCAGTCCGACAGGGGCGGGAATGCCGGCGCCGAACACGCGCGCCGGATCTCTGCCGCCAGCCAACAGGCCAGCGATCTGCTGCGCCGCCTGATGGCCCTTGGCCAGCGCAACAGCCAGCCACGGTGCATGGACCTGCGCCAACCCGTGCGCGAGGCCGTGGACCTGGTCCAGGCGAGCGCCCCCCGGTCCGGGATCGTGCAACTGTCCCTGCCCGATACTGCCGTGATGATCTCCGCCGACCCGACCGAGGTGATGCAGGTCACGCTGAACCTGATCATCAACGCCCGCGATGCGGTGCTGGACCCGGCCGCCCATCTGCCCCGGCCCCGCATCGCAGTCAGCCTGCGCCCCGCCGATGCCGCAGATCTGGCCCAACCCTATGACAACGGCGCCCCCGCGCCCGGACGCGCCTATCTGCGGCTGGAGGTTTCGGACAGCGGGCCGGGCATGGATGCCCCGACCCGCGCCCAGGCCTTCCAGCCCTATTTTTCCACAAAGGGCCGCGCCGGCAGCGGGCTGGGCCTGACCATCGTGGCCAATGTGGTGAATGCCAACGAAGGGCTGATCAGCATGCAAAGCACCCCGGGACAGGGTTGCACGGCGGTGGTGCTCTGGCCGGTGCATCGCAGTGCCGACCGCCCCGCCAGTCCCGCAGCGCCCCCGGCCCGGACCGACACGCTTCAGGGGCTGCGGGTGCTGGTGGTCGATGATGAAGATGACGTTCTGGCCATGCTCTGCGCCATGATCGAAAGCGCCGGCGGGGAAACCGCGGGCTGCATCAGTGGCGCCGACGCGCTGGAGGCGCTGCATGATGACCCGGGGGGCTGGGATATCGTGCTGACGGATATGAACATGCCGCAGATGACCGGTGCCGATCTGGCGCGCCGCCTGCGCCAGATGCCCGGACAGGCTCCGGCAATCGTGTTGATCAGCGCCCTTGCGGACGACGTCCTGAACCATCAAGTGAATTCCCAAATTTTCGATGCCGTCTTGTCCAAACCCGTTCCGCGCGCGGGTCTGGTCAGCACGTTGCGCCGCGTGATGAGACCGCGCTGACCGGAGCCACCCCATGCGATTGCTTGTTGCCGATGATCACGAACTGCTGCTGGATACGCTGGAAAGCTATCTTGCCGCAGAACCTGCCTTCACGGTCATCCGCGCCCCTGACCTGGACATGGCGCTGACCCATCTGCGCAATGAACCGCCTTTCGATCTGGTGCTGCTGGATTACAACATGCCTGGCATGGACGGGCTGTGCGGGCTGCGCCATGCGCTGGACCTGGCCCATGACCGGCCCGTGGCGCTGATGTCCGGCATCGCCACCCGCGCTGTCGCCGAGCAGGCGCTTGACATGGGCGCGGCGGGCTTCCTGTCCAAGGCCATGCCGGCGCGTTCGCTGCTCAATGCCATCACCTTCATGGGCCAGGGCGAACGCTTCGTCCCGGTGGAGCTGTTCCTGACCGGCCCGGCCGCCGAAGCCGAGGCGCCGGGCCAGCCGCTGGAGCGGTTGACCGAACGGGAACGGGACGTGCTGCTGGGCCTTTGCCAGGGCCATTCCAACAAGCAGATCGCCCGCGACCTCGACCTCAGCGAGGCGACGGTGAAACTCCATGTCAAGACGCTCTACCGTCGGCTGGGGGTCAGCAACCGCACCCAGGCCGCGATGCTGGGCCGCCAGAGCGGGCTGCTCTGAGCACCCTGCCCCGCGCAGGCCACGGCCGGACCTGCGCGCCGGTCACAGGTCCAGACTCAACTGCCCCTCCGGCACCCGCCGCCGCCCCCGCTTGCGCGGCTCGGGCGCGGGCTTGCGGCTTGCATGGCGCCGGGCCACGCGGGCGGCCTCTTCGGCAAATCCATGGCCGCGGCGCAGGACCCCGATCGCCTGACGCGCGGCGCGGGCCGCGGCCTCGGGGTCCACCAGCGGTTCAGGATACCCGCGCGGCGCTGCGGGCCATTTCCACGGCTCATGGACAAACCCGTCCGGCACCCCCGCCAGTTCCGGCACCCAGCGACGTATGAACCGCCCCGAAGGGTCCTGATCATGCCCCTGCTTCACCGGGTTGTAGATGCGCGGAATATTGATCCCCGTGGTGCCCGATTGCATCTGGCACTGGCTCCAGTGGATGCCCGGTTCATAATCGGTGAACAACCGCGCCAGATGCTGCCCCACGGGGCGCCAATCCAGCCACAGATGATGCGCCGCCACGGACACCAGCATGGCGCGCATGCGGAAATTCAGCCAACCCGTGGCTTGCAGATAGCGCATGCAGGCATCGACAAAGGGCAACCCCGTCTCGCCCGCCGCCCAGGCCGCCAGGCGCGTGACATCCGGCGCACGCGGGCGCAGCCCTTCGCAGGCAGCGTGCAGGCAATGATGCTCCAGCGCGGGCTCGTCCTCCAGCTTCTGGATGAAATGATCCCGCCAGGCCAGCCGCTTGTCGAAACTGGCCAGCGAAGCCCCCCAGCCCGGCCCTGCGGTCCGCGCCTGCGCCCGTTGCGCGGCCGTGGCCTGCACCACCTCGCGCACCGAAACGGCGCCCAGCGCCAGATGCGGCGATAACCGCGAACAGGCCCGCTCCGCTTCCCGCGGCGAAGACATGGCCTGCCGGTAGCGTTGCCCGCGCTCGGTCAGGAAACTCTCCATCAACGCCAATGCCTCGGCCCGCCCGCCGCGCTGCCGGTGCGGACAGGGATCGGCGGCCAGGCCCGGCGCCGGCGCCACCGGGATCGCGCCGGGTTCGATCCCCAGCGGCGCCAGCGCCACGGGCGCGGCAAGGGGCGGCGCGGCCACGAAGCGGTCCCGCCGCCCCTGCCATCCATCCCGCGTGCCCAACCGCCGCACCACCCCGCATTGGGGCAGCTCTTCCCAGACCACCCCGTGGCGCCGCGCCGCATCGGCCACCCGCAGATCGCGCTCATAGGTCCAGCCATTCCCGGTTTCCTGATGCGAGACCATGCGCCGAACCCCGAAGCGCCGCCACATGCGCTCCAGCACCGCCACCGCCGCGCCCTGCCGGACCACCAGCGGCTGACCCAGCGCCGCCAGTTCGGCGCGCAATCCGGCCAGAGCCTCGGCCAGGAACGCCCATTGCCGACCGGAAACATCGGGCAACCCCCAATAGTCCGGCTCCACCACATAGAGCGGCAACACCGGCCCCAGCGCCGCCGCCCGGGCCAGCGCCGGGTGGTCATCCACCCGCAGATCACGTTTGAACCATACCAGGACAGGAGACGTCATTCAGGATAGCTATCGCCCATGAACCCCGGGTCAACCCGGCACATGTTCACGATTTACCCCAATGCCGCTCCCCCGACAACCCTGCGCTTCATCTTGCCGGAAGTACTCCGGGGGGGCCCGCGCCGACGGGGGCTTCCCCCCGCTGCGCCATCGGCCAGTCAGATCCGCCGCAGGGCCAGCACCGCGTTCAACCCGCCAAAGGCGAAAGCGTTGGACAGCACCGCCCGCACATCAACCCCATGCCGCGCCACATTGGGCACCGCGTCCACGGCACACTCCGGGTCGGGGGCATCGAAATTCACGGTGGGCGCGATCACCCCCTCGCGCAGGGCCAGCAGGCAGGCCAGCAGTTCCACCGCGCCGGTTCCGCCGATCAGATGCCCATGCAGGGATTTGGTCGAAGACACCGGCACATGCGCGGCCTGCGCGCCCAGCACGGCATTGAGGGCCCGGGCCTCGGTCCGGTCATTGGCGGTGGTGCCAGTGCCATGGGCGTTGACATAGCCGATATCCTCGGCCGCCAGCCCCGCATCGGCCAGCGCCAGCTGCATGGCGCGCACCGGCCCGTCCTGCGTCGGCGCCACGATATCGCCCGCGTCCGAGGTCATGCCGAAGCCCGCCACCTCGGCCAGCACTTCGGCGCCGCGCGCGCGGGCGTGCTCCAGTTCCTCGAAGACGAAGACCGCGCCCCCCTCGCCCATCACCAACCCGTTGCGCGAGGCCGCGAAGGGCCGACAGCCATCGCGCGACATGACCCGCAACCCCTCCCAGGCCTTCAACCCGCCAAAACACAGCATCGCCTCGGACCCGCCGGTCAGGATCACATCCGCCGCCCCGCCCCGGATCAGCTGCAGCGCCAGCCCCATGGCATGGTTGGACGAGGCGCAGGCCGTGGACACCGCCAGCCCCGGCCCGCGCAGGCCGAACTCCATCGACATATGCGATGCGGCCGCATTGTGCATCAGCCGCGGCACCACGAACGGATGCACGCGGTTCTTGCCCTCGGCGTGGACGGTTCGGTAATTGTCATCGACGGTGGTGTTGCCGCCCCCGGCGGTGCCCATGACCACCCCCGACCGGTCCGCCAGCGCCCCGTCAAAGGCCAGCCCCGATTGCGCCACCGCCTGCCGGGCAGAGACCAGCGCGAATTGCGCGAAGCGGTCCAGAAGCGGCAGGCGCTGGCGATCAAAATGCGCGGCCGGGTCAAACCCCGTGACCTGCGCGCCGATCTGCACCGCCAGCCGGTCCTGATCCACCAGCCCCGACAGCGGACCGATTCCACAGCGGCCAGAGCGCATGGCGGCCAGCGTTGCGGGCACATCATGGCCCAGCGGGTTCACGCTCCCCGCCCCGGTGATGACAACACGCCTCATGCGGCCACCCCTCTCACGGCGCAGGCAACCCGGCCAGAGCGCGCCGCGCGCGTCATCCGCGCTGCTGCGCCACCAGCTTTTCGACCTCGGCGATCACCGAGCCGACGGTCGAGATGTCAAAGGCGCTTTCCTCGGGGTTGTTGGCGTTGAACGGCACCGCCACGTCGAATGTCTCTTCGATCTGGAAGATGCATTCGACCACGCCCAGGCTGTCGATGCCCAGATCCTGCAGGCTGTCTGCGGCCGTCACATCCCCGGGCGCGCGCATGGCCTGTTCGGCGATGATGGCGATCACCTGTTCGGCAATGGCTCTGTCTTTGGTCATCAGGTCCTGTTCCAACGGGGGCGGCTCCTATTCCGTGTCGGCGCCACCCTTGTCGCTGCGGTTTGTAACAGTTTTCTGAAGCGCGGCAACCTGTTTCACCAGACGTGGCAGGCGGCGGATCGCCTTGTAGATCTCGATCTGGGTTTCCATCTTCGTGGCCGGTGTGCCGAACATCACCCGCCCCGCAGGCACGTCCGACAGCACCCCGGTGCCCCCGCCGGTGACCACATCATCCCCCACGGCAATGTGGTCGCTCACCGCCGTGCGCCCGCCCAGCACCACCCGGTCACCGATCCGCGCCGACCCCGCCACGCCCGCCTGCCCGCAGACCAGACAATCACGCCCGATCTGCGCGTTGTGGCCGACCTGCACCAGGTTGTCTATCCGCGTGCCGCTGCCGATTTCGGTGTCACGGATGGTGCCACGGTCGATGGTGCTGTTGGCGCCGATTTCCACATCATCGCCCAGTCGCACAGACCCCAGGCTGTGGATCCGCGTCCAGGACTGGCCCTGCGTGTCACCTCGGTCGCCCAGGGTTTCGCGCACCGCCTCGACCGCCGATCTTTCCGGCGTCACAAAGGAAAACCCGTCAGCGCCGATCACCGCGCCCGGCTGGGCAATGAAACGCGCGCCGATCTGTACCCGCGCGCCAATGCGCACGCCGGAATGGATCAGCGCATCATCGCCGATCCGCGCGCCTTCGGCGATGGACACATGCGCGGCAATCCGCGCCCGCGCCCCCACCACCGCCCCGGGTCCGATCCAGACAAAGGGGCCGATGGCCGCGCCCGGGCCAATCGTCGCCCCCGGGTCGATCACCGCCGATGGATGCACCCCCGGTGCGATGACCGGGCCGGGGTCCATGGCCGCGGTCAGCCCGGCCAGCGCATAGCGCGGACGGGGGGCAAAGATCGCCGCCTCCAGCCCCAGCGCGCGCCAGTCGGCCCCTTCCCACAGCAGCGCCGCGCGCGCCCGGCCCTGGCCCAGCCCTTCGGCGTATTTGGGGTCGGCGGCGATGGCCAGTGCATCCGGCCCGGCCGCGGCAGGCTCGGCGGCATGGGTGAATTCGATCGCGCCCTGCCCTTCGAAACGCGCGCCCAGGGCCTGCGCGATGGCGTCGATGCGGTAGCTCATGGCAGCCTCGGCTTTGGGGGCGCGCCGGGGGCGGCGCGCCTTGCCCTGCGAGGGTTAACTGCGAACGCCCGGCATTTCCACCCCGGCATTGACCAGCGCCCGGAAGATCGCCGCGTCACGGTCATAGACATCATCGCGGAAATTCAGTGCGCCGCGGGCATCGGTGAACGCAGTGCGATAGACCAGATGCGTGGGCACCGGCGTGTCCAGGAAGATCCGCGTCTGCTGGCCGGAATTGCGGGTGCGGTGGAACAGCCCCTGCGGGTCATCGGTCTGGCGGCCCAGCAGCTCATAGGCAAATTCCTCGGGGTCGCTCAGCCGGATGCACCCCGAGGAATGGGTCAGCACCTGAGTGTTGAACAGCGACCGCGCGGGCGTGTCATGAAGATAGATCGCCCAGGGGTTGGGGAACATGAATTTCACCGTGCCCAGCGGGTTCGTCGGCCCCGGAGGCTGGCGCACGTTGAAGGGAAAGTTGCGCGGCGTGTAGCGCGAAAAGTCGATGGCGCTGCGTGGCACCTGACGTCCGCGCGCGTCCAGGATCTGCAGATGCTGCGCGCCCCCCGCCGACAGCGCCCCCCAATAGCTGCGGGCCAGGATGGACCGTGGCAGCGTCCAGTCGGGGTTGATTTCCAGATAGGTCATGTCCTCGGAAAACTCGGGCGTGCGCTGGTCGCTGTTGCGCGCGCCGATGATGGAGACGGTTTCAAAGGTCACCTCATCGAAATCGACAATGCGCGAGGAGAAATCGGCCAGGTTCACCCAGATATGCCGGTCGCCGCGCTCGATATTCAGCCAGCGCTCGCGCTCCATGGCGACGACGACGGATTGCAGGCGCTCCTCGGGCGGGGTGTTGAGCGCGCGAAGCGTGGCCGGTCCGGCCACACCGTCAGCTTCCAGCCCGTGGTTGATCTGGAAGCGCTGCACTGCCGATTGCACCGCCGCGTCATAACTGGCCACCGCTGTGCGATGCAGATAGCCCATGGCGATCAGACGGTTGCGCAGCGCCACCACGCCCGCCCCGCTATCACCCGGCGACAGCGAGGACACCGGCACCGTCGGCCCCCAGCCGCCCTGCGCGATCACCGCTTCAAGGTTGCGCTTGGCCCGGAACAGGCGGGCATACTCCGGTGCGGAAGGCGCCAGGTTGCGGATGAAGGACACCGGCTCGGCGGCGGCGAAATCCCGCAGCAGGGTCTCCGGGTCCGGGCGCGGCAGGGTGCGCACGATGTCGCTGTCCACGCGTGAGGGGGTCAGCACACCGCTGGTCAGGTCTCGGGCAAAGCGCAGGAAGGTCTCGCTGACCTGTGCCTCCAGAAACCCGCGGTCACGTTCGGTTTCCACCGCGTCAAAGGCCGCCAGCAACCCGTCCAGATCATAGCGCGCCACCGGCAGGCCATGGTCGGCGGCGCGGCTGATGGCGGTGATCAGGGCGCGGCGGCGGATCTCATCGCCGGGGCCGGTCCAGAGCGGCTGGTAACCATGGTCGCGGTAGAAAGCCGACAGACGCCGGTCTTCGGCCACACCTTCGGCCAGCGCCTGCTTGTAGGCGCTGAACTGCTGCGCCTGCCCCTGCGCGGGCGATAGCGCCAGCAGCGCCGCAACCGCCATCCCCCCGAAAAACCGGCGCATTCCCGCCGCCGACACCGCCATTCTGACCATGACCCCCCCATCCGATTCTTGACAATATCCGTACCCGCTTCCTGCAGGCACAATGACTTGGCCGATGATTGCGCCGAAAATCGCCCTGCGCAACCGCCTGAGACATACGCGCAGGACGAAAACGCCCGATTCATCCGAAATTCACCTTTGCGGCACATGTTCGCCACAGGACGGGCCAGAAGGCGGCTTCGCGGGCAATGGGCAGAATCCCGCCGATGGCAAAACCGAGTGAATGATTCGGGGTTTGGTTTGATCACGCGGCTGTGGCATACACTTGTCAGCAACAAACGACAGGGGAAACAACCTCTTCGAAGGCTGAGGCGTCCGGGCATCTTGCCTGAAGATACAGACGGCCTTGCCGCGCTGGCCAGCCTGCGTGATCGAAGGGATTTTAACCTCGGCGAACCAGAAGCAACCGGGACAGGCAGAGTAATGACCGACATGTCAACTGGGGTAACACGCCGCGCGCTGCTGGGGGCCTTTGCGGCAACCGCTGTCAGCGCAGCACCGTTCTTTCCGGGGGTGACCGCCTATGCGCGCGGCTCGGGCGATATCCGCCGCCTGCGCATGCACTCCGGTCGGACCGGAGAATCCATCGACATCATCTACTGGATCGATGGCAAGTACATCCCCGAAGCACTGCGTGAAATCAATCACTTCAGCCGCGACTGGCGCAACAATGAGGTGCACCAGATCGACACGCGGACCATCGACATCATGGCTGCGACAGCGCAAATCCTGCGGGTCAATGAACCCTATATGCTGCTGTCAGGCTTCCGCTCCCAGGCGACGAACCGGATGCTGCGGGCGCGGTCGCGCAATGTGGCACAGAATTCGCTGCATCTGACGGGCCGGGCCGCCGATGTGCGGCTGCGCTCGCGCTCGGTGTCGGAAATGGCGCGCGCCGCCGCGGCCTGCGGCGCGGGCGGTGTGGGGCGCTACTCACGTTCGGATTTCGTCCACGTGGATTGCGGCCCGGTGCGCACCTGGGGCAGCTGATCCATCCGATGTTCGGCGATGCAGGGGCGTGACAGCGCCCCTCTTTACCATTGCTTCAGCTGAATGTGATTGTCTGGTCACGGCAATCTGCGGCATACTGCGCGCAAGCTGCCACCAAGATGCAGCGCCTGAGGCCATGCCCTGCCGGTCGGCGCGGCATGTCACAGGGGATGATATCCGGGGCCGTGCAGCGAAGCGATGATCGAATTCCGCAATGTCAGCAAGTCCTTCTGGACCGGCACCCAGCGCAAGGTCATCCTGGACCGGGCCAGCTTCACCGTGCGCCTGGGCCAGTCCATCGGCATCCTGGCGCCCAATGGCAGCGGCAAGACCACGATCATCAACATGATGGCCGGGCTGGAAAAACCGGACGAAGGGCAGATCCTGCGCTCCAGCCGCGTATCCTTTCCGCTGGGCTTCATGGGCGGCGTGGTCAACCGGCACACGGGCACGGAAAACGCCCGCTACATCGCGCGGCTCTATCAGCTTGAAGCGGATGAGGTAGAAGCCTTTTGCCGCTGGCTCTGTGATATCGGCGAATATTTCGACATGCCCGTGGGCACCTACAGCCAGGGGATGCGCGCGCGGTTCTCCTTTGCGCTGATGCTGGCGATCGAGTTCGACATCTATCTGATTGACGAAGGCATGCCCAGCACGACCGACGTCCGCTTCAACCGTCGCGCCGGGCAGGTCTTGCGCGAAAGGCTGGAACGGGGCACCGTGGTAATCGTGTCCCATCAGGCAAAGACATTGGAACGATACTGTTCGCAGGCAGCTGTATTGCGCGACGGGCAGTTGTTCCTGTTCGACACGCTGGAAGAGGCGAAGGTGCTGTATGACTACGCAGATTAAGGGGCGCCGGTTCCGGCTGAAGCGCGGCACCGGCCCGACTGGCCAGGATGCGACCCCGGCCACGACGCCCGAGGACACCGCCGAAAGCCGCACCCCCGCCGAACAGCCTCCGGCGGCGCGGGAAGACGCCCCGCCCCAGCACCCTCCCCGCGAAGACCCGGCGGCGGTGGCCGAGGCCGCCGCCCCCGCCGATCCCCCGCAACATGGCGCCGATGTCACCGGCGACCCGCAGACCGATGCCGAACTTGCCGCCATCCGGGCCGAGCAACTGACCGCGCGCCAGTTGCGCATGGCCATGCGCGTGGCCACACGGCACGGGATTCGCGCAACTTCGGGGCTGGATGCGGTGCGGCTGTTGCGCCGCCGCGGGATCGACCCTTTCGAACGCTCCACCCTGCTGGACCTGGTCCGCGCAGAAACACCCCCACAGACCCAGCAGGGCCGCAACCTCGCGGTGGTTGAGGACAAGCTGCCGCAGGCCAAGCGCGGGCCCGAACTGCCCCAGCACGCCGCCGACAGCCGGATGAAGCAGCTTGCCGCCGAGCGTGAGAGGGAGCTGGGCAAGATCAAGCGCGACATCACCCGCCGCCGCCGCCGCAGGCTGTTGCAGCTGGGCGCGCGGCTGTTGCTCTTCGTCTCATTGCCCACAACGCTGCTGGGCTACTATTTCTACGTCATCGCCACACCGCTCTACGCAACCGAGGCCGAATTCATCATCCAGCAGGCCGACAGCGCCATGCCAGCCGCAGCCGGCGGGCTGGGCGGGATGATGGGCGGCGGCCTGGGCTTGGGCAATTCGCAGGATTCCATAACCGTTCAAAGCTATCTGCAATCACGCGGCGCCATGCGACGGCTGGACGCCGAAGAAGGCTTTCGCGCCCATTTCAGCACCGAAGAAATCGACCCGCTGCGCCGCCTGGCCCCCGATGCCAGCGAAGAGGCGATGTATCGCCTCTATCAGCGCCAGGTCCGCATCAGCTTCGACCCCACCGAAGGCATCGTGCGCCTGGAAGTCAGTGCCGCCACCCCCGAAGACAGCGAACGCTTCGCCAGCGCGCTGATCGCCTATGCCGAGGAACAGGTGGACCTGATGACCGCGCGCATGCGCGAAAACCAGATGCAGGACGCGCGCGACAGCTACCTGGAGGCCGAGGAACGCATGCAGGAGGCCCGCCGCCGGGCAGTGGAGCTGCAGGAAAGCTTTGCCGTGCTTTCGGGCGAGGTCGAGGTGTCGCTGCTGTCGCAGCAGATCGTCACGCTTGAAACCGAACTGACCCAGAACCGTCTGAGCCTGCAGGAGCTTCTGTCGAACCCGCGGCCCAACCAGGCGCGGGTGGACCAGTTGCAACGCCGGATCAGCAACCTGGAATCGCAGATCGGCGCGCTGCGGGGCTCGATGACCCAGGGGTCCGACGACGGCGGATCGCTGGCCCGCATCCAGAGCGAACTGGTCATGGCCGAGGCCGATATCCAGACCCGCCAGATGCTGCTGAGCCAGGCGCTCCAGCAACTCGAATCCGCCCGGATCGAAGCCAACCGCCAGGTTCGCTACCTGTCTCTGAGCGTGACCCCGATCGCCCCGGATGAAGCCACCTATCCGCGCGCCTTCGAAAACACCGCGCTGGCATTTCTTGTCTTTTCAGGGATTTACCTGTTCCTGTCCATGACGGTCGCCATCCTGCGCGAACAGGTCTCGGCGTGAAGCGGGCACGCGCAGGCAACAGAAAGGAACCGGACACCAGCGCGCAATTTTGCCCTTGAAGCCCGCCCATGGCTTGGATAAACAGCGGCTCAGTTGGGGTGTAGCCAAGTGGTAAGGCAGCGGTTTTTGGTACCGTGTACCGTAGGTTCGAATCCTACCACCCCAGCCATCACACATTATCAAGCAAAATCAATATATTGGCGGATCGCTGATCAGGCCATGTGTAGCAGTCGGGTGGATGCTCCACATGGGTCTTGGGGCCGTTTTCTACTCGAGAGCCGACCACAACGAAAGAGGCAGGCACCGTGAAGGTGCCCGCCATGTATGAGTCGACCGCAGGTGATCAGGTCAGGTGTCTGGCCAGCCGTTTCGCGCGACTTGAACGAGGACTGCCTCCATTGCATTCTCGCTCTCCGGATGTTCAACTCGCTTGTAGGAAAAGGCTAGCTAGCCCTCCGAGCGCGCCTCAGCCGCCGCCCCGTCCCGCGCCCTCCCGTCCAATGTCGAGCGCCTCGCGCAGCGCGCGCATCCGCGCAGGCGTGACCCTCGGATCACTGCCACAGCTGATGATGCGGATGAACTCGACCCACGCGCGCTCGTTCGGGGTCAGCTCCTCCCACGACCCGGACGGGGCCGTGGGAAGCGTGAAGGTGGTATCGTCCATGTCGTGGTCCATCATGCGAACCTGTCCCCCTGTCCCACCTGTCCACGCGCAGCAGACGTCAGATCACAGCTCATTTGCCGAAGATCCCCCGCAGCGCCGTGCGCGCGCGTCCAGTCAGACGCGGGTCGCTGTTGTCGGAAGCGTCTCGGATCTCGGCCAGCCAGCCGCGCTCGTTCTGCGTGACGGGCGTGCCGAAGATCTCGGTGATGGCCTGCGCTGCGGTTGCACCCACCGCCTGGTCGAGCGCCAAACGCATGAGCATCGCGGGGTCGACCTCCAGCGCCTTGGCGAGCGAGGGCACCCGGTCGAGCGGCACCTTGTTGCGCCCGTTCTTGAGGAAGGTCATCATGTTGGCATTGGCGAAGCCCGCCTCGCTGGCGATCTCGGCCTGGGTCTTGCGGTGCGACAGGTCGCGGATGCGGTCTGCGATCAGCTTCGCGGTCGGGGTATTCTCGTAAGGATTCATGCTGTGCTTTCTGCTGTGTGTGGTTGGTCACAGCACATACTTACCGCGTTGTGTCAGCGCAGTCGGGTGGGGAGTGCGCACTGGTCGTCGGGAGTTGCAGCTGCGACCGAAGTCCTAGGAAAAGCGCGCTCGGTGCATGGGGGGTCAGCCGGTGCGCGGCGGTCGGGAGCGGCTGAACCCTCCGGGTTTGGGAAGCTGAGGGAACGGTCAACAGCAGTCGCTCGTCCGTAGGTGGCAGGCCACAATGACCACCCGGCAGCCGTCCAACGCCATGCCGTCAGGAACCAATCTCGATGGTGCGTCGTTGACAACATGAATTCGTCGGCCCGCCAATTCGCAGGCGATGCGTCGACACCGACGGTCGCACCACCATGCGCCCACACAATCAGCTACCCACACCCAAGGCTGCCTCAATTTGACCAACCATAAGAGAAAGCATCATGCAGATTCAGGTAAATACCGATGACAATATCAAAGGAGACGATGCGTTGATCGCACAGGTCGAGGCTGACATTCGAGAGGGACTGTCGCGCTTTGCCGACCAGATCACTCGCGTTGAGGTGCATCTGAGTGATGAGAACGCAGGCAAGGGGGGAAGCGGTCGTGTCGCGGAGTTGGTGGAAATTCGATGGCGGCGTAATCTCCGGGTGAACTGAAACCCACCCAACCGGCGGC
>NZ_JACBXS010000164.1 GCF_013415485.1 Rhabdonatronobacter sediminivivens | reverse complement strand
GTTTTTACTTCCGGTTGTAATCAAGCGAGGTCTCAAGTGCCCGAACTGGGACGTTTCCGACACGGTAGCGTTCACATACGGCCATTCCAGGGCAGGTCCGCACTTCTGTGATAATACGTCCTAGGCTACATTTGAGCTACTGGAAGCGCTAAATATTAAGATACCTCCAATGTCTGACGACCGCGGCCAAAGAATTCGTTGTCGAGACTGTTAGCTGATGATATCGCCTCAGGGGCGGGAGTGAAAGCAAAAACAAGGAAGATGGCACCTGTACCATGGTCGAAGTCACAACTAGTGTTTTAAGGCTCGTCTGCCGATCGAAGATTAGCTCCAACGGGTTGAAAGACAGCTATCTGCCAATGGCAAAGGCGTGCCTCGGTATTCTTACGTCGTGTGTTCGCTCTTATGGGGGAGTTTGATTTGATACGGACGAAATTTGAATTGAAACGGACCAGTCCCAGAGAAGCAGTAACAAATACAGCAGCTAGCAGGTTCCTTTTACACGAAATTCAGGCGTCCAACGATGTACAGAGTACTTGCTGCATTTT
>NZ_JACBXS010000163.1 GCF_013415485.1 Rhabdonatronobacter sediminivivens | reverse complement strand
ACTTTGACCGGTTACTTTCGCCGCCCCATAGCGAAAGTAAATCACTTTAACGCAGCCTTATTTCGACTGCTTAACTTTATAGTTTTAACATTGCGCGTTTGCAATTGGGGGGAGAAATGTTCATTTCTGAACAAATCAATAGAACAAGGGCTAAATCTCAGCAGATCGTAGTACAAGACTACTCTCATGCTTACAACACCCCGTTCTGTAGTTAAGTCGTCTACAAAGGATTTATCTTTCCCAATATTTGAAATTACAAATCAGCCTACTCTCCACCGCCAGTACTTGACAGGCAGCGGAGTGCGTTGCAATTGTATGATGTTGGGTGTCCAGAAGACACCTATCGCTATTCGCGGCACATCGGGAAAGGTGATTATCGTCTATTCCAGCATGGATTCTGACTTAGAGGCGTTCAGCCATAATCCTACAGATGGTAGCTTGGCGGCACTAGCTTTTCAGCTAACCGCAGTTACCAATTATCTGAACCAACGGTTCCTCTCGTACTGGGTTGGATTACTGTTTAGACAACGAACTCATCAGTAGGGTAAAACT
>NZ_JACBXS010000162.1 GCF_013415485.1 Rhabdonatronobacter sediminivivens | reverse complement strand
CCCACTGAGATTCAGCCCTTCGTCGCTCCGATTCGACCCTCCCCACACACAACTCATTTATTTCTTCCAAGTGTCATGGAGGTTATGTCTTATGTAGAAGGACGAAAACATAAGTGTTGGTGAGGAGTTGGACTAAGACGAGAAACTACGTTCAAGTACACCGTCGTCGAATACTCAAGTACATGGACTGGGTGCTTGTGTGCATGTCAAGGCCCATGGCCGAGGCTTGCACATGGGCACCTAGGTGCATGGCAAAAACCACTTTGGAGGTATTGACACTCTCCCGCGCCCACTAAGTGCCCACCCAGCATGCACCGTGCGTGTCCCCATGCACACCGAACGCCCACCAATGCCCACCGTGCGCGCTCCCCATGCCCACCAAGTTGCGCCCCCCACGCCCACCGTGCGCATCCCCCACGCCCCGTACGCCCACCCTGCGCGCGCCCCACGCCCACCCGGCGCGCCCCCCCCCCCCCCCCCTACCCCCCACCCGAAGCCCCCCAAACGCCCCCCCAAGGCCCCCCCCCCCCCCCCCCCAGGCGCCGCCACAGCCC
>NZ_JACBXS010000161.1 GCF_013415485.1 Rhabdonatronobacter sediminivivens | reverse complement strand
AGCAGGGCTGCCGTAGCTTTAGCGTAAGAGGAAAACGTTCGACTCAAAGAGTCACTAATACTAAGTTCCTTATCCAAAGGACACTTACCGCCCAAGACCAGGGCTCAAAGTTAACACCTTAACTTTTATGCTTCAAAACCAGAAGTGTTTTATTTACTATTATTGCGGCCAAGCCGCCTAGGGCTAAATGTATCTGTTTAACTATCTAGCATAGTTAAACCTAATCAAATGCATAACGTGTGGCTTTCAGCCAACGTACTGAGAGACCTTGTTAACTCTCCAACTTATGTACTGAGAGTTTGTTAACTCTTCGGGTACTTCGTACCCCTGTGTGCTCCACACCATGTAACCCCGTTACACTCTCCCCCACTAAGATGATAACATTCCGTTTTCGAAACCTTCCTCAGCGAGGTCACGTCTTGTTAAGACGGCGGGAGTTACTACACCTCACACCAGCGTTGTACAGCTCCGTGAGATCACAAACGCCTACGCATCGTTGATGCCCAACTTCTGGTCGTCGGTCCACGGCCCAATGCTCCAAGCGCAGCGTGCATC
>NZ_JACBXS010000160.1 GCF_013415485.1 Rhabdonatronobacter sediminivivens | reverse complement strand
CGACACTCTGGTCTACTCCAAAAATGTCAAAGATACAGTCTCAGAAGACCAAAGGGCTATTGAGACTTTTCAACAAAGGATAATTTCGGGAAACCTCCTCGGATTCCATTGCCCAGCTATCTGTCACTTCATCGAAAGGACAGTAGAAAAGGAAGGTGGCTCCTACAAATGCCATCATTGCGATAAAGGAAAGGCTATCATTCAAGATCTCTCTGCCGACAGTGGTCCCAAAGATGGACCCCCACCCACGAGGAGCATCGTGGAAAAAGAAGACGTTCCAACCACGTCTTCAAAGCAAGTGGATTGATGTGACATCTCCACTGACGTAAGGGATGACGCACAATCCCACTATCCTTCGCAAGACCCTTCCTCTATATAAGGAAGTTCATTTCATTTGGAGAGGACACGCTCGAGTATAAGAGCTCTATTTTTACAACAATTACCAACAACAACAAACAACAAACAACATTACAATTACATTTACAATTACCATGGTGAGCAAGGGCGAGGAGCTGTTCACCGGGGTGGTGCCCATCCTGGTCGAGCTGGACGGCGACGTAAAC
>NZ_JACBXS010000015.1 GCF_013415485.1 Rhabdonatronobacter sediminivivens | reverse complement strand
CCCCCCCCCCCCCCCCCCCCCCCCCCCCCCCCCCCCCCCCCCGCCGCCCCCCCCCCCCCCCCCCCGGGGGGGGGGGGGCGCCCCCCCCCCCCCCCCCCCCCCCCCCCCCCCGGCCCAACGGGATGACGTGTCCCTGCAAGGGACGCGGAAGACGGGCGGGAGAGTTGGCTTCCGGCAGGCGGCGCGGGGGAGGGCGGTTCGGTTTGATCTGCCAAGGTGGGAAGGCGGTGCGGCTCTGCGCCTTTCGGCCCCGGATGCGCAACGCCGCTGCAGGCGCCCTTCGCGAGGGGTCGGTTGCGCGGCAGCTTATGGACGCCCCGCGCTGGCTGCGCTATCACGCGCTGGCATCGCGGGGCCGGGGGCTGCGGTTTCTCTGCCGCCCGCGCGCCCGCGCCCGGAAAAGAAGAAAGGCCCCAGATGTCCGCACATGGCCCCGCAACACCCATGACCGCCCACCGAAGCCCTGCGCTGCGGGGACAGGTGGATAGTCCCGGGGACAAGTCTGTCAGCCATCGCGCGCTGATCCTGGGGGCGCTGGCGGTTGGCCGGACGCAGATCACCGGCTTGCTGGAAGGTCAGGATGTGCTGGACACCGCCGCGGCCATGCGCGCCTTTGGCGCCACGGTTACGCGCCATGGCCCCGGCGCATGGAGTGTCGAGGGCGTCGGCGTGGGGGGCTTTGCCGAGCCGGAGCAGGTGATTGACTGCGGCAATTCCGGCACTGGCGTGCGGCTGATCATGGGGGCCATGGCCACCACAGCAATCACGGTGACCTTTACCGGAGACGCCAGCCTCAACAGCCGACCCATGGGCCGGGTCACCGATCCGCTGGCGCTTTTCGGGGCGCGGGCCTTTGGCCGTTCGGGCGGGCGGCTGCCGATGACCGTCATCGGCGCGGCAGATCCGGTGCCGGTACGCTATGCGCTGCCGGTCCCTTCGGCCCAGGTCAAATCGGCGGTGCTGCTGGCGGGGCTCAACGCACCCGGCGCCACGGTGGTGATCGAGGCTGAACCCACACGCGATCATACCGAACGGATGCTGCGCGGTTTTGGCGCGGAACTCACGGTCGAGGACACGCCCGAGGGCCGGGTCATCACCCTGCAGGGCCAGCCGGAGTTGCGACCGCAAACCGTGGCCGTCCCACGTGACCCGTCCTCGGCCGCCTTTCCGGCCTGCGCGGCGCTGATGGTTCCGGGGTCCGAGGTCACCATCCCCGGCGTCAGCCGCAATCCCACGCGCGATGGCCTGTATCGCACGCTGGTAGAGATGGGTGCCGATATCGCCTTTGAAAACCCGCGCGAAGAAGGCGGAGAGCCGGTGGCAGACCTCCGCCTGCGCAACAGCGGACCCCTGCACGGGGTGACCGTGCCGCCGGACCGCGCGGCCAGCATGATCGATGAATACCCGATCCTTGCGGCCCTTGCCGCGACCGCCCAGGGCACCACCGTCATGCGCGGGATCCGTGAACTGCGGGTCAAGGAATCCGACCGAATCGACGCCATGGCCCGGGGACTTGAAGCCTGTGGCGTGCGGGTCGAGGAAACCGAGGACAGCCTGAGCGTTCATGGCTGCGGTGCCGAAGACATCGAAGGGGGCGCGCAGGTGCAAAGCCGCCTGGACCACCGGATCGCCATGAGCTTCCTGTGCCTGGGCCTGGTGTCGCGTCGCGCCATCACCGTGGATGATGCCAGCCCGATCGCGACCTCCTTTCCCGCATTCGAGGCGCTGATGACCGCGCTCGGCGCCGATCTGCGCCATGGCACGCGCTGAAGTTCATCACAAATTGAATTGAAACCGAAGGGATTAGCCGAATGAAGTTTACCGTCGCCATTGATGGCCCAGCTGCAGCGGGCAAGGGCACGATCTCACGCGCGCTGGCCGATCATTTCGGCTTTGCCCATCTGGATACGGGGCTTCTGTATCGTGCGGTGGGGGTCAAGGGGGGGGATCCGGTGGCCGCAGCGCAGACGCTGGGCGCGGCGGATCTGGCGCGCGATGACCTGCGCGGGCTGGCCGCCAGCGAAGCCGCCAGCCGAGTGGCGGCCATCCCCGAGGTTCGCGCAGCACTGGTGGCGTTTCAGCGCGATTTCGCCCGGCGCCCGGGGGGGGCGGTTCTGGACGGGCGCGATATCGGCACGGTGATCTGCCCGGGTGCCGAGGTGAAGCTCTTCGTCACGGCCTCGCCCGAAATCCGCGCGCGACGGCGCTGGCTGGAAGAGGGCGGCACGGCGGCGCCCGAGACATTTGAGCAGGTGCTGGAACAGGTTCGCGCCCGCGATGCCCGCGACATGGGCCGCGCCGATGCTCCTTTGCGCCCGGCCGAGGATGCCGCGCAACTGGACACCACCGATTTGAGCATCGATGATGCGGTGGCGCGTGCCGTCGCATTGGTGCAGGCGCGCTTGCCCGGTTAGGTTGACACCCAGCTGGGAGGGGGTGCTCCCGCCCGTCTTCCCGGCGCAAGCGCCGGTCATCCCGTTGGGCCGGGCGCGCCTGTCGGCGCGCAAGGGGCGATACAGAACCAGATCAAGGAGAGGCCACATGCCGCGCAGTCCAGAGAGAATTCTGTTTCTGCAGAATGAAAGCGTGCTGCAGGCGCAGACGGAAGTGGTGCAGCGGCATCTGACCGCAGCCTTTCCCGGTGCGGATGTCGTCTGCGCAGACCGTCCCGACAGGGTGCCCGAGGACGTGTTTCAGGCGGTCATTGCGCCGACCTTGCCCTGGCTGCCGGAGGCGCTGGCGCGCATCAAGGGGTGTGAATGGGTGCATTTCCTGTCGGCCGGGGTGGAGCGGATCTGGGAGATGCCGGTTGATTGGTCGCGCCTGACCCTGACCAAGAGCAGTGGCATCCACGGCCCGCAGATGAGCGAATACGCCATTGGAGCGTTGCTGCATTTTTGCAAGGGATTTGACCGCTACATCGAGCAGTCGCGCACACACGCATGGCAGCGGGCCTGGCAGGATGAACTGAGCGGACAGACGCTGATGGTCCTGGGTGGCGGGGCAATCGGTGCCATGGTGGGGCAGCGGGCGCGGGTCTTCGGCATGCAGGTGATTGCGGTCAAGCGTCGCCCTGAACCGCAGGGTTGGGCGGATATGACGCTGGACTTCGACGCCGCCCGCGCGCATCTGGGGGTTGTGAATGCTCTGGTTGTCTGTGTACCGCTGACCGATGCGACGCAGGGAATGGTCAATCACGCGCTGCTTTCAAGCCTCGCTCCGGGGGCGGTGCTGGTGGATATCTCGCGCGGTGGGGTCGTGGAACCCGAGGCCGTTCTGGACCTGCTCGACAGCGGCCATTTGCGCGGCGCAGCGCTGGATGTCTTCGAAACCGAACCCCTGCCCGAGGACTCGCCGCTGTGGAATCGCGCGGATGTGTTGCTGACGCCGCATGTTTCGGGCACGTCGCCGCATTATCTGGAGCGTGCCTTGCAACTGTTCATCGACAATGCGCGGCACTGGCAGACTGATCAACGCATGATCACATTGGTGGACCAGACGGCCCGTTACTGACACCGCGCCAGAAT
This sequence comes from Rhabdonatronobacter sediminivivens, assembly GCF_013415485.1. GTDB lineage: Bacteria > Pseudomonadota > Alphaproteobacteria > Rhodobacterales > Rhodobacteraceae > Rhabdonatronobacter > Rhabdonatronobacter sediminivivens. Next base: position 93,456 of record NZ_JACBXS010000015.1, on the reverse strand, counting down.
GCCATCATTCCTTGTCCGGCGCTTGCGCCGGACAGCGCCCCCGAGGCGCGCAGGGTGGGTGGGTGGGCGCGGCTCGGGGGCGCTACCCCGCTACCCGTGGAAGCAGGGAAATGCTCGGTCTTGAGGAACCGCCCACACGCGACCGGATACAAGGAAAAACCGCAAGAGTCCTAGACCCTTGCGGTTTCATTTTCACAACTGCCAAGGAAGCGTGACAGGCGCGTGCTCAGCCGGCGCTGGCGGGCTCGCGGGATTGGCCTTCGGCATAGATGATCAAGGGGCTGGCTTCGGATGTGACGGCTTCCTCGTTCACCACAACCTCGCTCACGTTGCGCAGGCCGGGCAGCTCGAACATCGTGTCCAGCAGGATGTCTTCCATGATGGACCGCAGCCCGCGCGCACCGGTCTTGCGCGCGATCGCCCGCTTGGAAATGGCGCGCAGGGCCTCGTCGGTGAAGCTCAGATCGGCGCCCTCGATCTCGAACAGGCGCTTGTACTGTTTGACCAGCGCGTTCTTCGGTTCGGTCAGGATGGTGATCAGCGCGTCCTCGTCCAGGTCCGTCAGGGTCGCAACCACAGGCAGACGGCCGACAAATTCCGGGATCAGGCCGAACTTCAGCAGATCCTCGGGTTCCAGCGTTTTCAGGGTCTCGCCGATCCCGCGCAGGGATTCGTCCTTCACATCGGCACCAAAGCCGATAGCGCTGCCCTTGCCCCGCTGGGCGATGATCCGGTCCAGACCGGCAAAGGCGCCGCCGCAGATGAACAGGATATTCGTGGTATCCACCTGCAGGAACTCCTGCTGCGGATGCTTGCGCCCGCCCTGCGGGGGCACGCTGGCCACCGTGCCCTCCATCAGCTTCAGAAGCGCCTGCTGCACCCCCTCGCCGGACACATCGCGGGTGATCGAAGGGTTGTCGGACTTGCGGGTGATCTTGTCGACCTCGTCGATATAGACGATGCCGCGCTGGGCGCGTTCGACATTGTATTCCGAGGCCTGCAACAGCTTGAGGATGATGTTCTCAACATCCTCACCCACATATCCCGCTTCGGTCAGGGTGGTCGCATCGGCCATGGTGAACGGCACATCGAGGATGCGCGCCAGCGTCTGCGCCAGCAGCGTCTTGCCGCAGCCGGTGGGGCCGATCAGCAGGATGTTCGATTTCGACAGCTCGATATCGCCGGCCTTGCCGGAATGGTTCAGGCGCTTGTAATGGTTGTGCACGGCAACTGACAGCACGCGCTTTGCGTGCATCTGCCCGATGACATAATCATCCAGCACATCGCAGATTTCGCGCGGGGTCGGCACACCTTCGGAGGATTTGAAGCCTGAGCTTTTCGTCTCTTCGCGGATGATGTCCATGCACAATTCGACACATTCGTCGCAAATGAACACAGTCGGCCCTGCGATCAGCTTGCGCACCTCGTGCTGGCTTTTGCCGCAAAACGAGCAATAAAGCGTGTTCTTGCTGTCGCCGGAGCTGGAATTTGCCATCGGTTACCTCTGTGGCCTCGTGTTCGAAGCGAGACGCGCAGCTTTTCGGGCAACACGCCTGCATTCCTCTAAAGACTAAGTCAGGGGGGCGGCGGGGACAATGCCAAATTTGCCCCCGCCTGTCCTGCCTGTGCGAATGCGCATCCGTTGCCGGTTTATGAAGCGCGCCTCAGCTTTCCTCGGCCGGTTCGCGGGTGGTCACGATATCGTCAATGATGCCCCAGTCCTTGGCCATTTCCGGGGTCATGAAGTTGTCGCGCTCCAGCGCGGCCTCGACCTTTTTCAGGGTCTGGCCGGTGTGGTGGACGTAGATCTGGTTCAGGCGTTCCTTCAGTTCCAGGATCTCGCGCGCATGGATGGAGATATCGGTCGCCTGCCCCTGGAACCCGCCCGAGGGCTGGTGCACCATGATCCGCGAATTGGGCAGCGAAAAGCGCATCCCCTTTTCCCCGGCCGCCAGCAGCAGCGACCCCATGCTGGCCGCCTGACCCACAACAAGCGTGCTGACTTTTGGCCGGATATACTGCATGGTGTCATAGATCGACAGGCCCGAGGTCACGACACCGCCGGGGCTGTTGATATACATCGAGATGTCCTTGGAGGGGTTCTCGGCCTCCAGGTGCAGCAACTGCGCCACGATCAGGCTTGCCATCCCGTCATGCACCGGGCCGGTGACGAAGATGATGCGCTCCTTCAGCAGGCGCGAGAAGATGTCATAGGCCCGCTCACCGCGGCTGGTCTGTTCGACCACCATGGGGACCAGATTCATGTAGGTTTCTACGGGATCTTGCATGTCGGTTTCCTGCCCTTGGTTCCCGGGGGAGTGCCCCGGTGTATCGGTGACGTGTTGCGATAGTCTTAGTGCCCCGCCCCATGGGCCGCAAGGGCGGCAGGTCCGGCGCGGGCGTTCAAGCGAACGTGACGTCATGCCCCGCCGGAACCGGCGACTTTGGGCGGCGCGGTTTTGACCATTGGCAGCGGGCGCTGTATAAGGAGCAGGTCTCACATCACAGGGTCGGGCGCGTGCTTCGGATCATCCTTTCTTTTTTTGGCGGCATCTTCAGTTTCGTGGTGCTGGCCCTCTTCTTTGTTGCGCTGACCATTGGCGGCGTGTTCTGGATGTATGGGCGGGACCTGCCCAGCCATGAACAGCTGGCCTCCTACGCGCCGCCCAGCATCAGCCGTGTCTTTTCCGGTGAGGGGCAGCTGATCGATGAATTCGCCCATGAGCGGCGCCTGTTCACCCCCGTCGATGACATGCCAGAGATGCTCAAGAATGCCTTCATCTCGGCCGAGGATCGCAATTTCTATTCACACACCGGGTTTGACGGCCGCGCCATCGCCGCCGCCGCCTATGAAGCCGTGGCCTCGCGCGGGCAGACGGTGCGGGGGGCTTCGACCATCACCCAGCAGGTGATGAAGAACTTCCTGCTGTCCGGCGACCGCACCGGAGAGCGCAAGATCAAGGAGATCATCCTGGCCACGCGGGTGGAGCAGACCCTGACCAAGGATCAGATCCTTGAACTCTACATGAACGAGATCTTTCTGGGCCAGAACTCCTATGGCGTGACCGCGGCCGCGCAGAGCTATTTCAACAAGACACTGGATGAGCTGGACCTGCATGAAGCCGCCTTTCTGGCGGCGCTGCCGCAGGCGCCTTCGGACTATCACCCCGTCCGCGCGCGCGAGCGGGTGACGGCCCGGCGCAACTGGGTGCTGGGGCAGATGCTGGACAATGGCTTCATCACCCGCGCCGAATTCGAAGAGGCCCGCGCCCGCCCGCTGGAAACGGTGCAGGGCGGCGAGATCGACAGCTTCCGGCAGTCGCTGCCGCCGCGCGACTATTTCACCGATGAAATCCGCCGCCAGCTGTCCGGAACCTTTGGCGAGGAGGAGTTCTTTGGCGGCGGGCTGAGCATCCGCGCCACCGCGGACCCGGACCTGCAGCGTTATGCGGCCCTGGCCCTGCAAGAGGCCCTGGAACGCTATGACCGCCAGCAGGGCCGCTGGCGCGGCACCGGCGAGGTCATCGACGCCGCGCTGCTGGACAGCGAGGACACCTGGCGCCCGGCGCTGGCGCGCGCCGATGTGGCCCGTGACATCCATCTGGGCAACACCTGGCGCGCCGCCGTGGTGCTGGAGGTCAGCCCCGACCGCGCCCTGCTGGGGATCGAGGATGTGGATGAGCCCGGCGAGATCGAACGGGCGGACATCAACTGGGCGCGCGGGTCGCTGTCGGACAATCTGGACGTGGGCGATGTGGTCCATGTGCGCGCCGTAACCGCCGACAGTGACGGCAGCTTCCTGCGCTGGTCACTGCGCCAGGTCCCCGAGGTGCAGGGCGCGTTCATGGCGATGGATGTGAACACGGGCCGCGTGCTGGCCATGCAGGGGGGCTTTTCCTACCAGCATTCGGTGTTCAACCGCGCCACCCAGGCGCAGCGCCAGCCGGGCTCGGCCTTCAAGCCCTTTGTCTATGCCGCGGCGCTGGATTCGGGCTTTACCCCGGCCACTGTGGTTGTCGATGCCCCGATCGAGGTGGACACCGCCCAGGGCCTGTGGCGCCCCACCAATGCCAGCAACCGTTTCTACGGCCCCACGCCGGTGCGCACCGGGATCGAGATGTCGCGCAACCTGATGACCGTGCGCATGGCGCAGGAAATCGGGATGGATACCGTGGGCCGCTATGCGGAACGTTTCGGCGTGTTCGATCGGGCGCAAACCAACCTGGCCAATGCCCTTGGCAGCCAGGAAACGACCCTGTTCCGCATGGTCGCCGCCTATGCCATGTTCGCCAATGGCGGCGAGCGGGTGGAGCCGACGCTGGTGGACCGGGTGCAGGACCGCTGGGGGCGCACTGTGTATCGCCATGACCAGCGCAGTTGCGTGGAATGCAGCGAGGCGGGGCTGCCGCCCAATGCCTCGCCCTGGATTGCCACCGAACGGCCACGCGTGATGAACGCCGTGACGGCCTATCAGCTGACCTCGATGCTGGAGGGGGTGATTCAGCGTGGCACGGGGCGGTCCATCAACCTGCCCGTGCCCGTGGCCGGCAAGACCGGGACCACCAACGAGGCGCGCGACGTGTGGTTCGTGGGGTATACCTCGAACATCGCCGCAGGTTGCTACATCGGCCATGACCGCCCGCGCCCGCTGGGGCGGGGGGCCTCGGGCGGGGGGCTGTGCGGCCCGGTGTTCCAGGCCTTCATGCAGGAGGCCGTAAAGCGCCATGGCGGCACCCGGTTTGCCGTCCCTTCGGGCGGGTATTTCATCAATATCGACCGTCATTCCGGCGCGCGGCTGTCCGATGACGCGTCCGGGCCGAATGTGATCTCGGAATTCTTCCGCGAGGGCGAAGAGCCGATCTTTGGCCTGGCGGCGATGATCGACGGCGGGTTTGCCATGGGCTCGAACCTGCCGCTCTATGACTCGGCGCCGGCACAGTCGGGCGGTGGCAGCAGCAGCAGCGGGGGGGGCGGCGGCGCCGGGGCGGATTTCGGCACCGTCTCCAGCGGCGGGCTTTACTGACCCCGGCCGGGCAGCCCTGCCGGGCGCTTGCCCCGCGCCGCTGGCCGGGGTAAGCACGGGGGCCCAGACCGCAAATCCCAGCCATGGAACGGACCCACATGCGCGCAGAAACGCAATCCACCATCGATGCGATCCGCAAGTCGCTGACCCTGCTGGGCCAGCGCATGGATATTGATACCGCGGCGCACCGGCTGGAAGAATTCGATGCCATGACCGAGGACCCGGACCTGTGGAATGATCCGGCCCGCGCTCAGAAACTGATGCGGGACCGTCAGGTGCTGGCTGATGCCATGTCCGTGCATCGCGAATTGTCCACCGAGTTGCAGGACAATATCGATCTGATCGAACTGGGCGAGGCCGAAGGCGACAGCGATGTGGTGAGCGAGGCCGAAGCCGCGCTCAAGGCGCTGGCGGCGCGCGCGGCGGAAAAGGAGATCGAGGCGCTGCTCAATGGCGAGGCTGACGGGAACGACACCTTTCTGGAGATCAACGCCGGGGCCGGGGGCACCGAAAGCTGCGACTGGGCGGCGATGCTGGCGCGGATGTATGTGCGCTGGGCCGAAAAGCGCGGCTACAAGGTGGAGCTGATGTCCGAAAGCGCAGGCGAGGAAGCGGGCATCCGTTCGGCCGCCTACAAGATCAGCGGGCACAATGCCTATGGCTGGCTGAAATCCGAAAGCGGGGTGCACCGGCTGGTGCGCATCTCGCCCTATGACAGCGCGGCGCGGCGGCACACATCGTTTTCGTCGGTCTGGGTCTATCCGGTGGTGGATGACAACATCGAGATCGAGGTGAACCCTTCGGACATCCGGGTGGATACCTATCGGTCCTCGGGTGCGGGCGGGCAGCATGTGAACACCACGGATTCGGCGGTGCGGATCACGCATATTCCCACCGGGATCGTGGTGACCAGTTCCGAGAAATCTCAGCACCAGAACCGCGCGATTGCCATGGATGCCCTGAAATCAAGGCTCTATGAGATGGAGCTGCGCAAGCGGACCGAAGCGATCGAGGCCCAGCACGATGCCAAGGGCGATGCGGGCTGGGGCAACCAGATCCGGTCTTATGTGCTGCAACCCTATCAGATGGTGAAGGACCTGCGCACGGGGGTCGAGACCTCGGACACCCAGGGCGTGCTGGATGGCGGGCTGGACCGGTTCATGGCCGCAACCCTGGCCATGGATGTGGCCGGCAAGTCCCGCGCCGAGGCGCAGGCCGAGGACTGAGCACGCTTTTTCGGCTTTGCGGTTCTGGCTGGCAGGGCGCAGAAGCGCCCCCGAGCCGCGCCCACCCGCCCACCCTGCGCGCCGACGGCGGGCGCTTTGCCCGGCATGGCCGGGCAGGGAAGGGGTTCAGCCGAGCCGCCCCATCAGAGCGGCTGTGTCCAGCATCCGGCAGGAAAAGCCCCATTCATTGTCATACCAGGACAGCACGCGGACCATGCGTTTCTCCAGCACCTTGGTTTCGGCCAGGTGGAAGACGCTGGAATGCGGGTCGTGGTTGAAATCCTGGCTGACATTGGGCTGATCGGTCACGCCCAGGATGCCTTTCATCGGGCCTTCGGCGGCGGCGGTGACGGCGGCGTTGATCTCTTCGACCGTTGTGTCGCGGGCGGCCTCGAAGGTGAAATCCACCACGCTGACATTGGGGGTGGGCACCCGGATGGCGACCCCGTCCAGCTTGCCCGCCAACTCCGGCAGCACCAGACCCACCGCGCGCGCGGCCCCGGTCGATGTGGGGATCATGCTCATGGCGGCGGCGCGGGCGCGATACATGTCCGAATGCATGGTGTCCAGCGTCGGCTGGTCGCCGGTATAGCTGTGGATCGTGGTCATGAAGCCGCGGGTGATGCCCACCGCGTCATGCAGCGCCTTGGCCACCGGCGCCAGGCAGTTGGTGGTGCAGGACGCGTTCGACACATGGCGGTCGGCATCGGTCAGGATGGCGTGGTTCACGCCATAGACGATGGTCTTGTCCGCGCCCTTGGACGGGGCCGAGACCAGCACCTTCTTCGCCTTGTCCAGATGCACAAGCGCCTTGTCGCCCTTGAAGATGCCGGTGCAGTCCAGCACGATGTCGATATCCTCCCACGGCAGGTCGGCGGGGTCACGCTCGGCGCTGACGGTGATGGGGCCGCGGCCGACATCAAGGGTATTGCCGGTCACCGTGACGGTGCCGGGGAAGCGGCCATGGACCGAATCGAAGCGCAGCAGATGGGCATTGCTTTCCACCGGGCCAAGGTCGTTGATGGCGACAATCTCCAGATCATCGCGCCCGGTTTCGATCAGGGCGCGCAGGACAAGGCGGCCGATGCGGCCGAATCCGTTGATGGCGATGCGTGTGGTCATGGTGAAGCCTCCAGGGTCTGGCGGGGCCGCGCGGCCCGGCGGCGCGCGGCAGTTACCGCTAACAAAGCGATTCCAACTGCTCTGTCAACCGTAGCCTGCAGCGGATGCGCGGCAAAGCGCGGGGTCAGAAGGGCAGCACCATTGGCACCATCACCAGCACCACCGCCAGTGTGATCAGCCAGAACGGCGTCCCGATGCGCACGAAATCCATGAAGCGATAGTTCCCCGGCCCCACCACCAGCGTGTTGATGGGCGAGGATACCGGCGTCATATAAGCCGCCGAGGCCGCCAGCGCGACGGTCATGGCAAACGGGTAGGGCGAGGCGCCCAGCGTATCGGCAATCGCCAGCGCCACCGGCGCCATCAGCACGGCGGTTGCGGTGTTCGAGATGAACAGGCTCAGCATCGTTGTCAACACGAAGATCGCCGCCATGACCAGCCGCGGGTTGCCGTTCCCCAACGCGTCGGTCAGGGCGGTCGCGGCCAGGTCCACGCCCCCGGTCCGGGTCAGGGCCAGCGAAAACGGCAACATGCCGACGATCAGCACCAGCGTCTGCCAGTTGATCGCGCGATAGGCCCCGGCAATGTCGATGCAGCGAAACAGCCCCATGAGCAGGCAACCGAGCAACGCAGCCTGCACATTGGGCACGATCCCCGTGACCATCAGCACCACCACCAGCCCCAGGATGGCCAGCGCGGCGAGGGCGCGGTCGGCTTCGGGGGCGATCTCGTCGGCCTCTTCGGGCAGGTCCAGCAGGATCAGGTCACGCCGTTCACTGGCAAGACGCCGGATCGCTTTCCAGGTGCCCATGACCAGCAGGGTGTCGCCCGCGCGCAAGGGTTCATCAACAATCGCCCCGGTGACAGGGGTCGCGCCATGGCGGATGCCGATGACGGCCAGATCACGCTTTGTGCGAAAGGCGGTCTGGACCACGGACCTGCCAACCAGGGTTGATGTCGGCGGCACCATCACCTGCGCCATGCCCAGATCCTGCCGCCGGTCGGTGAAATAGCCTTGCCCCAGCGGCAGGGCGCGCAGGCGGTTGGCTGCGGCAAAACGGTCGATATCGGCGTGATCACCCAGCACATCCAGCAGCAGGACATCGCCCGCGGCCAGCTCCGTCCCCGCCCGCGGAAGGCGCAGTTCCGTGCGGCGCGGCCCGGGCCTTTCGATGGCAACGATGTTCACCCCTGCGGAGCTGCGCAGGTCCAGCTGGTCCAGCCGCCGCCCCGCCAGGACAGAACCGGGTTCGATCCGCAGCCGCATCTCGCGCCCCTCAAGCGCGAAGTCATCGATCCACTCGCGGATCGAGGCGCGCGGCGCAGGCTCTTCCTGCGCCGACTGGCCGAGGTAGCGCCGCGCCACGAACATGTACAGGATCGCCAGCGCCAGGATCGGCACCCCAAAGGGGGCAAAGGCAAAGAAGCCGAAGCCATCAAGGCCCCGGCGCACCAGCTCGCCATGGACCACCAGATTGGGCGCGGTGGCCACAAGCGTGGTCATCCCCGCGATCATGGCGGCCATGGCCAGAGGCATCATCAACCGCCCCGCGGGCACCCCCATACGGCGCGCCATGCGCAGAACGATGGGGATGAAGATCGCCACAACCCCGGTCGAGGACATGATGGAACTGAGCGCCGCCGCCGAAACCATGAGGAAGAAGATCAAACGGGTTTCCGAGGCCCCCGCGCGCCGGGTCATCCAGTCGCCCATGCGCGCGGTGATGCCCGTGCGCACCAACCCTTCGCCCAGGACGAACAGCGCGGCAATCAGGATGACATTGGGATCGGCAAACCCGGCCAGCGCCTCGGGGACAGTGATCACGCCCGTCAGCGGCAGCGCCACCATCATCACCAACGCCACCACATCCATCCGGGGCCGCCCGATGGCGAACAGGACGATGGCCACCGCCAACAGCGCAAGGACCATGGCCAGGGGAAGGGTCATATGCAGGCAAGCTCTTCGACTGTGGCGTTGCACCGCAGCATAGAAGCTGTCGTCCGGCGCTGCAAACGGGGACGGCGTCGGCGCTGGCGCGTGCCCCAACGTCGCCCGCGTGCTGACACAAGCCAACCCCCGTGCACCCGCGCGCCTGCGCGTCGGGGTGGGTGGGTGGGCGACGCGCAGGCGCGCAGCCCGGCCCGGCCAAGCGCGTTCAGGCCGGGATAGGATGCCCTTCCTCGATCCCGGTCGCGTCGGGCGTAAAGGTCATGGCCAGCCCGTTGATGCAATGGCGCAGGCCCGTCGGCTGCGGCCCGTCATTGAAGATATGCCCCTGATGGCCGCCGCAATTGGCGCAATGCACTTCGGTGCGGACCATGAAGAAGCTCCGGTCCTCCATGGTGCCCACGGTGCCCTCGATTTCGGCCCAGAAGCTGGGCCAGCCGGTGCGGCTGTCGTATTTTGTCTCGGACCGATAGAGCGCCTGGCCGCAGCCGGCACAGTTGTAGGTGCCGGGGCGATCTTCCTCCAGCAGGGGGGAGCGTTCGCCCATCAGCGCGTTGGTGAAGGCGCGTTCGGTGGCATGGTCGCGCAGCACTGCGTATTGCGCGGGCGTCAGGCGTGCGCGCCATTCGTCCTCGGTCAGGGTAAAGGGAAAGCTGCCCTCGGCGGCGCGCACCTCGCGCAGGCCCAGGGCGCCATATCCGGCGGCCCCGGCAACGGGCAGGGCGGCGGCGAACAGCAGCAACTTGCGGCGGGTGAACATGCGGCACCTCCTTCGATCCTTGACGGGCCATGCCCGGTCATACCCGGTATCTAGCGCAGGATGCCACGTGAAGGACGCACGCCCGGTCACGCTTTCGTGCGCACCGGCCGCGCATCGCGCTGGACAGCCGCGCGCCAGAGGCAGATATTGGCGCCCATGAGTTTGCCTCCTGGTTTTCTGGATGAACTGCGCAACCGCGTTTCGATCGCATCGGTGATCGGGCGGGCGGTGACATGGGACATGCGCAAGTCCAAGCCCGGCAAGGGGGACATGTGGGCGCCATGCCCGTTCCACCAGGAAAAGAGCGCCTCGTTCCATGTCGATGACAAGAAGGGCTTCTATTACTGCTTTGGCTGCCACGCCAAGGGCGATGCCCTGACGTTTCTGCGCGAATCGCAGAACCTGAATTTCATGGAGGCGGTGGAGATACTGGCGCGCGAGGCCGGGATGACCATGCCCGCCCGCGATCCCGCCGCCGCGCAAAAGGCCGACCGCCGTGCCCAGCTGGTCGAGGTGACGGAGGCCGCCGCCCGGTTCTTTCGCATGCAGCTTTCCACCGCCGCAGCAACCGAGGCCCGCGCCTATCTGGAGGGGCGTGGCCTCTCGCGCGAGACTGTGGAGCGCTTCGGCCTGGGCTTTGCGCCGGATGCCCGTCAGGCGCTGTGGACGCATCTGACCGGGGCAGGGGTTGCGCCGGATCTGATCATCGATGCCGGGCTGGCCGCGCGCGCCGATGACGGCGGCGCGCCCTTCGACCGGTTTCGCGGGCGCATCATCTTTCCCATCCGCGATTTGCGCGACCGCTGCATCGCCTTTGGCGGGCGCGCGCTCAGCGCCAATGCCCGGGCGAAATACCTCAACTCGCCGGAAACCGAGCTCTTTGACAAGGGCCGCTCGCTCTACAACGCCGCCAGCGCCCGCGCGGCCATGTCCAAGGGGCCGGGGCCGCTGATCGTGGCCGAAGGCTACATGGATGTGATCGCTCTTTCGGTTGCCGGGTTTGGCGCGGCCGTCGCCCCCCTGGGCACGGCGATCACCGAGGATCAGCTGCGCCTGCTGTGGCGCCTCTCGCCCGAGCCGGTGGTGGCGCTGGACGGGGACAAGGCGGGGCTGCGTGCCGCCTGGCGGCTGATCGATGTGGCGCTGCCGCTGATCGGCCCCGAACAGTCGCTGCGTTTTGTCATGCTGCCCGAAGGCCAGGACCCCGATGACCTGTTGCGTGCCGGCGGGGCAGGGGCCATGCGCAACCTGCTGGATGGCGCGCTGCCGCTGGTGCGCCTGCTGTGGCAGCGCGAGACCGAGGGCCAGGTGCTGGACAGCCCCGAGCGCCGTGCGGCGCTGGATGCGCGGTTGCGTGCGGCGCTGGGCCGGATCACGGACCAGAGCCTGCGCGGCCATTACGCCGAGGAACTTCGTCGCCTGCGCTATGAGGCTTTTGCCCCCGCCCGCGGCCCCCGCGCGCCACAGAGCAGCTGGCGCGGGGGCGGCGGCATGGCGGGCGGGCGCCGCCGGGCATTCCCTGCGGCGCCCCTGGCGGGCACGCGCGGCACGCTGCTGGCCGCCGGGCCGGATGACGCCGTGGCCGACCACCTGCATGAGGCAATCATACTGGCGGTGCTGATCGCCCATCCGGCGCATCTGCCGGATTTCGAACCTGCGCTGGAGCGCGCCGAGATGCGTGACGCGGGCCATGAACGCCTGCGTCTGATCCTGTTGGAGCATGTGGCCGATCCCGGCAACCTGCGCGGGCGGCTTGCCGAAAGGGCGGGCGATGCGCTGGACGCGCTGCTGTCGATCCCGCATGTGCGCATTGCCCCGCCGGTGCGCCCGGACGCTGACCCGGAGCTTGTGCGCGCCTGCCTGGAGGAGGAATTCGCCATGCTCTCTGCCCGCCGTGGCGCCCTGGCCGAAACCCGTGAGGCAATGGAGGATCTGACCCGTGTTGCCGATGAAGGGGTCACATGGCGGCTGGGCCAGGCCGCGGCCGCACGCCATCGCACGGAACGTTCGGGGCTTTCGGACACCCGCGATCTGGGTGAGGATCGCTCCGAACTCTCGCAAAGGCTGCAAGAGCTGATCGACAAACAGGTCTGGGTCAAGCGCAAGCGCTAGCGAGCATCTGCCCATGGCGTGGCGCTTCTGCATGATTCGACCCGATTCGTGCAGTGAATCGCCCTAGAGTGCTGGAAATGCTGCGCCGCATTTCCTAAATGCGGCATATCGGACACGCCGACGCTGTGATTCGCAGCGTTGATTCGCTACACATGTCCGAACCGAATCAGTTCGCCGCGCAGGAGCTTTCATGGCCGCCAAGGACACGGACGACACCAAGACCGAAGATCAGGACACCGAAGTCTCGCTGGACATGAGCCAGGCCTCGGTCAAGAAGATGATCTCGGCAGCGCGGGAACGCGGCTTCATCACTTACGAACAGCTCAACCAGGTACTTCCCCCCGATCAGGTCTCGTCCGAGCAGATCGAGGACGTGATGTCCATGCTTTCGGAAATGGGCATCAACGTGATCGAGGATGACGAGACCGAGGAAGGCGACGCTGCTGCCGGTGGCGCGGTTGTCGAAACCTCCAGTTCGCGCGAGGTGGCGGTTGCAACCACCGAAACCGAAAAGCTGGACCGGACCGATGACCCGGTGCGCATGTATCTGCGCGAAATGGGGTCGGTCGAACTGCTCTCGCGCGAGGGTGAGATCGCCATCGCCAAGCGGATCGAGGCCGGGCGCAACACCATGATCTCGGGGCTGTGCGAAAGCCCGCTGACCTTTCAGGCCATCACCATCTGGCGCGATGAGCTTCTGAACGAAGACGTTCTGTTGCGCGATGTGATCGACCTGGACGCCACCTTCGGCAATGCGCTGGACGAGGACGCGGACCTGCAGGTTGGTGAAGGCATTGACCGGCCTGTCGCGGCGAATGCCAACACGCCCACCCCCGCCGCCGCCGCCCCCGCGCGGGAGGAGCCCGAGCTTGACGCCGACGGCAACCCCATCCGCAACACTGACGACGACGACGATGAGGACGACCAGTCCAACATGTCGCTGGCGGCGATGGAGGCTGCGCTCAAGCCCCGGGTTCTGGAAACGCTGGACCGGATTGCGCAGGATTACGGTCATCTGGCGGAGATGCAGGAATTGCGCATGAATGCGACCCTTCTGGAAGAGGGGCGTTTTTCCGCGCGTGAGGAACGCGAGTACCAGACACTGCGCTCCGAGATCGTGGTGCTGGTGAACTCGCTCCACCTGCACAACAACCGGATCGAAGCGCTGGTGGACCAGCTTTACGGCATCAACAAGCGGATCATGTCCATCGACAGCGCCATGGTGAAGCTGGCCGATCAGGCCCGTATCAACCGGCGTGAATTCATCGACGCCTGGCGCGGACAGGAGCTGGACCCGACCTGGTGCGACAAGATGGCCGCCAATCCGGGGCGCGGCTGGCAGGCGCTGATGGAGCGGTCGCGCGACAAGGTTGAGGATCTGCGCAACGACATGGCCCAGGTCGGCCAGTATGTGGGCGTCGATATCGGCGAATTCCGCCGTATCGTCGGGCAGGTCCAGAAGGGCGAAAAGGAAGCCCGCCAGGCCAAGAAGGAGATGGTGGAGGCCAACCTGCGCCTCGTGATCTCCATCGCCAAGAAATACACCAATCGCGGGCTGCAGTTCCTGGACCTGATCCAGGAGGGCAACATCGGCCTGATGAAGGCGGTGGACAAGTTCGAATACCGCCGCGGTTACAAGTTCTCGACCTACGCCACCTGGTGGATCCGGCAGGCGATCACCCGCTCGATCGCCGATCAGGCGCGCACCATCCGCATCCCGGTGCATATGATCGAGACCATCAACAAGCTGGTCCGGACCGGGCGCCAGATGCTGCATGAAATCGGCCGTGAGCCTACGCCCGAGGAACTGGCCGAAAAGCTGCAGATGCCGCTGGACAAGGTTCGCAAGGTGATGAAGATCGCCAAGGAGCCGATCAGCCTGGAAACCCCCATCGGCGATGAGGAAGACAGCCAGCTTGGCGATTTCATCGAGGACAAGAACGCCGTCCTGCCGCTGGACAGTGCCATTCAGGAAAACCTGAAGGAAACCACTACCCGCGTCCTGTCCAGCCTGACCCCGCGTGAGGAACGGGTCCTGCGCATGCGTTTCGGCATCGGCATGAACACCGACCACACGCTGGAAGAGGTCGGACAACAGTTCAGCGTCACCCGCGAACGCATCCGGCAGATCGAGGCCAAGGCGCTGCGCAAGCTGAAACATCCGTCACGCTCGCGCAAGTTGCGCAGCTTTCTGGATCAGTGAACGAAACAGGCGCCTTCGGGCGCCTGACCTTTTTTTGCGGGGGGCGAAGTGACAAGAATTGCGCAGAGGCCCGCGTTGCGTGGCAGTCAGCGCTGGTTGCAGCTCGGTGTCGGAAGCTGCCCTGACCTCTTGCAGCCCGCGGACTGGCCCCGTCTGCAATGGCGTGCACCCGTGCTCGCGGATGATTTCGCCGAATACATGGACGCATCCTTTCTGAAGGTGCTGGACCTTGGGCATCTGGAGGATGCGTTGGCAGGGTTCTGGCCGCGCTCCGGCCCGCGTTGGGACGGGCTTGCGGTGTTTCCCGGCGGTGTGGTTCTGGTCGAAGCCAAGGCCCATGTGCCCGAGGCCCTTTCGACCCCATGCGCCGCGGGGCCAACGTCCCTTCGGCGGATTGCAGCCAGCCTGGAGCATGTGAAGACGGCGCTGGGGGCGGATGCGCGTTCGGACTGGTGCCGCGTTCTCTATCAGCAGGCGAACCGGCTGGCGCATCTCTGGTTTCTGCGGGAGCATGGCATCGATGCGCGGCTGCTCTACGTCAATTTCCTGGGCGATTCGCACCCACAGGCGCCGCGTCACCCGGAGACCTGGGCGGCGGTCCAAGCCGTGGCCGATTACGCTCTTGGGCTGCCAGCACGGCATGCCTTGCGCCCCTTTATTGCTCAGGTGGCGCCTGATGTCAGGCTGATCGAACGCGCCGCGGCGCAAGCTTGACGCGCCTGCATGCGCGGGCCACGCTTTGCGGGCGGCCATTCCGGGGGGATACATGCATACGGTTTTCACCATTGCCACACGCGGCCCCGGCCTGACCGAGATTACCGGGCAGGTCCGGGAGTGGTTGCAACGGGGGCCGGGCGGGGATGGGGTGCTGACGCTGATGATCCGGCACACCTCGGCCAGTCTGTTGATCCAGGAAAACGCGGACCCGGATGTGCAGGTGGACCTGATCGAATTCCTGCGGCGCCAGGTGCCGATGGGGGATGATCCCGCCATGCGCTGGCTGACCCATACGATCGAAGGACCGGATGACATGCCCGCCCATATCAAGGCGATGCTGCTGCCGACCACGCTGAGCATCCCGGTGGTGGAGGGGCGCCCCATGCTGGGCACCTGGCAGGGGGTCTATGTGGTCGAACACCGCACGCAGCCCCATCGGCGCAACGTGGTGGCCATGCTGCGCTGAGCGCGGGCGGGATGCTCCGGGCGGCATCCTTGCCCAAACAGAAAGGCCCCGGCGCAGGGTGCGGCGGGGCCTTGGAGTCCGAATGGCGGGTTCGGAATGGTCCGGCGTTCAGCTGGCGCGGAATTCGCGCAACAGGAAATCAGGGACGTGATCGCCCATGCCGACAACCTGGCCGCGGCGGTCGTCGCGCTTGTCCTCGCCGCGCCGGGGTTGGGCGCGGGGCTTCGGCTCGGCACGAGGCCTGGCGGTTTGCTCGGGCTCGGGGGCGGCGACGGCGGGCACCGGGGCGGCTTCGGCCTTCACAGGTTCGGGCTGCACGGATTCGGGCGCGGGCTGGGCCTTGGCTTCGGCGGGCTTTCCACGGCGGCGGCGCTTGGGCTCGGCCGCGGCGGTATCAGCGGCGGGTGCGGTGGGCGTGTCTTCGGCGGGCGCGTCCGCGGTCTGCGCGGGGCTTTCGGCCCGTGGCAGCGGCTTGCCCAGCAAATCCTCGATCGCGGTGACGAATTTTGCATCCGCAGGCGCGGCGATGGTCACGGCCTTGCCGTCACGCCCGGCGCGCCCGGTGCGGCCGATACGGTGAACGTAATCCTCGGGGTGGATCGGCACATCGAAGTTGAACACATGGCTCACTGCCGGAACATCGAGCCCCCGCGCCGCCACATCCGAGGCGATCAGGAATTTCAGCTCACCGTTGCGGAAGCGGTCCAGTGTGCGTGTCCGCAGCGACTGGTCCAGATCGCCATGGATCGGGGCGGCGTCCAGTTTGTATTTCTTCAGGGACTTGGCCAGGATATCCACATCAACCTTGCGGTTGCAGAAGATGATGGCGTTGGTCAGGCGTTCGCCCTCGGCTTCGATCAGATCGCGCAGGCGGCGGCGTTTCTCACTGGCGGCCCGGTCACGGCGCGAGGGGCGGAACTCCACCAGCGCCTGTTCGATGGTCTCGGACGCCGTCGCCTGGCGGGCGACCTCGACCCGCGCGGGGCCCTGCAGGAAGGTGTTGGTCAGGCGCTCGATCTCGGGCGGCATGGTGGCCGAATAGAAGAAGGTCTGGCGCGTGAAAGGCGTCAGCTTGAAGATGCGTTCGATATCCGGGATGAAGCCCATGTCCAGCATGCGGTCGGCCTCATCGACCACCATCACCTCAACCCCGGTCAGCAGCAGCTTGCCGCGTTCGAAATGGTCCAGCAGGCGGCCGGGCGTGGCGATCAGCACATCCACGCCACGGTCGATCAGCTTGTCCTGTTCGCCAAAGGCCACGCCGCCGATCAGCAATGCCTTGGTCAGGCGGGTGTATTTGGCGTAGATGTCGAAATTCTCGGCCACCTGGGCGGCCAGTTCACGCGTCGGCGCCAGCACCAGTGAGCGCGGCATCCGCGCCCGGGCGCGGCCACGGCCCAGCCGGGTGATCATCGGCAGGGTGAAACTGGCAGTCTTGCCGGTTCCGGTCTGGGCAATGCCCAGCACATCGCGGCCCTCCAGCGCATGGGGGATCGCCTGCTCCTGGATGGGCGTCGGGGTTTCATAGCCGGCTTCGGCAATGGCTTTGAGGACCTTTGGGTCCAGCTTCAGGTCGGAAAATTTGGTCATATGCGTCCATGGCTTGCGGCATCGGGCCGCAAAATAACTTGAGACGCTTGCCTGTCGCGTCCCGCGGTCGGGTCAGCGCGAACGCGGCGGTTCGGTCCGCTCCGGGTCGGCGCTGGCCCTTGTCGTAGCGAAAAAACCCGGCGCGGTCAATTCCAGCGTCAGGCGGCGCTGTCCTGACATCGGGGCTGGCGTTCGGTGTGCGTTTCTGGCAAGTTAAGGAAGTGTAAACAGTGTGGTGATGCGTCTGTCTGGCTTCGTCAGCATCGGCGCGCGAAACCGCCGTAATTTTGCCCGGAACGGCGGATGATAACGCCGAACGGAAACAGGCAGGAGCGGCAGAACATGAACGGCCCCCAGCGGACCGATCCCCTTGATAATAACGCGCATATGCGCCCAGCGCCCAAGCCGCGCCTGATCGGTGCGCCGGATCCGGCGCCCAAATGGATCCCGGCGCCGGCGCAATTCGACAATCTGCGCGGGCTGATCAGATCGGTTCTGAGTGTATCGTCGGTGTCGATCTCTTTCGATGCCAGTGACCTGATCCGGACGTCAGGGGTGCAGCGGGGCTTCATCTCGGTGCCGCTGATGCGCGATGACACGCTGATCGGGGCGCTGCGGGTGCTCGATTCGGCGGATCGGATGTTCACCCAGCGCGAACAGACCCTGTTGCAGGGCTTCGCCGCATTGATCGTGGAGCAGTTCGAACTCTGGCAGCAGGCCAGCCGCGATCCGCTGACCGGAGCCATGACCCGGCGGGTTTTCGAAACCGACCTGCGCAAGGCCATTGCGGCCAGCCGCCGCAGTGGCGAAGACCTGTCGCTGATCCTGTTCGACCTGGACCATTTCAAGCGGATCAATGACACGCTGGGCCATTGCGTGGGCGACCGGGTGTTGCAGGAAGTGGGGCGTGTTGCGGCGCAACAGCTGCGCGTCTATGATACGTTCGGTCGCCTGGGGGGCGAGGAATTCGGCATTCTTCTGGCCGTGTCGATGCCAGAGGCCCTGGACGTGGCCGAGCGTGTGCGTGCCGCGATCGAGGTCACGGCATTTCCCGGGCATGAGACGCTGAAGGTCACCGCCAGCTTCGGCGTGGCCGCCGTGGGCGAAAGCCTTGCCAGCGCCGACGCCTTGCTGCGAACCGCCGATGCGCAGCTTTACGGCGCAAAGCAGGCAGGGCGCAACCGGGTGCATGCAGACGATGCCATGGCGCCGCATCTGACAGTCGTGCGCTAGGGGGCCTGGGGCGTTTCAGGGCGCCAATATTGGCGCGCGGCCCATTTTGGGGCTTTGAATGGACCGAAATTATTCATACATACAGGCCTGAAGACACCAGCCGGGGGCGCGGCCCCCGCACAGGGAGAAGATCATGCTCAACAATATCGGCCCCGCGGGTCTTGTCATCATCGCCGTTGTGGTCCTGGTGCTGTTTGGCCGCGGCAAGATCGCCACGCTGATGGGCGAAGTCGGAAAGGGCATCACCGCCTTCAAAAAGGGCGTGAAGGACGGCACCGAGGAGATCGAAAGCCAGTCGACCGAAGCTGCCGATACCGCGCGCGATGTCACGCCCCAGAGCCAGACCGAGGAAAAGGACAAGGTCTGAGGCGGAACGCAGCAACACACCGGCCCGGGCCGGTGACGGGGGGCGCAGGGGATGTTTGACATCGGCTGGACCGAGCTTCTGGTGGTGGGCGTGGTCGCCCTGATCGTGGTCGGCCCCAAGGACCTGCCGAAGATGTTTCGCACCCTGGGCCAGTTCACGGCCAAGGCGCGCAACATGGCGCGTGAGTTCCAGCGGGCGATGGATGACGCCGCCGACGACACCGGCGTCAAGGATGTGGCGCGCGACCTGCGCAAGGCGACATCCTCGCAGAGCATGGGCCTGGACGAGCTGCGCGACATCAAGGACCCCCGGAACTGGGCCGCAAAGCAGAAGAAAACCGGCAAGGCGCCCTCGGCCGAGGGTGAAGCCGCCGCCGATACCGAACGCGACGCCATAGAGCGGGAAATGGCAGCGCTGCGCGCCGAACGCGACGAGGCGCGCGCGCGGGCGGCTTCAGCCGCCGCCGGAGAGCCGTCCACGGCCGCCGCGCCGCAGGCCGACGCAACCTCGGGCGGCGCTGAGACCAGCAACGAGAAAAAACCCTCATGAGTGCCGATCAGGATATCGACGACAAGGGCGCGCCGCTGATCGAGCATCTGGCCGAGCTGCGCTCGCGCATCATGTGGTCGCTGCTGGCCTTTGTGGTGGCGATGGTGCTGTGCTTCACCATCTGGAACCCTATCTTCAACTTCCTGACCAAGCCGCTCTGTTCGGCGCTGGAGGTGCGCGGCCAGGAGTGCAACCTGATCCTGATCAAGCTGCAGGAGGGCTTCTTTGTTGCCATCCGCATCTCGATGCTGGGCGGCTTCGTGCTGTCTTTTCCGGTGATTGCCACGCAGCTTTGGCGCTTTGTGGCGCCGGGGCTCTACCGCTCCGAAAAGAACGCATTCCTGCCTTTCCTGCTGGCCTCGCCGGTCATGTTCTTTCTGGGCGCGGCCTTTGCCTTTTACATCGTCACCCCGCTGGCCTTCAATTTCTTCCTGAACTTCCAGCAGGTTGGCGGGATGATGCTGGACCCTGATACGGTGGGCGAGGGATCGGCGATAGCGCAGGCGGGGGTGACCTTTCAGGGGTCGGTGAATGAATACCTCAGCCTGACCACGCGCTTCATCATTGCCTTTGGCCTGTGCTTTCAGTTGCCGGTGCTGCTGACGCTGATGGGCAAGGCCGGGCTGGTGTCGGTGGATGGGCTGAAATCCGGGCGCAAATGGGCCATGGTCGGTATCCTGACGCTTGCGGCACTGGTGACCCCGCCGGATGTCATCACCCAGATGATCCTGTTCACAGTGGTCTACGGGCTTTATGAGCTGTCGATCCTGCTGGTCGGCCGGGTGGAGCGCAAGCGCAACGCAGAACTGCGCGCCCAGGGCCTGATGGATGAGGATGAGGCCGGCGTATGAAGGATCAGATGTCAAACGATGATACTCTGCGCCGGATCGCCGAGGCGTTGGAGCGGTTGGCCCCGCCGCCGCCGCCAGCGCCGAACCTGTCGGCGGCCAGTGCCTTTGTCTGGCACACCGGCCCTGAGCGGCTGGAACCTGTGGCGCGCATCAACCGCGTGGCGCTGGACCTGCTGGTGGGGATCAGTCGCGCGCGTGACACGCTTCTGGCCAATACGCTGCAATTCGCGCGCGGTCTTCCGGCGAACAACGCGCTGCTGTGGGGCGCGCGGGGGATGGGCAAGTCTTCGCTGGTGAAGGCCGTGCATGCTGCGACACTTGAAGAAGAGCCTTCAAGCCACCTGAAACTGGTGGAAATCCAGCGTGAGGATCTGCCCTCGATCGGGCGATTGCTGAGCCATCTGCGCGCGGCACGGCAAGAGCGGTTCGTCCTCTTCTGCGATGATCTGTCCTTTTCCCATGATGACCAACATTACAAATCGCTCAAGGCGGTGCTGGACGGCGGGGTTGAGGGCCGGCCTGGGAATGTGGTGCTTTACGCAACCTCGAACCGGCGCCATCTGATGCCGCGTGACATGATCGAAAACGAACGCTCCAGCGCCATAAACCCCTCCGAGTCGGTGGAGGAGAAGGTTTCGCTGTCGGACCGCTTCGGGTTGTGGCTGGGCTTTCATCCCTGCGATCAGGATGAATATCTGGCCATGATCGACGGTTATTGCGCCGCCTATGGCCTGCAGGTGGCCCCCGATGTGCTGCGCGCCGAGGCGATCGAATGGCAGGCCACCCGCGGCAGCCGTTCGGGGCGCGTGGCGTGGCAGTTCTTTACCGATCTGGCCGGACGCCATGGGGTGGCGCTGAACGGCGCCTAGCTACAGCCGAATGGCCGAGATCAGGCGCCCGTAATCGGCCTCGCCCGCGTGGACCGAACGGCGGTAGGAATAGAACAGCACAGGGTCCGAATAGGTGCAATGCCGGGTCCATTCGGCATGACCCACACCCGCCTGCCGCAACCGGTGCAGGCCAAATCCCGCCAGATCGAACTGATAGCGGTCGCCCGCGCCATTGGCGAAGAAGCGGCTGTTGGCCGGGTCTTCGGCCATGAAATCTTCCAGCAGTTCGGGGCCAACCTCATAGGCGCGCTGGCTGATGCAGGGGCCGATCACGGCCTGGATCTGCGCGCGGCGGGCGCCAAGGCGCTCCATGGCGTCCACCGTGGCCTCCAGCACCCCGTCCAGGGCGCCGCGCCAACCGGCATGGGCCGCGCCGATCACCCCGGCTTCGGCATCCGCCATCAGCACGGGCTGGCAATCGGCGGTCAGCACCGCCAGCGCCAGCCCCGGCGTGGCGGTGACCAGCGCATCGGCGCGCGGACGGTTGGCCGGGTCCGGCCACGGGGCAGTGACCGGCACCACATCGGCGGAATGGACCTGATGGGCGGTGATCAGATGCGCAGGCGCAATCTCCAGGGCCCGGGCGACGCGGGCACGGTTCAACTGCACGCTGTCGGATTGATCGCCCGAGCCGCCGCCACAGTTCAGCCCCGCATAAACCCCCGAGGACGCCCCCCCGCGCCGGGTGAAGAACCCGTGTCGCAGGGGCAAAAGCGCGTCAGTCGTCAGGATTTCAAGCGTCATCAAACGGTCCCTGGCGTCAGTATCTCGGCTCCGGTGTCTCGGTTCCGGGCGGCGGTGCGCTGCCCTGCGGGTGCAGCGCCAGCACCTTGAACAGGTTTCCCATTTCCTGCGGGTGGGTCAAGCGCCGATGTGCGGCGATATGGGATCCAAGCGCGCGCCCGGTCAGGCCATGCGCCAGGGTCTGCGCCCGTGCGGTGATGCCCAGACGCTCCAGAAAGGCGCCCTGCGGGGTCAGGGGGGCATGGGCGGCGCCCGCGGCGACAGCGGAACGGGCCAGGGCCTCGAAATCCACATGCGCGGTCAGATCAGCCTGCCCGGGGTGGGCCAGCGGCAGGTCGAAGGCATGGCCGCGCAGGGCCTGCAACGTGTCCCCGTTCGAGCGCCAGTCGCCATAGTCGATCACCAGCGCCGCGCCGCCATGACGGGCAATGCGGGCGGCGACCTGGGCTATCATCGGCCCGGCCTCGGGGCAGGTTTCGACGATGGCGCCTTCGGCGGTATCGGCCAGCCGATGCGCCAGCGCGGCCAGCGGCGCGGGGTCCGACAGGCCAAAGGTCAGCGCGCCTTCGGCCAGCCCCACCATGCGTTCGGCCCAGCCATCGCCGCGCCGGACGAACTGGCGGATGGGCAGGGCGTCAAAGAACTCATTGGCCAGCAGGAACAACGGGGCCTGGGGCAGGGTGCTCACGCTGTCATGCCAGGTCGGCGCATAGGCGGCCAGGGTTTCGGCCTGACGCGCGCGCAGGGGGGCCGAGGCCTCGACCAGGTGCAGCCGTGCGCCTTCGTGGAAGCCCGGCACAGCGCGGGTTGCGCGCAGCACATCGGCCATCAATGTGCCACGGCCGGGGCCAAGCTCGGCCAGGGTGAAGGGGGTGGGGGTGCCCTGATCCAGCCATGTCTGGGCCAGGGCCAGCCCCAGCAGCTCGCCGAACATCTGGCTGATCTCGGGCGCGGTGGTGAAATCGCCCGCGGCGCCCAGCGGGTCCCGGGTGGCGTAATAGCCGTGCTGGGGGTGCAGCAGGCAGTCGCGCATGTAATCGGCCAGGGTGATCGGCCCGTTTGCCGCAATCCGGCGGCGCAGAAGATTGGCCAGCGCCGTCACGCCGGGGCGGTCCTTGGTGCGCGCCAGATCAGATACAGCCCCACGGCGATCATCGGCAGCGACAGCAATTGCCCCATGCTGAGGCCGACCGGACCCAGCGACAGCACATGCCCCATGGGATTGTCCGGGGTGATGAACTGGGCATCGGCCTCGCGCCAGAATTCGACGATGAACCGCGCCAGCCCGTAGCCGCCGATGAACGCGCCCGTCAGCAGACCCGGCCGCCGCAGCCCGCCGCGCCGCCAGGCCAGCCACAGCACCACCGCGCCCAGCAGCAGCCCCTCCAGCGCGGCCTCATAGAGCTGCGTGGGGTGGCGGGCGCAGACCGCGTGGGGCCAGTCCCAGGGGCAGGTTTGCGCCGCAGGGCCGGGGAAGATCACGCCCCATGGAACCTCGGTCGGGCGGCCCCACAGCTCGGCATTGATGAAATTCGACAGCCGCCCCAGGCCGATCCCGATCGGCGCGACCATGGCCATGGCATCGCCCAGTTGCAGCGCCGGCACCCCGTTGCGCCGCGCCCAGATGAACCCGGCCAGGACCACCCCCGCCAGCCCGCCGTGAAAGGACATGCCCCCTTCCCACACGCGCAGGATCTCGGCGGGGTAGGACAGGTAATAGCCGGGCTGATAGAACAGCACGAAGCCCAGCCGTCCGCCGAGGATGGTGCCCAGAATCACCCAGGTCAGCAGCGATTCCACCGCGCCGGGCGCCATGGGTGCCTGCCCGCCGGGCCAGAGCGCGGGGCGCTTCATGGCCGCCATGATCAGCCACCACCCGGCCAGAAAGCCCACGATATAGGCCAGCGCATACCAGCGCAGGGCAAAACGGAAATTGCCGATATCAATGGCGAACAATTCGGGCGAGATATCGGGGAAGGGGATGGCAAGGAGCATGGGGTCCGTCCTGAGGTTGCGCGACTGTGTGACGCCCCGCGCGGGCGGAAGTCAACCTTGAGTTCCGTGGCCCTTGGTCACATATAAGTCCCAGCAGATCGGAGAGACCACATGCAGACCCGCAACAAGCTTCTGGACGACATGGCACAACTGATGACCAACGCAATGGGCGTCGCCCAGGGCGCGCGGTCCGAGGCGGAAACCGCCTTCAAGGGGCTGCTGGACCGCTGGCTGGCGGATCGGGATTTTGTCACGCGTGAGGAATTCGACGCCGTGCGCGCCATGGCCCAGAAAGCGCGCGAGGAAAACGCCGCCCTGCAGGCGCGGATCGATGCCCTGGAAGCGGCGATCAGGGACCGCGGCTGAAACCATGCCGGGCCGGCGGGGCAGGGTGTCGCTTTGCACCGCCTTCGCGCAACAAATGCAAAAAAAACTTCGCCTACGCGACATGATTGCTGTGTTTTGCCGGTTGACGGTCCCCGCCAACCTGCCTAGGTTCCGCAGGCAAGGGGAAAGCCCTTTGTCTTGATGGATGGACTGAACAGTGCACGGCCTTCTGGTAATTGTAGGGACATGGCGCATGGGCCGGTAACGGACACCCTGACAGGTATACCCATGCGCCCCCGGTTCCGACACGGGGGCTTTTTTTGACCGCAGAACGGGGAGCGCAGACTGCGGCGCGAGGAGATGGAGAAGGGACGATGACAGGTCAGATGACCGGCGCGAGAATGGTGATCGAAGCACTGAAGGAGCAAGGGGTCGAGGTGGTCTTCGGCTACCCGGGCGGCGCCGTGCTGCCGATCTATGACGAGTTGTTCCAGCAGAATGAGATCCGTCACATCCTGGTGCGCCACGAACAGGGCGCGGTGCATGCCGCCGAAGGGTATGCGCGTTCGACCGGCAAACCCGGCGTGGTGCTGGTGACCTCGGGCCCTGGCGCCACCAATGCGGTGACGGGAATCGTCGATGCGCTGATGGATTCGATCCCACTGGTGGTTCTGACCGGGCAGGTGCCGACCTTCATGGTCGGCTCGGACGCGTTTCAAGAGGCCGATACCGTCGGCATCACGCGCCCCTGCACCAAGATGAACTGGCTGGTCAAGGATACCGACAAGCTGGCCGAGACCATCCATCAGGCGTTCCATGTGGCCGCCAGCGGGCGCCCCGGCCCGGTTCTGGTGGATATTCCGAAGGACGTGCAATTCGCCACTGGCGCCTATGTCGAAAAACCACAGGCGCGCACGAGCCATTACCGCCCCCAGGTCAAGGGCGACCGCGCCCGGATCGAAGAACTCGCTGCGCTGATCGAAACCGCCGAGCGGCCTGTGTTCTACACTGGTGGTGGCGTCATCAATTCCGGCCCCGAGGCCAGCCGCCTGCTGCGCGAGCTGGTGGCGGCCACAGGGATTCCGATCACCTCGACCCTGATGGGGCTGGGCGCCTATCCGGCCTCGGGGCGCGAATGGATCGGCATGCTGGGGATGCACGGCACCTATGAAGCCAACTGGGCGATGCATGACTGCGACCTGATGATTAATATCGGCGCGCGGTTCGATGACCGGATCACGGGCCGGATCAACGCCTTCAGCCCCGGATCGAAAAAGGCGCATATCGATATCGACCCGTCCTCGATCAACAAGGTGATCCATGCGGATGTGCCGATCATCGGGGATGTCTCGGACGTGCTGGCCGATCTGCTGGAAATCTGGAGCGCGCGCGGGCGCAAGGTCAACCGCCCCGCGCTGGAGCGTTGGTGGAGCCAGATCGACGAATGGCGCGCCGTGGATTGCCTGGCCTACAAGCCGGGCACGGGCATAATCCGCCCGCAGCACGCCCTGGCGCGGCTGGAGGCGCTGACCAAGGAGATGGATCGCTACATCACCACCGAGGTTGGCCAGCACCAGATGTGGGCGGCGCAATATCTGGGGTTCGAGGATCCGAACCGCTGGATGACCTCGGGGGGCTTGGGCACCATGGGCTATGGCCTGCCGGCCTCGGTCGGTGTGCAGGTGGCGCATCCGGAGGCGCTGGTGATCAACGTCGCGGGCGAGGCCTCGTGGTTGATGAACATGCAGGAGATGGGCACGGCGGTTCAGTATCGCCTGCCGATCAAGCAGTTCATCCTGAATAACGAACGTCTGGGCATGGTGCGTCAGTGGCAGGAGTTGCTGCATGGCGAGCGTTATTCGCACAGCTGGTCCGAGGCGCTGCCCGATTTCGTCAAGCTGGCCGAGGCCTTTGGCTGCAAGGGGATCCGCTGCGATTCAGAGGAGGATCTGGATGACGCGATCCGCGAGATGCTGGCCTATGACGGGCCGGTGATCTTTGACTGTCTGGTGGAAAAGCACGAAAACTGCTTCCCCATGATCCCGTCCGGCAATGCCCATAACGACATGATCCTGGGCGAGGCGGAAACCCAGGGCGTGATCGGCGCCAAGGGCGCAGTTCTGGTCTGAGCCGCATGCCCCCGAACGCCCGTGCCGGGCCGTGCCCCACCCACCCACCCGCACGCCCCGGCACGGGCGTTCGGGGGCAGGGTGGCGGGGGCTTCTGACAATGACAAACAAGTCCAAGGAAAACGGATGTCCCCTCTGAACATCGAAAAAGGATCGTCGAAGCATTCGGCCTATGATCTGCGTGATCCGCATGCCGAGCGGCTGGAGCGCCACACGCTGGCGATCATCGTCGACAACGAATCCGGGGTTCTGGCGCGGGTCATCGGCCTGTTCTCGGCGCGCGGCTACAACATCGACAGCCTGACCGTGGCCGAGGTGGATCACGAAGGGCACCGCTCGCGTATCACGATCGTGACCACCGGAACCGCGCAGGTCATCATCCAGATCAAGGCGCAGCTCGAACGCATGGTCAGCACCCATGAGGTGCACGATCTGACCACCGAAGGGCCTTCGGTCGAACGCGAACTGGCGCTGTTCAAGGTTGCGGGCAAGGGGGAGCCACGCATCGAGGCACTGCGCCTGGCCGAGATCTTTCGCGCCAATGTGGTCGATTCGACGCTGGAAAGCTTTGTGTTCGAGATGACCGGCACGCCCGAGAAGGTGGATGCCTTTGCCGAACTCATGCGCCCGCTGGGCCTGCGCGAAGTGGCGCGGACCGGGGTTGCGGCCTTGTCGCGGGGGCAGTAGGCGCGGGTTTCCCGCTGCACGGCCCTGTCTGGTCCTGCGCTGCTGTTCAGCGCGCTGCGTTCGGGGCGCTGTGGGAATGGGGAGGCATAGCCCCGCGAACCCGGCTGCCACAGGGATGCGCTGCACAGGTGGCCTCAGGGCCCGCGCCCGGGGAGGGGCGGTGCAGTGACCCTTTGCATTGATGCTGACCGCGACACGCAGCGCCCCGACAGGTGCCCGATAACGGCTTCGGCCAAGGTGGTCCCGTCTGCGGGTCAGGCACCTTTCTGAATTGACTGATTCTGGCTGCCGGGTGTTGCCGGCGTGGCTATCTGCTCCACCTGCGTTCTGGCGCATTCGATCCGGTTCCGGCCATTGTTCTTGGCCGCGTAAAGGGCCTGATCGGCGGCGCGCAGCAGTCCTTCGGCGGTCTGGCCATGGTGCGGTGCGGTTGCAATGCCGCCCGATACGGTAACGGGCGGCAAGGCGCTCCGGTCATGCTGCAGGGTCTGGCTGGAAAGGGCGGTGGCGATCCTGGCCGCCAGGGCGGCGGCCGCATCGGCGTCGGTATCATTACACAGGATCACGAATTCCTCCCCCCCCAGTCGGCAGGGCTGGCAGTGTTCGGGCAGGTGATCGCGCAAGACTTCGCCGACCGCTTGCAGGACCAGATCACCGGCATCATGGCCGTGGTCATCGTTGAACCGCTTGAAATGGTCTACATCCAGCAGGATCAGGCTGAGCGCGTTGCCGGTTGTGCTGTTGCGCCGCAAGGCGCGCTGCATGGCGTCCAGAAACCAGCGGCGGTTCCAGATCCCGGTGAGCGGGTCGCGCACGGATCGATCGTGCAATTCATGGCGCAGGCGCACATTGGCGATCGCCAGGCTGATCTGTTCGGCGCAGATCAGACCCAGTTCCCAGCGGTTGCGCAGAACCCCTTCGCGCATGTGGCGCAGCATGCCCGTTTCCTCGAACCCGTCAAAGCGCAGGTGCAGCAGGCCGATGGTTTCCCCATGCGCGATGATGGGAAGGCAGAAGAAGGGGGGCGGAGCGTCGCCATGGACATGATCGCAGGGAAATTCGATGGCCTTCATGCCGTAGCTGTAGGCCCGCCCGCGGCGCAGCGCCCAGCAGTCATCCGGGGCGATGCGGGGCGTGAATGCGGGCATGGAGCCCCAGCTTGCGGCCAGATCCAGCGTGTCGCGCGCCGTGGCGTAGACATAGAGCGCGCCATCGGCCTCGGGGATGAGCGTATGCATGGCGCGGCGCACGACCATCATCAGCTCATCGGATGAGCGCGCGGAATAAAGCCATTCGCTGGTCTGGGCCAGAAGCTGGCGTTCGTCCTGGCGCATGGCCTCGGCCTGGCGCATTTCCTCATTCTGGTCTTCCAGAGACTTGCGTTCGGTGATGTCACGCAGGGTAGAGACGTAATGGGTGTGGCGGCCGGTGTCGTCATGGACGGGGACGATGCGCAGGTCCACCCAGTATGCAGTGCCGCTGCGGGTATAGTTCTGCACTTCGCAGCGCAGTTCCTGCCGGTGGTGCGTGGCCTCGCGGATGCGTTCGGCGGTATCCGGGTCGGTGTCGCGGCCTTGCAGAACCTCCCCGGGGTCCTTGCCCAGCAGATCCTCCAGCTGGTAGCCGGTCAGGGCGGAGAAGGCGGGGTTGATCCAGAGGGTCCGCCGCAGTGAATCGGTGACCACGACACCGTCCCCGCCATGGTGCAGGGCCAGTTGGGCGAAGAAATGCTGCTCAGCCTCGGAGCCAGGGGGGGGCGTATTTCGTGGCTGTGGCGGGGGGGGCTCGGTGCCGTCTGACTCGGGGTATGTGTGGCTTGTGTCCTGCGACCCGGGGGTGTGTCCATCCATGCGCGGCCTTTCAAACTGTGCTGCGGGGCGGTGCCTGGCCCCCGGGGGTCCGGGCGCGCAACCCGGGCGAGCAACCCGGTCGGGCAACCCGGTCGGGCAACCCGGTCGGGCGCCACACGCCTTTGTGCCATAGGTTATCCCGCGCAGGTTAAGGCTTCGTTTCTGCACGCCGCCCGTGGTGCGCATGTGGGCTGGCAAATCCCTGCGCCCTGCGGCTATGGTGCCGGCAACCGAAATCCTGAACAGGAGGGCGTCATGCTTGACACCAAGACCGATCTGGCCGCGATGCTGAAGGACCCGGACCTGCTGCGCACACAAGCCTTTGTCGCCGGGGCATGGGTGGATGCCGATGACGGCGCCACCTTCGAGGTCCGCAACCCTGCGCGCGGCGATGTGATTGCCCGGGTGGCGGACCTGTCGCGCGCGGAAACTGCCCGCGCCATTGCCGCAGCGGACGCTGCCCGCCACGCCTGGGCCGCACGCACCGCCAAGGAGCGCGCCAACATCCTGCGCCGCTGGTACGACCTGATGATGGCCAATGCCGATGATCTGGCCCTGATCCTGACCGCCGAAATGGGCAAACCCCTGGCCGAGGCGAAGGGCGAGATCGCCTATGGCGCCAGCTTTGTCGAATGGTTCGCCGAGGAAGCCAAGCGCATCTATGGCGAGACCGTCCCCGGCCATCAGCCCGACAAGCGCATCAGCGTGATCCGCCAGCCGATCGGGGTGGCCGCGTCGATCACGCCGTGGAATTTCCCCAACGCGATGATCGCGCGCAAGGTCGCCCCGGCGCTGGCGGTGGGCTGCGGCTTCGTGGCGCGCCCGGCGGCGGAAACGCCGCTTTCGGCGCTGGCCATGGCGGTGCTGGCCGAACGCGCCGGCGTGCCCGAGGGCGTGCTGTCGGTGATCCCCTCCTCGCGGTCCTCGGATATCGGCAAGGAGTTCTGCGAGAACCCGACGGTGCGCAAGCTGACCTTCACCGGCTCCACCGAGGTGGGCCGCATCCTGCTGCGTCAGGCCGCCGATCAGGTGATGAAATGTTCGATGGAGCTGGGCGGCAACGCGCCGTTCATCGTGTTCGACGACGCCGATCTGGATGCTGCGGTGCAGGGCGCGATCATGTGCAAGTATCGCAACAACGGCCAGACCTGCGTCTGCGCCAACCGCATCTATGTGCAGGCGGGGGTCTATGACGCCTTTGCCGAAAAGCTGAAGGCGGCGGTTGAGAAACTGAAGGTCGGCGACGGGCTGGAGGATGGCACCGACCTGGGCCCGCTGATCAACGAGGGCGCGATCGAAAAGGTGGAAGAGCATCTGAGCGACGCGCTGGCGCAAGGCGGCACTCTGGTCAGCGGCGGCAAGCGGCATGCAAAGGGCGGGGCGTTCTTTGAGCCCACCATCGTCACCGGTGTTACCCAATCGATGAAGGTCGCGCAGGAGGAAACCTTTGGCCCGCTGGCGCCGCTGTTCCGTTTCGAGAGCGAAGAAGAGGTGGTCGGCTATGCCAATGACACGATCTTTGGTCTGGCCTGTTATTTCTACGCCCGCGATGTGGGCCGGATCACCCGGGTGCAGGAGGCGCTGGAATACGGGATCGTGGGGGTGAACACGGGCATCATCTCGACCGAGGTCGCGCCGTTTGGCGGGGTCAAGCAGTCGGGGCTGGGGCGCGAAGGCTCGCGCCACGGGGTCGAGGATTACCTGGAGATGAAATACATCTGCCTGAGCACCTGACAGCTTGGCGTGCCGGGGCCTTCGAGCCCCGACAGCTTGCCTGCTGGCTGGTGTTGCAAGCGCCCCCGAGCCGCGCCCACCCACCCACCCTGCGCGCCTCGGGGGCGCTGCCTGCTGCGTGTCCGCAGCAGGCAGTGTGGCGCTTGAGATGTATTGCGTTCAAACGGTTTCCTGTCCTGCGACGCGCCACAGGTCATCGTTTGTCCTTGTGGCGGGCGCGGATCGCCTCGACCGGGCGCGATCTTTCGCCGAAACCGGGGCAGTGGAACTCCGTTGGCATGTGGTTCACCCGCTGGGTCGAGTGCTTTTTCAACAGGTTCAGAAATTCCGGCATATCGCCTTGCGCTGTGAGAAAACCAATGCCGCAATCCGAAGCTTCGCCGCACTGGCCCGCAGCAAGACATGGCAGGCTGGCTTGAATGAAGATGCCGCCTGAAGGGCCGGGCCGTTTAGCGGTGATCTGCAAGCTGCGATCGGCGGGATCCTGCCGGTCACGAACTTTCCATGGAACCGCGTGTGGCGGCGGACATTGAGAAGGGTATTTTCCGGTTTCGCGCGGGCCGAACGGGGCGCGGCGCATCATGGCAGGAGGATGGACCCTTGAGCACATCAGGCGCCGAGCGCGAGCGTCATACCCTGGTGGATACCCTGCGCGCCATCGTGCTGGCAGCGGTGATCGTCGTCAACATGATGACGATGGCCGGGCTCGCCTACATGACCCCCGAATTGCGCGCGGCGATGCTGGGGCCGTTCGATCTGGCGGCCTGGCGTTTCATTACCGTGTTCCTGGAGGGCAAGGCGCTGGCGGCGTTTTCCTTCATGTTCGGGCTGAGCTTCAGCCTGATCATGCGCAGGGCGGCCCGGGCGGACGGGCCTGCGGCGCTCATGTTCCTGCGCCGGCTGGCGGTATTGGGGGTCATCGGCCTGTTCAACGCGGTGTTCCTGTTCTGGGCGGATATCCTGATGTCCTATGCGGCGCTGGGGGTGATCCTGCCGCTGGCTGCGCGATTGTCAGCTCGGGTCCTGTTGTGGATTTCGGGCGCGCTGATCCTGGCGGGACCGGCGGTTCTGGGTCTGGCGGGGCTGGAGCGCCCGAAGCCTGTTCCGAAGGGGCATCTGGACAGTCTGGATGCCTATGCCTCCTCCTCCTTCGTCGATACGATCCGGCAGAACTGGCATATGGTGATGAACGCGGCGGAGGGGGGCGACAGCATGCTGGTGCTGCGGTTCTTCATTCTGTCGGGTCTGTTCCTGCTGGGGCTGGCGGTGGGGAAATCAGGGCTGCTGCGGCGGCTGCCCGAGTATCGTGATCGGCTGCTGCGCGGGGGTGTTGTATTGCTGGCGCTGGGGTTGGGTCTGAAACTGATGCCCGAGGCTGCGGGGGTGATGTCCGTGCGGTACCTGAACACGCCGGTGATGGCGCTTGGGTATCTGATGCTGCTGGCGCATCTGTTGCAGCGCCCCGGAGCCGCGCCCTTGCACCAGGCGCTGGCGCCGCTGGGGCGGATGAGCCTGACGGCCTATCTGATGTCGGCGGCGCTGGGGCAGGCGGTGTTCTATGGCTGGGGGCTGCAGCTGATCGGCCAATTGGGAACGGTGCAGGTGGCGGGTGTCGCGCTGGGGATATTTACCGTGCTGGCGGGGTTCGCACAGCTCTGGTTCCGGCATTTCCTCTATGGGCCGTGGGAATGGGTCTGGCGCAGCCTTACGCGGCTGGAAGTGCAGCCTCTGCACGGGGCGCGTCAGGTCGGATGAGCTTGCTCTCCCCTGGTGGCGGGGCGCGGCCTTGCCCCCCATCGAGGGGGGACGCGGCCGCCTCGCGCCCCGAGGGCGCTCAGGCGCGCGTGGCAGCGGTGTGATGGTGTTTTGCCAAGGCTCTGGCTTGTGGGCCTGATGCGCGGTGTATAAAGAATGGGCCATGTGCAGCGTCATGGTCTTTAGGTGAGGTGCAGGTGGACATGTCCGGGCATCTTGATCCTGGGATCGTGGACGATTTACGGGAAAAGCTGGTCACGCATTATGTCGGAGGTGGCTGGCGTGCGCCATTGGCAACCGGAGGGAACCCGGTGCGGCTGGCCTGCGGCAGGTGTCCGGGACAGATCGTGCCTGCCGGGCCTCTGGATGTTGAGCGGGCGCTTCTCCATGCGCGCGCATTTGCCGTTTCTGGCGCGGGGGCGGCCGCAGGCGCTGCCTTAGCCGAAAGGATCATGCAGGACAGTGGCGCCCTGGAGGCGACGCTAGAGCGGGCACAGCGCGCCGAATGCGGCGCAGCCGGCCGGTCCCTTGCCGAGGGCGCATTGCAACATCTGGTCACGGACCGGCGGCCTGTGGCGTTGCTGTTCCCTGCGGACCTGATGCCGCGCGCACAATTGCTGCTGGTCGAAAGCGTGTTGCGCAGCGGGCGTCCGCTGATCATCAAGCCCGCGCCCGGCGGCGCCGTTGCCGCGACCGTTCTTTTTGATGCGCTGCATGCCCTGGGGGTGTCCCCGGGGGCTGTGGCGCTGTTGCAAGGCGATGGCCCCGGGACCGGGGGGCTGTTGCAGCGGCATCCGGACCTGGAGACATTGCGCATATTGTCGCGGGACAAATGACGCACTGCTGCGGTTCCGCGCCTCTGCGCCCCCGGGCGTCGGGGTGGGCGGGTGGGCGACGCCCGGGGGCGCAGAGGGGCCAGCGGCCACAACTGCAAGGTCACGCGTCGGGGACAAATTCCATAGCGACACCATTCATGCAGTAGCGCAGGCCGGTGGGCGGGGGGCCGTCAGGAAAGACATGTCCCAGATGCGCGCCACAGCCGCTGCAATGCACCTCGGTGCGGCGCATGAAGAACTTTCGGTCCACGCGCGTCCCGATGGCCTCATCGTCGATCGGCGCCCAGAACGAGGGCCATCCCGTGCCGCTGTCGAACTTCTGCGTCTGATCGAACAGTCCCTGTCCGCAGCAGATGCAATGAAACCGCCCCGGCACCTTTGGAAAGTCATCATGGGAAAAGGCGCGCTCGGTGCCTTCCTTGCGGGTCACCTTATAGGCCAGATCCGACAATTGCGCGCGCCACTCGGCATCGCTTTTCTCGACCGGAAAACTCATGTCAGCTCCCTTGCTTCGCAATACTGTCATTTCCCTATATGATCTAGGAGTCTATGTGCCCCGGACCAGAGGCCCTGGCCATCCGGCACAGTGAACAGAGGGGGATCCCCATGCCCGCCAGCAGCCTTGCCGCAACGACCTCGCTCAGCCCTGTGCGCTATGGCGCGGCCACAGCACGTTCGGCCAGCACCTTGCGGGCTGCGCTGGCCCTGCGTGCACGGGTCTTTCGCGCCGGTCGGCCGGATGCCGATGCGTTCGACCCCCAGGCCAGGCATCTGGTGGTGCGGGAGGAGGGCAGCGGGACCGTCGTGGCCACGTGTCGGGTGCTGATCCTGCCCGACGGCCCTGCCGCGAACCGGGGCTACAGCGCGCAATTCTATGATCTGCGCGGGCTGGCCGATGTCGGCGCGCCGATCCTGGAACTGGGGCGCTTCTGCCTTGCCCCGGCAGTCCGCCATGTCCCCGACATTCCGCGCCTGCTTCTGGGCGAGGTGGCCGCACTGGTCGATGCCATGGGGGCCCGGCTGCTGATGGGATGCAGCTCTTTTCCCGGGGCCGAGCCAGACCGCCACGCTCCGGCGCTGGCCTGGCTGGCGGCGCATCACCTGGCGCGGCCCGCAATCGCCCCCGGTCCGGCCGCATCCGAAACCACGCCGCTGCAACAGCCGGTTGCCGCGGTGGCCCCCTCGCCGCGCGGGATACCCCCGTTGCTGCGCAGCTATCTGGCGCTTGGAGGGCGGGTGTCGGACCACGCGGTCATTGACCGGGATCTGGACACGCTGCATGTGCTGACGCTGGTGGACACGGCAACAATCCCCCCCGCGCGCAAGGCGCGGCTGCGGGCCCTGGCGGCGCTGGCCGCGCACTGACAGGGCTGCGCGCGCCCCCTTGCGCTGCGGAAAAATACGTCTATGGTCCGGCGCTCGAGCGAACAGGGCTTGGAACATGTACCCCGGCGGTGTATGGCATCCCCCGTATCGACCGAACCGATCCAAGATTCCCCGGGTCCGGCGCCTGGCGCGGGCCCATTCACGACAGATACCCGAGGTTGAACCCATGGCCGTGCAACAGAACCGCGTAACCCGCTCCCGCCGCAACATGCGCCGGGCCCATGATGCGCTGGTTGCCGCAAACCCGAACGAATGCCCCAGCTGCGGTGAGCTGAAGCGCCCGCATCATGTGTGCCCGTCCTGCGGCTTCTACAATGACCGCGAAGTGGTCGCCCAGGCCGCCGACGTCGATCTGGACGACGACGCGGCCTGAGCGCGCGCGGGCGCTGCGCAATGACCCATAGTGATACCGCCCATGCTGCACCGGTCCGAAAGATAAGCGTTTCGGTCGATGCCATGGGTGGTGATACCGGCCCGGCGGAGGTTGTGGCCGGTTGCGTGCTGTCCGCCCGGAAGAACCCGCAGCTTGGACTGGTGCTGCACGGCGATGCCGCCGTGCTGCAGCCGCTGGTTGACAAGCATGCCGAGCTCAGGGAGCGCGCCACCGTGGCCCATGCCGACGGTGTGGTGACCATGGACGAAAAGCCCAGCCATGTCATGCGCCATGGCAAGGACACGTCCATGTGGTCCTGCGTCGATTCGGTGCGTGACGGGGGTGCCGCTGCGGCGGTGTCCTGTGGCAATACCGGCGCGTTGATGGCGCTGTCCATGCTGCGCCTGCGCAAGCTGCCGGGTGTGGACCGCCCGGCGATTGCCTGCATGTGGCCGAAGCGTGGCAGCCGTGACTACAACGTCATGCTGGACGTGGGCGCCGATATCCGCGCCGACGCGGACAATCTGATGCAATACGCCCTGCTGGGCACGGCCTATTACCGCAATGCCTTCAATGTGTCCCGGCCGCGGGTAGGGCTGCTCAATGTCGGCACCGAAGACCACAAGGGCCGCAGCGAAATCCGCGAGGCGCATGACCTGATCGCCGCCATGAGCGAAATCGGGCGATATGATTACGTCGGCTTTGTCGAGGGGTCGGACATCCCGGCCGCGCATGTGGATGTCATCGTGACCGATGGGTTCACGGGTAATGTCGCGCTCAAGACCGCCGAGGGCACGGCCCGCCTGATTCGCGATCTGCTGCATGCCGAAATCTCGGCCTCTTGGGTGTCGCGGCTGGCGGCGCTGCCATCCATCGGCACCTTCCGGCGGTTGCAGAAACGGATTGATCCGCGCCGGGTCAACGGGGGTGTGTTCCTGGGGCTGAACGGCACGGTGGTCAAATCCCATGGCAGCGCCGATGCAACCGGGGTTTCCGCGGCGATCAAGCTGGCCTTTCAACTGGCGCAATCCGGTTTTCAGGGGCGCATGTCCGAACGGCTGGCCGCCGTTGCCCGGAGCGCCGAGGAGCATCGCGCCGCGATTGCGGTTGCAGGCAAGAACGGACAGGGGGAGGAATGACGCGCAGGTCAGTGATCATTGGAACCGGGCATTATCTGCCCGCGCGCGTGGTTCCAAATTCCGAATTTGCCAAGACGCTGGACACGTCGGATGAATGGATCCGGTCGCGCTCGGGGATCGAGCGGCGCCATTTCGCCGCACCGGGTGAGTTCACCTCGCATCTGGCGATCCATGCGGGGCGGGCGGCACTGGAAAACGCCGGGCTGTCAGCCGGTGACATCGACGCGGTGGTCGTGGCGACCTCAACCCCGGATCACACATTTCCCGCCGTGGCAACCCAGGTCCAGGACGGTCTGGGCATGACCCGGGGCTTTGCCTTTGACGTGCAGGCGGTCTGTGCAGGCTTCGTCTTTGCCATGGCCAATGCCAATGGCATGATCCTGTCCGGCCAGGCCGACCGGGTGCTGGTGATCGGGGCCGAGACATTCTCGCGCATCATGGACTGGACCGATCGCGGCACCTGCGTCCTGTTCGGTGATGGCGCCGGCGCCGTGGTGCTGGAGGCGCAGCAGGGCGCCGGGGGGTCGGATGACCGTGGCATCCTGTCCACGGACCTCAATTCGGACGGGCGTTTCCGGGATCTGCTGTATGTGGACGGGGGCGTATCCACCAGCGGCACCGCAGGGTGTCTGCGCATGCAGGGGCGCGAGGTCTTCCGCCATGCCGTGGAAAAGCTGGCCGCCACGGCCCAGACCGCGCTGGAACGCACCGGCCTGGGGGCGCAGGATGTTGACTGGGTCGTGCCCCATCAGGCCAATCTGCGCATCATCCGTGGCACCGCGCAGAAGCTGGGCCTGCCGATGGAGAAGGTCGTCGTCACGGTGCAGGACCATGGCAATACCTCGGCGGCGTCGATCCCGCTGGCGCTGTCGGTCGCTGCCTCCGAAGGGCGCTTTTCCCGTGGTGATCTGGTCCTGCTGGAGGCCATCGGCGGCGGGCTGAGCTGGGGGGCCGTGGCCCTTCGCTGGTAGGGCCGGGGTGCCCTGTCCTGTCCGTGGCGATTCTCCGCGCATCGGAAATCTAAACCACTCTGCGAAGGCCGCGTTTCAAGGCGTTGATATTGACTCGGAATC
Source organism: Rhabdonatronobacter sediminivivens (assembly GCF_013415485.1). Lineage (GTDB taxonomy): Bacteria > Pseudomonadota > Alphaproteobacteria > Rhodobacterales > Rhodobacteraceae > Rhabdonatronobacter > Rhabdonatronobacter sediminivivens. The sequence continues at coordinate 56,371 of NZ_JACBXS010000015.1, read as the reverse complement.
TGCCTTGTCCCATGTTCTTGGCTCAGCTGGGGGGCAAGGCATGAGCGAAAACACTCTGACGCGGATGGATCTGAGCGAGGCCGTTTTCCGCGAGGTTGGACTTTCACGCAACGAATCGGCGCAACTGGTCGAAACCGTTTTGCAGCATATTTCGGACGCGCTGGTGCGCGGCGAGCAGGTCAAGATTTCGTCCTTTGGCACGTTCAGCGTGCGCGACAAGGGATCGCGGGTGGGGCGCAATCCCAAGACCGGCGAAGAGGTTCCGATCGATCCGCGCCGCGTGCTGACCTTTCGACCGTCGCATATTCTGAAGGATCGGGTTGCAAGCGGTAACAGGGCTGGTTGATGCGCAAGGCGCCCGAGGCATTCCGGACCATCAGCGAAGTGGCCGAGATCCTGCAGACCCCGGCACATGTGTTGCGGTTCTGGGAAAGCAAGTTCTCGCATGTCAAACCGGTGAAGCGGGCAGGGGGGCGGCGCTATTACCGGCCCTCGGATGTGCTGCTGCTGGCCGGGATTCGCAGCCTTCTGCATGACCAGGGCATGACGATTCGCGGCGTGCAGAAGATGCTGTCGGACAAGGGCACCCGCCATGTGACCGGGATGGCGCCCCCGGCCATGGTTGCCCAGATCGGTGGCGAAACCGATGCGGTGGAGCTGGACGCTTCGGCCATCGAGGGCGAGGTTGCGACCGATGACGCCCGCGTGCCGGTATCGGACACGCCCATGGCGGCTGATCCGCCTGAGGACCCCGCTCCGGCGGCGCCCGCGGCGCAAGAGCACCCGCAGCCCCCTGAGGAACCTGCGGACACCCGCGCCGCCGAAACGCCAGAGGAAACCGCCGCTGACCCGGTTGTGGCCGCGCCCGATGCGCCGCCGTCCGAGGCCGAGGACCCCGCCGAAACCGCCGCAGACGCCGTTGCGAACGGGCGCGACCCTGTTCACGCCCCCACCGGGTCCGACGCCGCGCGCGTCGATGCGACCAGTGCGGATGATGAGGTCAACGAGCCCGAGGCCACCGATGCCGAGCCCGAGGCCACCGCCCGCGATGGCGACTCACCCGCCGCGCCGCGCCTGGCCCTGCGCCTGCGTGGGATGCGCCCGGGACAGGCAGCGCCGCACCGTCCCGCGCTGGTTGCTGCCTCTCGGCGGCTTGACGCGTTGCTGGAGCGCATGTCCGAAACAAGCGGTGTGCGGCGCTGGTAGCCGCAAGGCGGAATGAACGCGGAACCCGGGCAATATTTTCCCTTGCCCCCGGCGCTCAATCCGCTAAACACGCCGGTGTTCGGGCTATGGCGCAGCCTGGTAGCGCGTCCGTCTGGGGGACGGAAGGTCGCAGGTTCGAGTCCTGCTAGCCCGACCAAATCATTTCGATTGCAGCTACCACCCCTTGGGTTTCCTCAAGTCTTTCCCATGGGGCCCCACCCGTGTAAGAGCGCAGGGATTGCGTGCTCAAGGGGGCCTCTGATGACCGCACAGCCAGGCGTTCTGCCGGACTATGACCTGCGCCAGATGCACGCCGCTGGCCAGATTTCTGCGACCACCCCCCTGGGCGATGATCAGGTCCAGCCCGCCAGCCTGGACCTGCGGCTTGGCGCGGTGGCGCACCGGGTGCGGGCGTCCTTCCTGGCCGGGCAGGGGCGGGCGGTCCGTGACCGGCTGGATGAATTCGGCATGCATTCCATGGATCTGACCTCTGGCGCGGTGCTGGAGAAAGGCTGCGTCTATGTGGTCCCGCTGATGGAATCGCTGGCGCTTCCGGGGGATGTGCAGGCCGTGGCCAATGCCAAGAGTTCCACCGGACGGCTGGACCTGCTGACCCGGGTCATCACCGACGAAGGGACTGAATTCGACCGAGTGCCCGCGGGCTATTCCGGACCACTCTATGCCGAAATCTGCCCGCGGTCATTCTCGGTCCTTGTGCGCCCCGGGATGCGGCTGAACCAGATCCGGTTCCGGCGCGGGCAGGCGGTCTTGAAGGATGACGCCCTTGCCGCGCTGCATGCGCAGGTTGGTCTGGTCTCGGGGCAGGCGGTGATCTCCGAAGGGCTGGGGTTTTCCGTGGACCTGCGCCCGGCCACCGGCGGGCTGGCGGGGTATCGCGCCAAGCCGCACACCGGGGTGATCGATCTGGACAGGATCGGCGCCTATGACCCGCTGGATTTCTGGGACCCGCTACAGACCGATGGCGGCAAGCTGATCCTGGACCCCGGCGCGTTCTATATTCTGGTCAGCCGTGAAGCCGTGCATATCCCGCCCGATTACGCGGCCGAAATGGCGCCCTATCTGGCCATGGTGGGCGAATTCCGGGTCCATTACGCCGGGTTCTTCGATCCCGGTTTCGGCCATTCCGCCGCCGGGGGCGCGGGCGCGCGCGGCGTGCTGGAGGTCCGCTGCCATGAAGCGCCCTTTGTGCTGGAACACGGGCAGGTTGTGGGGCGGCTGGTGTATGAGCGCATGGCATCGCGCCCTTCGGTGCTTTACGGCGCGCAGATTGCGTCGAACTATCAGGGGCAGGGGCTGAAACTGTCCAAGCATTTCCGCGCCGCCTGAGCCGTCAGATAGGCGCCTTATGGCTTATCTTTGCCGGCGCGCCATGATACCACAGAACGAATTTTTCTGACCGACCGGAGGATGACCATGGCCCTCGATGCCCCCGCCCTGAAGCCGAAGGACAAGCCTGATCTGGGCCGCTTCACCTGGGATGACCCGCTGCGCCTGGACAGCCAGCTCACCGAAGAAGAGCGCATGCTGCGCGATGCCGCCCATGCCTTTGCCCAGTCCGAGCTGCAACCCCGCGTGACTGATGCCTACCGCACCGAAGCCGCTGCACCCGAACTCTTCCCGCTGATGGGGCAGGCCGGGCTGCTGGGCGCCACCCTGCCCGAGGAATACGGCGGCCTGGGCGCGGGCTATGTCACCTATGGCCTGATCGCGCGCGAGATCGAGCGCGTGGATTCCGGTTATCGCTCGATGATGTCGGTGCAATCCTCGCTGGTGATCTATCCGATCTATGCCTATGGCACCGAGGACCAGCGCCAGAAATACCTGCCGGGCCTGTGTTCCGGCGCGCTGATCGGCTGTTTCGGCCTGACCGAACCTGATGCGGGGTCAGACCCCGCGGGCATGAAGACCCGGGCCGAGAAAACCGCCACCGGCTACCGCATCAGCGGCTCCAAGATGTGGATTTCCAACAGCCCCTTCGCCGATGTCTTCGTGATCTGGGCCAAATCCGACGCCCATGGCGGCAAGATCCGGGGCTTTGTGCTGGAAAAGGGCATGAAGGGGCTTTCGGCGCCCAAGATCGGCGGCAAGCAATCCCTGCGGGCCTCGACCACCGGCGAGATCGTCATGGACGGGGTTGAGGTCGGCGAGGGCGCGCTGCTGCCGCATGTGGAGGGGCTGAAGGGCCCGTTCGGCTGCCTCAACCGTGCCCGCTACGGGATCGCCTGGGGCGTCATGGGCGCGGCCGAAACCTGCTGGCACGCCGCGCGCAGCTATGGGCTGGACCGCAAGCAATTCGGCAAGCCGCTGGCGCAGACGCAGCTGTTCCAGAAGAAGCTGGCCGACATGCAGACCGAAATCACGCTGGGCCTGCAGGCCGCGCTGCAGGTCGGACGGCTGATGGACGCGGCCGAGGGCGCGCCGGAAATGATCAGCCTGATCAAGCGCAACAACTGCGGCAAGGCGCTGGAGATCGCCCGGGTGGCGCGCGACATGCATGGCGGCAACGGTATTTCCGAAGAGTTCCAGGTCATCCGCCACATGATGAACCTGGAAACCGTGAACACCTATGAGGGCACGCATGATATCCACGCCCTGATCCTGGGACGCGCGCAAACCGGTCTGCAGGCGTTCTTCTGAACGGGCTGGGCCGAATGCCCTGAAACCTCGGGCGCGCCGCGCCCGAGCCGTCACCGCAACCAACCGCCTGACCTGGCCATGGACAGCGCCGAAACATCGGCCACCCTGTGCGCCCGGCGCCCGCGCCGGGCCGCGCCCCCGAGGCGCGTAGGGTGGGTGGGTGGGGCGCGGCTCGGGGGCGCTTCAAACGCCTGCCACGGCGGCCCAAGGATGGGCGCAAGCGGTGCCTTGCCATCAAGCTCCAGCTTTCAGCCGGGCTCCGTCAGGTTGATCATCCGGACCGATTGCCCCTGCACACCCAGTGCCAGCGCCCCCTCACACAGCCGTAGCGCATGCGCGCCAAATACCTCACGGCGCCAGCCGCGCAGGGCTGCCAGATCGCGCTCTCCGGCGGCGATGGCATCCAGATCCGCAGCCGAGGCCACCAGCTTCTGAGCCACCCCCCCGGATTCGCAACAGGCCTTGAGCAACACGCGCAGCAGATCGGCCAGCGCCGGATTGACCTGCAGCGCGGCCCGGTCGGGTGGGGTTTCGGGAAACTCGGTCGGGCTCAACGCCTGTCCATCCGCCACGGCCTGCAGGATCCCCTGGGCAATGTCGCCGCGCCGCGCATCGCGCAACAGCAGCCGCGCGCGGCCCAGATCCTCCATCGTGGCCGGGCGCAACGAGGCCAGTTCCAGAAGCGCGTCATCCTTGTAAACCCGCGCGCGCGGCACATTGCGCGACTGCGCGTGGTTCTCACGGAACCGCGCCAACTCGCGCACGATGGCCAGAAAGCGCCCGCCGTTGGAGCGGGTCTTGATCCGCTTCCAGGCGTCCTCGGGGCGGGTGACATAGGTTTCCGGGTCGGTCAGCGCCTCCAGCTCCTCATCGACCCAGGGCGCGCGGCCCGTGGCCTCCAGCTGTTCGGCCAGCTTCTCATAGATCACGCGCAGATGGGTCACATCGGCCAGCGCATAGGCCAGTTGCGCATCCGACAGCGGGCGGCGCGACCAGTCGGTGAAGCGCGAGGCCTTGTCCACCTGACCCTTGGCAAGCTTGCGCACCAGCGTCTCATACCCCACCTGATCGCCATGCCCGCAGACCATGGCTGCCACCTGCGTGTCAAACAGCGGTCGCGGCATGACCCCAAGATCGAAATAGAAGATCTCCAGGTCCTGGCGGGCGGCATGGAAGACCTTGACCGTGGTTTCATCGCGCATCAGCTCGGCCAGGGGCGCCAGCGACAGGCCCTTGTCCCCGGCCAGCGGGTCCACGATCACCGCCTCGCCCGAACCTGGGCCATCCGGTCCCGGCAATGCCATCTGGATCAGGCACAGTTTTGCGTAATAGGTGCGTTCGCGCAGGAATTCGGTGTCGATGGTGACATAGGGCGCCGCATGGGCGCGGGCACAGAACGCGGCCAGGTCGTCGGTGGTGGTGATGATCTTCATGCGGTCGGCGGTCCCCGGGGGCAAGTGACCGAACCGTCATATGTCAAAGCCCCGACCTTGGAAACCCCCGCGCCCGGGGCTCAGGCTGCAGGCTGGCCGCCCGGCCCGTAAAGCGCCCGGGCCCGCTTTTCGAACGCGGCGACGATGCGGCGCATGGCCTGATCGAACACCACCCCGATCAGCCGCTGAAGCATGGCGCTGCGGAACTCGAAATCCACATGGAAATCAACGATGCAGCCGCCATCCTCGGCCGCGCGCAGGGACCAGCTGGAATGCATGTACTTGAACGGGCCATCCAGATAGGTGGTCTTGATCAGGCCCTGGTCCGGATACATCTGCACCCGGCTGGTGAACCGCTCTCGAAACACCTTGAACGAGATTACCAGATCCGCGTCGATTTCCTCGCCGCCCTCGATCGGTCGGCGGGCGCGGATGCGGGCGGCCGATGTCCAGGGCAGGAATTCCGGGTAGCGGGCCACATCGGCCACCAGATCAAAGATCTGCTGCGCGCTATAGGGCATGTGGCGGTATTCGTTATGTTTCGGCATGCGAGGCGTAGGGCTTTCACAGGTTCTTTTCGGCAGCGCCCTCATGTCCTAGAGTGGCGTCCAAAAATCAAGGGGCCGCCATGACGCATGCCGAGTACGTAATCGACCAAATGATCAGCGCCAAGTCCATTGCCGCGCGGGTCGAAGACCTTGCCGCCGAAATCTCGGCCCATTTCCGCGATACGGACAAGCTGGTGGTGGTGGGGCTGCTGCGCGGCTCCTTCGTGTTCATCGCCGATCTGGTGCGTGAACTTGACCTGCCGGTCGAGGTCGATTTCCTCGAAGCCTCCTCCTATGGCAACGCGATGAAATCCTCGCGTGAGGTGCGCATCCTCAAGGACCTTTCGGGCGAGATTGCAGGCCGTGACGTGCTGGTCGTCGAGGATATCGTGGACACGGGCTTCACGCTGCACCATGTCGTGGGCATGCTGCGTGCCCGCGAACCGGCGCGGCTGGAGGTCTGTGCGCTTCTGGACAAGCCCTCGCGCCGTGAGGTGGACATCCGTGCCACCTGGACCGGATTCGAGATCCCGGATGAATTCGTGGTGGGGTATGGCATCGATTATGCACAGCGAAACCGCAACCTGCCCTATATCGGCAAGGTCCGATTCGATGACGTCTGAATGACGCACTGGGCGCGAAGAAATCACGTTTGTGCGTTTTGACAGGGCGCCGAGCGCGCCCTACCGTGCCGCGTGTTACATCAACCCGGAGTCCTTACATGCCTTTTCGCACGCCCCTTCTTGCTTCGATTCTGGGCCTCGCCACGGCTGGCGCGGTGCTGGCCGATACCAATCCGGCCGTGGATGCACGCCAGGCCCAGTTTACCTTGTATGCGCATAATCTGGCGGTGGTGGGCTCCATGGCGCAGGGGCGTATGGACTATGATGCCGATGCGGCGCAGACCGCTGCCGATAATCTCTATCACCTGACGCGTCATGATCAGGGTCGGATGTGGCCCGAAGGGACCGACAACGCCAGCATCGAAGGCACCCGTGCGCTGCCCGGCATCTGGGAGGATCTGGACGATTTCACCGCGAAATTCGTGGCCCTGCAGGAGGCGGCCGAGTCACTTCAGGCGGTTGCGGGTGACGGTCTGGACGCCCTGCGCCCTGCCGTGGGACAGCTGGGCGCGGCCTGCGCCGCCTGCCATGATGCCAATCGTGCTGAGCGGTGAGCGTTCGCCTGTTGCGGCGCGGCTGTGATCCAGCGGAGCGCGCGCATGCTGCGCGCGCAAGCCTTCTGGCACTGCGTGCGGTGGCAGGGGGCGGGTCGCCCCCTGCGGTCCGGGTTGCGCAGACTGCGCGCACCGCAGACAGGTCGCATGGTTTGCAAGGCAGCGGGCAGCGCTGATGCAACGGGTTGCCGTATTCGTGTTCGGTCTGGCGCTGCTGGCGGGTGCCGGGTTCTGGTGGCTCACACGTCCGCAAGGGTTGGATGATGCGGATATCGCCACGCTCATGGCGCTGGACGCCGATCCGGAGCGCGGTGCGGGCGTGTTCTGGGCGGGGGGCTGTGCGGGCTGCCATAGTGCCCCGGGGGCCGAGGATGACGACGCCCCCGTGCTGTCAGGCGGGCAGCGATTTGAAACGGAATTCGGGGTTTTCATCGCCCCGAATATCAGCCCGCACCCGGATCATGGCATCGGCACCTGGGGCCGGGCCGATTTTGCCAATGCGATGATGCGCGGCATCTCGCCGCAGGGGGCGCATTACTACCCGGCGTTTCCCTACACCGCATATGCCTTGGCCGATCTGCAGGAGATCGCCGATCTGCAGGCCTTCATCGCCACGCTTCCGCCCAGTGACGCCGTGGCGCCCGAGCATGAGCTGGCCTTTCCCTTCACGTTCCGGCGTGGCATCGGCCTGTGGAAGGCGCGATACCTTGGGGAGGACTGGGTCTTGCAGGGCGATCTGAGCCCCGAGGTGGAGCGCGGGCGCCATCTGGTCGAGGCGCTGGCCCATTGTGCCGAATGCCACACCCCGCGCGACAGTTTTGGCGGGCTGGACCGCGCCGCCTGGATGGAGGGTGCGCCGAACCCCTCGGGCGACGGGCGCATCCCGGGCATTACACCCGGGGCCCTGGGGTGGTCCCGGCAGGATATTGCGCTGTATCTGGAAAGCGGGTTCACGCCGGAATTCGATGTGGCGGGCGGGTCGATGGCAGCGGTGGTGCGCGCCATGGCGCGGCTGACGCCTGCGGATCGTGACGCCATTGCCGCGTATCTGCTGGCGCTGGAGTGACGGCTGCGCAAGCGCTGGCTGATGTCGATTTGACGGGCAACCCGGGGGCGGGCTGCCTTGCTGCGGCTTGGCCGACCTTGCCATGACCCTTGCAGCACCGCATAATCAGGAGGGTGTGGCCCGGGTGGGCCCCGTGCGCACAAGGGAATGCAGATGAACCCGACCGACAAGACATCGGCCGCCAACGGCCCGTTGCGCCTGACCTTTGGTGAGAAGTTCAGGCTGCAGACCTGGCTGATGGGGATCATCGCCTTTGCGGTGGTTCTGTTCCTGCTGGTGCAGGCGAAGTTCATCCTGATCTCGCTGGCGATTGCGATCATCCTGTTCTCGCTCACCTCGGATGCGATCAACTCGATCTCAAGGCTTCGGATCGGCAGCCTGCGGATCACCAACTGGCTGGCTTCGATCGCGGCGGTGTTTCTGATCGCATCGGGGATACTGATTCTTGCGGGCCTTGTGCTCTCGCAGATCAACACCGTGCTGACCACGACGCTGTCCTATACCGAAGACGCCCAGCGTGCCGTGGCGCAGATGTTTTCCTGGATGGGCGATGATGTGGAGGCCGCGGTGCTGGCCACGGTCCAGACCATTCAGGTGTCCGGCTATCTGCGCCAGGCGGCGGGGCAGGCGGGCACCATCCTGTCGCATGCGATCCTGATCATCCTGTTCGTGGGCTTCCTGTTTGCCGAACGGGTCTGGTTCGGCACCAAGCTGGAGAATCTGCTGTCGGACAGGACCAAGGCCGAGCGGGTGAGCCGCATCATCGCCTCGATCATCCGCCGGGTGAACCGCTATCTGCTGGTCAAGACGGCGGTCAGCTCGGTCACCGGCCTGGCGATCTTTCTGATGATGAGCTTCTTTGGCCTCGAGTTCGCTGTGGCCATGGGGCTTTTGACCTTTGTGCTGAATTTCATCCCCGCCGTGGGGTCCATCGCGGCCACGCTGGTGGTGACCCTGGTCGCCTATATCCAGTTGCCAGAGCCGCAAACGGCGCTGCTGATCTTTGTGCTCACGGGGATGATCCAGTTCATGCTGGGCAATGTCATCGACCCGATGCTCATGGGCAAGACGCTGCGGCTGTCCTCTTTCGGGATCATCGTGTCGCTGTCCTTCTGGGGGGCGGTCTGGGGGGTGCCGGGCATGTTCCTGGCGGTTCCGATCATGGTGGGGGCGATGATCGTGTGCTCGCACATCCCCTCGGCCAGACCCATGGCGGTGCTGCTGTCACGCGAAGGCCTGCCCGAAGAAGAGGAGTTTCCACCGCTGATCACGCCTTCCCCGCAAAAAGCGCCCGAAGCCGAGCCTCCGGCGCGAAGCTATGCCGAGGCGGAGGCCAAATACACCGCCGTCGTATCCGGACCATCCGAACGCCGCGCGTCCTGACCGAACGCGGGTCACGCCGCCGCTGCGCGCCTTTTGCTGGCGCGCGGGCGTGGGGCCTGATCCTGTCGCCCTGCCCATTATGGAGCCTTCATGCACAGACTTGGCACTTACGCCTGGGTCATGACCGTCATCGCCACGCTGATGGTTCTGGTGGGAACGCTGACCCCACCGTCCGAGATGCCGAAGGACATTCCCGGAAGCGACAAGCTGCATCATTTCCTGGGCTTCATGGCCGTGGTGCTGCCGGTCTGCGTGGTCTACCCGCGCAGTGCCATATGGCTGGTGCCGGCGGCAACCGGCCTGGGGATATTGATCGAATTCCTGCAACCGCTGGTCGGGCGCGGGTTCTCTGTGGGCGATATGGTCGCCAACGGGTTTGGTGCGCTGGCAGGCGGGGTCGCGGGATGGATACTGCATCGCCCGGTCAAGCGTGCGATTGCGCTGGCGCGGCGCTGATCACGCTCCCGGATGGCCGCAGGCAGCGCCCCGGCGCTGCCTTCAGGGAGCGGGCATCCGCTCTTCGACCATGCCCACAAACCAGCTGGCGCCGATGGGGATGATCTCGTCGTTGAAATCATATTCCGGGTGGTGCAGCTTTGCCCCCGGCCCCGCGCCCAGCACGATATAGGCGCCAGGGCGTTCCTCCAGCATATAGGCGAAATCCTCGCCGCCCATGTTGTAGGGGCCTTCGATGCAGCGCCCGGTGACGCCGCGGCCGATCTTCATGGCGACCTCGGTTTCGGCGGCGTGGTTCACCATGACCGGATAGCCGCGCATGTAATTGACCTCGGCCCGGGCGCCATGGGCGGCGGCGGTGTGGGTGAGGATGTCGGTGATCCGCGCCTGGGCCATGTCGCGGGTTTCGGGCGTCAGGGTGCGCACAGTGCCCTTGAGCAGCACGCGCTGGGGGATGACGTTGAACGCCTCGGATTCGGTGCGGAAGGTGCAGACCGACACCACGACCTGCGCCACCGGGTCGGTGTTGCGGCTGACCACGGTTTGCAGCGCCAGCACCACCTGCGCGGCGGCCACCGTGGGGTCGATGCAGTCATGCGGCTTGGCAGCGTGCCCGCCACGGCCTTCGATGCTGACCTCGAACTCATCGGCCGAGGCATAGAACGGCCCCGAGCGGATGACGAATTCGCCGAAGTCATGCCCGGGGCGGTTGTGCATGCCGTAGACCTCGTGGATGCCGAATCGCTCCATCAGCCCTTCGTCGCACATGACCTTGGCGCCGCCGCCGCCCTCTTCGGCGGGCTGAAAGATCAGCACCACGGTGCCGTCGAAATTGCGCGTTTCGGCCAGGTAGCGCGCGGCGCCCAGCAGCATGGTGGTGTGGCCGTCATGGCCGCAGGCATGCATCTTGCCCGGGATGGTCGAGGCATGGGGCAGGCCGGTGGCTTCGTGGATCGGCAGGGCGTCCATATCGGCGCGCAGGCCCACCACCTTGCCCGAGGCCGCTTGCCGCCCCTTGATCACGCCCACGACACCACTTTTCGCGATCCCTTCGACAACCTGGTCGCAGCCCATCTCGCGCAGGGCCTGGGCGACGCGGCTGGCGGTGCGGAAACAGTCGAAGCCCAGTTCAGGATGTGCGTGAAGATCACGCCGGAACGCGCTGAGTTCGGGCAGCATTTCAGAAAAGCGGTTGCGGATGGGCATGGGGACTCCGGGGTTTGAATTGGGCGAAGCTTAGGGCAGGGCGCGGGGCTGGACAAGGGGCGCATGGCAGGGTTCACTGCACACCGGAACAGGAGGCTTTGCCATGCAGAACACATCGGACATCTTGGAGCGGATCGCGCAGCACGCGCCGGACCTGACGGCGCTGGCGGACCGGGTCTGGGACACGCCGGAAACGCTCTATGCGGAATATGCCTCTTGCGATGCGCATGTCGAGACATTGCGCGCCAAGGGGTTCCGCGTGACCGAAGCGCTGGCCGGGATCCCCACGGCGGTCATGGGCGAGGCGGGCAGCGGCGGGCCGGTGATTGCCATTGTGGGCGAATATGACGCCCTGCCGGGGTTGAGCCAGGTTTCGGGCATCGCCGAGCCGCAGGAGCTGGTGCCGGGGGGCGACGGCCATGGCTGCGGGCACAACCTGCTGGGGGCTGCGGCGCTGCTGGCGGCCTGCGCGGTCAAGGACTGGCTGGAGGCCACGGGCACCCCCGGCCGCGTGCGCTACTACGGCTGCCCGGCCGAGGAAGGGGGCGCCGCCAAGGCCTTCATGGTGCGCGAGGGCGCCTTTGCCGATGTGGATGCGGCGATCACCTGGCACCCCAACTGCTTTACCATGGTGGATGACCCGCTGGCGCTGGCCAACACGCGGATCGATTTCACCTTTGCGGGGCGGTCCTCGCACGCGGCCATGTCGCCGCATCTGGGCCGGTCGGCGCTGGACGCGGTAGAGCTGATGTCGGTCGGCGTGAATTACATGCGCGAGCATATGCCCGCGGATGCGCGCATCCATTACGCCTATCTGGACGCGGGCGGCAAGGCGCCGAATGTGGTGCAGGGGCGGGCGCAGGTGCGGTATTCCATCCGCTCGCTCAGTTCCGCAACGGTGCAGGAGCTGGTGGCGCGGGTGCGCAAGGTGGCGCAGGGGGCGGCGTTGATGACCGAGACGCAGGTCAGCGACCGGATTTTCAGCGCAGTCTCCAGCCATCTTGAGAACCTGACCATGGACCGCGCCATGCAGGATGTTCTGGACGAGATCGGTGGCGTGCCTTTTGACGATGCCGACCGGGCCTTTGCCGCGCGGATTCAGGCGACTTTGACCGAGGGCGACATAGCCACCGCCTATGCCCGCGTGGCGCGTGACCCCGAGCCCGATACGCCGCTGTTTGACGGGGTGGTGCCCATGCGCCCGGGCGGGCAGGTCATGGTGGGATCGACGGATGTGGGCGATGTGACCTGGGCGGTGCCGACGACCGAGGTTCTGGTGGCGACCCATGCGATCGGCACGCCGGGGCATAGCTGGCAGACCACCGCGCAGGGTAAGATGCCAGCGGCACATAAGGGGATGACCCATGCCGCCAGCGCCATGGGGCGGCTGGCGCAGAAGCTGATCGCGGACCCGGCGCTTCTGGCGGCAGCGCAGGAAGAGCATCAGGGGCGGCTGGCGCGCACGCCCTATATCTGCCCAATCCCTGATGACGTTCTGCCGCCGATCCAGCCCCGGGCGGCGGAATGAAGCGGATGGGTGGATAGAAGCGCCCCCGAGCCGCGCTCCCACCCGCCCACCCTGCGCGCCTCGGGGGCGCTGACCGGCGCGGGCGCCGGTCAGCGGATGGTCGAATGGGGGAGCGGTGGGGCGAAACTGAAGTTACGCCGGGCGACGGCATCGCTGCGCCCGGCGCTGGAGGCTTCAGGCCAGCATGAGCATCGGCGCTTCCAGATAGCCGATCACGGCTTTCAGGTATTCCGCCCCCAGGGCGCCATCGATCACGCGGTGATCGACCGAGAGTGTCATCGACATCACCGTGGCCACGGCCAGTTCGCCATCCTTGCCGACTACCGGCTGTTTCACCCCGGCGCCCACGGCCAGGATGGAGCCATGCGGCGGGTTGATGACGGCGTCGAAGTTTTCAATCCCGAACATGCCGAGGTTGGAGATCGCCATGGAGCCGCCGACATATTCATGCGGGGCAAGCTTGCGGTTGCGGGCGCGGGTGGCGAGGTCCTTCATCTCGGCCGAAAGCGCGGAGAGGGTTTTCGCGTGGGCGTCCTTCAGGACGGGGGTGAACAGCCCGCCTTCGACCGCCACGGCCACGGCCACATCCGAGGGTTTGAGCCGCAGGATGCGGTCGCCGGCCCAGACGGCATTGGCGTCGGGGACGTCCTGCAGCGCCAGGGCGCAGGCCTTGATGATGAAGTCATTGACCGAGAGTTTCACCCCGCGCGCTTCAAGCTGGGCGTTGAGCTCACCGCGGAACTTCAGCAGCGGGTCCAGCACGACCGAGCGGCGGAGGTAGAAATGCGGAATGGTTTGCTTGGCCTCGGTCAGGCGGGCGGCGACGGTGCGGCGCATGCCGTCGAGCTTGACCTCTTCATACTCGCGCCCCTCGAACATGCGGGCCACGGCGTCGGCGGCGGGGCCGCTGGGCATGGCGCCGGGTTGGGACGCGGCTGGCGCCGGGGCGGTTTCAGCTTTGGCGGCTTCGACATCGGCCTTGACGATGCGGCCATGGGGGCCGGAGCCCTTGATCTGCGACAGGTCCAGCCCCTTGTCGGCGGCGATGCGGCGGGCGAGGGGGGAGGCGAAGATGCGGCTACCGTCACCGCCCTTGGGCGCCGCGGGCGCCGTGGCGGAGGGAGCGGGCGCGGCGGAGCCCCCGCTGGGGGCCGCCTTCGCGCCCGCCTCGGCCCTGGGGGCCTCGGGCGCGGGGGTATCGGCGGCGGTGTCGATATCCTCGGCGCTTTCGCCGTCATCGAGCAGGACGGCGATGGGGGTGTTGACCTTCACCCCTTCGGTGCCCTCGGCGACCATGATCTTGCCGATGGTGCCTTCGTCCACGGCTTCGAATTCCATGGTGGCCTTGTCGGTCTCGATCTCGGCCAGGATATCGCCGGAGGCGACGGTGTCGCCCTCCTTGACCAGCCATTTGGCCAGCGTGCCTTCCTCCATGGTGGGCGAGAGGGCGGGCATCAGGATTTCTGTTGGCATGGTACCCTCCCTCAGCGATAGGTGACCTTGCGCACGGCGTCGATCACCTCATCGGTGGTCACCAGCGCAAGTTTTTCCAGATTGGCGGCATAGGGCATGGGCACGTCCTTGCCGGTGAGGTTGATCACCGGGGCGTCAAGGTAGTCAAACGCGTGCTCCATCACCACCGAGGTGATGTAATTGCCGACCGAGGATTGGGGGAAGCCCTCCTCGACCGTGACCAGGCGGTTGGTCTTGCGCACCGAGGCGAGGATGGCGTCGGTGTCCATGGGGCGGAGGGTGCGCAGGTCGATCACCTCGGCCTCGATCCCGTCCTGGGCCAGTTTCTCGGCGGCTTCCAGCGCATAGGTCATGCCGATGCCGAAGCTGACGATGGTGACGTCCGAGCCTTCACGCCAGGTCTTCGCCTTGCCGAAGGGGATGGTCAGGTCATCGATATCCGGCACGTCGAAGCTGCGGCCATAGAGGATTTCGTTTTCCAGGAAGATCACAGGGTTGGGGTCACGGATGGCGGATTTCAGCAGGCCCTTGGCGTCGGCGGCGGAGTAGGGCATGGCAACCTTCAGCCCGGGGATATGCGAATACCAGGCGGCGTAGCACTGGCTGTGCTGGGCGGCGACGCGTGCGGCGGCGCCGTTGGGGCCGCGAAAGACAATGGGGCAGCCCATCTGGCCGCCGGACATGTAGAGCGTCTTGGCGGCTGAATTGAGGATCTGGTCCATGGCCTGCATGGCAAAGTTGAAGGTCATGAATTCGACGATGGGCCGCAGTCCGCCGAAGGCCGCGCCGACGCCGATACCGGCGAAGCCGTGTTCGGTGATAGGCGTGTCCACCACGCGGCGGGCGCCGAATTCGTCCAGCAACCCCTGGGTGATCTTGTAGGCGCCCTCGTATTCCGCGACTTCCTCGCCCATGACGAAGACTTCATCCTTGCGGCGCATTTCTTCGGCCATGGCGTCGCGCAGGGCTTCGCGCACGGTCTGTTTCTTCATCGGCGTGTCCGCGGGCCAGTCGGGGCTGGTGTCCGGCTTTGGTTGTGCGGGGGGGGCGGCCTTCGCGGAGCCCCCTTCGGGGGCCGCCTTGTCGCCGGCGTCAGCCGCCGGGGCGGCTGACGGCGCGGGCTCGGACCCGGTGTCGATGTTGTCGGCGCTTTCGCCCTCTTCGACCAGCACGGCGATGGGGGTGTTGACCTTCACCCCTTCGGTGCCTTCGGCAACCAGGATCTTGCCGATGGTCCCTTCATCCACCGCTTCGAATTCCATGGTGGCCTTGTCGGTTTCGATCTCGGCGATGATGTCGCCGGCGGCGACGGTGTCGCCTTCCTTGACCAGCCATTTTGCGAGCGTGCCCTCTTCCATCGTGGGTGAAAGGGCGGGCATCAATACTTCGGTTGCCATGTGTTTCCTCTCCCCTCAGGCGTTCTGCGGCACGTCATCGGCGTAGATATCGGTCCAGAGCTCTTCGAGCGCGGGCTCGGGGCTTTCCTTGGCGAATTCGGCCGAGTCGTTGACCACAGCCTTGATATCCTTGTCGATGGCCTTGAGGTCATCTTCGGTGGCATGTTTGCCCTGCAGCAGCAGGTCGCGCACATGTTCGATGGCGTCGCGTTCCTCGCGCATTTTCTGGACCTCGTCACGGGTGCGATACTTGGCCGGGTCGGACATGGAGTGGCCACGGTAGCGATAGGTCATGATTTCAAGGATATACGGCCCCTTGCCGGCGCGGCAGTGGGCCACCGCCTTTTCGCCGGCGGCCTTGACGGCCAGCACGTCCATGCCGTCCACTTCCTCACCGGGGATGCCATAGGCGGCGCCGCGTTCCCACAGGCTGGGGGATTTGGTGGCGCGCTGGACCGAAGTGCCCATGGCGTATTTGTTGTTTTCGATCACGAAGATCACCGGCAGGTCCCACAGCATCGCCATGTTGTAGGTTTCATAGACCTGGCCCTGGTTGGCCGCACCATCGCCGAAATAGGTGAAGGTGACATTGTCATTGCCCTTGTACTTGTCGGCAAAGGCAAGGCCCGCACCGATTGGCACCTGAGCGCCGACGATGCCGTGGCCACCGTAGAAATGTTTCTCTTTCGAGAACATGTGCATGGAGCCGCCCTTGCCTTTGGAATAGCCCCCCTCACGGCCGGTGAGTTCGGCCATCACGCCATTGGGATCCATGCCGCAGGCCAGCATATGCCCGTGATCGCGGTAGGATGTGACGCGCTTGTCGCCTTCCTTCGCGGCGGCTTCCAGCCCTACGACAACCGCTTCCTGGCCGATGTAAAGGTGGCAGAACCCGCCGATGAGGCCCATCCCGTAAAGCTGCCCGGCCTTTTCCTCGAATCGCCGGATAAGCAGCATGTCACGGTAGTAGCCAAGCAGCTCATCCTTTGAAATGTTGGACTTTGCAGTCGATTTTCGCGCAGCCATCGCGGTCGCCCCTTGTTGTTGCGGCCAATAGTTCAGTGTTAAACTATTTGATAGCGCATTATCCGCTGCGGGGCAAAGACGTTTTCCAAAGCCGCCGCGGGGGTCAGCGGATGACGATTTCGGACGGGTGCATCAGGCCCAGGACCTGGCGGGCCTGCTGGTCCAGAAGCTCGATATCCAGATAGTCCTCGGACAGGCGGCGGGTGCGGTTCTGATACTGGGCCAGTTCCTGTTGCAGCGCGTCCCGCTTGCTGCGCAGGGTCACGTTTTCGGCTTCGATCTGGATGCGGTTGAACAGGCCGTAATCCCCCTGCACGGCGGCAAAGCCGAAATACCCGCCCATGACCACAAGCGCCGTGACATGCAGCGCCACGACAAATGCCGATCGGTTCCGTTTCATGTGCCTGCGACCTGCCTGGAATTGTTGTTCCAGGAACTATGCCACAGTCCAGCGCCCAAGGGAATCCCCTGCGGCGGGTCGCCCGGCTCAACTCATGAAGATCCCGACGACGACCATCATCAGCCCCAGCACCGACACCGCAAGGGCCCCGAAATTCACCAGAACCGCGTGCTGCAGCCGGGCGCGCAGGTCGATTTCGTCGCGCGCTTCACGCCGGGCGCGCATGGCAAACAGGATGCACCAGACAAGCGCACCGACGCCCGCCAGCGAAACTGCCGCCCCTGTCCAGATCAGCCAGTCCATCCTGCCCTCCGTCACCAAGCACAGGACGGGGTTAGCGCGGTTCCGGCCAAGGCGCAACTGCGACTGCGGGCAGGCTTGCGGCGCCCGTGCGACCGAATTAGGAACAGGGAAAATCATCAAGGGCAGGAGCGCCGACCATGAACACCCCCGATGCCTATAGCGTCACAGCCGATGAACTGCGCCAGTTCATCGAAAGGTTCGAGCATCTGGAAGCCGAGAAGAAGGACATTGCCGACCAGCAGAAAGAGGTCATGGCCGAGGCCAAGGGCCGGGGCTATGACACCAAGGTGATCCGCAAGATCATCGCCATGCGCAAGCGCAAGCCCGATGAAATCGCCGAAGAAGAGGCGATTCTGGAGGTCTACAAGGCCGCGCTGGGGATGGAGTGACGCGCCGCGCTCAGGGCGTCAGCACCCGAACGCCCTCGATGGCGCGAATTGCGTCCATGTCCTGATCGTAAAGCTCGGTCAGGACTTCGACCATGTCCTCGGTCCAGCCGGGCAGGTTCAGGTCCACATCCACCTTTTCGGCATCAAAATACTTGTCCAGAAAGGCGCTGATGATCCGGCGGCGCTGATCCTCGGTCTGGGGGGGGTGGTGCTCCAGCCAATTCAGCATCAGTTCCAGACCCTCGGGGCGCATGACCTGGGCGAACCAGTCATAAGTATGGCGCAGCGTGATGCCATCGGGGTGGGCACTGACCGCGCGCAGGATGTCATTCCACAGATATGGCGTATCCTCATCGCACCAGATCGTCAGGGGAACATCGGGGCAGGCGGTGCGCATGGCGTTGACGACGGCTGACCAGCGCAGATCGGCGGGGGTGGTGGTGCTCAGGATCCGCTCGCGCGCCTTGTCATGGGCCACATCAACCAGTGACGCCATGAATGTGGCCGGGTTGCGCACGGCCAGGAAGGCTTCGACCGGGTGATTGGGGAACAGGTTGCGCAGCGCCGAAAATTTCTCGGCGGCCTGGGGGTAGAGCGCCGAATCGCGGATCGCCCAGCCGCGCGGCCCCAGGAATTCCGCCGATGACAGTACCATCCGCTCGGCGCCATCCATGTTCAGGATATCATCCAGCAATGCCGCCGTTGTCTCGGCGCTGGCACGCGCCCCCTGCAGCCGCTCGGTCGCCGCGCGCAACAGTTCACGATATTTGCCGGGCCCCGGCACGGCAATCGCCTGCCCGGCCAGCAGATCGCGGTTCTTGATCAGGCAGCGTGACAGCCGGTCATCGTCGGTCAGATGTGCGCCAAGGTGAAGGGATATCTTCATGCCTGCTCCGAAGCCTTTGTCCGATTTTGGCCGCAACGACACCGTGCATCAGGGTCGGGTGCGGCACTGCCCGTGCATGGTGCAGTCTGGCCATCCAATATGGCGGCTGCAAGGCGTATTCTTGACGGTTTGGCAGCACGCTCCCGCCGCTGCCCTTTCCTGGAAACGGTGGCTTGAGCCCGCCGCATTTTCGCCCTATGCAGGGTCCGGGCCGGCTTAGCTCAGTTGGTAGAGCAGTGGTTTTGTAAACCGAAGGTCGGGGGTTCGAGTCCCTCAGCCGGCACCATTCATCCAGGCCGCACCATGCGTCATCCGCGCTGATGTCAGCAAATGACCCTGATCGCGCATGTCGGTGCGCATCCTGTGCGCTTCACCGGGCTTGCGGCATCGGTGCCCAAGTGTCGCCCTGACGGGCTTGCCCGGGGCGGGCCGGTTCATCCAGATCCAGTCCGCCCAGGCTCGCCGCAACTGCGCGGGTCAGCGCGATGATCTCTTGCCCCATCCTTGCACGGAATGCCGGGCTAAACACGCGTGTGGAGCCTGCAGCGCCGATCGACATGGTTGCGCCAAAACCGGTTTCTCCCAGCGGGGCCGCAACCGAACACATGCCGCGATCAATCTCCTCAACGCATTCGGCGTAGCCGCGTTGCCGGATCACCTGAAGTTCCGCCTCCAGATCTTCGACCCGGGTGAGCGTGAATTCGGTAAAGGCTTTCAGCCGCCCCTCCAGAGCCCCGGTCGCGCGTAGATTGCTCGAGAATGCGGCGACCGCCTTGGAGCAGGAACAGGCATGAAGCGGACGCTTGCCAAGTCCGGGATGCAGGTAAGACACGCCGCTTTCGGGGGTTTCCACGTGGATGATTTCCACCGCCCGGCCACGCAAGCGCGACAGGAAGAATACCGCACCGTGCCGGGTGGCCGCCTGTTTGAGGGCAGGGGCAATGATCTCCAGCAGGGCACGGTCGGATTGCTCGGAACGTGTGATCCGTTTCAGTCGGTTGCCGATGGCGAACCGGCCCCGGGCCACGGGTTCCAGCAGCCCCGCACCCACCAGGTCCTGCGCCAGCCGATAGGCCGAGGGCTTGGGCAGATCCGAATGGGTGCAGATATCGGCCAACGTTGCCGCGCCCTTCTGGCCGACGATCTCAAGGATCAGTGTCAGACGTTCAAGACGCAGGTTTTCTCAATTCATAATACAAGGTTTTTCGATTTACAGGATTTCAGGGGACTCAAGGGAGGGATTCGCCATGGACGGAGCGTGTTGCGGACCTGGCTATGCAAGCTCCGCCGAGGCGATCAGGGCCCCTCGGGAGAAGTTGCTTTATACGATCGCCATATACACCGGGACCGGCATCCAGAAGCCGGATTATCTGGCAACGGTGGACGCCGATCCGGACAGCCCGACCTGTTCCCAGGTGATTCACCGGCTGGAGATGCCCGCGATCGGGGATGAGCTGCATCACCTGCGCCGCCCGGCTGACCAGGGGTGACGTGGATCAGCGCTGACAGGTCGCGCTGAGCAACCGACAGATCACCGAGGGCTATGAGATCCTGCCGGTCAACCCGAACCCCAGGGTGACCGAGATCCGCGGCCTTCCAGTCTATCGATCGCTCCAGGAGATCGGCCGCCCGGTCGATATGGTCGTGGTGTTTCGACCCAGTGCAGAGCTGTACGGCATCGCCGAACAGGCCATTGCAATCGGCGCCAAGGACCTCTGGGGGCAGATCGGCGTCTATGATGACCGCGCGGCGCGGCTGGCCGAGGATGCGGGGCTGAAAGTGGTCATGGACCGCTGCCCCAAGATCGAACTGTTCCGCCCCTTTGGAAACCCAGGCTTGACCTCGCAATCTAGCGCGTGCTGCGCTCAAGCGACTTCGCGGCCCGCGGCGCTGAAGACCCTGGCCCGGTCCTCCTCGGCCAAGCGGTCACAAACCTGCTCCGGGCAAGGGGCACCTCGCTCGCCCCCATTTCCCGCGCAGTCAGCGTCGCCACAGATGCGCCTGGCTGGCCAGCAGGCCCTGCAGTTTCGACAGGAGGCGCAGCGCGGGACCGCCTTGTGCCACCGGTCCATGGGCCAGCCGGTGCAGGGCCAGTTCCGGGCTGCAGGGCAAACCGGTCACCGGGTCCATGTAGCGAGGATAGGCGATCAGGGTGGCATGGACCAGGGCCAGCAGGTCCGGCCGCGCCCGGCGCCGGGCTGGCTGGGCCGCCAGATCCCGGGTCAACCCCCAGCCTGCGTAGAAGGGGCGCCCGAGGGTGACCACCGGCTTGCCGCGCAACAGCGCCTCGAACCCCGTGAGCGAGGTGATGGTCCAGACCTCATCAACCCGCGAAAGCAGGGCGGCGGGGTCGGTGTGGGTGACGATCACAACGGCCAGCGCGCGGGCCTCGGGCTCAGGGATGATGCCGGGGCGCAGGCCGGCTTCGACATCCGGGTGCGGCTTGTAGATCACCACCGCATCGGGGTTGGCGGCGCGGGCCGCACGCAGCAGGTCCAGATTGGTCCGCACATCCACAGCGCCCAAGCGGATCGAGGCGTCATCCTCAACCTGGCCCGGCACCAGAATTCGGTGCCCGGGCGGCAAATCCGGCGGCGGGGTGCCCAGATTGTATTTTGATACGCCCCGTTCAACCAGCGCCTGAACCAGCCGTTCGGCACGGGCGCGGCCCCCCGGGGGCGGTTCGGTCGCAATCAGCCGCTCAAGCCGGCTTTCGCGCGTGGGATCGTAATAGATGCCCAGGTCATCGGCCACCAGCGACATGGGCGGGATCAGCTCCGCCCCCAACCCGCGTGAGCGCAGAAACCCGTCCTCAACCCGCCGCAGCGGCAGGCCAGCCGCGGTTTGCGCAAGCGTGGCGCTTTCCCGCCCGGCCCAGACCAGGATACCGCGCCCCTCGGCCCCGGCGCGGGCGACGGCTTGCGCGTCATCGCTGGCAAAGCGCAGTCGCCGCCAGCGGCCATGGAACCGCTGCAACGGCGCGCGCTTCCACAGGCGCATCCCCAGCGCCACATGGCCCGCGCGATCCTCGCGCCAGGCACGGACCTGGGCCTCCAGATGGTCCAGCGCGTCCTCGAACCGGCAAAGCTGGTCACGGCAGGGGTCATACCAGACCGGGGCCAGCAGCATGGCGGCGGCGAAAAGCTGGGCGCGGCTGAGGGTGCGGCGGCGGCGTGGATGGGGGGTCTCATCGCGCGTCAGGCCCCATCCAGCATAGAAGGGCAGCCCCAGCACCCGCGGGCGGTGCCCGGCGAAGATCGCCTCGAACCCCAATTGCGACGATACCGTATAGACCGCCTGCGCGCCCTGCAGAAGTTGCCAGGGCGACACCGGCGTGTCCAGCAGCGTCATGCGATCCGTCGTCGCATCGGCGGCGGTGAAATGCCCGATGCGGTGTCCGCCCGCGGTTTCGGGGTGGGTCTTGATCACCACCCGCGCACCGGGGTTTTCCGCCTGGGCGGTGACCAGCATCTCGCGGAAAATGTTGGGCGGAAGCGGGCCATCCAAACCCCCATGGCGGAGCGAGGCATCGCCGCGCACCTGGTCGATGACCAGCACATAACCCGGGTCCGGCAGGGGCGCGTGGGGGTCATGGCCGTTGTATTTGGACAAATCCAGTGCCTGCAACCGGGCCGCACCGATACGGGCGCGTTCCAGCAGGGCGTGGTCATCCAGCGGGTGGGTGGCCAGCAATTGCTCCAGCGCCGAGGGCCGGGCCGGGGCGTAATGCGCGCCGCCGGTGGGGTCAATCATCAGGCCCAGGGGCGGCTCCCCCCCGATGCGCCCGGGCAGGACCGAGCGCAGGAACGCATCCTCGATCCGCACAAGCTGCGCGCCGCTGCGCGCGGCTACGGCCTCGGCTCGCCAGGCGGTCGGGCCATGCCCCCAGGCGGCCACCGCGTCATCACGTCCCGGCCAGCCCGGGCGCAGGGGCCAGCCCGCCAGTGCCAGAATGCGGCGGATGCGGCGCGGTTGGGCAGCGGGAAACAGAAACCCGCCGCTGAACGCGCGCAGCATTCGGGCGGCGGGTTGATCTGTCGGCACGCGCTGGGTCAGTCGGTGCTTCCTTCGGCCAGCGATTGCACGCTTCCGGCCGCGGACAGCGTGCCGGTCAGCGCTGCGATCTGGCGCGACCAGGCAACCGAAGAGGCTTCGGTCACATAGACGGTGTCGCCGTCGCGGATCTTGAAGTCGCGGGCGTTGAACATGCCGTTGGGTGCGGTGAGGTCCAGAACGTAGACAAAGCGCTGTTCGCCAAGGATCCGGGGGTCGTCCAGAATGGCGCGGGCCATTTCCTCGGGTTCGTCGCGGAACACGAAGACGCCCTTCGGATCGGCGCGCAGCGGGTCGAGGCCGCCGACCATGGCAATCGCTTCCATGGCCGAGATCACCGGCGCTTCGAAGGGCAACCGGCTGGAGGTCCCGGTGGCGCCCAGGACGGCAAAGGCCCGGCGGTCGCCTTCGATCTGGACCCGGTCGCCGCCGCGCAGGGCGATGTCAAAGGAGGGCGTTTCCAGGATGTCATTGAGGAACACGCTTTCCTGCCGCTTGCCCCGTGTCAGACGCACAACCGCCCGCTCGGCCGGAATTGCAGGGCCGCCGGCTGCGGCGATCATTGCACTCAGCCGCCGTGTCGGGCGTTCGATCGGATAGACCCCCTGGGCGTTGACCTCGCCCAGAACGGTAACGGTGCTGCCATCGCCGCCCGCGCGGGACACCATGACCTGCGGGTCCGGGGTCTGTTCGTCCAGAACCTCGCTCAGGTTGCGGCGCAGGGCTTCGGGGGTGCGCCCGGCGGCGCGGATGCGTCCGGCATAGGGCACAAAGACAAAGCCCGCATCGTCCACCTGCACCTCGGTCAGGATGGCGTTGTTCACCTCGGGGCCAGCAAACAGCCCCTCGGCAACGTTTTCAAAGATGTTCAGGGTGATGGTATCACCGGGCTGGATGGTGTCGCCGCCCAGCAAGGCGCCCTGTCGCAACCCGGTGCTGAAGCCCATCGAGGGCACCTGCGCCGCGGTCCGCGCAACGGCCCGGTTGACGGCAACAATATAAGCGTCCCCTTCACGCAGGACCGAGCCGGAGAAGATTTCATCCATGCTGGGCCCGGAGCGGGGCGGGGTGCAGGCTGCCGCAAGGCCCACAAACGCGGCGAGGGCCAGAGTACTGGCCCTGAGGGGAATTCTGTCGATCACTGCTCGGGCTCCTTTTCGGAACTGCCTTATTATTTCGGAATACCGCCTCGGTCTTTTTTTGCAACGTAGCGAAAATCGCCGTGTTCTCCAAGCGTTGATTGTCAGCCGCCTGGGCGGACAAGCCGCAACTGTTGCCTTGGCGCCGCGCTTCCGCGCTCCAGCGCCTCATAAGGATCATCGGGGGCCAGCATCATATCCACCACCTGGCGCAGCAACATCCGCCGCCCGCGAAAGGAATAAAAACCGCCCGCAACCTGCGAGGTTTCCAGCAGAAAATGCCGATAGTCCCGATACGCCCGCGCATCGGGACGGCGCGGGGCGGCAAAGAATTCGGCCAGCGGCTGGTCAGAGACGAACTCGGGCTTGCCATAGACCGCATTGCCAAAGACCTTCAGCGGCATTCCGCGCCAGAGCACCTGTTGCGCGGCGGTGGAATTGACCGTCACCGCGCTGCGGGCATGGTCCAGCAGGCTGGCCAGCTTGCCGCCGCGCAGGTAATGCACCCGCGCTTCCAGACCATAGTCCCGGGCCAGACGGCGCAGGATGCGGCGGATCGGCTCGCGCCCGTCCTCCAGCGGATGGGCCTTGAAGACGATGTGGTGATGGTGCGGGGCGCCTTCGGCAAAGCCGCGGATGCAGACCTCCAGAAATTCCTCCATGCTGCGAAAGCTGCTGTGGGCGGTGAAACTGGAATCATGGGCCAGTTGCAGCAGCACCACATGATAGGGAAAGCCTGCATTGCGGATACGCCACTGCGCCACGCGCCGCTCGATCGACGTCAGAGGCATGGCCCACAACCGCTTGATATAGTGACGGAATTCCTGCGCCACGGTCAGGGCACGATGCGGTCTGAACTGCCGGTAGCCGTGATTCAGCAGCAGCACGAAGGCATGATACAGCGCCCCGTAGAAGATATGTTCGCGCATGTCGCCCCAATGTGCGGGCGGGTCGGGCTGGTCGATATCGCAACCCTGCAGCGCCGCGCGCATCTGATCCACCGAAAGCCCCATCAGGCGCGAGTTTCCGTTGGAGCCGCCGCGCTCATAGGTCACCCAATAGGGGCGCATGTAGCCCTCTTCAAAGACATGCACGGTGACATTGCGCGCGCGTGCCGCGTCCACCGCGCGCGCGTGGATGGGACGAACATCGCCATAGAGGACGATATCCGTAATTTCCTTTTCATCCAGGAGCTTGCACAGTGTGTCAGGCCAATCTTCCGGTGCGCCGCGATAGGGAATGTAGCTGTCCCGGTCCGGCCAGAACGCCTGATCCCCGCGGTTGAAGCCCACGCGCCAGACCGTCGCGCCAGAGGCCTGGACCATCCGGCCCAGTCGTCCGAAAAACGGCCCATGCGGCCCCTGCAGGAACAGGAACCGCCGGTTGTCGCCCGTCAAACCCATGGTCATGTCAAATCGGTACTCCGCACATCGGGCACTGGCCCCGAAAGGGTTGGAACGTCATGGTGCCTTGGATTTCGTTAAAATTCCAAGAGAATGCGTCAATAATATGGCGCAATGCAGCAAGGCGCGGGCAGGGCGCTCTTGCTCCCCCCGGTCCAAGGCTATACCTGCGCAATCGAAACAGGAGCACGCGCATGTTCACAGGCATCATCACCGATATCGGCACCGTCACGCAGTTGCAGCACGAGGGCGACCTGCGCGCGCGGATCGCAACCCGCTATGATACCGGCGGCATCGACATTGGCGCCTCGATCGCGTCGGACGGGGTCTGCCTGACCGTGGTGGCGCTTGGCCCGGACTGGTATGAGGTGCAGGTCTCGGCAGAAACGGTCGCCAAGACCAACCTGGGCGGCTGGACCGTCGGCAAGCGTGTGAACCTGGAGCGCGCGTTGCGGGTCGGCGATGAACTGGGCGGCCATATCGTCTCGGGCCATGTGGATGGCGTGGCCGAAGTTCTGGAGCTGCGCGATGAAGGGGCCAGCACCCGGTTCCGGTTCCGCGCACCGGCAGAGCTTGCCGCCTTCATCGCGCCCAAGGGGTCGGTGGCGCTCAATGGGACATCCCTGACCGTGAACGAGGTTGACGGCACCGAGTTCGGCGTGAACCTGATCCCGCACACCAAGACGGTCACCACATGGGGTGATACGGCGCAGGGCGATCTGGTCAATCTGGAGATCGACACGCTGGCGCGTTACGTGGCGCGGCTGCGGGATTGGGAAAACAGCGCAAGCCGTTGATCTGGAAGAGATAAAGGGGCAGGGGGGTCAGAGCCCCCGCGCCCGGAACCAGGTGCGAACACGCTCCAGCGTGGGTTCATCCCAGCCTTCCGGCTCGGTCAGTGCAAGCCAGCTGTCCAGATAATGCTCACCCGCATAGGCATGACCGACGCCAATCGGCGTGCGGAAGGATCCGGTCAGATCCGTGAAAAGCTGCAGAAAGGTGACCACCGGCAACCAGCGAAACGCCGGCGAAACATCCGGCGCCCGCGGGCTGAGCCATGCCGGCCTGCGCCAGAGCGTCTCGGGCTCGAAAAACGTAATCGCATCAGAAGGGTATTGCAGATAGAGGATACGCAGCGGACCCCAGGGTGCATCGCCGTGGTCAGGAATGCCCTGCTGCGTGGCAAACCGCACGAGCGAGCCGTCCTGAACCACCGGACGCCAGGCGGGGCTGTCAGGGGTGCGCCGGGCAGTGAACTGCTGCCACAGCGGATTGGTAAAGGTCGGCCCGGCCCAGAAGGCACCGTCATAAGGCTCGGGCAGGATATCCCAGACATCGGCGGACAATTCGGAGTTGAACGAGCCCAGGCTGAGGCCATGCAGATACAGGCGCGGGCGATCCTCGGGCGGAAGTTCGCGCCAGTGTTCATAGACGCGGTGAAAGGTTTCGCGCGCGGTCTCGACCCCATATTCAGGTTCAAGAAGCAGCGACAACCAACTGGGAAGATAAGAATATTGCACGCTGACCGAAGCTACGTCCCCGCGCCACAGGAATTCCAGCGACGACAGGCTTCCGGGGTCGATCCAGCCGCGCCCCGTGGGCGTGGCGATGACCAGGATCTCGCGCGAGAAGGCATCCGTGCGGATCAGCTCGGCCAAGGCCAGTTCCGCGCGCTCCTCGGGCGTTTCGGCCGAGGCAAGGCCCACATAGACCCGCGCCGGGTCCCGCCCGGGCTGGCCCGTGACCTCGGCGATCTGCCCGGCATCGGGGAAAGCGGCGATGCGCGCGCGCCCCGGGGCGCTGAGTTCCTCCCACACCAGGAATGACCCGGGACCGCCAGTTTTCGCCGGATCGGTGGGGCGGTCAATTTCCGGGTTTATCAGGGTGTTGACCTGCAAGGCTGCGCGATCCAGCGACCGCAGGATCGCGCCTGCCAGAACCCCGTTGCCCAATGTCCAGAACAGCGTGGCAGTGATCAGAAGCGCGCCCAGCAACGCAACCCGGTCCGGCAGATACCGCGCCATGCCATTGGCAGCCGCCACCACCAGCATCCGCGCCATCCGTCCCAGTATCAACCCCGGCACAACAATCAGCGTTGCAACGGCAGCGATGGTAAACGGACGGGCGCTTTCCACCGGCTCCATCCCTGAAACGGCATGCACGGCATTCTGCCAGCCTGTCACCCGGGCCAGGCCAAAGATGACGGTGCCCGCCGCCACCGCCCAGGCCAGCCACGACAACCAGGCCGGACGCCAGCGCGGCAGCCCCAGCCAGCGCCAGACTCCCACCAGCGCCACACCCGCCCCATAGACCGCCAGAAAGGCGATCCCCGCCAGAATGCCCTGTGTCACCCCCTCACGCGGGATCAGCGACGGCGTCAGCGAGGCCGTGAAGGCCGCTGCCGCAGCGACCAGCGCCAGCGGCGCCAGCGGCGCAAACAGCGATTGATGCGAGAAGGGCGGTTCCATGTGCGCTTCATTCAACCAGATAGAGGCCTGACGTCCAAGCCCCCGACAAGGGACCGGCGCACAGCCTGTTCTGATAGATAATTCAGGCGGTTTCAATTGGTTCCGCAGGTCATGCGACAGCCGATCACGCACTTGCGCAACAACCTGCGCCGTGGCACACAGCCGCATCACAGACCGGAGCCTCCGATGACCGACTTGACCGATCCGACCCGCCGCCTGAACCTGTGGCCCGAAAGCGCCTCGCGGCCCGTGGGAACGGCGATCCAGCCCTCGGTCGTCTATGCCTCGCCGGACCCGGATACGCTCGACGCGCAGTATGAAGGGCGGCTGCACGGATATACCTATGCGCGCGAAGGCCACCCCAATGCGACCGTCCTGGCCCGGCGCATCGATGCTCTGGAAGGCGTGTCGGACGGGATCATGACCGGATCCGGCATGGCGGCGGTGACGGCGGCGTTGATGGGCGTTCTGAGGACCGGCGACCATGTGATTGGCGGCGATCAGCTTTATGGCCGGTCGTTGCGGTTGATGGGGCAGGACCTGCCACGGCTGGGCATCGCCACGTCGCTGTCAGATCCCACCGATGCCGAGCGATTCATCGCCGCGATCCGCCCCGAAACCCGGATGATCCTGCTGGAGGTTGTGTCCAACCCGACACTGCGTGTGGCCGACATGCAGGCCATCGCCGCCGCGGCCCGCGAACGTGGCATCCTGCTGGCTGTGGACAACACATTCACCACGCCGCGCGGCTGCCGGGCCATCGATCTGGGCGCCGATATCGTGATCCATTCCGTCACCAAGATCCTGGCCGGGCATTCGGATGCCACGCTGGGCTATATCGCCGCAACTGACCCGGATGTGCAGCGCGCCATCACCGATTTCGCGGTCACCACCGGCATGACCGCCAGCCCCTTTGACTGCTGGCTGGCCGAGCGTGGCCTGCTGACGTTCCCGTTGCGCTATGACCGGGCGGAGGCCAATGCCCGCGCTCTGGCGGACCATCTGGCCGGGTTGCCCGGCATACGCCGTGTGCTCTATCCGTTGCGCCCGGATCACCCGGATCACAACCGGGCGCGCTGCATCCTCGGCGATCGGGGCGGGCATATGGTCAGCTTCGAGCTTGACGGCGGGCGCGCGCAAGCCAACGCGTTGACCCGCGCCGCGCCGGACATCGCCTTTGCGCCGACGCTGGGCGATGTGAACACCACGCTGTCGCATCCGGCGTCATCTTCGCATCGCGGCCTGACGCCCGAGGCCCGCGCCGCACTTGGCATAACCGAAGGGTTCTTTCGCGTTTCGGTTGGGATCGAGGATATCGAAACCCTGAAGGCCGAGTTCGAAGCGGCAATCAGTAACGCAGGCAGGGCGTGAAACACCGGCGGTAATGAATTGAAAACAATGACAATGCCGCCGAGCAGCCCCGTTCGGTTATAACCAGTTATATAACATAATACTGATTATGGGATTTCTTGATCCACTGATATCCGGTGATACCGGCCGCGATCCGGCCTGCCCGGCGCGAAGGCGCTGGCTGTCAGCGCTCGTGCGATGCGTCGGGGCTGTGATCGTCGCTGCCGATCTGTTCCATGGAACTGGCGCGCGGCATGGTGCCGGTATCCGGGCGCAGGCGCGTCTGCAGGACCGGACGGTTGGCCGAGACATTGGCCCGCCCCTCGCGCGTCAGGATATAGATGCCGCTGGCGATGATCACCCCGGCCCCCAGCACGGTGGCGCCATCAGGCAATTCGTCAAAGAACAGCCAGCCCAGCAGCGTCGCCCACAGGATCTGCGAATACTGCATGGGCGCGATCAGTGCCGCCTCGGAGGCCTTGTAGGCCGCGATCACGCACAGGCTGGCCACAAAGGCCAACCCGGCTATGGCCGCGACAGCGGCAAAGTCGCCCAACGGCATGGGCTGATAGACAAAGGGCAAGGCTGCGCCCATGATCACCAGATTGGCCATCATCGGATATAGTAGCAGCACGACATTGCGTTCCTCGGTGCCGATACGGCGCACGATGATCGCCGCCAGCGCGCTGCCCACGGCGCCCAGCAATGCGGCGCCATGGCCCAGGCTCATGCCATCGCCCCCGCCCGGGCGCAGCACGATCAGCACGCCGATCAGCCCCACCAGCACGGCACCCGCACGGTGCAGCCCGACCCGTTCGCCCAGGATCGGAACCGCCAGCACGGTGATCAGCAGTGGCGCGGCAAACAGGATTGCATAGACCTGTGTCAGTGGCAGCACGGAAAACGCGTAGAAGACTGACACCCCTGTTACCACCGACGCCGCCGTGCGCACCGCGGTCCAACCCGGGTGCCGTGGCAGCAACGTGCCGTCGGTGCGGTCGCGCATCAGCATCACCATGGCCAGCGGCAGCCCCAGCAGCACACTGAAGAACACGGTCTGAATGGGCGCGTAGGACCCGCCCAGCGTCTTGATCACCGCGTCATGGCCGGAAAACAGCGCGAACGCCAGCAAGGCCAGCAAGGGACCGCGAGTCGTGTATAAGAACGGTGTCATGGCGGAGACCGATTTGGTGTTGCCGGAAGACCTGGCATTTCTGACGTTGCCAGAAGACCTGGCATTGACATTAGCGCTAACACGGCTGTCTGGCACCGTTCAAGGCCACGGCATCGGAATATGGCTGCAAGCCACTGGGCAAGCGCGAAAGCGCTGTATATGACAGCAGCATGACGACTGATCTTTTTGCGCTGCTTGGGGGTATCGGGCTGTTCCTGTTCGGGATGCAGACGATGACAGATTCCCTGCGCCAACTGGCCTCGGACCGGTCGCGCAGCGTGATTTCGGGGTTCGCGCGCACCCCCTTTTCGGCCGCAGTGACCGGGGCTGCGACCACGGCGGCGGTGCAATCCTCAACGGCGACCATGGTGACAACGGTGGGCTTTGTCGGCGCCGGGATGCTGAGCTTTCACCAGGCGGTGGGCATCATATTCGGCGCCAGCGTGGGCACCACCATCACCGGCTGGATGGTTCTGTTCCTGGGGTTCCGGCTGCCGCTGGCGGCGGCGGCGCTGCCGCTGCTGTTCGGCGCGGCGTTGCTACGGGTGCTCAGCAGCGGGCAGACGGCGCGGGTGGCCATGGCGGTCGCGGGGCTGTGCCTGGTGTTTCTGGGCATCGATCTGATGCAGGACGGAATGGCCGCCTATGAGGATCGCCTGACGCCGGACAGCTTCCCTGCCCCGACCCTGGCGGGACGGCTGCAATTGCTGATGCTGGGGGTGGTGGTGACTGTGGTCACGCAATCCTCCAGCGCCGGGGTGGCGGCAACGCTGGTGCTGCTGGCCACCGGTTCGGTCAGCTTTCACCAGGCGGCGGCATTGGTGATCGGCATGCATATCGGCACCACGTTCACCCCGCTTCTGGCCGCGATCGGCGGGTCGATTGCCGTGCGGCGGACCGCGGTTGCCAATATCCTGTATCATGTGATCAGCGGTGTGCTTGCGCTGGCCTTTATCGATGTGGTGGCCGGTATCATGGGCGCCGGCGCCTCGCGCGAGGCGGCGCAGGTCGCGCTGGTGGTGTTTCACACCGGGTTCAACGTGATCGGCACCATGGTCATGCTGCCGCTGGTCGGCCCCTTTGCCGCCATGATCGAACGGCTGATCCCCGAAGGCCCGCGCCCCATGACCGCGGCGCTGGACAAGCAGGTGCTCCTTGAACCTCCGGCAGCGCTGGACGCGCTGAACAACACCGCGCAAGCCGTTGAACGGCATCTCTTTTCTGCCCTTGCCCAGGCCATGCGCCCGGGTGCCAGCCCGCAGCACCTGCCCGCGGTCATTGCCGACTGCAGCGCCGCGCTGGAAGAGATGCATGATTTCCAGGCGCAGATTTCCCTGCCGCCTGACCGCGACCCCGATCTGGAGCGCAACGAGGCCCTGCTGCACATGCAGGACCATCTGACCCGCCTGCTCTATCGCGCCGGGCAGCAGAACCGCATGACTTCGGCCATGTCGGACCCCAAACTGCGCCGCTTTGCGCGCTATCTGGGCGCTGTGCTGGCGCGCCATGTCGCCGGTGAAGACGTGCACCCGCGGCTGGAGCAGCTCAACCGCAGGCTGGCCACGCGCGAACAGCGGCTGCGGCGCGAGATCATGCGCTCTGGCCTGCCCCCGGCGCGGCTCTTCGCGCTGACCGACAGCCTGCGATGGTTGCGGCGGTTTTCGGCCCATGCCGAACGGATCCTGCATTACACGGCACTGGCCAGCCCCTCGGCCACCGTAGGCCCCGGTGAGGCAAGGGCCGATCGTAACCCCGCGCCTGATGTGGCTTGACCGGTTGGTTTGAGCCAGATCAAATACAGTTTCGCCGATCCTGGCATAGGGGAAACCCATGCGCAGCAAGCCCGACAGTTCCGGCCCGGTATTCCGCGCCGAGGGGGTGACCAAGGTCTACCGCACCGGTGCGGTGGCCGTGCATGCTCTGCGCGGTGTGGACATGACCCTGTCCGAGGGCGAGATGGTGGTGCTGCTGGGGGCCTCGGGCTCCGGCAAGTCAACACTGATGAACATCCTGGGCGCGCTGGACACCCCGACCGAAGGGCGCGTCTTCTTCCGTGACCGGGACTTGACACGGGCCAGCGACCGCCAGCTCACGGCCTTTCGCCGTGACCATGTGGGCTTTGTGTTCCAGTTCTACAATCTGGTGCCCAGCCTGACTG
Organism: Rhabdonatronobacter sediminivivens; assembly: GCF_013415485.1. Lineage (GTDB taxonomy): Bacteria > Pseudomonadota > Alphaproteobacteria > Rhodobacterales > Rhodobacteraceae > Rhabdonatronobacter > Rhabdonatronobacter sediminivivens. The sequence goes on along the minus strand of NZ_JACBXS010000015.1, from coordinate 24,091 downwards.
CGCGCGAAAACGTGGCCCTGGTGACCGAAATTGCCCGCAACCCCATGACCCCCGAGGAAGCGCTGGAGCGCGCGGGCCTGCCCAACCGGATGGACCATTTCCCGGCCGAGCTTTCGGGCGGCGAACAGCAGCGCGTTGCCATCGCCCGCGCCATCGCCAAACGCCCCGAGGTTCTCTTGTGCGATGAACCCACCGGCGCGCTGGACAGCAAGACCGGGGTGCAGGTGCTTGAAGCCCTGGCGCAGGTGAATGCGGACATGGGCACGGCCACGGTGCTGATCACCCATAACGCCGATATCCAGCGCATTGCCGACCGGGTGGTGGTGCTGGCCGATGGCCGCGTGATCCGGGATGAGGTGAACACCGAAAAGATCGCCCCGGCGCAGGTGTCCTGGTGAAGGTGCTGGACCGCAAGCTGCTGCGCGATCTGCGCCGCATCTGGGCGCAGACCCTGGCCATTGCGCTGGTGCTGGGCTGCGGGATCATGCTGCTGGTGGCGGCCCAGGCCACCCAGCGCACCCTGATGGCCACCAAGACCGCCTATTATGACCGGCATCTGTTTGCCGATGTCTTTGCCCCGGTCAGCCGCGCCCCCGGCGCCGTCGCGGGCGAACTCGCCGCCATTGATGGTGTGGCCCAGGCCGAAGGACGCATCGGTTTCTACGCGGTGCTGGATGTCGAGGACATGGCGGAACCGGCCATGGGGCGTGTGGTGTCGCTGCCGCGCGATGTGGCGGGGATGCTCAACCGCCCGCTGTTGCGCCGCGGGCGGATGCCGGACCCGGACAACCCTGATGAGGTGCTGATCAACGAACCCTTCGGGCGCAGCAACGGGCTGGAGCCGGGAAGCCGCTTTCACGGCATCCTGGGCGGGCAGTTGCGCGAACTGGTGGTGGCGGGCTGGGCGCTCTCGCCTGAATTCATCTATACCGTCGGCCCCGGGGCGCTGATGCCGGATGACCGCCGCTTCGGGATCGTCTGGATGAACGAAACTGCCGCCGCCAGCGCGCAGAACATGTCCGGCGCGGTGAATGAAATCACGCTGCGCCTGTCACGCGGCGCGGATGCGCGCGCGGTGCGCAGCGCCGTGGATCAGTTCACCGCGCGCTATGGCGGCACCGGCGCCTATGGGCGTGACCGCCACCCCTCGCATGCCTTTCTGGATGGCGAGTTGCAGCAACTGGGTGCGCTGGCCACCTACATGCCGCCGATCTTCCTGCTGGTGGCGGCGTTTCTGGTCAACATGGTGCTGACGCGGCTGATCGCGCTGGAGCGCACGCAGATCGGCCTGATGAAGGCCGTGGGCTACACCACCGGCGAAATCGCCACGCATTACCTGAAACTGGCCGGGCTGATCGGGGTTGCGGGGGTGGTGCTGGGCAGCATCGTCGGCTGGTGGCTGACCGATGGGATGCTGTTCATCTATCAGGAGTTCTTCGGCTTCCCCTTTCTGGTCCGCGATACCGGCACCGGGCCGATGGCGCTGGCGGCGGTGCTGGGGCTGGCCACCGCCCTTCTGGGGGGCGCGCGCGCGGTCTGGTCCTCGGTCCGGCTGAACCCGGCCGAGGCCATGTCCCCCCCTGCCCCGCCACGGTTCAGCCGCGGCCGCGCCGACCGCTTTATTTCCTGGCTGGCGCTGCGCCAGACCAGCATGATGATCCTGCGCTCGATCATCCGCTGGCCCGGGCGTGCGGCGATCACGCTTTTCGGGGTCTCGGCGTCGGTGGGGGTGCTGGTCGCGTCATATTTCCTGTTCGACGCGCTGGAGGTGATGACCGACAGCGTCTTTACCCAGTCCAACCGCCAGCATCTGACCCTGACGCTGGGCGACTCGGCCCCCGAGATCGCCGTCACCGATGCGCTGACCCTGCCCGGCGTCATGCAGGCCGAAGGCGGCTATGCGGTGCCGGTGCGCCTGATCCATGGCCACCGGGACCGCCTGAGCGCGCTGCAGGGCCATTACCCCGGCGCCACCCTGCACCGGCTGGTGGATGACGACAGCCGCCCCGTGGAGCTGCCGCCGCAGGGGCTGGTGCTGCCGGAAATGCTGGCAAGGACGCTGGAGGCGCGCCCCGGCGACATGATCGCCGTCGAACTCATGTCCCCCCCGCGTGAGGTGCTGGACCTGCCGCTGGTCGCCGTCATCCAGCAAGGGCTGGGACAGGAGGCGCATATCGCCGCCCCCGCCCTGTTCGAGGCCATGCGCATGGCCCCGCGGGTGACCCATATCCATCTGCTGGCCGACCCGGCGCAGATGGATGCGCTTTATGCCGAGGTCAAGCGCACCCCCGCGCTGGCCGGGCTGTCCGACTGGGCCGAGGTCCGCCGACAGTTCGATGACAACGTGTCCGAGAACCTTCTGATGATGGTGACGATCTACACCATCATCGGGGTGCTGATCGCCATCGGTGTGGTCTACAACGCCGCGCGCATCCAGTTGTCCGAACGTTCCTACGAACTTGCCAGCCTGCGGGTTCTGGGCTTCTCACGGCGTGAAGTCGGCTATGTGCTGGTGGGTGAGATGATGCTGCTGACCGTGCTGGCCATCCCGCTGGGCTGGGTGCTGGGCACGTGGTTTGCCGAAGGCATGACCGAGGCGCTGTCCACCGACATGGTGTATATTCCCTTTGCGATTTCGCGGCGCACCTATGCGCTGGCAGCAATTGCGGTCTTTCTGGCCGCGCTGGTTTCGGTCCTTCTGGTGCGCAGGCGGCTGGACCGGGTGGATCTGGCCCTGGCGCTCAAGGCACGGGAATAGGAGGGTTACATGCGTATCTGGGGCAAGCTGGCAGGCGGGATCGGGGTGGTTGCCGTGGCGGGTGCCTTGTGGTGGGCGCTGACCCCGGACCCGGTGGCCGTGGACATGGCGCAGGTCAGCCGCGGCCCCATGGAGGTGACGGTCGCGGCCGATGGCGTCACCCGCACCCGTGACCCCTATCTGGTCACCGCGCCGATCACCGGCACCACCATGCGCTCTCCGGTCGAGGTCGGCGACCGCGTGCTCCGGGGCGAAACCCTGGTCGCCGTGATGCGCCCGGCCACGCCCGCGCTGCTGGACGCGCGCTCTCGCCTGCAAGCCGAAGCCGCCGTGACCGAGGCCGAGGCCGCCCTGCGGGTGGCCGAGTTCAACCTGGAACGCGCGCAGGCCGATCTGGAACATGCCGAGGCCACGCTGGCGCGCAACCGCGAACTGGCCGTCCGCGGGATCATCCCGCAGCGCGTGCTGGAGGACGCCCAGACCGCCGCGCGCACCGCCCGCACCGCGCTGGAGGCCGCGCAATCCCAGCGGGACCTGCAGCGCGCCACCCTTGCCCGCGCCGAGGCGCAGCTTGTCACCCCCGAAATGATCGACCCCGAGCGTGACCCCGGCGAATGCTGCGTCCAGATCTCGGCCCCCACCAGCGGCACGGTTCTGGAAGTTGAGAACATGTCCGCACGTCTGGTGCAGGCCGGGGCGCCCCTGCTGACCATAGGCGATCTGGACGCGCTGGAGATCGAACTGGACCTGCTGTCCACCGATGCGGTGCGCGTGCGCCCCGGGGCGCGGGCCTATATCGAACGCTGGGGCGGCGATACCGTGCTGGACGCCCATGTGCGCCGCGTGGACCCGGCGGCCTTCACCAAGGTCTCGGCCCTGGGGATCGAGGAACAGCGCGTGCGCGTGATCCTGGATTTCGACACGCCCGCCGCGGAACGTGCGGGCCTGGGCGAGCGCTTCCGGGTCTTTGTCCGCGTGGTGATCTGGGATGGCGATGATGTGCTGCAGATCCCGCAAAGCGCGCTGTTTCGCCATGACGGCGGCTGGGCCGCGTTCCGGGTCGAAAACGGCACCGCCCGCCTGACCCCGCTGCAGATCGGCCAGCGGCAGGGCGAGATGGCCGAGGTGCTTTCGGGGATCGAGAATGGCGCAACGGTGGTGACCTTCCCCGGCACGCGAGTAGATGACGGCGCGGCCCTGCGCGACCGGGGTGATGATTGAGCAAAAGCGCCATCAGGGGCCGCATGAACTTTCTGGCGCAAGGCGTTGTCAGGGCTCTTGAATTCGCCCGCCCTGCCCCTGCACCCCTTCCAGCCGCCGGGCCAGCGCGCAGAAGGCTTCAAGCCCGATCTCTTCGGCCCGGGCGGTGGGCGGAATGCCCACGGCTTCCAGATGCCCTTCGATCCCCGGCGCCAGCCCCTTGAGCGCCGCGCGAAGCATCTTGCGGCGCTGGTTGAAGGCCGCAGCCACAACCCGTTCCAGCACCTGCGCATTCGCCGGATAGCGCGGCGCCTCCAACGCGGTGATATGCACCACGGCCGAGCTGACCTTGGGCGCCGGGGTGAAGGCCTCGGGCGGGAGGGTCAGGACGATCCGCGCCTCGGCCCGCCATTGCACCATCAGCGCCAGACGTCCGTAAGCCTTGGAGCCTGGGCGTGCCACGATCCGCTCGGCCACCTCGCGCTGGAACATCAGCGTCAGGCTTTGCCAGAAGGGCGGCCATTGCGGCGGGGTCATCCAGCGGATCAGCAGTTCCGTGCCCACGTTATAGGGCAGATTCGCCACAACCTTGATCGGCGGGGTCAGATGCGTCAGCGGGTCCAGCGCCAGCGCGTCGCCTTCGATCACCCTCAGCCGCCCGGGACAGGCGGCGGCAATTTCGGCCAGCGCAGGCAGGCAGCGCGCGTCCTTTTCCACTGCCAGCACATGGCGCGCGCCTTCGGCCAGCAGCCCGCGCGTCAGGCCACCGGGGCCGGGGCCGACCTCGAACACATCGGCGCCGCGCAGATCACCCGCCGCCCGCGCGATCCGGGCCGTCAGGTTCAGGTCCAGCAGGAAGTTCTGGCCAAAGCTCTTTTTGGCGCGCAGGTCATGGGCGCGGATGACCTCGCGCAGGGGGGGCAAGCTGTCGATCATGGGCGCGCGCGCCGCACCGCCATGTCCTGCGCCATGCCAAGCGCCGCAATGAGCGAGGTCGGATCCGCCACCCCTTGCCCGGCGATGTCGTAGGCCGTGCCATGATCGGGCGACGTGCGCACGAATGGCAGCCCCAGGGTCACATTGACGCCGCCCGAGAAATCCACCGTCTTGATCGGAATCAGCGCCTGGTCATGATACATGCAGACGGCAGCGTCATAGCGCGCGCGGGCCGCCGGGTGGAACATGGTGTCGGCGGGAAGCGGGCCGCGCAGGTCCAGCCCTTCGGCCCGCAGATGGTCCAGAACGGGGGTGATGATGCGCGTTTCCTCATCCCCCATGGCGCCATCTTCGCCTGCATGGGGGTTCAGCCCGGCCACGGCGATGCGCGGCTGCGCGACCCCGAAATCCGAAATCAGCGCGGCATGGGTGATGCGCAGCGTCTGCTCCAGCAGCCCGGGCGTCAGAGCCTCGGGGACGTCGCGCAGGGCCATGTGAATGGTGACCGGCACCACGCGCAACTGTTCGCAGGCGAGCATCATCACCACCCTGTCCACCCCCGCCAGATGGGCCAGATATTCGGTGTGGCCGGGAAAACCGAAATCGGCCCCGCCGATCAGCGCCGCCTTGTTGATCGGACATGTCACAACGCCCGAGGCCGCGCCCCCCTGCACCAACCCCACCGCCCGCTCGATCACCGCGACCACCGCGGCGGCATTGGCCGGGTCCGGGGTGCCGGGGGTTGCGGGCGCCGGGAACGGGTGCGGCAACACCGGCAGGACCGAGGCCGAGAGCGCCCCTGCCTCGGACGCCTGATCCACCGCCTGCCAATGGGTGCCGGGGGGCAGATGCGCCGGGTCGCCGATCCAGACAAAGGGCAGCGCGGCGCCCAGGCAACGGCGCGCGGCCACGGCGGTTTCCGGGCCGATCCCGGCGGGATCGCCGCATGTCATCACCAATGGGGGTAGATCCGCCATCACCCATAGCCCTTTTTCGCCGTTTCGGAACCGTAACCGCCGGGCCCGGGCGGGAAAAGAGCGAATCCGGTGGCGCGCTCAGCCGCGCCCCTTCCAGATCCAGCCGCCGCCAAAGACGCGGGTGCCCTCGGGCGCGTAAAAGACACAGGCCTGCCCGGCGCTTACGCCTTCTTCCGGGGACAGAAGGTCAACCTCGGCCTCGGTCTCGCTCAGCGGGCGGATGACGGCCTCGGCCGGGGGGCGGGTGGAGCGCAGCTTGACCGACAGGTGCCATTCCGGCCGCGAAGTGAAGGGCGCGTCGCCCAGCCAGTTGATCTCGCGCACCGGCACCGTGCGCGTGGCCAGCGCCGATTTCGGGCCGACGATGACGCGCCGTGCCTCAGGGTCCAGCCGCACGACATACAGCGGATCGGCCAGCCCGCCGATCCCCAGCCCCCGCCGCTGGCCGATGGTGTAATGGATCACGCCGCGATGCTGACCCAGCACGCGGCCCTCCATATCCACGATCTCGCCCGGGTCCGCCGCGCCGGGGCGCAGCTTTTCGATCACCTTGGCGTAGTTGCCATCGGGGACAAAGCAGATGTCCTGACTGTCCGGCTTGTCGGCCACCATCAGCCCGTGTTTGGCCGCCAGCGCACGGGTTTCGGCCTTGGTTTCCAGCCCGCCCAGGGGGAACCGCAGATAGGCCAGCTGCTCGGGCGTGGTGGAGAACAGGAAATAGCTTTGATCACGCACCGGGTCGGCGGCCCGGTGCAGCTCCGGCCCCGCAGGCCCGTCAAAGCGGCGGATATAATGGCCGGTCGCCATGCAATCGGCATCCAGATCACGCGCCGTTTCCAGCAGATCGCGGAATTTCACCCGTTCGTTGCAGCGTATGCAGGGCACAGGCGTGGCGCCAGCCAGATAGGCGTCGGCGAACTCATCGATGACGGATTCCCGAAAGGTATTCTCATAATCCAGCACATAATGCGGGAAGCCCATGGCCTCGGCCACGCGCCGCGCGTCATGGATATCGCGCCCCGCACAACAGGCGCCCTTTTTCGCCAGCGCCGCGCCGTGGTCATAGAGCTGAAGCGTGATTCCAACCACGTCATAGCCTTCGGAGGCCAGCTCGGCCGCAACTGCCGAACTGTCCACGCCACCGGACATGGCCACCACAACACGGGTGTCGGCGGGGGGCTTGGCAAAGCCCAGCGAATTGAGTGCAGCATCCTTGGGCATGAACGGGCCTGTGGCGAGAGGTCGGTGCGGGTATTCCGGCGAGATATAAGAAAATGCAATGCACTATCAACCCCGTTGCCGGGTGCTCATAAATTCATCCTTAAGCCTGAATGCCGAACCTGCTTGCCATAAAGCAGGAAAGGGAACTCCGATGTACCTCAAGCGCGTCAATGGTCCGCGGGCGGTCACGCTGCCCGATGGTTCGATACTGACACGGGCCGATCTGCCCCCGCCAGACACCCGCCGATGGGTGGCAAGCCGCAAGATCACGGTGGTCCAGGCTGTTGCGGCCGGCCTGATCGAACGTGAGGAGGCGTTGGAGCTCTATGCCCTGTCCGATGAGGAATTCGATTGCTGGTGCCAGGCTGCTGCCGAACATGGGGCCGAGGCATTGAAGGTAACGCAACTGCAACGGTTCCGGCAACCTTGAGTTGATCTTTGCGGATAATATGCGACAGTAACGGGAGGTTAACCTTTACGCGCGAATTAATGAGTATCTGCTCATCCCACCCGGAGAAACATTTATGCGCATCCTGCTTGTTGAAGACGATCCCACTACGGCGCGCAGCATTGAACTCATGCTCACCCACGCCAATTTCAATGTTTACTGTACCGATATGGGCGAAGAGGCGATCGAGCTTGGCAAGCTATACGACTACGACCTCATCCTTCTGGACCTGAATCTGCCGGATATGACGGGGCTGGACGTTCTGCGCCAGATTCGTCTGGCGCGAATCGATACGCCCATCCTGATTCTGACCGGTGAGGACAATACCGAACTGAAACTGCGGGGATTCGGCAGCGGGGCAGATGACTACCTGACCAAACCCTTCCACCGCGAGGAGCTGGTGGCGCGCATCCATGCCATCATCCGCCGCAGCCAGGGCCATGCGCAATCGGTGATTCGCACCGGCAAGGTCTCGGTCAATCTGGATGCCAAGACGGTCGAGGTGGATGGCAAGTCCGTGCATCTGACCGGCAAGGAATACCAGATGCTGGAGCTTCTGAGCCTGCGCAAGGGCACCACTCTGACCAAGGAGATGTTCCTGAACCATCTCTATGGCGGCATGGACGAGCCCGAGTTGAAGATCATCGATGTCTTCATCTGCAAGCTGCGCAAGAAGCTGTCCACGGCGACGGGTGGGGAAAACTACATCGAAACCGTGTGGGGCCGCGGCTATGTGCTGCGCGACCCGGCGGCGGATGCCGGGGTACTGCAATCCGCGGCGATGCGGGCCTGATCCCCTGTAAGAAAAGGGCGCTGTCTGGCGCCCCGAGGGGGCTTGACCTTCCGGTGGAGGCCCTGTTTCCGGAGTTCTGTGCAGGACCAGAACAGTCAGGCGCGACCGCAGTCGCACCACCGCCCCCATTGACCGCTGCGCGCTGGCTGGCCGATTGCTGACATGCGGCCGACACATGGTCGCATGCCACCTACCGTCCGCCAATCCAGGGCGATGCGCTATTCCACGGTTACCGACTTTGCCAGATTGCGCGGCTGGTCCACATCCGTGCCGCGATAGACCGCCGCGTGATAGGCGAGCAACTGCGCAGGCACCGCATAGACGATGGGCGCCAGCAAGTCAGGCACGGCGGGCATGGCCAGACCGTGGGCGATGCCGGGGCCAGCCTCGGCCAGTCCTGCGCGGTCGGAAAGCAGGATCACCTGCCCCTGGCGGGCCATGACCTCGGCGACATTGGACATGGTCTTGTCGAACAGCGCATCGCGCGGAGCCATGACCACAACCGGCACATGCTGGTCAATCAAGGCGATGGGCCCGTGCTTCAATTCGCCCGAGGCGTGACCTTCGGCATGGATGTAACTGATTTCCTTCAGCTTCAGCGCGCCCTCCAGCGCCAGAGGATACATCGGGCCGCGGCCCAGGAACAGCACGTCCCGCGCCTCGCCCAGTTCGGCGGCAATGTCGCGCAGCGCCTCGCCCCGGTCCAGCGCCTGCGCCATGAAGCCCGGCAGCGCGGCCAGATCGCGCAGGTGCGCGGCCAGCGTGTCAGCATCAAGCCGCCCCGTATCGCGCCCGGCCCGCAGCGCCAGCAGCGCCAGCACCAGAAGCTGCGCGGTGAAGGCCTTGGTCGAAGCCACGCCGATTTCCGGCCCCGCATGGATCGGCAGCGCCACATCGCTTTCCCGCGCGATGGTCGAGGTGGGCACGTTCACCACGCTCAGCACCTGCCCCACCCGGCCCTGCACGTGGCGCAGCGCGGCCAGCGTATCGGCGGTCTCCCCCGACTGGCTGATGAAGATGGCCACATCCCGCGGGCCCAGCACCGGATTGCGATAGCGAAACTCTGACGCAATATCACATTCCACCGCAATTCCGGCGATCTGTTCGAACCAGTATTTCGCCACCTGCGCGGCATAATAGGCCGTCCCGCAGGCCACCAGCACCACACGCCCGGCCGCCGCGAAATCGACCCCTTCGGGCAGGCAGGGCGCCTCATCTCCGGGGCCGCTGTAGAACTCCAGCGCGCCGCGCAGAACCGATGGCTGTTCGGCGATCTCCTTGGCCATGAAATGGCGGTGCCCGGCCTTGTCCACCCGCAGGTTGTCCAGCCGGATATGCGTGACGGCGCGGTTGGCCCGCCGGTTGTCCGCATCATAAACCGTGACCGCGCCGCGCTGCAGCACGGCCATGTCACCCTCTTCAAGATAGGTGATGCGGTCGGTCATGGGCGCCAGCGCGATGGCGTCCGAGCCCAGATAGACCTCGCCCTCGCCATGGCCCACGGCCAGGGGTGAGCCGCGCCGCGCGCCGATCAGCAGGTCTTCCTGATCCTGAAACAGGAAGGCCAGGGCAAAGGCCCCTTCCAGCCGGGCCAGCGTGGCGCGGGCGGCTTCAACCGGGTCCAGCCCCTGGGCCAGGTGCTGCGCGGTCAGTTGCACGATGGTTTCCGTGTCGGTTTCGCTGGCGAACCGCACCCCGGCGGCGGTCAGTTCTTCGCGCAGGCTGCGATGGTTCTCGATGATGCCGTTATGAACCACCGCAACCGGTCCGGCGGCGTGCGGATGCGCATTGGCCACCGTCGGCGCGCCATGGGTGGCCCAGCGGGTATGCCCGATCCCGGCCTTACCCGGCAGCGGCTCATGCACCAGCAGATCCGACAGGTTCACCAGCTTGCCCACCGCCCGGCGCCGTTCCAGATTTCCGCCGTTCAGGGTGGCAATGCCCGCGCTGTCATAGCCGCGGTATTCCAGCCGTTTCAGCGCATCCAGGATCTGGGGTGAAACCTCATGCGTGCCCAGAACGCCAACAATACCACACATTTATGCCTGCCCCTTTCGTGCGGCACGCAGCCGCGCCATCAGCCTTGCGCCCAGTCCCGGCCGTGTCACCTGCGCCGCCCGGCCCAGCGCCAGCGCCTCATCGGGCACGTCCTCGGTGATGACCGAGCCCGAGCCCGTGACCGCCCGCGCGCCCACCCGCACCGGCGCCACCAGCATGGTGTCGGACCCGATGAACGCCCCGGCGCCGATCTCGGTGCGGTGCTTGCTGACCCCGTCATAGTTGCAGGTGATGGTCCCCGCGCCCAGGTTGGCCCCGGCACCCACATGCGCATCGCCCACATAGGCCAGATGATTGGCCTTGGCGCCCGGGTCCATCACGGCGTTCTTCACCTCGACAAAATTGCCGATGCGGACATCTTCGGCCAGCTCGGTGCCGGGGCGCAGCCGGGCGTAGGGGCCGACCACGGCGCCGCGGCTGACGTGGCAGCCTTCCAGATGCGAAAAGGCGCGGATGGTGGCGCCGGATTCCACCGTCACCCCGGGGCCAAAGACGACATTGGGTTCGACCACCGCATCACGGCCCAGAACCGTGTCAAAGGCGAAATGCACCGTGTCGGGGGCGACCAGGGTCACGCCATCTTCCAGCGCGGCAGCCCGGGCGCGGGCCTGAAAGGCGGCCTCGGCCCGGGAGAGTTCGGCGCGGGTGTTGATGCCCAGTGTTTCGGATTCGTCGCAACGCACCACACCGGCGCGCAATCCCCGCGCCCGGGCAATGGCAATGATATCGGTCAGGTAGTATTCGCCCGACGCATTGTCGTTGCCGACGCTCTTCAGCAGGTTGAACACCACCGCACCATTGGCGCAGATCACCCCGCTGTTGCACAGCGTGATCGCGCGCTCGTTGTCGGTGGCATCCTTGAACTCAACGATCCGGTCCAGGGCTTCGCCATCCATGACCAGCCGCCCGTAGCGGCCGGGGTCTGCCGCCTCGAACCCCAGCACCACCACATCATGGTGCGTGCGCGCGGCGCGCAGCCGCGCCAGCGTATCCGGGGTCAGGAATGGGGTGTCCCCATAGAGCACCACCACATCGCCCGCCGCCCCGTCCAGCGCAGCGCGCGCCTGCGCCACGGCATGCCCGGTGCCAAGCTGTTCTTCCTGGCGCACCGACACGGCATCGGGGGCATGTGCTGCGACAGCCGCCTGCACCTGATCGGCGCCATGACCGGTCACTACCACGATCCGCTCCGGCTCCAGCGCCGCCCCGGCCGTCAGCGCATGCACCACCAGCGGCACACCGCCCAGCGGATGCAGCACCTTTGGCAGGTCCGAATTCATCCGTGTGCCCTGCCCGGCCGCCAAAATGACCAGTGAAACCGCCATGCCCAAATGCCCCGATGTTGTTTTGCCCTGTTTTACCCGCCCCGTGCGGGGATGCAACGACCGGCTTGGTCACGCTTGGTGACAGGGTGCAACACCTGCGGAATGCCGCCGACCGCTTTGCCACCCCCAAGATTCAAACGGCATTTGACCAGGATCAACGTCTTGCGCCATGCTTTGCCCTAGCGTCCTGTCGACGCGACCGGAACAGGAAGGAAACCACCCATGTATTCTCGCATTATCGTTGCCGTGGATCTGAGCAACTCGGCCCAGAGCAATGCGCTGCTGAAGACGGCGACCCAACTGATTGACGCAGGCGGTGAAATCCGGCTGCTGCATGTGCTGGAGGAAGTGCCAAGCTACATCGCCGCCGAGTTGCCGCGCGATCTGTCCGACCGGCGCCACGCCGAGGCGCGCATGGAACTCAAGACCCTGGCCGGTGGCGTTGATGCGCGGGTCGAATTCGAGGTCCGTTCGGGCGCAGCCTCTGGGCAGATCCTGCAGGCGGCCGAGGACAGCAATGCCGATCTGATCATGATCGCCTCGCACAAACCCGGACTTAGCGATTTCTTCATCGGCTCCACCGCGGCGCGGGTCGTGCGCCATGCCCAGACGTCGGTCCTGATCACGCGCTGAGTTTCGGCGCGCTCATGTCGCTTTGGGCTGCTGGCCCGGCGCTGCGGGCTATCGCATCGCGCTGCCGGGCGTTACACTCGCCCGGACCCTTTCCTTGCGCCAACCCATCCGGAGGCAAAAATGTATGATACCGTCCTGATCGCCGCGGCCCTGTTCAGCAAGGGTCAGACCACGCGCGGCCTGATCGAAAAGGCCCGCTCAATGCTGAACCCCGGCGGCAGGATCGTGCTGATCCATGTGATCGACGAGATACCGCAATACGCCGCCGCGCGCATTCCCGCCGAATTCATGTCCAATCGCCAACGCGAGGCGCAGGCAGAGCTGGAGACCCTGGCGCAGGGTGCGGGGGGCGACAACATCAGCATTGTCATCCGCAATGGCACGCCTTCGGCGGGGATCCTTGGCACGGCCGAGGAGGTGAAGGCCGATCTGATCATGATCGCCTCGCACAAGCCTGGATTCAGTGACTATTTCATCGGCTCCACCGCCACACGGGTGGTACGGCATGCGCAGACCTCGGTGATGATCACGCGCTGAATTGCGCCGCGCCAGCAGCGCAACGGATTTGATTTTATACCCTCCCGGTGGCAAGGTGGCGCCAACATGGCCGGGCGCTGCCGCGGCCACAGGGACAGGAGAGACCGAATGTATGATTCCATCGTTGTCGCCGCCGCGCTGTTCAGCAAGGGCGCAACCACCCGTGGGCTGATCGAGAAGGCGGGCAAGATGCTCAACCCGGGCGGGACCATCACCATCGTGCATGTGCTCGATGAGATCCCCGCCTATATGGTCGCCGCCATGACCAAGGATCAATTGCTCAATCATCGCAAGGCGGTGCGCTCGCAACTTGAATCCCTGGCCGCTACGGCGCGGGGCAAGCAGGTGGAGATTGATCTGCGGGCGGGCAAACCCTCCACGCAGATTCTGGAATGTGCGCGCGAATGCAAGGCCGACCTGATCATGATCGCCTCGCACAAGCCGGGGTTCAGCGACTATTTCATCGGCTCCACCGCGGCGCGGGTGGTGCGCCATTCGCCGGTGTCGGTTCTGGTCTCGCGCCGCTTTAGCTGAACGGGTCGCCGCGCCCCTGGCTGCCGCAAATCAGCCATCGAATGCCGCGCCCGGTCTGTTCAGGACCGGGCGTTTCTGTATGCAGGCGATAGGCAGCCACCGCAGGAGCGCATGCACATGGCCGATCCGCTTGTGATCTTCACCCCTTCGGGCAAACGCGGGCGCTTTCCGGCCGGAACGCCCGTTCTGACGGCCGCGCGGCAGTTGGGCGTTGATCTGGACAGCGTCTGCGGCGGGCGGGGCATCTGTTCCAAGTGCCAGGTTTCCCCCGGGGTGGGCGAGTTTTCCAAGCATGGGGTCACTGTCGCGCCGGATGCGCTGTCAGGCTGGAACGCGGTCGAACAGCGCTACAAGGACAAGCGCGGCATGATCGACGGGCGGCGGCTGGGCTGTCAGGCGCAGATCCTGGGGGATGTGGTCATCGATGTGCCCGCCGAAAGCCAGGTGCACCGCCAGGTGGTGCGCAAATCGGCCACCGCGCGCGATATCGTCATGGACCCGGCAACGCGGGTTTTCTATGTCGAGGTGGCCGAACCGGATATGCACGAGCCCTCGGGCGATCTGGAGCGGCTGGCAGCGGCGTTGAAAACACAGTGGGATATCAGCGATATCCGCGCGGATATTGATGTTATGCGCAAACTTCAGCCCACCCTGCGCGCGGGCAAATGGGCGGTCACGGTGGCGCTGTTCCGGGATCATCGAGGCGGTGCATGGCGGCTGATCGATCTCTGGCCCGGCCTGCGCGAGGCGCCGTTGTGCGGGCTGGCCATCGATCTGGGATCGACCACCATCGCCGCGCATCTGGTGGACCTGCGCACCGGGGCGGTGCTGGCCTCGAACGGGATCATGAACCCGCAGATCCGGTTCGGCGAGGATCTGATGAGCCGCGTCAGCTATGCCATGATGAACCCCGGCGGCGATCAGGAGATGACCCGCGCCGTGCGTGACGGCATGAACGCGCTGATTACAGAGACCGCGGCCGAGGCCGGTGTGGACACCCGCGATCTGGTGGAGGCTGTCGTGGTCTGCAATCCGGTCATGCACCACCTGTTCCTGGGCATCGACCCGGTGGAACTGGGCCAGGCGCCTTTTGCGCTTGCGACCTCGGACGCGGTGGAGCTGCCCGCGCGCGATCTGGGGCTGAGCGCGATGAACCCCGCCGCGCGGCTTTACATGTTGCCCTGCATTGCCGGGCATGTGGGCGCTGACGCCGCCGCCGTGGCCCTGTCCGAGGCGCCGGACAAATCCGAAGACCTGGTGCTGGTGGTCGATGTGGGCACCAACGCGGAAATCCTGCTGGGCAACCGCGACCGCGTTCTGGCCTGTTCCTCGCCCACGGGCCCCGCGTTCGAAGGCGCTCAGATCAGCTCTGGCCAGCGCGCCGCCCCCGGCGCGATCGAGCGGCTGGAGATTGACCCGGTCAGCAAGGAGCCGCGCTTTCGGGTGATCGGATGTGAATTGTGGTCGGACGAGCCCGGTTTTGCCGAAGCCACCGCGGCAACCGGGATCACCGGCATCTGCGGCTCCGGCATCATCGAGGCGGTGGCCGAAATGCGCATGGCCGGGATCGTCGATGCCGCGGGGCTGATCGGATCAGCCGAGCAGACCGGCACCTGGCGCTGCCAGCCCGAAGGGCGCACCCATGCCTATCTGATCCATGATGCCAGCGCCCAGGGCGGGCCGCGTATTACCGTAACCCAGGGCGATATCCGGGCGATCCAGCTGGCGAAATCGGCGCTTTATGCAGGGGCGCGGCTGCTGATGGATGAGTTGGGCGTGGATCAGGTGGACCGGGTGGTGCTGGCAGGCGCCTTTGGGGCGCATATCTCGCCCAAACATGCGATGGTTTTGGGTATGATACCGGATGCGGCGTTGGAGAAAGTGACCAGCGCGGGCAATGCCGCCGGGACGGGCGCGCGCATTGCCCTGTGCAACACCGGCGCGCGGGCGGCGATCGAGACAACAGTGCAGCAGATCCACAAGGTGGAGACGGCGATCGAACCGCGGTTTCAGGAGCATTTTGTGAATGCCAGCGCCATGCCCCATGCGGTCGACCCGTTCCCGCAGCTGGCACAGGTGGTGAAGCTGCCCGATCTGTCCTTCAACACCGGCGGGGGTGACGCCGAAGGCGGGCGCCGGCGGCGGCGGCGGGCGTAAGCTGCATCGAGGCGAAGAAGCGCCCCCAAGGCGCGCCCACCCACCCACCCTCGCGCCTTGGGGGCGCTGCCGCTGCGCAGGCGCAGTGGCCTTGGGGGTCTTGGCATGTGAAAGCCAATGAAAAGGCCGCCGCCCGGGATGGGCAGCGGCCTTGTATGCGTCATGGGTAGCGGGTCAGCCGACCAGCTCAAGCCCCGAGAAGTAGAAGGCGATTTCAGCCGCGGCGGTTTCCGGCGCGTCCGAACCATGGACTGAGTTTTCACCGACCGACTGGGCAAACTCGGCGCGGATGGTGCCGGGGGCGGCATCGGCGGGGTTGGTGGCGCCCATCACTTCGCGGTTCTTGACGATGGCGCCTTCGCCTTCCAGCACCTGCACCACCACCGGGGCCGAGGCCATGAATTCGCACAGCTCATCGTAGAAGGGGCGCTCCTTGTGCACCTCGTAGAACTTGCCGGCCTGTGCCTTGGTCAGGTGGATGCGCTTCTGCGCGATGATGCGCAGGCCGGCCTCTTCGAACTTGGCATTGATCTTGCCGGTCAGGTTGCGGCGGGTGGCATCGGGCTTGATGATGGACAGGGTGCGTTCGGTGGCCATATTCGGTATCTCCGTCGGAATGAGGGGCGCAGGGGCTGCGCCAAGGTCTGGCGCGCCTTAGCACGCGGTTTGGCGGGGGGGAAGCCCCCTGGCGGTGGCAGGGTGAACGGCGCCTCAGGCCCCCTGCCCGGCCGTGTCCTGCCGGGCACTCTGCGCGCGCGGGGCCGCGAGGCATCGGGCGGTGCGTTCGGGCGACAGGCTGGCCATGGCGTCATACTGGGTCAGGAACACCTGGCCTGACAGCTCATCCAGGAAGTGGCTGCGCTGCAGGCGGTCCATGACCGGGCCCTTGACCTCGGTCAGGTGGAACTGCACCCCGGCGTCGCGCAGACGCTGGTTGATCTCTTCCAGGCTTTCCAGCGCCGAGGCGTCGATGAAATTCACCGCCACGCAGTTGAGCACCACATGGCGCAGCTCCGGCTGTTCGGCCACGGCGCGCAGGATGCGGTCTTCGAGCGCGCGGGCATTGGGGAAATACAGGCTTTCATCCACGCGGATGGAGAAGACACCCGGGTCGGTGGTGACGTGGTGACGCTCGATATTGCGGAAATGCTCGGTCCCCGCCACCTGGCCGATCACCGCCATATGCGGGCGCGAGGTGCGATAGAGGAACAGCACCAGCGAGAGCGCGACCCCGGCCAGCAGCCCTTCCTCGACCCCGATGAAGAGCGTGACGAGGATGGTGCCCGCCATGGCCGCCCCATCGGCGCGGGAATAGGCGAAGGTGCGCGGCAGGGCGCGGAAATCCAGCAAGGACGCCACGGCCACAACGATGATCGCGGCCAGCGTGGCATTGGGCAGGAAGTGCAGCAGCGGCGTGAGGAAGATCAGCGCCACGGCGATCATCAGCGCGGTGATGGCGCCTGCCGCCGGTGTCTCGGCGCCCGCATCGAAATTGACGATGGAGCGCGACAGCCCCCCCGTCACCGGCATGGCGTTGGACAGGCCCGCGCCCAGGTTGGCGGCGCCCAGCGCGATCAGCTCGCGGTCCGGGTCCAGGCGCTGGCGGCGTTTGGCGGCAAGGGTCTGGCCGATGGAGATCGATTCGACATAGCCCACGATGGCGATCATCAGCGCGGGGATGATGAGGAGTTGCAGCAGGCCCAGGTCCAGCGCGGGCAGCCCGAAATCCGGCAGGCCGCGCGGGATTTCGCCCACCACGCGCACGCCGGACTGGTCCAGCCCCAGCGCCCAGACGATCAATGTGGAGCCTGCGACAGCCACAAGGAGCGCGCCCTTGGCCAGCAGGCTTGCCGCCCCGGCCCCCAGGCCTGCGCGGCGCAGCAGCGGGGCCAGCCCCTTGCGCGACCAGAACAGGAAGCCCAGCACCACCAGCCCCAGCACCAGCGTTGGCAGGTGGATCGTGCCAAGGTTTTGAAAGAAGGAGGGCACGATCTCGGGCAGGGTGCGCCCGCGCGTGTCATTGCCCAGCAGGTGGCGCAGTTGGCTGGCGGCGATCAGCACGCCGGCGGCGGTGATGAAGCCGGAAATCACCGGGTGGCTGAGGAAGCTGGCGATGAAGCCCAGCCGGAACAGCCCCATGGCCAGCATGATCGCGCCCGAGATCACGGCGATCCCCAGCGCGGCCAGATGATAGCCCGGTGTCCCCTGGGTGGCGATTTCACCCGCCGCCGCTGCCGTCATCAGCGCCACCACCGCCACCGGCCCCACCGCCAGCGTGCGCGAGGTGCCAAGCGCCGCGTAAAGCAGCAGCGGGACGATGGCCCCATACAGCCCCGCCTGCGGGGGCAGCCCGGCCAGCATGGCATAGGCCATGCCCTGCGGGATCAGCATGATGGTCACCACCAGCGCGGCGATCAGGTCATTGCCGAAGGCAGCGCGGGAATAGCCCTGCAGCCAGTCAAGATTGGGAAAGAGGCGGTTGAGCATGGGGCACTGCCGGAACTGAAGCTGAGGCGGACAGGAGCCCCGCGCGATCTCGCGTTCGCGCGGGGCGGTGTGCGGTGTGCGGTGCGGGTCAGAGCGTATCGACCGGCACCTTCATGTAGACATTGCCGTCCTGATCGGCGGGCGGCATCTGGCCTGCACGCATGTTGACCTGCAACGAGGGGATGATCAGCCGCGGCATGGCCAGGGTGGCGTCGCGTTCCTCGCGCATGCGGACGAACTCCTCGGCGGGTTTGCCTTCGCCGACATGGATGTTCAGGCGTTTCTGCTCGCCCACGGTGGTTTCCCAGGCATAGTCCTCACGGCCCGGCGCCTTGTAGTCATGCCCGACGAAGATGCGGGTATCATCCGGCAGGACAAGGATCTTCTGGATCGAATGATAGAGCGTTTCCGCCGAGCCGCCGGGGAAGTCACAGCGCGCGGTGCCGAAATCCGGCATGAAGAGCGTGTCGCCGACAAAAGCCGCCTCGCCCACCACATAGGTCAGGCAGGCGGGCGTGTGGCCGGGGGTGTGCAGGACCTGCCCCTGCATGTCACCGATGGTGAAGCTGTCGCCCTCGCGGAAGAGTTTGTCGAACTGGCTGCCGTCACGCTCGAACTCGGTCCCTTCGTTGAAGACCTTGCCGAACACGTTCTGCACCAGGGTGATGTTGTCGCCGATGCCGATCTTGCCGCCCACACGCTGCTGGATATAGGGCGCGGCGGAGAGGTGGTCGGCGTGGACATGGGATTCGAGGATCCATTCAACCCGCAGGTTGTTGTCCTGGACATGCCGGATGATCGCATCGGCCGAGCGCGTGTCGGTGCGCCCTGAGGCGTAATCGAAGTCCAGCACTGAATCGACGATGGCGACAGCGTTGGAACTGGGATCCTTGACCACATAGGAAACGGTAAATGTGGCTTCGTCGAAGAATGCGGACACTTCGGCGCGTGGGGTGCTGGTCATCTCTGCCTCCTGCATTGCGGTTGAGGGAGATATAGCAATATCTAGACACATTGCAAGTCTTGAATGTTATTGCGCGTGACCGGCACCGTGGAGGGGGGCTGTCTGCCCCCCGTCGCCCGTTCCGGGCGCCTCCCCCCGAGGATATTTCTGCAAAGGTGAAAGGGCTGTCAGACGATCTGGCCCCTGGTCAGGTCTGCGGCATTGCGGATGGCGCGGATGTTCTGGCCATAGGCCTCAGGCGCGGCGGCGCTGCCGCCCTTGAAAACCGCCGATCCGGCAACCAGAACGTCGGCGCCCGCGCGGGCCATGACGGGGGCGGTTTCAGGGGTGATCCCGCCGTCGATCTCGATATGGATCGGGCGATCACCGATGAGGTTGCGCAGGGCGCGGACCTTGGCCGAGAGGTCAAGGAATTTCTGCCCGCCAAAACCCGGGTTCACGGTCATGACGCAGACCAGGTCAATCATGTCCAGCATGGTCTCGACCCCGTCCAGCCCGGTTCCGGGATTCAGGGCCAGGCCGGCCTTCTTCCCGGTGGCCCGAATGGCTTGAAGGGTGCGATGGATATGGGGGCCGGCCTCAAGATGGGCGGTGATGATATCGGCGCCAGCCTGGGCAAAAGCCTCGATATAGGGATCCACCGGGGCGATCATCAGATGCACATCCATGATGCCACGGATATGGGGACGGATGGCTGCGCAGGTGGCCGGGCCGAAGGTGATGTTGGGCACGAAATGCCCGTCCATCACATCGACATGGATCCAGTCGGCGCCTTCGGCTTCAACCGCGCGGCATTCGGCGCCGAAGTTGGCGAAATCGGCGGCAAGGATGGAGGGAGCGATCTTGATCTGGCGGGAAAAGCGCATGGTGAAACCCCGGTCTGTTCAGCGCGCTTATGACAGGTTCGGCGCGACAGTGTCCAGAGCGGGAACGCGCCGCTGCGCCTGCAACTGGCGCCCGCGCTCTCGGACGGATCACATGCGCGACTGATCTGTTCGCGCGCCCGATGGTGCGCGCCGGCGCTGGGCTCCATGCCGATCAGGCAAGGCGGTTGGCGCTGGAAGAATTCCAGCATCAGGCGCACGGAACCTTCGGGATCGATGCCAGGGCGGGCGTTATCGGCACAATCGAGCTTGGTCACTCCGGCGCGAAGCCACGCGAGGTCAAGACCCCGATCAATCCTCAACAGCACATGGTCGTCCGGGATCCGAGCCCGCATCGAACTGGTGATGAACAGGTCCGGCTGACCACGTTCCTTCCGCCCCGGAAGCGTTGCCGCCCAGCGCCGGAAAGGCGAAGTGAATCAGAGGCATCGGGCATTTTCAGCGGCCACCCGGACTGCTTTCCCGCTGCACTCAGTCCGCCGGGAAAGGCGGCTCATTGATCGGCCTCATTGCCGAGCGTGAATCATGCCGCAAGGCTGAAATCAATGGGTCCTGAGACGAAGAGGCCCAGGCGGGGCGGGGCAAGCCGCCAGGTTCTGCACCACCCCTGCCCATGAATTCAGGTAGATGCAGACCTTTCAGGCTTTGCCGGTCTTGCCCCGCAGCTCCTTGCTCCGTCAGCAGAGACCCGGTTCAGGGCACAAGCGGCAGGCGCAATTCGTCAATGCAGCCCTGGCGATCATTGTTGCTGCCGCTGATCACCCCGGTTTCGGAGTTCAAAGCAAGGCCCAGGTCCGTGCAGAAATTGCTGCGGGTGTAGAGATTGCGCATGTCGCCACCGCGCGGTCGCTGCCGGATGCCCCATTGAACTTCCGCCTCCTCGATCCCGCGGGTGAGGAAGAGGGCGAAGGGCCATTCCACATCGCCCAGCACCCGGCGGCTGTTGGCATGGAAGGCGCGCAACTCGGCGGTGGCGAGGATGTACTCCTCGGTGATCTCGGTCACTTGCACCCGGACGGGCCAATCGGTGCGTCCGTCACGTTCGGGCCCGGTCTGGCTGCCGTCGATCCAGACGCCTTTCTCCAACCGCTCCAGGAGGGCGCGCACCGGGGCCAGTGTCGCCTCGCGCTCGACCGCAAAATCATCGGGGCGTTGCAGACGATAGCTGCAGTTCCCGCGCGGCACTCCACCCAGAACGCCCTGGATCATCCCGCTGATGATCGCGCCGGATGTGCCGGTCAGGGTCACCGGCGCGTCATTTCCGGTCTCCTCGGGCGTGAGGGTGATGTTGACCATGCGCGTCCCGCGGGGTTGTTCGATCCAGCGCTCATGATCGACCACAAGCCGGTCGCCCCGGGGATCGATACGCGCGGAGACCGCATAGCTGCCCTGCGCGAAGGGCGGGTCCGGGTAGATGGGTCGGTAGCGCACCTCGCCGGTGAAGCGGCCCATGGTGTCGGTTGGGGTCAGGGTGATGTGGTGTTCGAAATCCATCGCGCCGCAGCGGCTCAGGCTGATCCAGTCGCCTGCGTAAAGGGCGTTCTGGCGCTCGGCCTCGGCGCGGGCGGCGGCCTCGGCCTCGGCCCGCGCGGCGTCGATGGCGGCGCGGGCGGCAACGGCTTCTTCGGTGCCTTCGATCAGAAGCTCACGGTAGTGAAGCAGCGTTCCCTCCCACGACCGGCCAAGGAACGCCATATCATCCAGATTGTTGAAGCGCATGTCCTTCGCGCGCTCACCCGGGCCGGTGAAGAGCGCGGCATCGCCCGTCAGCTCGAACCGGTCGCCGACCGCAACGCTCACTTCGGCGAAGACCACGTCATCGACCGTTTCCGTCCGGCGGTAGAGCGGCCGGTGCGCGCGAACCGTGACCACCATCCCGCGCACCAGCAGGCGTTGATCTCCCTGCTGCTGTTCCATGCGGTCATCGGTGAAACGCAGGGATTCGGCGGTCCAGGAGGTGCCTTCAAGCTCGGCATTCACAAGCGCAAGCAACGCCGCCTGGTCGAAATCTTCGGAGGCGTG
This sequence comes from Rhabdonatronobacter sediminivivens, assembly GCF_013415485.1. Taxonomy (GTDB): domain Bacteria; phylum Pseudomonadota; class Alphaproteobacteria; order Rhodobacterales; family Rhodobacteraceae; genus Rhabdonatronobacter; species Rhabdonatronobacter sediminivivens. Next base: position 2,157 of record NZ_JACBXS010000015.1, on the reverse strand, counting down.
CAAGGAGGACGCGCCAAGAACAGCAACAGCAACAGCGATCACCGCACCCAGGCGCGGAAAGTACCCACGTATCTTCATCAAACGCTCAAACTCCTGTTTTCGTATTACACGGTTGCAATCCCGCTCCCCGGCCGCGCCACGCGGGGGTCAATCCGGGGCAGCGGCCGAGACAAGCAACCTCAAGGCAAAATCCTGCGTGTCAGGCTCAAGCTCCAACGAATGTGTGATCAGTCTGGAGACCTGTTCACAGGCGGGAAGCGACTCAAATGCCTGCAGCCCGCCTGCGAATGATCCACCAATCTGAGAGAAAAACTCATCCATCTCTGCCAGCATAGTGTCTTGCGCGACCCGCATGTCATCAGGCGACAGGATCCGCCCCCCTTGTTCGGGGTCGATCGCCAGGAGAACACTCTGATACTTGGCGTCAAGATACTGCGCCAGCGCGTCTGGCTCCATGGTCATCAGCGCCGCACGGCCCCATTCGACGCCCTGCTCGGGGGGAACGCGTCTGTTCATGGCGTCGTCGCATTTTTCCGCGGGCATGACGTCCATCTGATACACAAAGCCCCGCAACATTGTTTGCAAATCCGGGAGCAGCAGATACCGCACGCCTTGCTCGGAGAGCATTGGGAACATGTCCGCAATCATATATGCGGCGGGGAAATGGCGGTTGAGGTCAGGATCCATCAGGTCCGCCATGGTATTCGGAGGCACGTTTTGCCGGATGTGCTCTGCGATGACATCGGTCCCGAACAGGCGCCTGTAATAGGCATTGACCACATCCAGAGCTTCGTCAGGGATCAGGATGGTTTCGGTAATCGTGGCGAGGGCGGGATCACTTGAGAGGATGTCCTGCACCTCGTCCAGCGGCATGTCCACTTGCGCATGGCCCGGCACCGCCCCCACGGTCAGCACCACAGCCACCGACATGTTCTTGAACACCCGAGCAATTTCACTGGTGACCATCACTTTTCCTCATCTGCCTTGCGCAAGGGAGTAAGTATTTCGCAGCGATGTCAACAGACGTTCGACACTTGCGGAGGGTTTTGGAAGGTGCCTTGCTTGCCCACGCAAACATGTTCAATGGCTTAGGCGTTCAATTTCAGCTTCTGGTGGATTGGATCAACGGTGAATCTGTCTGGCTCTGAAGTCCAGACCTTGCAGACGTATTCACATCGCCCTCACCGTTTCAGCGTCCTGGCGTAGCTGACAAGCTGGTCAGCAACCGTGGCCCAGCCGCTGAAGAAACCCATATCCTCATGCGATTGGCGGGCGTCAGGGGTGCGGTGGCGGGCAATGGCGGTGTAGCGGGTGCCGCCATTCGGGGCATCTTCGAACAGAATGATTGCAGTCATGAACGGATCCTCGCTTGGCGCCCAGCCTTCGCTATAGGCATCTGTGAAAACCAGTTTCTCAATGGGCACGATCTCCAGCCAGACTCCTTCGTTCTTCATCTCGGCGCCATTCACATCGAACACGGTGTTGAACCGTCCACCAACGCGCAGATCGATCTCGCAGGCCTTGACCCGATGCGGTTCGGGCACAAAGAATTGCCTGATATGTTCGGGCGTTGTCCAGCATTCCCACAGAAGCGCGCGCGGTGCATCAAGGGTGCGTTCCAGTTTCAGATCAGTTCTCGGGTTCAGCTTCATCCTGTCGTCTCCTGTGAAGGTTGCGGAGATAGTCATCATGGCGGTCAAGCCGGTCAGTCCACAGCGCCCGCTGTGCGTCCAGCCATGTCTCAATTGGCGCGAAGGCATTCGCCGACAGCGCGCAGGACCGGATGCGGCCAGCCTTGTTCGTGGTGATAAGCCTTGCCTGTTCCAGTTTGCGCAGGTGTTTCATGAACGATGGCAGCGCCATATCATGCGCCGCGGCCAGCTCGGTCACGCTGGCCTCGCCTTGCGCAAGCCGCGTCAGGATCGCACGCCGCGTCGGGTCGCCCAGTGCGGTAAACAGGAGGTCCAGCAGGGAATCATGCTTAGCCATATGGCTAAGTTATGGGGCTGTCGACGCGGCGTCAATCAAAACTTATCCGAAAGGCTAAGTTGTCCACTTAACCTTCTTGACTGACGAATGACATGACGGTTTCGATGGGTCGTCGGCCCATGTTGCGATATCCGAGGTGCGGTCGCTCGGTGTTGTAGAACACGAGCC
>NZ_JACBXS010000159.1 GCF_013415485.1 Rhabdonatronobacter sediminivivens | reverse complement strand
GCAGAAAAGCGAGGGCTTTCGCTTGAAATTCCAGATATTGATCCGCCGAGCACAGGGCACTGACTGGCAGCTAAAGCGACATGCTGCGTGTGCAATGCAGCTTCCTCACCGTCCGCTCACCGCCCTTAGCATCACGCGTCCCTCCGCCTCACCCAAGCCTCGAACTGACTGCGCCTGATCCCGAAGCGCAGGGCGTTCCCCTCGTGCAGGTTCGCGATCTCGGCATCGACGATCTCCCGGAGCCGTGCGCGCGTGTCTGCATGACGCGAGAGTGTCGCGCTTTTGTCGCGCAACCCGATCAGCGCGTCAATCAGGCGTCCGCGTCGACCCTTGCGCTCCGAGCGATCCGAACCCCGTCCTTACCCGTCGCCGTGCCCGTGGCTTCGCGCGCTTGACAAGGCTGGTCCGCGCATCGAGCGCCTCGGCAACGGCCAGCAGCGACGACAACGAGTTTCTCGCCCAGTCGTTCGAAGCGCTTCAGCGTCCCGAGCGGCACGCCTGACCGCGCAGCGAGGCGGACGGCCTCGCTGCCATGGGCGCGGTCCAGCGCCCGAAAAAAATCTGCCA
>NZ_JACBXS010000158.1 GCF_013415485.1 Rhabdonatronobacter sediminivivens | reverse complement strand
ATTAAACTTTGGTATCGCGGCATCTCTTACTCCTTGTACGAGAACTATGTAAATTAATAAATTAGTGAATTAAGTATAGTAAGCCTTTGGCATCCCGCAAAAAAAAACGACCCTCCGAGGAGAGTCGTTTCTTCAATGGCATCTCTGCCGGCGGATTAAAAGCCTGCAGCACGCTCGATAACGTCTACCAAAGTCCATGACTTAGTTTTAGATACCGGGCGAGTTTCCCGGATCGATACCAAATCACCTTCTTGGCATGTGTTATTTTCATCGTGTGCGTGGAGCTTAGTAGTCCGCTTAATGTACTTACCGTAAATCGGGTGCTTAACCTGACGTTCGATAGCAACAACAATAGACTTGTCCATTTTGCTGCTAATCACACGGCCTTGCACAGTACGGGTAGATTTTGCTTCACTCATTACGCACCTGCCTTTTGATTAATCACTGTTTTCACACGTGCGATATCTTTACGCACTCGCTTCAACAGGTGTGACTGATTCAGTTGGCCGGTCGCAGCTTGCATGCGCAAATTAAATTGCTCACGCAGCAAACCAAGCAGCTCCTGATT
>NZ_JACBXS010000157.1 GCF_013415485.1 Rhabdonatronobacter sediminivivens | reverse complement strand
GCAGTTAAGCGTGCTTGGGCGAGAGTAGTACTAGGATGGGTGACCTCCCGGGAAGTCCTCGTGTTGCACCCCTTTTTATTTTTTAATTTTTTTTTAGCCTAAAACGAGTCTAAACTTGAAAACCTCATAACTTTTGAACCGTGAGGAACTACGTCGCCCATAGCACCATTTCGGAAAGCCCCAGAAACCATAATGGGCGGTGAATAGGGGGCGCAATTTTTCGGGCTCAAATTCAGCCGTTTTGACCCTCAAACGGGCTGCGGAAAGTTATGGCACGTAAAAAAGATCGAAAGCGGATTCTCAAGGTGTTTTTGATGCTTTCTTAACGCCGTTAACCTCGATGCACTTTTTCGCTCGAAACAAAACGGCAAGAAAATCATGCGCGCCCCACGGCCTTACACTTGGATTGGCCGCGAAAAGGATATATAGAAACGAGAGTGATGTACTGTCGGGTGCGATCATACCAGCACTAATGCACCGGATCCCATCAGAACTCCGCAGTTAAGCGTGCTTGGGCGAGAGTAGTACTAGGATGGGTGACCTCCCGGGAAGTCCTCGTGTTGCACCCCTTTTT
>NZ_JACBXS010000156.1 GCF_013415485.1 Rhabdonatronobacter sediminivivens | reverse complement strand
CACGCCTTCACGTTTGGCATTTTCTTCTAAATAGGCCAAACCCGCTGCGTGGTTTTCAGACATCACTTCATCAACACCCGGCGCTGGTGTCGTCAGGATGTCGCGGATGATTTCCCACTGCGTATTAATTTCTTCTGCGCTCATGCGGCTTTCATTTGCCAGCGCTTCTAGAAAGCCAATCGAAGCGATGCGGCCGCTAATGCCTTTCTCGTAATCCTGTAGCAGGTTATCCACCATGAGCACTTGCAGTCCCATGTATGCACCTAACATGTAAAGCTGTGACGAGGTCTCATCATCATCGATGGTCACCTCTTTAATCGCTGGCAAATCAGCCATCGCTGGCGCGTCTTGTAAGCCACGCACCATCAATTCTAGCGATATCATCTGCTCTTCCATGCGTGGCTTACGGTTGAGTACATCAACAAAGCCCACGTGCAGCAATTCGTGCTTCTCTTCACGACCAAGATCTGGTGATTCTTCACCAATCATTTCAATTAATTGTTGCGCTTCCCGCAGCGATGCGGCACCAACGGCATAAGAACGAGCATCATGCTCTTGATTCAGATTAATGCGGTCTGGGGACGGGCC
>NZ_JACBXS010000155.1 GCF_013415485.1 Rhabdonatronobacter sediminivivens | reverse complement strand
GGGCGCACCATCATCGAGGCCATGGCCGCCGGGGTCCCCGTGATCCTGCCCGAAGACTACCGCGTGCTCTTCGGCGATGCAGCCCTTTACGCCACGCCGCAGACGGCGGTGGCGCTGGCGCGCACGCTGCAGGCCGACCCGGCGGCGCGGGCCGCCCAGGTCGCCCGCGCCCGCGACCTGGTGCGCGACCGCTTCAGCCACGAAGCCCACGCCGCCCGGCTGCGCGCCCTGAACCTGGCGGTCTAGAGCGGGGCGCGTTCATTCGCATTCACGTGACACGCTCTAACTTATTGTGGTCGCATGTTTTGCGCGCAAAACCGGTTCCCACTTTTGCGCAACATGCTCTAGAGCGCGTCGCAGGCATCCACATTCACGCGCCCCGCTCTGTCATGGTGTTTTCGCGTATCGAAAAGCCCGGAACCGGAGTCCGGTTCCGCGCACCACGCTCTGATGTTCTGAACCTGACAAAAGCTTCCTGCCCATTGGCTGCGCGGTCGCGAAAGGCAGTTGCGCGGGACCTTTCTGCCGTTGGTCATTGGGCGCGAAGCCGCGCTGCGTCGGGCCGCGGTGCGGCGATCCGTGCTGTGA
>NZ_JACBXS010000154.1 GCF_013415485.1 Rhabdonatronobacter sediminivivens | reverse complement strand
GGTTGTGGTTGAGTAATGAAGTCGCGGTCCATAACTCTCGAGTTAGGCGCGCGCATGGTCTAAACCGGCCTCAAGGGATCCGATTGGATAGGGGCGGTTCTGTTCTGTTCTGTTCTGAACGTTTGCAACCCTTCCCTGAACAGTAACAATGGTTCATGACTTGTGTAGGTTAAGGCGTCGTCCTTTGACCATAGGCCGGACACACGCACGGACCAGACAGTCCATACGGACGGTTAGGTCGAACGGTAGGAGCATCTGAATGGGTGAGAGATGCCAAGGGTCATGAGTTGCCAAGAGGCCCGAGTGTCCAAAGGGTACTAGTTCCCAAAGGGTGTGAGTTCCAAACGGTGCCATTGGTTCAAGGCTTAGGCCGAACCAAGTGGACAGTCCGCGGCTGCATAGTCGAACGGACGGACGGTTAGTTTAACCGGAGTGTTGTGTCGCAAGGTCTGATTGGTTGCAAGGCAATCCGGTTTGGTCTTGGGCCTTACTCTCTGGTATGGATCCAGGCTTTGGGTCGGATCAGGTAAGAAGGTCCGTGAGCCTTTGGGCCAGACTTATAACTGGTCGATTGCACCTAGATCTTAACC
>NZ_JACBXS010000153.1 GCF_013415485.1 Rhabdonatronobacter sediminivivens | reverse complement strand
TAGAGTGACTCCCGATCAAGTTGACGCATAGCCTGCATGGCGGAGGTATCGCGCGCATTCCTCTGGGGTGAATGCTGCGAGGGCGGATGCGATGGCGCGGCATAGGGTGTCGGCGCATCGGGCGGCGGCGCTTCTCACGCTATCCTTGAGCTTGGCGAACACCATCTCGATAGGGTTGAGGTCTGGCGAATAGGCCGGCAGGAAGCGCAGCTTTGCACCGCGCGCTTCGATGGCGGCGCGGGCCTTGGCGTTCTTGTGGACGCTGAGGTTGTCACGGGATCACAATATCGCCCTCGCGCAGGGTTGGCGCGAGCATCTGTTCGACCCAGGCGCAGAATGCGTCCCCGTCCATCGCGCCCTCGATGAGCATCGGGGCGTCGATCCGGTCACTGCGCAGACCCGCGATGAATGTGTTGTTGCGCCAGTGGCCATGCGGGACTGCGCCGACGCAGGGCGCCCCACGCGCTGCGCGCCCGAAACGGCGGGTCATCTTGGTGTCGAAGCCGCTTTCGTCAATGAAGACAAGCTTGTCCGGGTCCAGCGTCGTCATCCCCTCCCGCCACTCAGCGCGGGCGCGGGCAATGTCTTCG
>NZ_JACBXS010000152.1 GCF_013415485.1 Rhabdonatronobacter sediminivivens | reverse complement strand
ACGGCGAAGCTGATGCACGCCGATCTGGTGAAGCTGGGATATGGCGGTTCCTATGAGCGTGTTGCGGCCTTCGTTCGGGAATGGAAGGGCGAACGGCAGCGTGCGTATCACACGACCGACCGGGGTGTCTTCGTGCCGCTTGTGTTCCAGCCGGGTGAGGCCTTTCAGTTTGATTGGAGCGAAGACTGGGCCTATGTGGGCGGTGAACGCATCAAGCTCCAAGTTGCACATATCAAGCTGTCGCACAGCCGCGCCTTTCTGGTTCGGGCCTATCTTCTGCAAACGCATGAGATGCTGTTCGATGCCCATTGGCATGCGTTCCGTGTCTTCGAAGGCGTGCCGGGCCGCGGGATCTACGACAGCGGGAATTGTCCGCCATTGGTCCGAGGACAATGGACGCGAAGACGGCGGTCGACAAGGTCGGACTTGGCAAGAAGCGCGATGTGAATGCGCGGTTCACGGCGATGACCAGCCATTACGTCTTTGATCCCGAGTTCTGTAACCCGGCAGCGGGCTGGGAGAAGGGACAGGTCGAGAAGAATGTCCGCGACGCGCGCCATCGCATGTGGCAGCTGATGCCGGCCTTTCCGGA
>NZ_JACBXS010000151.1 GCF_013415485.1 Rhabdonatronobacter sediminivivens | reverse complement strand
CGCGGCGCCGCTTTGTGGGATGAAGTAAAAGACCGTTTAAACGACAACGCCTTTGGTTTGTCGGGTGGTCAGCAACAGCGTTTGGTGATTGCCCGGGCGATTGCCATTGAGCCAGAAGTGTTGCTGTTGGATGAGCCCGCATCGGCGCTGGATCCCATCTCGACGCTAAAAATTGAAGAGTTAATTAACGATCTCAAGGAGCAATACACCATTGTGATCGTCACCCATAACATGCAACAAGCGGCGCGGGTATCCGATCAAACCGCTTTCTTGTACATGGGTGAACTAATTGAGTACGCCGACACCAATACCTTGTTTACCACGCCGGCGAAAAAACAAACTGAAGATTATATTACCGGACGCTACGGTTAAGCATTGAGAGAGGTGAGTTATGGAAAATAAAGGCAAACATATTTCCGAACAGTTCGATAACGAACTGGAGAGCGTCCGCAATGCGGTACTTTCCATGGGTGGCATGGTTGAAAAGCAGCTTACTGATGCGTTGTTGGCGATTGAAAGCAACGACAACGAATTGGCCGATGCAGTGCTCTCGAACGATAAGAAAATAAATTCGCTAGAAATGGATATCGATGGTGCCTGTACGCGCATT
>NZ_JACBXS010000150.1 GCF_013415485.1 Rhabdonatronobacter sediminivivens | reverse complement strand
GCCCACATCCGTCGCCTCACCCGCCTCATCGCAAGAACCTGAAATCATTCAGACCATTATGAATCGGACTCTGAGTCATTCTTGGCGCTGACCATTCTGCGCAACGCAGAAATCGTGTCATCGACAAGAGCAGGGCTTGGAATCACTTGACGGCCTCATCCAAATGGTATGGTTTGCATGCAAACAATAAGGGTTTCACGCATATCCGATGCAAACATATCTGAAGGTCGTAAGAAACTCCATAGCAAGATTCGGGGCGGGCTGGTCGCGCGTGGCACGAGCTTTACGGCATGGTGCAAGGAACGCGGCGTGAAGCACCAGAACGCCTATCAGGCGGTGGTGGGTGTCTGGGTCGGGCCGAAGGCATCTGCCCTTGTCGAAGACCTGAAGCAAGCCGCAGGCGTGAGCGAATGAAGCTGAAGGTCCGGGATATAGTCGGATTGCCGGGTATGCCCGGAACGAAGCGCAGGGCACTTGATTGGCTCAAGCGTTCCGAACTTTCCTATGTGAAGATTGGCGATACCTTCTATTTCCGGTCACCTCGAAAAATTGCCCTGGCCTTGCGGCCGGGATAGAAAGCGCAGGGCATGAGGCTGCTGGGATGTGACGAT